>VFZG01000033.1 GCA_016871275.1 Acidimicrobiia bacterium | reverse complement strand
GTGACGTCTACACCCGGCTGCTGACCTTCCGCGAAGGCCTGACCATAGCCGAGATGGCGCAGGTCTTCGAGGCACGCGGCTTCGGCGCCGCGGCGGACTTTCGCAAGGCGGCACTGAATGCAACGCTGGTCGCGGATCTCGATACGGCCGCGCGCGATCTCGAGGGCTACTTGTTTCCCGAAACCTATGCATTGGCTCGCAATGTGCCCGCCAGCGCCGTGGTCGAGCAAATGGTGGCCGGATTCCGCAACGCGTTGACCGCGGGCATGTTGGCGGCGGCAAAGGCTCGGGGGCTGAGCGTCCGGCAGTTGGTGACGCTGGCCTCGCTGGTCGAAAAGGAGACCGGCACGCCGGACGAACGGCCACTCGTGGCCGCGGTCTACAGCAATCGGCTGAAGATCAAGATGGCCATGCAGGCCGATCCGACGGTGATCTACGCGCTGCAGAAGGCCGGTCGGTACACCGGCAACCTGACGCGCGAGCATCTGCGCGAATTCGATTCACCCTACAACACCTACATGTATCCCGGGCTGCCGCCCGGGCCGATTGCCGCGCCGGGCACGGCCTCGCTGGCCGCCGCCGCGCAGCCTGCGGTCGTGGACTATCTCTACTTCGTCAGCAGGAACGACGGCTCGCACGTGTTCGCCTCAACCCTGGCCGAACACAACAGGAACGTCTTTACCTGGCAGGTGGAGTACTTCAGGAAGCAGCGGGCCGCCAAGCGCATCTCGGAGAACCAGCCGCCCCGCAATCGCTAATTAGCCCTCATTCCATTTCAGCTTCTGTCGTAAGACCTCGAAATAGCTTCGCGTCGTGGCGCGAATCAGGCGCAGTGGCCGCTCGGCTTTCCCAATCGCGATCTCATCACCGGGCTGGAGGCCGAAGCCGATCTGCCCATCAACCGTGACGTAGACCTCGTCGCCGGCGTTGGTGCCCGTGGAAATCACCCGCACGTCGCGTTCGGTCGGAATCACGATGGGGCGGTTGCTGAGCGCGTGCGGGGCAATTGGCGTCAGCACCAGCGCCTCCATCGCCGGGTGGACGATCGGGCCGCCCGCGGCGAGATTGTAGGCGGTCGATCCGGTCGGGGTCGCCACGATCAAGCCATCGGCCTTGACCGACGTCACGAACTGGTCGCCCACCGAGACCGCCAAGGCGATCATTCTCGACAGCGCCGTGCGCGAAAACACCACGTCGTTGAGCGCCACGTGGCTGGCAAATGGAGATCCATGCCGGGTGGCCACCGCCCGCAGCATCATCCGCACGTCATGCGTGGCGCGATTGTTCAGTATCGCGTCGAGCGAATCGAAAATCTCCGGCCGCGTGATCTCGGTGAGGAACCCCAGCGAGCCGAAATTGACCGCGAGAATCGGCACATCGCGCCCGCTGTCGGCAATCGCCCTGGCGGCGCTCAGCAGCGAGCCGTCACCGCCCAGCACCAGGAGGAGGTCCACCTGCGCCGGAATGTCCGCGCGGTCGTCGACGGTGCGCGGGCCGGCCGGCATCAACTCGGCGGCTTCGCGCGTCCAGACGGCATCGACGCCGCGCTCGCGCAGCCGCAGTTCGAGATCGACCAGCGTGGGGCGTGCCGCCGCCAGTCCCGGCTTGACGGCCACCCCTATTCGCATTGCAGGTGCATCAGGAATTCTCTGTTTCCGTGCGCGCCGGTGATCGGCGAGTCGGTCACACCGCTACGCCTCAATCCTACTTCAGCCGCCGCGGCGGTCACCTCGTCGACCACGCGCTGGCGCACCGCCGGGTCGCCGACCAGGCCACCTTTCCCCACATCCTTGCGTCCCGCCTCGAACTGCGGCTTGACCAGCGCAATGACGTCGGCCGGCCGGGTCAGCAGATCGGGCAGCACCGGAAATATGTGACCGAGCGAGATGAACGAGACGTCAACACTGACCCGCGTGATGGGTCCCCGGTCGGGCAGATCGCCCGGCCGGAGGTGGCGCGCGTTGGTGTGTTCAATCACCGTCACGCGCGGGTCGCTGCGGATTTTCCAATGCAGCTGGCTGTGCCCGACATCCAGCGCGATGACGTGGGCGGCGCCGCGTTGCAGCCAGACATCGGTGAAGCCACCGGTGGAGGCGCCGATGTCGAGCACCACGCGATTGGTCGCATCGATGCCGAAGGCGTCGAGTGCCGCGGCGAGCTTGATGCCGCCGCGGCTGACCCAGGGATGCTCCGGCCCAATGACGCGGATATCTGCAGCGATCGACACCATCGTGCCCGCCTTGGCCGCGCCATGACCGTCGACGTCCACCTGGCCGGCAAGGATCAGCGCGCGCGCCTTCTCGCGCGACTCGACCAGGCCCTTCTCGACCAGCAAGGTGTCGAGGCGTTGTCGTCGTGGCGTTTTCACCGTTCCGTAGCCGTAGCCCTACGTCTTCCGGTCAATGATCCAGCTCGCAATGGCGGCAAGGCGGGAATCGAGGAGTCCGGCTCTGTCGAGCGCCTGGTGGGCGCGGGCGCGGCACTCGTCGGCCATCTGCTTCGAGCGATCGAGGCCGAAGATTACCGGATAAGTCGGCTTGCCGGCGGCGCGGTCCTTGCCGGCCGTCTTGCCAAGGGTCGCGGCGGAACCCTCCTCGTCGAGGATGTCGTCCACGATCTGGAACGCGAGGCCGATCTCCGTACCGTACTGATCCAGCTCGGCAAACAGCGCCGCATCGGCGCCGGCCATGATGGCGCCGGACGCCACCGAGGCGCGAATCAGCGCACCGGTCTTGCGTAGGTGCATGTCGCGCAGCTCGTCAGGCGTGAGCGTGACGGGTGGCGTGCCCCCCGGAGCGCTGGCGGAGGCGGGCTGCACGGCACTCAGGTCAACGGCCTGTCCGCCGACCATGCCGGCGGCGCCGGCCGCATCGGCGACCAGCGACAGCACGCGCAGCTTCCGCTGCATGAGTGCCGGGTGGTGCCCCTGCGGCTCGCGTGCCAGCAGCTTGAAGGCTTCGGCCTGCAGGCCGTCGCCCGCCAGAATGGCCATCCCCTCGCCGTGGACGATGTGCGACGTCGGTCGCCCGCGCCGCAGGTTGTCGTCATCCATCGACGGCAGGTCGTCGTGAATCAGCGAATAGGTATGGATCATTTCAAGCGCGCACGCCGCCGGCATGGCGGTGTCGCGGGCCGCCGCTTCCGAGGCGCCGGTCGCCTGCGCCACGCCCTCAGCGCTGGCGATCACCAGCATCGGGCGGAGGCGCTTGCCGCCGCCGAGCAGGCTGTAGCGCATGGCGGTGTCAATCACCGCCGGCAGGGCGGGAGGCTTCGGCAGCAACGCCTCCAACGCGCGCTCCAGGTCGGCGCGCCGGGCCTCGAGCCACTGGTCGAACGTCATTCCTCTTCGTCGTCTGGAAGATTCAGCGACGCCGGAGCGGCCTTCAGCTCACCGCGCTCGTTGATGACGTCGATGCGGCTTTCCGCCGCTTCCAGGCGCCAGTGGCAGAAGCGCGACAGCTGCACGCCGCGTTCGTACAACTCGAGCGACTTCTCGAGAGCGAGGTCGCCTTCTTCGAGCTGTTTCACAATGGTTTCGAGCTCGGCGATGGCCGCCTCGAAGTCTTTGATGGTGGGATCAGTTGTGCGCTCGGCCATCAGCTCTCGGCTTTCGTGACGGTCGCATCGAAGGTGCCGCGTTCAAGGGTGATGCGCACCGCGTCTCCCGGTGTCAGTGTCGATGCATCTCGAATAATACGCGTTCGTGCGGCATCCCACGTGACCGAATAACCGCGGCCCAGCACCGCGAGAGGGCTCAGACCCTCGATCCGCGCGGCCAGGCCGCCAAGCCGCGATGCGGCGGCCGTCATTCGCCGGCGGACGGCGGCGGCCAGTTGCGCGTCGCGCGACACCAGCCGGGTCCGGACGGCGGCCAGGCGATGACGCGGGTCGAACTGATCGAGCGACCGGCGCAGCTGTGCGTGGCGCCGTGCCCGCAGCGCAATGCCCGCCGACACGCGCTGGCGCAGCGCGCCGGTCAGCTCCGACACGTGGCGGCCTCGCACCGCGATGCGGCCTTCAAAACCGGCGTAGCCCGGCCGCGCCTCGAGGCTGAGCAGCCGCAGCTCCATGCGGCCCAGCCGGTGATGGATGGCGGCGTCGAGCCGCTCGCCGATGCGGTCGATGTGTGCGAAGAACTCGTCCTTGCGCCGGACCACCAGCTCCGCGGCGGCCGACGGGGTCGGCGCGCGCAGGTCGGCCACGAAGTCGGCGATCGTGAAATCGGTTTCGTGGCCAACGCCGGAAATAATCGGCACCGGCGCGTCGGCGATCGCGCGCGCCAGGACCTCCTCGTTGAAGGCCCAGAGATCTTCGAGCGAGCCGCCACCGCGCGCGACGATCACCACGTCGACGGCTTCAATACGGGCGACCTGGCGGATGGCGTGCGCCACTTCGCGCCCGGCGCCTTCGCCTTGCACGCGCGTCGGCGACAGCACGAGATGCGCATTCGGATACCGCCGGCGCAGCACCCGCACGATGTCGCGCAACGCCGCGCCGTCGAGCGAGGTGACAATGCCGATGCGGCGGGGGAGGACCGGGAGCGGACGCTTGCGTGCCTGGTCGAACAGGCCCTCGGATTGCAGTCGTTTCTTCAGTTGCTCGAACGCCTGCTGCAACGCGCCGACACCCTTCGGCTCGAGATGTTCGCAGATGATCTGGTACTCGCCCTTCGGGTCGTAGACGCTGACCTTGCCGCGTGCCACGACCTTGATGCCGTCTTCGGGCGTGAACTTCAGGTAGCGCACCGCCGAGCGGAACATCACCGCCTTGATCTGCGACGCGCTGTCCTTGAGCGTGAAGTACATGTGCCCGGTGTTCCAGACGCGGGCATTCGAAATCTCGCCCTCGACCCAGACCTGCGTCAGCCGGTTCTCGAGGATGTCGCGGATCGTGGCGTTGAGCTCGCTGACCGAGAGCACCGTCGGAGCCTTCGGAGCCCGTGGTCCGGTTCCAGGTGTCGGCTCCTCGTCAAACGGCAGCCGGCTCATGGGTGAGCCACCGTGACGTGATCGGTGATCTGCCTGAGGTCGGCTTCGGTGTGCGCGACGCGCTCGATGGCGGTCGCCCGTCCGGTGGCCGGATCGACCGTGATGCGAACGCCGTGCAGGCGCGCATCGCCGGCGGCGGTCTCGAAGCGTCCGGGCAATCCCGAGGTGAACCGCGCGATGATCGCCGTCTTTTCGATGCCGATCACGCCGTCGTGCGGGCCCGTCATGCCGACGTCGGTCAGGCAGGCCGTGCCGCCCGGCAGGATGCGCTCGTCGGCGGTCTGGACGTGGGTGTGCGTGCCAATCACCGCGGCCACCTGGCCGTCGAGGTAGTAGCAGAGTGACATCTTCTCCGACGTGGCTTCGGCGTGCATGTCGACGAACACGACGGCGGCACCATCCTGCTTGACGCGCGCGATCTCGCGGTCGGCGACCCGGAACGGATCGTCGGTGGCGTGCATGAACACGCGGCCCATGACGTTCACGACGCCCACGCGGACGCCGTTGCGGGCGGTCACCACGCAGGAGCCGGCCCCGGGTGTGCCGGCGGGATAGTTAGCCGGCCTGAGCAGACGCGGTTCGTTGCCGATGAATTCCAGCGTCTCGCGCTTGTCCCAGACGTGGTTGCCGGTGGTAATGACGTCCACGCCGGCACCGAGCATTTCGAGCGTGTTCTCGCGAGTGATGCCGGCGCCGCCCGCGGCGTTTTCGCCATTGGCAATCACCAGCGCCGCGCCGTAGTGCGCCCCGAGGGCGCGGAGGTGGCGCCGGACCAGGTCGCGTCCAGGCCGGCCCACGACATCGCCGAGGAAGAGCAGATGCATCAGCGCGGAACGGTGGCGTCGATCGGCACCAGCTGGCCGGCGCCGCGACGCTCGGTGATGCGCGGCAGGACAATGCGCAACTCGCCGTTGACGAGGCGCGCCCGCGCCTGGGCGCCGTCAACCGCGGCGTTGATTCTCACGGCCCGGGCAAAACGGCCGAAGTCGCGCTCCACGAGATGAAAACTGGCCGGCCCGCGACGCGTGAGATCAGGGCGTTCTTTCTCCCCGACGATCAGCAGCACGCCGGACTTGAACAGGATGCGAAGCGCGTCGGCCTCGATGCCGGGGAGGTCGAGCACGATGTCGACGGATCGGTCGGTCTCGAAGACATCGACCACCGGCAGGCATTCGCCGGCCACCAATTGCCGTCGGTCGGGGCGGCTGCGGGCAAGGTCGTCGAGCAGGCGCTGGACATCCTTCGCAAGCTCGGTGGGCTGGTCCAGTGACCCTGATGACGAGAAAGCCGCCATGTCGCCATTCTAGGCCATCGGGCTGACGGGCCTACGGGCCGTCAGGTCCTTGCTAAAGCTCAGGTCTTGAAACCAGCAGGCAATTACGTACAATATTAGCGTTATACACTAAAATATAATGCTTGACATACACTCATATAATGCAGATACTGAAGCAGTCCTGAGGGAGGACGAGCGTCATGGGTAAGGGAAGAGTCATCGGCATCGACCTGGGCACCACCAATTCGGTGGTCTCGGTCATGGAAAACGGCCAGCCGGCCGTGATCGTCAACCAGGAGGGCGCGCGTACGACGCCGTCGATCGTGGGCTTTGGCAAAGACGGAGATCGTCTGGTCGGTCAGGTCGCCAAGCGGCAGGCGGTGACCAACCCTGAGAACACGGTGTTCTCGGTCAAGCGGTTCATGGGCCGCAAGTTCAACGAGGTCGCGGACGAGACCAGGCGTGTGCCGTACGTCGTGTCGAAAAGCGACAACGGCGACGCGCGCATTTCGGTGCGCGGCAAGCTCTACTCGCCGCCCGAGATTTCCGCGATGGTCCTGCAGAAGCTCAAGCAGGCCGCGGAAGACTACCTCGGTGAGAAGGTCAGCGACGCGGTGATCACGGTGCCTGCGTACTTCAACGATGCGCAGCGCCAGGCCACCAAGGACGCCGGCCGGATTGCCGGCCTCAACCTGCTGCGCATTGTCAACGAACCCACGGCGGCGGCGCTGGCGTATGGCCTCGACCAGAAGAAAGACGAGACCATCGCGGTGTTCGACCTTGGCGGCGGCACGTTCGACATCTCGGTGCTCGAAGTGGGTGAAGGCGTGGTCGAGGTGAAGTCGACCAACGGCGACACGCACCTTGGCGGCGACGACTTCGATCAGCTGGTCGTCGACTGGATGATCGCGGAGTTCCGCAAGAGCGACGGCATTGACCTCGGCAAGGACCGCATGGCCCTTCAGCGCCTGAAGGAAGCGGCCGAGAAGGCGAAGATCGAACTGTCGTCGGTGTTGGAGACCGAAATCAACCTGCCGTTCATCACGGCGGACGCCTCGGGTCCGAAGCACATGGCGATGAAGCTGTCGCGCGCGAAGCTCGAGTCGCTGGTCGAGCCGCTGGTGCAGCGGACGATCGGCCCGCTCAGGCAGGCGCTCCAGGATGCCGGTATCAAGCCGTCCGACGTGGATGAAGTGGTGCTGGTCGGCGGCTCGACGCGCATGCCTCGCGTGCAGCAGGTCGTGAAGGAGTACTTCGGCAAGGAGCCTCACAAGGGCGTCAACCCCGACGAAGTGGTCGCGATCGGCGCCGCGGTGCAGGGCGGTGTGCTGTCCGGCGAGGTGAAGGACGTGCTGCTGCTGGACGTGACGCCGTTGTCGCTCGGCATTGAAACGCTGGGCGGCGTGACGACGGTCCTGATTCCGCGCAACACCACCATCCCGGCGCGGAAGAGCGAGATCTTCTCGACCGCTGCCGACAACCAGACCAGCGTGGAGGTCCATGTGCTGCAGGGCGAGCGCTCGATGGCGCGCGACAACCGCACGATGGGACGCTTCCACCTGACCGGCCTGCCGCCGGCGATGCGCGGCCTGCCGCAGATCGAAGTCACCTTCGACATCGACGCCAACGGCATTGTCAACGTCACGGCCGCCGACAAGGCGACCGGGAAGGAACAGAAGATCACCATCACCGGCGCGAGCGGCCTGTCGAAGGACGAGGTCAACGCGAAGGTGAAGGAAGCGGAGGCGAATGCCGCCGAAGACAAGCGGCAGCGTGACGAGGTGGATGAGCGCAATCGCGCGGAGGCGGAGGCCTACCAGAAAGAGCAGGCCGCCAAGGCCGCGCAGCACGCGTCCAGGCAGGACAACCCGGCGGACCAGGCCAAGGATGGCGAAGTGGTCGACGCCGAATTTGCGGAGGCTAGATAATCATGGCGATGACACGTTTCGATCCATTTGCAGATCTGCTCACCATCCGGGGTCCCCTCGACGCGGACTTTGCGTCGTGGGGTGGAAGTGGCCGCTGGGTGCCGGCGGTGGACATTTTCGAGAACGGCAAGCAGGAGCTCGTGCTGAAGGCGGAATTGCCCGACATGAAGCGCGAGGACATTCAGGTCGTGTTCGAGAACAACACGCTGACGCTGAAGGGCGAGCGCAATTTCGAGCAGGTCACCACCGAACACGGCGTCAAGCAGGATCAGTTCCATCGGCTGGAGCGTGCCTATGGCACGTTCAGCCGGTGCTTCTCACTGCCGTCCACGGTTGACGCGTCGAAGATTGGTGCGGACTACAAGAACGGCGTGCTGACGGTGACGCTGCCGTTCCGCGAAGAGTCGCGGCCGCGCACGATCAATGTCGAAGTCGCGGCATAGAGCAAAAGGAAGTGAGAAGTGGGAAGAGAGAAGTGAGAAGCTCTCACCTTTCACTTCTCACTTCTCTACCGGATATCGACGACGGCCTTGAATTCGGGCAGGTCCCACAGGACGAGGTTCTGCTTCACCTCTTCCATGGCGACACGCTCGGCCTTGACGGCCTTGGACACGACGACGTGCTCTTCGACCCGGTCCAACCGCGCGCGGGCGCCGCGGCGCAGCTGCTTGGCGCGAAGGGCCGCCACGTCCACGTAAAGAAAACGGCTTTCAATCGGCGCGGCCCTTGGCAATTCGACGGGGGTTTCGTCCACCGCCTCCGCCTGTTCAACGGCCGGATCGACCTGCGGGATTTCGGCTTCTGCCATAGCTGCCCAGCATAGCTCAGGGATCGGGGATCAGGAAACAGGGATCAGGAAACCTTCGTATATTCGTAAAAATGCTGGAACTTATGGCGCTTGCGGGGCTGTTCGTCGCCGGATTGGCGGTGCTGTCTGTGATCGGCGTGGTGTTACTGGTGTTGAAGATCGTGCTGTGGGCGGTGTTTTTCCCCATCAAGCTGCTGTTCAAGCTGCTGTGGATCCCCGTGGGACTCTTGGCGGGGGCCTTCAGCCTGGTCGCCGGGCTGTCGATTCTGCCGATCCTGTTGGTGGTCGGCCTCGCGGTGGCGGTGATCGGCGCCTTTGCGGCGCTGCTGGCCCCTGCGATTCCGTTCCTGCTGCTCGGCCTGCTGGTCTGGGCCTTCATGCGGCGGCCGGCAGCCGTCGCCAGCTGACGACCCTAATCCCAGAGAGCACAGACCTCACGGATACATGTTGGCGAAGGCCGGCCGCTCTCAAGGGCGGTTCCCCGGTTTTGCCATTGCCCGGAGGCAGTCGGAGTCTCAGCCTGTGGTTGCGTCCCGACTCCCGCCGCCTACTGCACCGCGAACACCCAGATGGCTCCGCCTTCGGGCACCTCGGGGTACGCGCCGCCTGTGAGGGCATTCAGGCGGCCCTGCACGAGCCGTGAGTCGATGCCCCAGCCCGACTGGATGGCGATGTACTGCGTGCCGTCTATGGTGAAAGACGAGGGCGGCGCGAGGATGCCCGAGTTGGTGGGGAACTCCCACAGGAGCTTGCCGGTGGCGGCGTCGAACGCGTGCAGCTTGCGATCGTTGGTGCCGCCGGAGAAGACGAGACCGCCGGCGGTGACCAGCATGCCGCCCCAGTTGATTGACGTGGCGTAGTTGTGGGTCCAGACCCGGCGACCCGTGTCCACGTGCCACGCCTGCACTTCCCCGACATGGTCAGCCCCGGCCGCCAGCGAGAGTCCACTCTGCGCGCCCATGTATCGCTCACCCGGCTCGTAGTCCACCTCGATGCCCGTCAGCCAGTCGCACAGGTTCTCGTTGGCGGGGATGTAGATCATCCGCGTCTTCGGGCTGTACGAGATCGGCGGCCAGTTCTTGCCGCCCCAGTGCGACGGGCAGATGTTCTCGGCCTTCTTGCCGGTGGCAGGCTTCTTATCGGGATCGACATCCGGCCGGCCCGTCTTCGGGTCGAGCCCGCGAAACACGGTCTGCTTCACGTACGGCATGCCCTGCACGAACGAAATGGGGCCGCCGCTGCGCTGCAGGAACCAGAGGTAGCCGTTGCGGGCGACGTTGATGAGGCCCTTCACGGTGCGGCCGTCACGCTGGTAGTCCACGAGAATCGGTGGCGACACCTCGTCCCAGTCCCACGAATCGTTCGGGTGGTACTGAAAGTGCCCGCGGATCTGCCCTGTCTTCACATCAAGCGCCACCGTCGAGGCCGTGTAGAGATTGTCGCCGGGCCGCTGATCGCCCATCCACGGACCGCCGTTGCCAGTACCCCAGTATGCCAGGCGTGTCTCGGGATCGTAGTTGCCGGTCACCCACACCGGCGCCCCGCCGGTCTTCCACTGATCGCCCTTCGGCCACGTGTCGCTGCCCGGCTCGCCTGGTGCGGGCACGGTGTAGGTCTTCCATACCTGCTTGCCCGTCTCGGCGTCGAAGGCCGCGACGAACCCGCGGATGCCGAACTCACCGCCCGAGGCTCCGATCATCACGACGCCCTCGGCCACGAGCGGCGCCAGCGTCATGTAGTAGCCATGCTGGTTCTCCCCGACGTTGGTCGTCCACACTTCCTTGCCCGTGCGCGCGTCGAGGGCGACGAGCACGCCTTCGTTGGCGGGCAGGTACACCTTGTCGCCATACAACGCGACGCCGCGCGTGGTGGGATGCATCACCACCGCGTCCTCGGGCAGCGGCCGGCGGTAGCGCCAGAGCAGCCTGCCGGTCTTGACCTCGACGGCGATCACCTGGTTGCCAGGCGTGGAGACGAACATCACGCCACCGTTCACAAGCGGCGGGGCTTCGTGTCCATTGACGGCGCCGGTGGCGAATACCCACAGCGGCCGCAGTCGCGCCACGTTCGCCGGCGTGATCTGATCGAGCGGGCTGTAGCCCCACCCATCGTAGGTCCGCCGGATCATCAGCCACTCATCGTCTCGGGGGTGCAGCAGCCGGTCTGCCGTGACCGCCGGGTAGGCCTTCAGGATGGCCGGCATCGGCATCGGCAGCGGCGCCGGTGGCGGCGCGGGCGCAGGCTGCTGCGGCGTCGCCTCGAGCAGGAGTCTCGCAACCAGTAGGGCGGTCGATACCGCGGCGACGAATCGGCCAGCTCCCATCGTCCTGTCTCCTGACTTCCGCCGTCGCCAAGGCTTCGGCGGACAAGCCCGACTCCCGACTCCCAGCTTCCCCCCGCTACCCCTGCTCGAAACCCGGCCGCGCGGTGAACGCGCCGGCCACCGTGAGCCGTCCGTCGACGAGGGTGAGCGGCAACGCCGGCAGGTTGCGTGGTGCCGGCCCGCCGATGACGCGTCCCTGATCCCGCGGATCGAACTTCGACTCGTGGCAGTCGCAGTAGAGCACCTGCTCGTCGGCGAGAAACGCCCCCACTTCGCAGCCGGTGTGCGTGCACACCGCGGAGTACGCCATCACGCCTTCGGCGGCGTGCGGCCGCGAGCGCTCGGCGAGCGACGCCGGATCGAGTCGGACCAATACCAGTCGATTGAGGCGTGAACCGCTGCGCACCACGCCTGCCGGCGTCGCGGGCCACGCCATGACCACGGCGGTTCCTGTCACATCGGCCGGGGTCAACGGTGTGGCGGTCGCATCGCCCACACGAACGAGGACGTCCCCCCTGGCGGGACGCGCCGACTGATCGCCCTGCGCACTGGCGTCCAACGGCGTCAGCCACGCCAGGACCAGGCCGCCGGCCCTCTTCAGCACTACGCGACGAGACGTGACTTCGTCCGCCGCAGGCTGTGAGCCGCAAGCCGTAGACCGTACGCCGTGGGCCGTCAGCCGTCCACCGTCTGCCACAGGCTCACTTCATCCCCAGCTCCGCAAGGTAAGCGTGGCTCTTCTCGACAGGGGCACCTGCCGTGTAGTCCTGCTCGACGAAATCGTGCCGCACGCGCGCCAAGGCCGGCACTGTACCACAGGACGAAAGACCGTATTCGCGGCGGCTGAGCCGGGCTTTCCGCGGCTCCGTGCAGATCACCAGGCCGGACGCCGCGCGATACTCATCGAGACATACTGCAAGATGCCGTGTGTCACGCGCGCTCGGGCGATCGGTCAGCTTCACCTCAATCGGGGGAAAACGCCCATGGTGCTCGACCACCCAGTCCACTTCGGGCCCGTCCGGGTCGCGCCAGAAACGAAGTCTGGCCGCCGGCAGGCGGAGCCGCAACAGGCGAATCAGCTCCAGGCCGACGACGTGCTCGAACAGCTCGCCCTTGCCCTCCGGAAGCAGGCGCGTGCCTTCGCGCGCCGCCAGTTGGCGTACGCCCATGTCGAAGAGCAGGAATCGACTGGCCCGTTGTCGGTGACACCGGGCGCGAGCAGCACGGCGGCACGGACAGTGCGGCCCACCGGCAGCAGCTTGATGGTCTCTGACGGATAGGTGCTGGCGACCGTCAGGTTCGGCGCAATCTCGGCGGAGCCGCCCGACGCCGTCACCTGCACTGTTTCGGTGACTGCCGCGACCTTCAGCGACGTATCCAGCCTCAACGTCTCGGCAATCACCACCGCGACTCCGTCGCGCCGCGCGGATTGGCATCCGGCGATCTCGAAGGTGATCGAATGTGTGTCCGGAGGGAGGAACGGAATGATGTAGTCGCCGTTTTCGGACGACACCGTAGTGCGCAGCCCCTGAAGCGGGACTGACGATGCCGTGACGGTCACGCCAGGCAGCGCCAGGCCGTCCGGATTGGAGACCTTGCCGGCGACACTGCCGGTGGGGTTGCCCTGTGCGAACGCGGCAGCAGTGGTGGAACAGGCGATGACGAGGATAACCAGGCTTCACACGATGATTGGCATTGGCGGACCCACGCGGGAGCGAGTGAAGGTAGTTGCTGACGCTACCTCGACTTCGACCGAACCGGCATGGCCAGCCGGCCACGCCTGGACAGGCGGTACGGAGCTTGCGATGAACCCTCGTGCAGAATCCTCGCGCAGAACCCTCGTTATACTCAGCCCATGTGCCGTCTCACCCGACTCGTCGTTTTCCTGTTGCTGCTGGCCCTGGCGGCTGCTCCCTCATCCCAGTCGCGTTCCTTCGTGATTACCGGCGCGCAACTCGCCGACGGTACGGGCGCGGCGCTCGGAGCGGGGGCGCTGCGCGTGGAAGGCGACACGATCACCGCCGTCGGCGCCGTCACGCCACAGCCGGGCGACACCGTCGTCGACGGCACGGGCCTGGTGCTCGCGCCGGGGTTCATCGACATCCACAACCACTCCACTGAAGGGCTGTTCAACGAGCCGGCCGCCGTGACGCAGGTGTCGCAGGGCATCACCACCGTAGCCGTCGGACAGGACGGCAGCTCCCCATGGCCGTTGTCCGGCTACGTCGAACGCCTGCGCGGCAGCCCTCCAGCTGTCAACGTGGTGACGTTTGCCGGGCACGCCACCCTCCGTCGGCTCGTGATGGGCGACGACTACAAGCGCGCCTCGCGACCGGCCGAGCACGCGCGCCTGCGCACGCTCGTGGAGCAGGCGATGGGCGAGGGCGCCTTCGGGCTCTCGTCGGGCCTCGAGTACGAAGTAGGCAGCTACGCCAGCGTCGAAGAGGTGACCGAGATGGCCCGCGCGGCCGGTGCGAAGGGGGGCCTCTATATCTCGCACATCCGCGACGAGGCCGACCTCACGATGGCGGCCGTGCGGGAAGCCATCGCCATTGGCGAGCGGGCGAAACTGCCCGTGCAGATCACGCACATCAAGCTGGGCACCGTGAACGTGTGGGGCAAGGCGGCGGAGGTGGTGGCGCTTGTCGAGGCCGCCCGCGCGCGCGGCGTCGACGTGACCGCCGACGCCTACCCGTACCTCGCCTGGCAATCCACCCCGCGCGTGCTGGTGCCCAACAAGCAATACGACGATCCGGTGAGCGTGAAGCGCGGCCTCGATGACATCGGGGGCGCGAAGAACGTCCAGATCACGCGCTGGAGCGCCTACCCGCAGCACGTCGGCAAGCGCCTGGACGAGGCGGCGCGCGTCGAGGGGATCTCCGACATCGAGGCCTACGTGCGCTTTGCCGCCGACGAGGGTGCGGGCATGATCGGCCACGCGATGCTCGAATCCGACCTGCGGACGTTCTACGCGCAGCCGTGGGTGATGGTGGCGAGCGACGGCGGCATTGCCAACAACCACCCGCGCGGCGCCGGCACCTTCCCGCGCGTGCTGGGGCGCTACGTGCGCGAGCAGCAGTGGATGACGCTGCCCGAGGCCATCCGCAAGATGACGTCGATGCCGGCCGCGCGGCTCGGCATCGGGGACCGCGGCACCCTGCGCCCGGGCATGAAGGCCGACCTCGTGCTGTTCGACCCGGCCACGGTGACCGACCAGTCCACGTTCGAGCAGCCGCGCGCGCTCTCCACCGGCGTCGTGAAGGTATGGGTCAACGGCGGCCTCGTATGGACGGGTGCGCCCGGCGCCGAGCGGCCGGGGCGGGTGCTGTTCCATCAGCCCTGAAGGGACCTCTGGCTGGGACTGAATTCTGCTTTTCACTAGAATGTGCGGCATGGAGATCCCGCTCACGCCACTCGATTTCCTTCGCCGTGCGCGCAAGTTGCATGGTTTGCGGATTGGCGTGGTTGATGGCGATCGGCGCTGGACCTACAGCGAATTTGGCGCGCGATGCGATCGGTGGTCGTCGGCGCTGCAGCGCCTGGGCGTCAAGCACGGTGACCGCGTTGCCTACATCGCGCCGAATACCCACGCCCAGCTCGAGTCGTTCTATGCGGTGCCGCAGCTCGGTGCCGTCCTGGTGCCGATCAACTTCCGGCTGGTGGCGGATGATTTTCGCTACCTGATTCAGCACAGCGGCGCGACGGTCGTGTGCGCCGGGGCCGACCACCTCGCGGCGGTCGAGTCGATTCGCGCCGACCTCACGGGCGTCGCGCACTTCGTGTCCCTGGATGGCCCGCGCGACGGGTGGCTCGACTACGAATCGTTGCTGACCGACGCCTCGGCGTCGTTCACCAGGCCGGCGATTGGCGAGCGCGATCTGCTGACGATCAACTACACCAGCGGCACGACCTCGCGTCCGAAGGGCGTGATGATCACGCATCGCAACGCGTGGATGAACACCGTCGGCATGCTCGCACACTGGCCGATGACGCCGGCTGATGCCTACCTGTGGACGTTGCCGATGTTTCATGCCAACGGCTGGACGTTCACGTGGACCGTGACGGCGGCCGGCGCCAGGCACGTCTGCCTGCCGAAGTTCGACGGCCCTACGGTGTTCAAGACGGCGGCCCGGGAGGGCGTGACGCGACTGTGCGCAGCGCCGACCGTGCTGATCATGCTGGCCAGCTCGCCGGCCGCGGCCAAGGCGCTGGCGCCAAGAGGCGTCGCCGTGATGACGGCGGGTGCGCCCCCGGCCGCGGTGACCATCCAGCGCATCGAGGACGACCTCGGCTGGTCGGTGATCCAGATCTACGGCTTGACCGAGACCGCACCGGCGATCAGCATCTGCGAGCCGTTGCCGGAACACCAGACGTTGTCGCAAGACGACCGTGCCCGCATCAAGGCGCGCCAGGGCGTGGAGCTGATCACGTCCGGAGAGCTTCGAGTGGTGGACGACCAGGGCAACGATGTCCCGCTGGACGGTAAGACCCCGGGAGAGATCGTGGCTCGTGGCAACGTGGTGATGGCCGGCTACTACAACGATCCCGAGGCCACCGAGAAGTGCATGGGCGACGGCTGGTTTCACACCGGCGACGCCGCGGTGGTGCATCCGGACGGCTACGTGCAGATCACCGATCGCCTGAAGGACGTGATCATCAGCGGCGGCGAGAACATCTCATCGGTGGAAGTCGAGGCGATGCTGCTGCGCCACGAGGCGATTCAGGAAGCGGCGGTGGTCGGCGTGCCGCACGAGAAATGGGGTGAGTCGCCGCACGCGTTCGTGGTGTTCAAGAGCGGGCAGAGCGCAACCGCGGACGCACTGCGGACGTTCTGCCGTGGGCACATGGCGCACTTCAAGGTGCCGCACGATTTCACACCGGTCACGGAGTTGCCGAAGACGGCGACCGGCAAGATTCAGAAGTTCGTGCTGCGAAAGGGGCGCGCGAACATCAACGCGCAGTAATCAGCGCGCCGCCTCGCGAGGAGCGTCAAGAGGAAGGACGTCGTTGCTAGACACCATGGCAGAGACGGAGCGGCACTCGCCGAACGAGTGTCCAGTCGTGATCGATCGCGCATCCTGCGTGATTCCGACCATCGGCATCGCGTTTCTGCCGGCCACGGGCGGGAGCGTGGTGGCGATGATTGCCGGCATGATCGCGGGCGGCCGCGCCGTGGAACCGTTGAGCGAGAGCGCGTTGTTCGTCTGGGTGGCGGCGACCTTCGTCGGCGGCGCGGCCTGGTAGGTGAGACGCCGATGGCGTATTCATCACGAACGCAAGTTGGTGGTCGACGCGGAGGGCATTACTTACGTGAAGTATGCGGGGCGCGCGCGCCTGATGCGCTGGGTCGACATCGACGCCATCACCGAAGACGAAGAGTGGCAATTGGGGCGCTGGCTGACGGTCCGTCACCGGCTCGGCCGCTTTGTGATCGAGTCGCACGCGTTCCACGGCTATGACGAGATCCGCGAACTGGCGCGCGGCTTTCTACCCAGCCGCACTCGCCTGCGACCGGGCCAGCCACAGGCGCCATTACGCGTCGAGCGGCTTGCCCTCCGTAGCCTCGGCGAGGGAGGGGGCGTTGGTGTGGAAGGTGGTGTCGCGCTGAAACGCGTCGGCCGCGCGCAGCAGCGTGGCTTCGTCGAACAAGCGACCCGTCAGCTGCAAACCGAGCGGCAGTGCCGGCGACGCGAACCCGCACGGAATGCTGATCGACGGCAGGCCGGTGAGATTGGCGCTGACGGTGAAGATGTCGTTCAGGTACATCTGCACCGGGTCGCTGGTCTTCTCGCCCAGCTTGAACGCCGGCGTCGGCGTCGTCGGGGTGGCTACCACGTCCACCGTCTCGAACGCCCGATCGTAATCGCGCCGCACCAGCGTGCGCACCTGCTGCGCCTTCAGGTAGTAGGCGTCGTAGTAGCCGGCGCTCAACACGTAGGTGCCGAGCATGATGCGGCGCTTCACCTCGGCGCCGAAACCCTCGTCGCGCGTGCGCTCATACATGTGCTGCAGCGTGTCGTCCTTCTGCAGCCTGGTGCGATGGCCGTAGCGCACGCCATCGTATCGGGCCAGATTGGACGAGGCCTCGGCGGTGCAGATCAGGTAGTAGATGGGAATGCCGTGGCCGGCGTGGGGCAGGTCGATGTCGACGATGCGTGCGCCACGCGCGGCGAAGACGTTCAGCGCCGACGCGAACGCCTCGAGTACGGACGCGTCAACGCCCTCGCCGAGGAAGGCACGCGGCACGCCAATGCGAAGGCCGTTGACGTCGCCGGTCAGCGCGGCGTGCAGATCCGGCATGGGTTCCGAGGACGAAGTCGAGTCGCGGGGATCGAATCCGCCGATGACGCTGAAGGCCACTGCCGCATCCGCCACCGTCGTGGTCAATGGACCAATGTGATCCAGAGACGACGCAAAGGCCAGCAGCCCGTAGCGTGAGACGCGGCCGTAGGTCGGCTTCAGGCCCACGATGCCGCAGAGTCCCGCGGGCTGGCGGATCGAGCCACCCGTGTCCGAACCGAGCGCAATCGGCACCACGCGCGCCGCGACCGCCGCGGCGGAGCCGCCGCTCGACCCGCCAGGTGTGCGGGTGAGGTCCCAGGGGTTCCTGGTGGCGCCGAGCGCGGAGTTCTCCGTCGATGAACCCATGCCGAACTCGTCGAGGTTGGTCTTGCCGATGACGATTGCGCCCGCGGCTTCGAGCCGCTCCACCGCCGTCGCGGTGTACGGCGGCACAAAGCCACTGAGAATCTTCGAGGAGGCGGTCGTCGGCACGCCGGCGGTGCACAGGTTGTCTTTCAGCGCGACCGGCACGCCGTGCAGTGGACCGATTGGCGCGGAGGCATCGAGCGCCCGGGCGCGATCGAGCGCCCGCTCGGCCATCACCGTGTTGAAGGCGGAGAGCTGCGGCTCGACCTGGGTGAGGCGTGCCAGCGACTGTTCGACGGCAGCGACCGCGCCCGGCTCACCGGCTTGCCCGCCGACGCCGTGGCGTAGGCGGGTGCCCTTGCGAAGCTGGGTCATCAGCCGATCACCCGTGGGACCTTGAACAATCCGGCTTCGGGCGCCGCATCCGGCGCGTTGCCCAGCAGCTGGGCACGCGTCAGCGTGGCGCCGGGCGCATCGTCACGGTCGACGGGACGGTTCAGGACCTGTGACGTGGGTTCAACGCCGGTTGTGTCGAGGGCGCGAATCTGCTCGACGTAGGTGAGGATGTCGCCGAGCTGCCGCGTGAAGAGGTCGAGCTCCTCGCTGGTAAGCTCGAGCCGCGCGAGCTCGGCAATGCGCTGCACGTCCTGACGGCTGAGAAGGGACACGATCTTGAAGGATAGCAGTTGCTGGACCAGCGGGCTACGGGCGGACGGCTAGTTCGATGAAGTCGGCCTCGTCGAGCAGGTAGCAGTCACCGGTGAATCCGCTGGATGCCACCTGCGCTCTGAGCGCGGGCAGTGCCGTGGCCCGGTCGTAGCGGATCGACAGGTGATACAGCACCACGGTCTTCACCGCGGCCTGACGCGCAACCTCGAGGGCTTCTTCGGTCGTGGCATGAATGGGTTCCCGCCGATCCGGTTCGTGCAGGAACGTCGCGTCGTGCACGAGGATGTCGGCGTGGGTGACCAGCGCCGGATCGATCGGCATGGCGTCGCCGGAATGCGCAAACACCACGTGGGCCACGTCTTCGAGCATGGCGTCGCGCGTGCCCTGTCGCGCCGCCGCTTCAATGTCTGCTTGCGAGAGCGACGAGAATTCGGGCTTGAGCCGTTTGCGCGCTTCGATCACCCGATATCCGAGTGCGGCCTCGTTGTCGGTGTGGCGAACCGGGATCGCTTCAAGGCGCCTCCCTTTCCCAAGCTGGACCGCGGTGCCGGGCGTGGCCGCGACCCAGGTCAATGGGAACACCACGCCGGCGTACGCGGTGCCGAGCAGATCGCGGGCGGCCTGGACGCCTCGGGACCCTTCCGGGTAGACGATGGTCAGCGGCTTGTCGACAGCGCCTTTGCCGAAGCGGCGCGCGGCGATCAGGCCGGGAAGCCCCAAGACGTGATCTGAATGCCCATGGGTGATGGCCAGCACCGATGGCGAGAACACCTGCGACCCGAGCGCGAGCTGCAGCCCTTCGCCGGCGTCGACCAACAATTGCAGCGGCTTGTGCCACAACCAGTTGGCATACATGCCGCGGCTGAAACCCCGCATCGAATCGCGCATCTGGATGCCGGCTTCCGACGTCGTTACTGAACGGCCAGCAGTTCGATCTCGAAGATCAGCGTCGCGTTGCCAGGGATTTGGGGCGGGCTGCCTGCTGATCCATACCCGAGGTTGGGCGGAATCACGACTCGCCGTATGCCTCCAACCTGCATGCCGGTCACACCCTGGCTGAACCCGGCGATCACGCCGGTGCCGACCACAAACGAAAACGTTCCCGAGTCGAATTGGTTGCCTTTGTTCTCGGCCGCCGTGGTGCTGTACAGCCAGCCGGCGTAGCGCACCGCGATGCTGCGGCCGGTGGTGGCCGTGGCGCCGCTGCCCGCCCTCAGATCGGTTGTCGAGAATGGCACGCTTCCAGCCGCCGGCATGCTCGAAGGAGCCGTCAAGCTAGCGGACCCGCCGCCACACGCACTGACAAGAAGCGCCAATCCAACGGCAAGTGAAACAAGTCTCATCGCCTTAGTTTACTTTCGCCCGGCTGGCCTCGTTTGCCCGTTCGCCCGTAGGCCCGTTGCATCTCTTTGACGCCACGTATTCATGAGCAAACCAAGGTCTTGTTTCTCCTGGATTTGCAACAGTTTGTCATTGACTGGACGGGGGCCTCGGGTTTAGCCTCACCTCGCTCGAGGCTCTGGCCACTTTAGGCGGCTGAATACGGTTTGGATCCGGTTGCTTTGGAGGAACAGCATGGCGCGAAGAATCCTGATGAATTGGTGTCTCTGGGTGGTGGCGTTGCTGGCGCCGACGACGGCGTTGGCCCAGAGTTCGATTATCGGCACGGTACGAGACGTGTCGGGCGCCGCGATGCCCGGCGTGACCGTCGAGGCCGCCAGCCCGGTCCTGATCGAGAAGGTCAAGGCCACGGCCAGCGACGGTAACGGAAACTACCGCATCACCGATCTTCGGCCAGGCACCTACGCGGTCACCTTCACCCTGACGGGATTCAGCACCTTCCGGCGCGACGGGCTGGAGCTGCCGACCGATTTCACTGCGACGCTCAATGCAGAGCTGAAGGTCGGGGCGCTCGCGGAGACGATTACCGTCACGGGCGAGTCGCCGATCGTTGACGTCTCGAGCACTTCCCGGGTCACGGTCTTGTCGCGAGACGTGCTCGACGCCGTTCCGACCGGCCGTTCCATTTACGGGATGTCGCAGCTCGTGACCGGAGTGGCGCTGAACCAGCCCGATGTCGGCGGCTCGCGCGCCATGCAGCAGACCTACATGTCGACGCGCGGTCTGACCTCGGCCAACAACATCGTGCAGATCGACGGGTTGATGATCAACGGTCTCGACGGCGACGGCGCGGTGCAGCAGTACGTCAACAACCAGATGATTCAGGAAATGACCTACACGACCGCCGGCGCCGGCGCGGACGTGTCTCCAGGCGGCGTGCGCGTCAACATCGTCATGAAGGACGGCGGCAATCAGCATAGCGGCACGTTCTTCGGGTCGTGGAACGACGGTGCGTGGCAGTCCAACAACATGACCCCGGCGCTGCGCAGCGCTGGTTTGCGTGCCGTCGACCGGATTTCGAAGATCTACGAGTTCAGCAGCGGCCTTGGCGGCCCGATCAAGCGTGATCGGCTGTGGTACTTCATGGCCGGCCGGTTGAGCGGTGTCGACGCGCCGATTGCGGATACGTTCTACGTCCCGGCGGGGGCGACCAACGCCGACTGCCAGGCCGGCCGCGTGCAGTGCGAACAGGGCATTGACGATCAGTACATCAACGGCGCGACGCTGCGATTCACCTGGCAGGTGTCGCCGCGAAACAAGTTCTCGATCTATTACGAGGAGGTCGACAAGTACCGCGGGCACGGCATGAACGCCGGCGACGATCCGCTGACGGCGTCGCAGGTCTGGACGTCACCGCGTTACAACGATGCGGCGGCCAAGTTCACCAGCACCATCAGCAGCCAGTTGCTGTTCGACGCTGGCTACTCCTTCAATTACGAGGAGTACGTCATCACGAACCAGGATGGCATCAACCAGGCACCCTTCACGGACGCGTGGTTCCGCGGCGCCAGCCGTCGCGACCAGACGCTGGTGACGCTGCGCAACGGGTTGGCCAACTGGGGCGGCCGATATCCCGATCGATTCAATACTCAGGCGTCGCTGTCGTATGTCAGCGGCGCGCACACCGCCAAGGTCGGCTTCCAGTTCAACTGGGGCACCTACGTGAACACGCGTGAGACGAATGCCGATCTCCAGCAGGTCTATTCGAACGGCGTGCCGGTGTCGGTCACCGTCTACAACACCCCGCTGCGCTACAAGGATGCGCTGCTGGGCGACCTCGGCATCTACGCCCAGGACACCTGGACGTTGAATCGGCTGACGCTGAACGCCGGACTGCGATACGAGATCCTGCGCCACGAAGTGTCGAAGCAGGAGTCGGGCGCCGGGCGGTTCATCGGCGCGCGTCGCTTCGACGCCATCCCGATGCCGACCTGGAAGGACCTGGCGCCGCGGTTCGGCGCCGTCTACGACCTGTTCGGAAATGCCAAGACCGCGCTGAAGTTCGGTCTCAACCGCTACATGGAATCGCGGACGACGTTCTTCGCCAACCGCTACAATCCGCTGGCTATTCAGGGGGCCTCGCTGTCCTGGACCGATGGCAACGGCGACGACATTGCACAGGGCCAGCTGGGGTGCACGTACCTGACGCCGGGCTGCGAGATCAACTTCGCGCAGCTGCCGGCGACGTTTGGACGGGCGCAGCTCAACCGCGTCGATCCCAACTTCAAGCGCGTTTATAACATCGAGACCACGGCGGGCGTGCAGCACGAGCTGTTGCCACGGGTCTCGGTCGCGGCGAACTTCTACCGCCGCACCTTCCACCGGCTGCGGGTCACCGACAACATGTTGCGGACCATGTCCGACTACCTCCCGTTCGATATTTTCAATCCGAAGACCGGGCAGCCGATGCGCATTTTCGACGTGTCACCCGCGGCGGCGGCCCGCGTCGACAATCTCGACAAGAATGCCGGCGACGGCCGCTCGCATACGTATACCGGCTATGACCTGAACGTCACGGCGCGATTGCCGCGAGGCGGCTCGCTGTTCGGCGGCTTCGTGACCGAGCGCAATTTGCGCAACATTTGCGACGAGCCGGACGACCCGAACCTGTTGCTGTTCTGCGACGACTCGACCAACGACATTCCGTTCCGCTCGACCCTGAAGATGGCCGGGACCATGCCGTTGGTCTGGGGCGTCACGTTGAGTGCCTCGCTGCAAAGCCTTGCCGGCCGGCCACTCGGGTTGACGACGACGGCCGGCAACAAGATCAGTGGTCCGGGGTATGGCGACACCGGCAGCCCGGTTGGCACCAACTTCCTGATTACCCGCACCACCCGCTATCCTGCCAACTGCGCCGCGCCGTGCCCGGCCGGGGCGCTGGTGGCCCCGACATTGACGTCGGCATCGGTCACCGTGCCGCTGGTGGCCCCGGGTACCGAATTCCTGCCGCGCCTCAATCAACTCGACCTGAGCTTCGCCAAGTGGTTCCAGTTCGGCGGTGCCCGCGTGCAGGCCCAGGCCGATGTCTTCAACGTGTTCAACAAGAGCTACCCACAGGCGTACCGCTCGACCAACTTCGGCACAGCCTCCTATCTGCAGCCGTCCATCGTGCTTCAGGGGCGCATGCTGAGGATGGCCATTCAACTGCGCTGGTAATACCCAATTGCAACAACACCCGGCTGGGCCACGCCCAGCCGGGCATTGGCTTGCTCGGAGGAGGAACAGTTTGGCGCGAAGCACTACCAGGACGTTGTTGGCGTTGGCGGGAGCGGCGCTCCTGTCGAGTGCCGCCTACGCCCAGAGCGGGATCGTCGGCGTGGTGAAAGACACGTCGGGCGCGTCCATGCCCGGCGTGACCGTGGAAGCCTCGAGCGACGTCCTGATCGAAAAGGTCAAGACGGCCATCACCGACGGCGACGGCTCCTACCGCATCTCCGACCTGCGTCCCGGCACCTACGTCGTCACGTTCACACTTCCGGGATTCAAGACCTACCGGCGCGATGGCTTCGAGTTGCGGTCGGAGTTTACGGCCACCCTCAACGCGGAACTCGGCGTGGGTTCTCTTGAGGAGACTATCACCGTGACCGGCGCTTCACCGGTCGTGGACGTCACGTCGACGGCGAAGGCGGCGGTGTTGAATCGCGAGGCCATTGACCTGATTCCTACCGGCCGCAGCATCCAGGGGCTGGGGCAGCTGGTCGTCGGCATCAACCTGAATCTGCCCGATACCGGCGGCGCGCGCGCAATGCAGCAGACCTACATGTCGACCCACGGCATGTCGACCTCCAACACCACCGTGCTGGTGGACGGCCAGATGACCAACGGCCTGCAGGGTGACGGGGCGATCCAGAGCTACTACAACGACGCCATGAATTCGGAAATGAGTTACCAGACCGCCGCGATCGGTGCCGAGACGTCGTCGGGCGGCGTGCGCCTCAACATGATTCCGCGCGAAGGCGGCAACCAGTTTCGCGGCGACTTCACGGCCGCCAGCCGTCCCGGCGCCTGGCAGTCGAGCAACCTGACGCAGCGGCATCGTGACCGCGGCCTGTCGGCCGGCAACGCCATCGATCGCATCATCGACTACACCGCGTCGCTCGGCGGTCCGATCAAGAAGGACAAGCTGTGGTTCTTCACCTCGGCGCGCTATTTCTCGGTCAATAACTTCATCGCCAACACGTTCTTCGACGACGGCAGCCAGGGCATTGACGATCAGTTCATCAAGAGCGGCATGGCGCGCCTGACGTGGCAGGTGACGCCGCGCAATAAGCTGTCCGGCTACTTCGACGAGATCGACAAGTACCGCGGCCATGACATGCAGGCCAACTACGATCCGGAGACCGCCGCGACGGTGTGGAACTCGCCGGCGTATCACACCGCGGCGATCAAGTGGACATCGCCGGTGACGGGCTCGGTGTTCCTTGAAGCGGGCTTCTCGAACAACACCGAGTACTACACCAACGAGTACAAGGAAGGCATCGAGAAGCCGGCGTTCAGCGATGAGTGGTTTCGCACGGCGGCAAAGAACGAGCTCGACCTGGGCGGCTACACGCAGGCTGGCCCGACCAACATCACCGAGAGTCCGGTCGCGTTCTACTGGAACGTGGCGGTGACCTGGGTCAAGGGCGATCACACTTTCAAGTTCGGCGCCAACAACCGCCAGGGCACCTTCAAGCACTCGCGCATCGCCAACGCCGATTTGATTCAGCAGTACCGCAGCAGCAGCACCGGCCGCCGCTGGTCGGTGCCTGATACGGTCCTGATCAGAAACTCCCCGCTGCGCTACGCCGAGCGCCTGAATCGCGACCTTGGCGTCTACCTGCAGGATACGTGGCGCCTGAATCGGCTGACCGCGAACATCGGCATCCGCTGGGAAACGATCAATGCCAAGGTGCTGGCAGGCCGCTCGCCGGCCGGTCGGTTCGTGCCGGAGCGCAGCTTCGACGAGATTGTCAATCTCCCCGACTGGAACGACTGGGCCCCGCGCATGGGTCTGGTCTACGACGTATTTGGCAACGGCCGGACGGCGATCAAGTACTCGTTGAACCGCTACAACCTGTCGCGCACCACCGGCGTCGCTGCCGCCTACAATCCACTGCTGTCACAAACCGCCACGCTGCCGTGGGTGGATAAGAACGGAGACGATGTCGCACAGGGCACGCTGCGCTGCAACTTCGCCAGCCCCGACTGTGAAATCAACTTTGCCAGTCTGTCGGCTAACTACGGCATCGCCGCGCTGAACGAGTACGGCAAGTATCCCCGCCCGTGGAATCTCGAGAACGGCATTGAGATTCAGCACGAGCTGTTCAGCGGCCTCTCGGTTGGTGCGCAGTGGTGGCGCGGTCAGTTCAACAACCTCACCAGCACCGTCAATCGGAGCTGGTCGCTATCCGACTATTCCCCTCATACCTGGTACAACCCGTTGACCGGCCAGCCGTTCACCGTGTTCGCCCGTTCGGCGGCCGCGCAGGCTCGGCCCGTGCGTAATCTCGACACCTTCGATCCGGACCGCAAGAACACCTACGACTCGTGGAACTTCGAGAGCCGGTGGCGCATTCCCGGCGGTGGTCAGCTGAACGCCGGCGTGGCCATCGAGCGTGAGCGTCAACGGTCCTGCACCGCGCCGGACGATCCGAACTACGGTGGCCTGGGCCAGGCGTTGTGCGACGACTACGTTCTCGATATTCCATGGCGTCCGCAGTTCAAGATGTCGGGCACCAGAGAAATCGGCTGGGGGATCAACCTCAGCATGTCGTTCCAGAACAACTCGAGCCCGACCAGCTCGCGTGTGATGACGGTGAGCCGCGGCAGCTCGCGCTATCCCGCCAACTGCCCGTCGCCCTGTCCGGCCGGCGCCATCATCATGCCGACGGCAGACTTTGGCCAGCCGACCTTGACCTACTTTCTAAAGTCCGTGCGCCAAACCGCCGTCGAGCGGATCGTCCAGCTCGACTTCAAGCTGGCCCGGACCTTCCGGTTCGGCCGCTGGCAGGTACTGCCGACCTTCGAAGTGTTCAACGTGAACAACTCGGACGCGATCATCAGCTACATCACCACCAACGTGCTGTCGTCGTCTTTCCTGGCGCCGAACAGCATCATGCAGGGCCGGATGTACGGTGTTGGTGCGGTGGTGCGCTGGTAGACCTTCAACATTAACCTGCGCCGTTCCTCTAACCGGGGTGGGCTGGCCGACAGCTCACCCCGTTTTTTTTCGCAGCCTCGCGGCCGCTCGACGCGCAGGCGGATTATCTCTTCAGCGCGGCCCTGGCCTGATCGCGATTGGCCCGCGCGTCCTGCATGGACGGGTTCAGCTCCACCGCGCGCTCGAAGTGGGGCAGGGCCTGGACCAGGCGGCCCTGCGAGGCCAGCGCAATGCCCAGGTTGTTGTGCGCTTCGGCCCAGTCGGGCCGGACCTTCAGCGCCGATTCGAACCGTGCTGCCGCCGCCGTAAAGTTCTGTTCCTGCAGCTGGAGGGTGCCGATGTCGAAGATGGCTTCGGGCTCCTGCGGCGCGATCGCGACCGCGCGCTCGAGGTGCGCCAGCCCTTCGACGCGCTGGCCGGCGTCGTACAGCAGGTTGCCGAGATTGCGGAGGGCGTGCACTGAGCGCGCGTCGATTGCCAGCGCCGCGCGGAATGCATTCATGGCTCCGGCGAGATCGCCGCGCTGCGCCAGCGCGATCCCAAGGTTGTTGTGCGCCTCGACCGAGTTCGGGTTGTCGCGGAGCGCGCGGCGGAAGCTCTCCACCGAGTCGCCGGTCTTGCCCTGTTCGAGCAGGGCGTTGGCGAGGTTGTAGCTGGCGCTGGCAAAGTCGGGCTTCAGCGCCAGCGCCTGGCGATAGCTGGCCACCGCCTCGTCCAGGCGTCCGGCCGCGCGCAGGGCGGCGCCCATGTTGTTGTGAGCGGGCGCGTAGTCGGGTTTCAGTGCGATGGCCTTCTGGTGATGCACGATCGCTTCGTCGTAGCGTTGCTGTTCCCGTAGCGCGGTGCCGAGGTTGTTCTCGGTAATCGACCGCATGAGCGTCGAGTCGAGCATGGGCCAGTTTGCGAAGATGACCACGGCGGCCAGACCGGAGGCGACCGCCAGCTGGCGTGCGGACAGCCGGCGTAGGGAGAGCGACGGCGGCAGCCGTTGTAGTGATGCGGCCGCGAACACCAGCAGGAACGGCACCAGCGGGTAGCGATACCGGGCGAAGACGAAGAACATCACCACGCTGGCGGCGTAGGCCGCCGCCAGGGCGTAGACGATCCACAACCGCCGGCGATCGTCCCAGGTCACCACCAGGCCGAGGACCGCGAGCGGCACCAGGATTCCGAAATGCCCAATCGACCCGAGTAGTTTCAAGATCGGCGAGAACTCCTGGTAGCTTTCCTGCGCTTCGGTGTCGACCATCTCGGCCCGGTTGAACAGCAGCGCGAACTTCCGGCCGGTCAGCCGCAGCCACTTGACCGGCTCGGCGGTGATGAAGTTCATCGACCGCTCGAACCAGAAGTTGGACACCTCGGATGCCGAGAGCGCGCGGCCGACCGTTGCTTCCGCGACTTCTTTGGCATCGATGCGCTCGAATTCCGGCGCGCCGCGTCCGAATCGAATCGAGGCGTAGGTGCCGTCGGCGCTGGGGTTGTTGCCGATGTAGAAGTTCGACCCGAACTGCGAGGTGGTGAGGTAGAAGCCGCCGTCGACCGAATAGTTGCGCGCCACTACCGGGGCGAACACCATCGTCAAACCTGCGGCAAAGAACACCAGCTGACGCCGGTGCTGCAGGGCGAGCCAGATCGCCACGACGGCGATCAGCAGCAGCCCGTTCTCGCGCGACAGCGCGAACGCCGCAAGCGAGGCACCCAGCGGCAACCCGCCCCTGATCCCCGATCCCTGGTTCCTGATCCCCGCCACGATCCACAACGCCAGGCACATGAAGAACATGTCGAGCACGGACTTCTGCAGCAGGCTGTCGAAGAAGATCGCCGGCGCCCACAGCGCCAGCCCGAGGCCGGCGGCCAGTCCGACCCGTGGCGAGAACAGACGCGTCGCGGCAAGGCCAAGCAGCACGCACGACGCCGATCCGATGATCGCCTGGATGAGGCGGACGACCAGCAGATCACGGTCGAAGATCGCGTAGACGACGCCGAGAAAGTACGGGTAGAGGGGCGCCTGGTAGAAGACTTCGGTGCCGATCCAATCGCCGGCGGCGAGGCGCTGCGCCCACTGGTCGTAGCCGTTGGCGTCGCCGAGCAAGACGTCGAAGAACGGCGTGGACTTCAGCTGCCAGAGATGGACCAGCCGCAACGCGAGCGCGACAACGAAAATGACGGCGACTGCCATGGGCCTGAGGGCCGAGATGCATGGCCTAAGGGCCTAAGGTCTTAGGGGCAGCCCTAAGCCCCTAGTCCCTAAGCCCCTAAGCCCCTAGCCCCCCAAGACCTTACTTCACAAACAGCATCTCTCGATACGTCGGCAGCGGCCACTGCGCGTGGGGCACGACCAGCTCGAGCTGGTCACCGAGCGCGCGCAGCTTCACCATGGCCGGCACCACGGTATCGCGCATGTACTTGGCGTGCTTGTCCGCGGCGCCGCCGCCGTGTGCGGCCGCCGCATCGAGCTTGTCGGTCTGCGCCTTGAAGGCGTCGATCAGCTTCACCAGGTTGGCGAGGTGCTTCTTGCCGCCCTTGCTCAATACCCCGCCCGCCCTGGCCGCCGCGACGCTCTGACCAAGCTGCGTCTGATACTCCAGCGCCGCAGGCAGGATGTAGCGATTGGCCATCAATACCATCAACTGGGCCTCGATGTTGATCGTCTTGTTGTAGGTCTCGAGGCTGATTTCGTACCGGGCGTGCAGTTCCGCCTCGGTCAGGACCTTGTACTGCTCGAATGCCCGGACCACGTCCGTGGTGACGATCTGCGGCAGCGCATCAACGGTGTTCTTCAGGTTCAGCAGTCCGCGCTTGGCGGCTTCCCTCTGCCAGTCGGCGGAGTAGCCGTTGCCGTTGAAGATGATCCGCTTGTGCTTCTTGATCGTCGTCTTCAGGATCGCTTTGACCGCGTCTTCGAGCGGTTCGCCCTTCTTCAGCCGGCTCTCGAGCGCGCTACCGAGCGTGTCGAGCGACTCGCAGACCGCGACGTTGAGGCACGTGCCGGGCAGGCCGACGTTCTGCGTCGAGCCGACGGCGCGAAACTCGAACTTGTTGCCAGTGAAAGCGAACGGCGAGGTGCGGTTGCGGTCGCCCGCATCGCGCGGCAATTTGGGCAGCGCGCCGACGCCGATGTCGAGCGTGCCGCCGGTCTTGGTCGACTTTGCCTGGCCGGCCTTTTCGACCTGCTCGAAGATGTCGGTGAGCATGTCGCCGAGGAACACCGAGAGGATCGCCGGCGGCGCTTCGTTGGCGCCGAGGCGATGATCGTTGCCGGCGTGGGCGATCGAGTAGCGCAGCAGGCCCTGCCACACATCCACGGCACGAATCACCGCCGTGCAGAAGAACAGGAACTGCAGGTTGTCGTGGGGCGTGTCGCCCGGCCCGAGCAGGTTGTTGCCCAGGTCGTCGCCGATGCTCCAGTTCAGGTGCTTGCCTGATCCGTTGACGCCGGCGAACGGCTTCTCATGAATCAGGCACGCCAGGCCGTACTTCGGCGCCACCCGCTTCATCGTCTCCATCGTCATCATCTGGTGATCGGTGGCGACGTTGGCGCTCTCGAAGATCGGCGCGACCTCGTACTGGGACGGCGCGACTTCGTTGTGCCGGGTCTTGATCGGCACGCCGCACTTGTACAGCTCCGCCTCGACGTCGGCCATGAACGCGAGGACGCGCTCAGGGATGGAGCCGAAGTACTGATCCTCGAGCTCCTGGCCTTTCGGCGGCGTCGCGCCGAACAGCGTGCGGCCGGCGTTCAGGAGGTCGGGCCGGTTGAAGTAGAAATTGCTGTCGATCAGGAAGTACTCCTGCTCGGGACCGAAGGTGGCGGTGACGCGCGTCGCCTTGGAGCCAAACAGCTTGAGCACGCGCACGGCCTGCGCCGACAGGGCCTCCATGGAGCGGAGCAGTGGTGTCTTCTTGTCGAGCGCCACGCCCGTCCAGCTGACGAATGCCGTCGGAATGACCAGCGTGACGCTGTTGTTGCTCACGAGCAGCCACGGCGGGCTGGTCGGGTCCCAGGCGGTATAGCCGCGCGCCTCAAAAGTGCTGCGCATGCCGCCCGACGGGAACGACGAGGCATCGGGCTCGCCGCGGACCAGTTCCTTGCCGCGGAACTCTGCGATCGACCGGCCATCCGCCGTCGGCGCGTAGAAGGCGTCGTGCTTTTCAGCCGTGATGCCGGTGAGCGGCTGGAACCAGTGCGTGTAGTGCGACGCGCCATTCTCAACCGCCCAATCCTTCAGCGCATTGGCCACGGCGTCCGCTGTCGACAGGTCAAGCGGCGTGCCGTTGGTGATGGTGTCGCGCAGCGCTTTATACGCGTCCTTTGGCAGGCGGGCCTGCTGGACCTTGTCGTTGAACACCCGTACGCCGTAGGTGTCCTTGACCTGCGCCGGCGTCTGCGTGAGACGCCCTTCGTTCATGGCCCAACTGCGTATGCCCTTGATTGCCTCGCTGAGTGCTGCAGATCCCATGTGTACGCGCCCCTTTTATGTGGTGTTTTTACAGACCAAGAGCGTGCATAAGTATGCACGATCGGCTTTCACTTTACAATATTTAACCCATGAAAGAGGTAAATCTGCGTCTAAAAGTGCAAAATGACTTTCCGCGCGTGCTGATCTAGCACAAATTCACCGAGGCTCGAGCGGTCACTTGACCGAAATCGCGACTCCTGGCGCACCCAGGGTGCTGCACCCAGGTGGCCGCCCCGAGGGGGCTGGCCCCAAACGTCGCACTGCTCTCTGTACCGAAGGGGCTGGCCCCAAACGTCACATCGCCCCGCCAGCCCCCTCGGGGCGGTGCGACGTTTGGGGCCAGCCCCCCGGCGATCAGGGGAAAAGGCGGCGCTGGGGACAGGAGGGGTTGGGGGGCGAGGCCGTGCCGCTGCTCAGCGCGGGCCAGGCCAGTTCGGCGAGCACCGCGTAGCCTGCGTCCCCGGGGTGGAAGCCGTCGGAGGCGTAGCTGCTCGTCAGGTAGAGCCGGGCGTCGCACATCAGGTCCACGACCAGGACGCTGCGGCTCGTGAGCGCGTTGACGCGATCGGAAATGCCGACCGCTACCCGCTGCATCAGGCTCTTCTCAACAATGGGGTTCGACGCCAGGTAGGGCGCACCCGCCAGGTTGATCATGTTGAGCGCGACGATCCGCGCGTTGGGTGCGCGGCTGCGGACGCGCGTCACCAGGTCCTCGAGGTCGGCGCCCCATTGACGCACCTGCGCGTCCACATAGCCGTTCACGTCGCTGCCACCGCGGCCGGTACGCGCGGCGCGGCCAATGACATTGGCATCGTTACCGCCGGCGAAAATCGTCACGTGCGTCGTGTTGGTCGGGACAAACGGCGCCTGCCGCTCGATGAAGTTGCCGGCCAGCGATTCGATCGGCGTGCCAATGTCACGCGCCAGGTCCTCGATCGCCCTGCTCAAGACCGCGCCCGGCAGGCTGAGGTTGCGCCAGCTGAACTCGCGGCCGGTCGCCTTGAGGCTTCGCGCCAGGCTCTGCACATACCCCCTGCCGTCGATGCAGTCGGGCGCCAGCGGAATGCACACGGCAGAACTGCCAACCCCGATGCCGTCACTGGCGCCAATGGCTGTGTAAGAAATGGGGCCGCTGGAGACGGTAGGTGACGGAGCTGTCGGGCCTTCCGATCTGGCGCAGGCGAGACCTGAGGCAACCACGGCGAGGATCACGGCAAAGGGCAGTCGTCGGTTCATATAGACAAGGGGTTTACGCCGCATCTGTGCAAGAATTACGCCCCGGACACAGCACCGGCGCCCCAGGAGGCGGAAAGGCACCGACATGACAGGCTCGGCTCGTCCGTGGACCAAATTCTACCCGCCGGAGACTCCCCACGATCTCGGGCCGCTGGAGTACCCACACCTGCCGGCGATGATTCGTCGTGCATCTGCGACCTTTTCGAAGCAGCCGGCGTTCACGCTCGGGCTGCCCAACGGTTCGCAGGGCAGCATCACCTTTGAAGAGGCGGACCGGTTGTCGGATCAGTTCGCGGTCTACCTGCGCGAAGTGGCCGGCTTCAAGCCCGGCGATCGTGTCGCCATCCAGATGCCGAATTGCCTGGCCTACCCGATAGCCGTGTTCGGAACTTTGAAGGCCGGGCTCGTGATGGCGAATACGAATCCGCTGTATACGACCACGGAAATGGTGCATCAGTTTACCGACAGCGGCGCCACGGGACTGATCGTGATCGATCTGTTCGCCACCAAGGTGGCGGAAGTCCTTCCCAAGACGTCGATTCGAACGGTGGTAGTCGTCAGCATTTCCGACCTGCTGCCGCCGCTGAAACGGCTCATCATCAAGGCCGTCCAGAAGTACGTGAAGAAGATGATTCCGCCGATCACCTTCCCGCACACCACGATGACACAGGCGCTGACGGCCGGCGCGGATCGCATCGCTGCCGGAGCGGATCCAACGGTCTACGCGCGGTCGCTCACGCACGGCAGCGTGGCCGCCCTGCAGTACACCGGCGGCACGACCGGCGTGGCGAAAGGCGCCACGCTGACGCACGGCAACCTGGTGGCCAACACGATGCAGGGCCTTGAAATGTGGAAGCCGTTCCTGCGCTTCGGCCAGGAAGTGATGCTGACGGCATTGCCGCTGTACCACATCTTCGCGTTCACGGCGAACCTGATAATTTTCTATCTCGTGGGCGGGCGGAACGTGCTGGTGCCGAGCCCGCGCCCGCTCTCGAACCTCAAGGCCGTGATGCTGGGTGAGCCCATCACGTGGTTCACCGGTGTGAACACCCTGTTTGCCGGCCTGATGCATGAACCGTGGTTCCAGGAGAAGCCAAACTGGTCGTTGCGCGGATCGGTGGCGGGCGGCATGGCGCTGGTGCCGGTGATTGGCGAGCGATGGGAGGCGATGACCAGGACGCCGATCTACCAGGGCTACGGGCTCACCGAAACCTCCCCCGTTGCCACGTTGAATCCGTTCCAGCGTCCGAAGCGCGAGTCCATTGGCGTGCCGGTGCCGGGCACCGACGTTCGCCTGGTCGACGACCAGGGCCGCGACGTGCCGCCCGGAGAGGCGGGCGAATTGTTGGTGAAGGGCCCGCAGGTCATGCAGGGCTACTGGCAGCGCCCCGACGAAACCGCCAAGGTGCTTCGCGATGGCTGGCTCGCCACCGGCGACATCGCCCTCGTGGACGAAGACCACTACATCCAGATCGTCGACCGCAAGAAGGACATGATTCTCGTCAGCGGCTTCAACGTGTACCCGAACGAGGTGGAAGCGGTCATTGCCACCCACCCGGCCGTGGCCGACACCGCCGTCGTTGGCGTGCCAGACGATGAGTTCGGCGAAATTGTCGTCGCGTTCGTCGCGACGAAGGAAGACGTGACCGAAGACGCGATTCGCCAGCACTGCAAGAGGTCACTGACCGGATATAAAGTGCCGCGCATGGTGGTGTTCAAGCAGGACTTACCGAAAACGAACGTCGGAAAAGTGCTGCGCAAGGACCTCAGGGACGAAGCCGAACAGGCGTACCTGCAGCGGAAGACCGGCTAGACTCCGCCCGTAGCCCGTAGCCCGGTGGATAACCTCTGTCACTCGTTGATCGGCATGGCCGCCAGCCGTGCCGGTTTGAACAAGCGCACGGCGCTCGCCACCAGCACGCTGGTCATCGCCAGCAACCTGCCAGACATCGACGCGGCCGTCTTTGCCACCGACACGCTGGCCATGTCGTTCCGGCGCGGCTGGACGCATGGCGTGCTGGCGCTGGCCACGCTGCCGCTCGTGCTGACCGGCGCGATGCTTCTCTACGACCGCTACCGCAGCAGGCGATCGGGCCAGCCGGCCATCGGGTCATCAGGGCAGCCGGTCCGGCCTGGCCAGATCCTGCTGCTGTCGTACATCGGCGTGCTCCTGCACGTGTTCATGGATTTGATGAACAGCTACGGCGTCCGGTTGCTGATGCCGTTCTCGGAGCGATGGTTCTACGGCGACGCCCTCTACATCGTCGATCCGTGGCTGTACCTGACGCTGGGACTTGGCTGGTTTCTCGCCCGCACGAATCCGCGTCCGGCGCGGATTGGCGTCACGGTGGCGGCGATCTACGTCCTGGTCATGCTGGCGTCGACCTTCGTCGCACGCCGCGAGGTGGCCGCCGGCCTGGCGCGTGGCGGGCGTCCGGCCGACACCCGCTTCATGGTGACGCCGGTGGTGGTCAATCCCTTCCGTCGCGAAGTCGTGATCGACATGGACGATCGTTATGAGAAGGGGAACCTGTGGTTCGATCCGAGGCCGCACTTTCGCCCGGCTGGATTTGGCATGGAGAAGGGGTGGAACGACCCGTCGGTACAGCCGGCGCTGCAGTTGCCGCTGGCCCGCGCGTTTTTGCGCTGGTCGCGCTTTCCGTTCGTACAAGTCAACCCGGCGGAGCGCAGCATCTGGATCAACGACTATCGCTACGCCAACGCCGGCCCGTACGGATGGTCTGCCGTCAGGCTCCGGTAAGATGGAGGTATGCGCCTGGCTACTGCGATTGTCGCCGCCCTGATCCTCGTTCCGTCCACCGCCGCCGGATGGGGATTCGAAGCTCACAAGTTCATTGCCGATCGCATGATCGCGTTGCTGCCGGCCGAGTTGCGGCCGCTCTTCGAGCAGCGCCGCACCTTCATTGTCGAGCGCTCAATCGACCCCGACTTGTGGCGCACCGCCGGCTGGGACGCGGAGCCGCCCCATCACTTCCTGGACATCGACCACCAGGCGTTCGGGCCGTACCCGTTCAACGAGTTGCCGCGTGACTTCGACAAAGCGATCCAGAAGTTCGGCAGGGAATTCGTCGAGCAGCAGGGCCTGCTGCCGTGGCGCACGGCTGAGTTCTACGGCCGGCTGCAGCGCGAGTTCGAATCGCTGACCCGTCAGCCGGCGCCGGGCTACGCGCTCGACAACATCGCGCTCTTCTCCGCGATTCTCGCGCACTACGTCTCGGATGGCCACGTGCCGTTGCATGCGGTGGTCAACTACGACGGCCAGTTGACCTTTCAGCACGGCGTCCATGCGCGGTGGGAGTCCGAGTTGTTCGAGCGCAACCGCGCCACGCTGACCATTGCGCCGCCGGCAGTGAAGGCGGTCAGCAACCCGCGCGACTTCATGTTCGAAGCCTTGATTGCCGGCACCAAGGATGCGGCCAATGTGCTCGCCGCCGACAAGGACGCCGCGGCCGGGCGCGAGTTCTATGACGACGGCTACTTCGACGCGTTCGCGAAGGGCACACTGCCGACCCTCGAGCGCCGGCTGAATGCCTCCATTGCCGGGGTGGCGGCGGTGATTACCGGCGCGTGGGTGCAGGCCGGCAAGCCGCCGGTGCCGACGTCGGTCACGCGAACTCCCCGTCCGATTCGCCGTCCAAAGTAGCGATGCGTGTCTACCTGGTGCCGGTCGGCCTCGACCGGTTCGAGTGTTATTACGAAGCGGTCGACGACGACACGGACGAGCCGGTTGAGGGCCGGGGGTTCTTCGCCAGGCTGCGCGCGCGATTCGATGAGCAGCTGAAGGAAGCCGAGCGCGCGCGCCACCAGAGATCAATCGAAGAGCCGAAGACCTTTCTCGGGCGGGTGCATAAACGATCGTTACGATGGATGGCCGAGCGGATCGCCGAACAGCGGCTGCTCTGGCAGCTGCGCAAGGCCGACGCGGCGACGCTGCACATCTCCTCGGATCTTCCTGCGGCGCGCGCCGAAGCGATCATGCGGGACTCGATGAAGCGCGACTCGGATCGCCATCGCAACCGGATGATCCCGCACACGCTGGTGCTGATCGCGTCGGGTCTGGTGGCGATTGTGCCGGGTCCGAACCTGCTGGCCTACCTGTTCACCTTCACGGCCGTGGGGCATTTCCTGTCGTGGCGCGGTGCCGCGCATGCCCTCAGCACGGTGCGGTGGACGCTCACGCCCGACCCGGCACTGACGCAGATCCACCGCTCGTTTTCGCTGGCGCCGGCCGACCGTCACCGCGTCATTCTCGAGGCGGCCAAGCGCCTGCACATGCCCAGGATGGCCCGGTTCGTCGAGCAGCTGTCGGCGTCGAGGTAGCGCGGCCGGAGGGCGGGCCGGGCGAAACTGCGTGATATTCTCGCTATCGTGACGCTCGGCGAACTGGCGCGTCGTCTGGAATGCCCTGTCGAGGGCGACGCCGCAATCGAGATCCATCGCGTGGCGACCATCGAGGACGCCGGTCCCGGCGATCTCACCTTCCTCGCCAATCCGAAGTACGCCTCGAAGCTGGCCGATACGAAGGCGAGCGCGGTGATCATGAACGGCGAGCCGACCGCGTCTGCCGGCGCGGCGGCACCGTGCGCCGTGATTCGCAGCCAGTCGCCCTATCTGACGTTCGCGCGCGCGGCGCAGGTGTTGTCGCCGCCCACGCGCCCGGCCGCGGGCATTGACGCGCTGGCGTCGGTGGCCGGCGAGGCGCAGGTGGACCCGTCGGCCACCATCGGTGCGTTTGCCTGTGTTGGCGCCGGCGCGCGAATCGGCGCCCGCACCATTGTTCATCCCCACGTCGTGATTGGTGCCGACGCCATGATTGGCGCCGACTGCATCCTGTATCCACACGTCTCAATCCGTGAGCGCTGCACGATTGGCGATCGGGTGATCCTGCAGAATGGCGCGGTGATCGGCAGCGACGGCTATGGGTTCGCGCAGCGCCCGGACGGGTCGCACGAAAAGATCCCGCAGACCGGGCCGGTGGTGCTTGAAGACGACGTCGAGGTGGGCGCGAACACGACGATCGATCGGCCGGCGGTTGGCGAAACGCGCATCAAGGCCGGCACGAAGATCGACAACCTCGTGCAGATCGCGCACGGCGTAATCGTGGGCCGCAATTCCCTGCTCGCGGCCCAGGTGGGCATTGCCGGCAGCACCATCGTCGGCGAGTCGGTCATGATGGGCGGGCAGGCCGGGGTGGGCGGCCACCTCGAGATTGGCGACCGCGTGATGGTGGCGGCCAAGACCGGGGTGACGGGCTCGATCGCCGCCGGCACGCAGATGTCCGGGTATCCGATGCAGGAGACGGAAGGGTGGCGCAAGTCGCAAGCCGCGGTGCGCCGGCTTCCCGAACTGCGCAAGCAGCTGCGCGAGCTGGAAGAGCGGCTGAAGAGGGTCGAAGAGCAGGGCTCAGGGACCAGGGATCAGGGATCAGGGACCGCGGACGATTAGGAATCCGGATGAGAACTTTCTCAGCACTCGTGGTGGCGTTGGTTGCGGCGGTCGTCGCGGTGGTCTATGTGCCGCTGCAGGCGACAGTCCGTCCGCCGAAGCTGCAGTATCAGCGCCTGGTCCTGCCGAACGGGATGAAGGTCATTCTCCACCAGGACAAGTCGACGCCGATCGCGCACGTCGAGTTGTGGTACCACGTCGGGTCGAAGAACGAGCGGCCCGGCCGAACCGGCTTTGCGCATTTCTTCGAACACATGATGTTCAAAGGCTCGCGGAACGTCGAGCCGGAGCAGCACACGTCGATCATCGCCTCGGTGGGCGGACAGGCCAACGCCTACACCAACGAAGACACCACCGTGTTCTGGCAAACCATCCCGGCGCAGTACCTGCCGCTGGTGCTGTGGATGGAAGCCGACCGCATGGCGTCGCTGCGCATCGACGAGAAGACGTTCATTGCCGAGCGCGAAGTGGTGAAGGAAGAGCGGCGGATGCGCATTGAGAATCCGCCCTACGGTCTGCTCAACGAGCTGATTACGTCGCACGCCTTCGACGTGCATCCGTACAAGCACCCGGTGATCGGCAGCATGACCGATCTCAACGCCGCCACGATCGACGACGTGCGTGATTTTTACAAGACCTTCTACGTGCCGGAGAACGCCACGCTGCTGGTGGTCGGTGACTTCGAGGTCGACACGGTCACTCAGTTGGTGCACCAGTACTTCGCGCGCGTGCCCAAGGCCGCCAATCCCGTGCCCCGCGACATTCCGCAGGAGCCGAAGCACACCAAGGAGAAGCGGGTGACGCTCGAGCAGCCCTGGCCGCTGCCGGCGGTGGTTGTGACGTATCACGTGCCATACAACGGCCACCCCGACTCGTATCCGATGTTCGTGATGTCGAAGACGCTGTCCGACGGCCAGACGTCGCGCATCTACCAACGACTTGTCTACCAATCCGGACTGGCACTGACTGCGTTTGGCAGCAGCAGCTTCCTCGAACAGCCGGGGATCTTCTCGGCGGTGGCGCTGGTGAACCCAGGCCAGTCGCCGGACGCAGTCGAGAAGGCGCTGATTGGCGAGTTCGAGAAGCTCAAGACCCAGGGCATCACCGAACGGGAGTTGCAGCGCGCCAAAAACCAGTTCTCGCGCGACTACATCGTCAGCCGCCTGTCGATCAAAGAGAAGGCGTCGCAACTGGGACACGCCGAAGTGATCCAGAAGGACATGGCATCTGCCGACGGTGAGTACGACACGTTCATGAAGGTGTCGCTCGAAGACGTCAAGCGGGTGGCGCAGCAGTATTTCGTGCCGGAAGGCCGGATGGTGATGCGCATCATGCCGCGCGGGGGAGTGGAGAAGTGAAGCTCAAGGCGGCCCTGACCCTTGGCGTGTTCGGCGCGTTGACCGCGCTGGTCGCCGCCAGTCCCAGGCTCGATCCACCGTGGCAGGCGATGAGCGAGCGACTGGGCTCGACCGGAGTTCAATCGCGAGTCGAGTGGCCGCGAGAGAATCCGCCGCGCCCGCTGGCGGCGCGTCCGGTCACGTTCCCGCCGTACGACGTCCGCAAGCTCGCCAACGGCATGCAGGTCGTGCTGGTCAGCCAGAACGAGCAGCCGGCCATCAGCGTCCGCATGCTGATTCGCGCCGGCGCCGTGCACGATCCGAAGGGCAAGCACGGCCTGGCGATGATGACCGCGACGCTGCTCGATCAGGGCGCCGGCACGCGCACCGCCGCGCAGATTGCGGAGGAGATCGACTTCATCGGCGGCGTGCTTGGCACCGGGGCGGGAACGGACCTCAGCTTCGTCAACGCCGTGGTCATGAAGGACGGCTACGAAATCGCGCTGCGCCTGATGTCCGACATCGTGATGCGGCCGACGTTCGCGCCCGAAGAGATTGAGCGCCAGCGGAGCCAGGCGCTGTCGGCGCTGAAGGTGTCGACCGAGGATCCGGAAGCGGTCGCCGATCGCATCATTGACCGGCTGATCTACGGCTTCCACCCGTACGGCATGCCCGGCGGCGGCACACCGGAATCGCTGGCTGGCCTGACGCGCGCCGACTTCCAGGACTATCACCGGCGCTATTTCGTGCCGAACAACGCCTTGCTTGCGGTGGTGGGCGACATTGGCGCCGCCGAGGCGATGGCCGGCCTCGAGAAGTACTTCGGTGCGTGGCAGCCGGCGGACGTGCCCGGGTTCAGCGTCACGGAGCCGCCGGATGCGACCCGCAGGGTGATCGTCGTCGACAAGCCGAATGCGGTGCAGACGGAGATCCGCGTCGGCCACATTGCCATTCCGCGCAAGCACTCCGATTATGAGGCGATCGATCAAGCGGTCAAGATTCTCGGCGGCGAAGGCGCCAATCGCCTGCAGCAGGTGCTGCGATCGCAGAAGCAGCTGACCTATGGGGCGTCGGCGGATCTCGACAGCTACCGGCTGGCGGGCGCGGTGATTGCGGAGACCGACACCCAGACGGCCAACACCGCCGAGGCGTTGCGAGTGGTGGTGGACGAATTCACCCGCCTGCAGCGCGAGCGCGTCAGCGGCGGCGAGCTCGAAGGCGCTCAGGACTACATGGTGGGGCACTTCCCGCTGACGATCGAAGTTCCCGATCAGATTGCCACGCAGGTGCTCAACCAGTTGTTCTACGAGCTGCCGGTTGAGGAACTGCCGCGCTTTCGCGAGCGGATCCTGAAGGTCACGCCCGACGAGATCCAGCGGGTCGCGCGCTGGTTCATCCGCCCGTCACAACTGTCGATCGTGCTGGTCGGCGACGCCGACAAGTTCGTCGCCGATCTGAAGGGCGTCGGTTTCGGCAGCTTCGAACGGGTGCCCATCGAACAGGTCGATCTGCTGTCAGCCGATTTCCTGAAGCGCCGCTCGGGAGGCCGTTGACCTTCGGCCCAGCCGCAGGCTGGTCCAGATGGAACGCGGCGACATCCAGCGCGCGAGGGCTGAAGATATTACTGTCCTGCGGCGAAGCCTCCGGTGACCTGTATGCCGGCGCGCTGGTCGAGGCGCTGCGCCGCCGCGACCCCGACATCCAGGTGTTCGGCCTCGGCGGAGCGAAGTTCGCCGCCGCCGGCGGAGAGCTGATCGAAGACTTCCACGGACTCTCGGTCACCGGCCTGGTCGAGGCCCTGAAGGTCGTCCCCCGCTCGCTCAAGACCTTGCGCAAGCTGGTGCGTTCGGCACAGGAGCGCACGCCGGATGCGCTGGTCCTCATCGACTATCCCGACTTCAACTTCTTCCTGATGCGCCGCATCAAGCGGCTGGGCATTCCGGTCATCTATTACGTCACGCCGCAGTTGTGGGCGTGGCGCCCAAGGCGGATTGCCGGGATGAAGCGCAACGTCGATCGGGTGTTGCCGATCTTTCCGTTCGAGGCGGCGTGGTATCAACGCCACGGCATCGACGTTCGGTTCGTGGGGCATCCGCTGATCGACCTGGCACGGCCGAAGCAGTCCCGCGAGGCATTCCTGCAGGGGTTGAAGCTGGATCCCGCCCGGAGGGTGATGGCCTTGCTGCCGGGCAGCCGCACCAACGAGCTCGAGCGGCTGGCGCCGGTCATGGCGCAGGCGCTGCCGGCGATTGCCGCCCAAGTGCCCGGCGTTCAGTTCATTGTGGCGCGAGCGCCGAATCTTCAAGACCGGCTGTTCGAGCCGTTCGGACTCGCGAACATCATCCTGCGAATTGTGGATGCGCAGACCGATGACGTGCTGAACGCGTCCGATGCCGTGGTGACGGCGTCGGGGACGGCGACGGTGCAAACCGCCATGCACGGCAAGCCGATGGTGGTGCTCTACAAGCTGTCGCCGACGTCGTATCGCATGGGCATCCGGTTCCTGCAGGTTGACATGTATGCCATGGTCAACCTCATCGCCGGCCGCCGGGTGGTGGTGGAGCTGATCCAGGAGGCGTGCACGCCGGAAGCCGTTTCGGCGGAAGCGGTGCGCATCATGCACGATCGTCCGTATCGCGATGAGATGACCGCAGCGCTCGACGAGGTGCGCCGCCAGCTCGGCGGTCCCGGCGCCAGTGATCGCGCCGCCGACGCCGTGCTCGATGTCGTACACTCGAGGCATGGTGCGTTGTAGTGTTGCGCTGATTGTCCTGCTCGCCGCGCTGTCGTCGGTGGTGACCGCCACCACCGTGGTGCCCCTGACGTTCGAACAGCTCGTCAACGAGTCGGCGGCCGTGGTCTACGGCCGCGTGACCGACGTGCGCCCGCAGTGGAGCGACGATCGGCGCTTCATCGAGAGCGTGGTGTCGATCGAGATCCTGCGTGGCCTGAAGGGCGCCACCCGGCAGACGATGGCGTTCACCGTGCCGGGCGGGCAGGTGGGACGTTACGTGAACGTCATCCCCGGCGCTCCGGCGTTCAGTCCTGGAGATCTTGCGGTGTTTTTCCTGAGCAGCCGTGGGGCGCGGCTTCCGGTCACGACCGGACTCACGCAAGGCATTTATCGCGTGCAGCACGATGCACGCTCCGGCGCGATGCTGGTGATGCCGCCGGTCATCGAGCCGGGCCGCGTCGTGCGCGGCGATGCCGGCCGTCGTCCCGCGCCGCTGGCGGTCTTCGAATCGAGCGTCCGCGGGATCGTGGGGGCGCGATGAGGCGCATCCTCGCAGCGACCGCCGCTCTCTGCCTCACCGCTGGAGGGTCGTCTTCGCTGGCCTACCTGAAGCTCGGCGCGATCGTGAATGGCCGGGTCGTTGACGCGACCTGGCACCAGCAGCCGATCGGCTTTTTCATCTCCACGCGCGACGGCAGCGGGGCGACGGCGGCGGAACTGCGCGGCGCTGTCGAGCGCGCCGCGGCAACGTGGTCGTCGGCCGAGCCGGCGAGCGTTCGGCTCCAGTTCCAGGGCATGACGAATGCCCTCGCCGAGGGAGCCGACGGCTTGAATACCATCGGCTTTCTGGCAAGGCCTGACCTCGACCGGGTGCTGGCCTTGACGAGTGTCATGGTGGATAGCGCGACCGGCGCGATTTACGAAGCCGACATTGTGATCAATACAAGCTTTGCGTTCTCGGTCGCGCCCGGCGGCCAGCCCGGCCGCGTCGACCTGGAATCGGTAGCGCTGCACGAGCTCGGGCACTTTCTGGGCCTCGGTCATTCGGCCATTGGCGAGACCGAGATCACCGGCGGCGGCACGCGCCGCGTGACGGGTCACGGTGCGGTGATGTTTCCGATCGCGCTCAGCGCCGGCACGATTGCCGAGCGCGTGCTCCAGGCCGACGACATTGCCGGGGTGTCGGATTTGTATCCCACGGGAGCGGTCGCGTTCGAGACAGGCGGCATCGTTGGACGCATCACGAAGAACGGGCAAGGCGTCCGCGGCGCGCACGTGATAGCTTTCAACCCCGAGACCGGCGTGCTGATTGGCGGATTCAGTCAAGGCGCGGCCGGCGACTTCGTCATTGCGCGGCTGCCGCCTGGCGCGTACATCCTGCGTGCCGAGCCGCTGGACGATGCCGACCCGAGCAACTATTTCCCGCACCCGGTGGACACCGACTTCCGGGTGACGTACGCACCGCGCATGGTCGCGGCCCCCAAGGGAGGAGCGTCGCCGCCGATCGAGATCCGCGTGCTGCCTCGATGAGCTTCCTTCGACAAGGCGGCCGCCTGCGGCACTGCGTCCTCGCCGCCGTGCTCTGGTGGGCGTGGCCGGCGATCGCCGTCGCGCAGCAGGCTCCCGCTCTGCGGCCCGGACACTTCACGCTTGGAGCCGCGGTGGTGCGGGCAGGCACGTATGACATTGGCGATGCCACCGCGCAACTGACCGGGAACGCACCCGGTGTGTCGCCACCGCCGTTCACGCTCTTTCAGGCGCGTTCGCGGCTCACGGCGGCGACGCTCCCTGAGTTCACGCTGGGATTCGCGTTCACGCGCCGGCTCGCGCTCGAAGCCGGCGCCAGCCTGTCGTCTCCGCGCGTCGCCGTGGCGATCAGCGGCGACCAGGAAGCGCCGGCGCAGGAACTGCCCGGCGAACAACTCGGGCAATACCAGTTCGAAGCGGCGTTGACGTGGCAAGTGCCCATGCGCATCCATCGCAGGATTGCGCCGTTTGCGATTGTGGGAGGCGGTTATCTCCGGCAGCTCCATGAAGGCCGCACTGTGGTCGAAACCGGCGAGGTCTACTTTGCCGGCGCGGGCGCCCGCTACTGGCTGCGTGGCGCCTCCGGCCGGTCACTCGCCTTCGGGATTCGAGGCGACGCCCGCCTGA
>VFZG01000032.1 GCA_016871275.1 Acidimicrobiia bacterium | reverse complement strand
TGGGTGACGCTGAGCACGAAGTGGCGTGCCATGACCAAAGCGCGCTTCATCGAGTGGGTTCGGCGCGGCCTCGCGCCGCGGCTCCGTCGTCGCGACATCGTGCTGTTGGACAATCTCGCCGCGCATAAGGCCCCGGAGGTCCGGGCCCTCATCGAACAGCGGGGCGCCACCGTGCGCTACTTGCCACCCTACTCGCATGATTTCAATCCGATCGAGCCGGTCTGGGCGTTGGTCAAGCGACGTATTCGCGCCCACGCGCCTCGCTCGGCCGCCGCTCTTCGTCGGGTGGCCCGCGCTGCGCGGCACGTCGTGACACCCAATCATTGTTGTCAGTTCTTCGCCCATATGGGGTACGGCAACTCAAGTGGGAAATGGGGTTAAGCCGCTAGCCGTGGAGCGGAGGCGCTCTGCTCGGATCGGGCGACCGCCGCACGTGCACGCCGCTGGTCGTCTTCGCGCGAGGGCGAGTGAGGCCACGCTAGCGTTCGGAGTCAGCATCCACCGCCATCAGGAGTTGCTGGCCGTGGGTAATGCTCAACCGGGCGATCTCGCCGGCCGCGAACTCGAGGACACCCGTCGCCCGCCATCCTCCCCACGTCAATCGAAACGGCGGCAGCTGTTCGCGGATGGTGAGCACGCGCGCATTACGATCAAGGAACGCGACATCGATCGCGAAGCGCATACCAATGGTATGGATTGAGCGGCATGGCGCCAGCCACATAGCCTGGCCCGCGGGCAGCGACGATCGCCCAAGCAGGCCACGCGCGCGATCGAGCACGGTCTCGGCCAGTTCGAGACGCGCCAGCTCGCGCCGGTCTTCCGTCAGCAGGCGCGCGTGGCGCATTCAGTGGCAGCCATCATCGGCGCGCTCCGTCAGGCCGGCGAATCAAGCGGCGTGAACGAGTCGCACACGGACTGAAAGATCGGCGCATACTGGCTGAACTGGCTCGCCGGTGCGACGCACACCAATCGATAGAAATGCTTGCCTTCCACCACGACGAACTCCCGCACCTGCTCGGCGCCCGCGCGGCCGCGCCGCTGGAATTCGACGATCGCGCGGCGGCGTCCGGACGGATCGATGCGCGACGAAAAACCGCTGCCCGTGGTTTCGCGCTCCTTGATCGTCGCCAGCTCGAGTTCGAGGAAGGTCGTGCCGACCTCGTCCGGCGTCAGGGCGATTTGCAGCAGCTCGTGTTCGATGATGATCGCCGCGGCGCCGTCTTTGTGCGCGACGCTGCCCAGCGTATTCAGGCCCGCGGGCAGGAGGTGCCAGTCTTTTTCCGGCACATCGATCCGAAAATGCGTCGTCGAAACCGGCACCGCGCGCACGGGCTTGACCGATTGCGCGATCACCACGCTCGAGGCCGCCATCGGCGCCAGCAGGGTGACCAGCAGATCGCGCCGCCGCAGCCGGAACAGGCTCGTCATTGCCACCTTCACATCGCCTCTCCCTCTGCCACGACCAGCGCCGTGGCGTTATCACGGCCGCCCGCCGCAATCGCTTCGCTGACGAGACGCTCGGCGTGTTGCCGGGGCTCATCGCGACTCGCCAAAATACCACCGATACGACCCTCGTCCAGCACGCCATGCACGCCGTCGGTACAGAGCATCAATCTCCTGCCGGGCTGGCGCGGCCACTCCGCCGTGTGGACCACAACTCCCTCCTCGACACCGAGCACGTTGGTCACGACATTACGGCCGACCTTTGGGTCGTTCGCGTCCGCCGGCGTGTTCATCTCCTTCAACAGCTCGATCATGGAATCGTCCCTGGTCAGTTGCGTCAGTCGCCCGTCGTAGTGTTCGTAGACGCGGCTGTCGCCGGCATGCGCCACGACCAGGCTCGATCCCGTGACCAGCACGGCGACGACCGTCGCGCCCATTCCCTGGTAATCCTCGTGACTGGCGCCGGCGCGATTGATCCGCGCGTTGGCGAGGAGCAGCGCCATGCGCAGGCGATTCACCTCCAGCGACAGCGACGTATCGTAGTCCGCCGATGCGGTCAGCGCCTCGTCCTCCCGCGAGCGCGCGACGAAGGACAAGATGGTTTCGACGGCGAGCCGCGACGCTATCTCTCCCGCGGCGTGACCACCCATGCCGTCTGCCACCACGAACAGGCTAAGGTCGAGATCGTAACCAAACGAGTCTTCATTAATCGTGCGCACCGGTCCGCACTCAGAGACGCCGAACGCGGCAATCGGCTGCGGGGGAATCAACGGCAGCGGCTGCGCGATGCGGCGAGTGCTGTCGTCCATCTTCCGTCCTTACGCCCCGGGCTGCGCCGGCTCGTGCGCGATGGTGTGGTCGAAGACCTCCGCCAGCGACGTCTCGCCGGCCAGCGCCTTGCGCCAGGCGGCCTGGCGAAGGGTGTTCATGCCGTCGCGCCGCGCCGCGACGCGAATCGCCGGTGCGTCAGCGCGCGCGAGGATCAGGTGCTCGATCGCCGGCGTCACCCGTAACACTTCGTGAATGCCAGTGCGCCCGCGATAACCGCTGTTGCCGCACTGCGCACAGCCGACCGCCTTGTAGACGCGCGCCGCTGCCGGGTCCGGCACCGTCACGTCGTCGTTTGCCGCCAGCGCGGCCACGCGATCGGTCATCGCGTCATCGACGGCCTTGCACTCCGCGCACAACCGCCGGACCAGCCGCTGCGCCAGGATCAGCCGCAGCGACGATGCGACGATGAACGGTTCGAGATCCATGTTGAGGAGCCGCAGCACCGCGCCGGGCGCGTCGTTGGTATGCAGCGTCGACAGCACGAGGTGTCCGGTCAACGCCGCCTTGAGCGCAATGTCCGCGGTTTCGGCATCGCGGACCTCGCCGACCATCATGACGTCGGGATCCTGCCGCAAGAAGCTCCGCAGTACGTTGGCGAAGGTCATGGCGGTGCCTGGCTGACACTGCACTTGCGTCACGCCGTCCATCCGCGACTCCACCGGATCTTCCGCGGTCAGCACGGACAAGTCGTCGCCGTTCAGCCGGTCGAGCAACGAATAGAGCGTCGAGCTCTTGCCGCTGCCGGTGGGTCCGGTGACCAGGATCAGGCCGTTCGGCAAGTCGCAGGCCTCCACGAGACTCTTGTAGGTGTGCTCGTCGACGCCGAGATCTTTGAGATTGCGCCGCGCGCGCGTCCGTTCGAGCACGCGCAGGACGATCTTTTCGCCGGTCACCGCGGGCACGAGCGAAAACCGCAAGTCCACGGTGCGGCCCCACACCAGGCTGTAGCCAATGTGCGAATCGATCGGTTCTGCGGCGCCGGCCACCGGCACCTCCGCCATCGCCTTCAGGCGCGCCGTTACCGGCAGCGACATCGACGCCGGGAAGCGCTCGAGCACCCGCAAGCTGCCGTCGATGCGCGCGCGCACCCGCAGCTCATGTTCCGACGGCTCGACGTGCAGGTCGCTGGCGCCGGTCTCGATGGCGCGGCACAACAACTGCTGCACCACGCGGATGATGATCGGATCGCGGATCAGATCGAGCAGCGCCGAGCCACCGCGCGCCACCAGGTCACGATTGCGGTTCACCAGGCCGATCGCAGGCTCGGTGTATTCCTGGAATGGCGTGGCCAGCAGCTTCCGATACGCCTCTTCCGCGCGCGCCTCGCCGCCCTCCGGGTCGTAGCGAAACGTCGCCTCCGGCAGAAATGCCGCATAGTGTTCCGTCAGCGCGGCGATGACCGCGACTTCGTGAGCGACCATCGGGAACACCCGGCAGCCGGAGACGGCCTCGAGCGCGCGGACCGTCCAGCCGTCGGTCGGGTTCAACATGCAGACATGCAGCGCGTTGGCTTCCATCTGCGCGGGAAACACCAGCAGGCGGGCGACCAGCGACGCGGGGAGCAGCTGGCTGACGCGCGCGACGAAGTCGGGATAGACCGTCATCAGCGACGGGTCGACGCCGCGTGATCCGGTGATTTCCTCGAGCATGCCGCGCAGGACGTCGGTCGGGAGCAACTTCAGCGTGGCGATCGCGCCGGCCAGCGTCGACTTGCGGGAGCGTTGAAACGTTTGCGCGCGCTCGATCGTCGCCGCGCTCAACTGCCCTTGCCGGACGCTCAGCTCGGCCAGACGATCGTCGAGTTCGGCATCGGTCACTGACGATCCATCAGCGCGGCGAGGCGCTGTTTCGCGGTCTCGAGGCCCGGATGGTCGGGCGGCAGCCAACTGACGGCGCGCTTGTACCAGGCGATCGCCTCCGGCACGCGGCCGCGGCTGTCGAACTGCCGCGCGCGCGTCAATGCGTCGGCGCCGGCATCGTGCATCTGCTTGCGGGTCCGCTCGATCGCTTCGCTCAGGCCGGAGACCGGCGCGGTGCGCAGCTTTTCGTACGCCGCCAGCGCCTCGGTCCACTGCGCCCCCTCCTCCAGTTTCGCCGCGGCCTTGAAGTCTTCGGCGGCTTGCTGACGGATGCCTTCGTTGCTCGCGGCCAGGCGCTGATCGACATCGCGGAATCGCGGAACGTCGCGCGACAGGCTGGTCAGCAGGTCCCGCGCTTCGGTGAACTGGCGCGCCCTCAGGCGCTGGAGCGCGACGGTGTATCGCTGGCGAATGTCGTTGCGGCGCTGGAGAAGAGCAGCCGCCGATTCACCCGGGCGAGCCGGGACGGCGGCGGCATCAGGGTCGCTGTCGGCTGGACGCGGACGCGCCACCGGAGCGGCCGGGCGCGTCTTGGCCGGCGGTGGAGATTCCGGTGCCGCCTCAGCGACGGACGGTGGCGGATTAGGTGGCGAAGCAGGCACGACTGCGACCGGAGCGGGCTCAGGCGCGCGAGTGGTCACCTCCGCCGGCGCAGGTGCGCTCGCCGCCGTCACGGGCGCGGCGACCGGCGCTTCATCGTCCGGCCTCAGCAGCAAGGCGAGCACGACGCCAAACGCGCCAAACACGAGGATTGATCCGTAAATGATGATGCGCCGAATCGGCGACGGCCCGGCTGGAGCCGCGGCCGCGGGGGCTGCCGCTCCCACAGCGACCGCGCTGCCGACGACATCGCGCCGCGCCGCGCCCTGCACGCTGGCATGCGCCACCGCTTGCCGCATGCGGTCCGGTGCGAGCGTGTCGCGGTCGCGGTGGAAGATTTGTGTCGCCTCGCCAGAGCCGGCCGACGTGCTCTCGAGGCTGGCCTCGGGGCGCGCCAGCGTCAATTGGTAATTGCCGAGCGTTACTGCGAGCCCGGGCACGAGCTCGATGCGGGCAATGCGACGCTCGCCGACCCAGCTGCCGTTGGCGCTGTTGAGATCGAGATAGACCCAGCGGTCGCCTTCGCGACGCAGTTCCGCATGGTGGCGCGACAGCGTCTTGTCGGGATCCTGCAGCGGGATCTCGTTGTCGCCGGAGCGGCCGATCCGCAAGTCGTTTTGGTCGAGCTGGGTCTCGATTTCCACGACACCCATTCGCGTCAATCGTACAAGGAGCATGACAGTGCCTCACTCACCGTGCGCGCAGGGACCGCGCGTGTTCGGCGATCTTTAACGCGCGGTCATACCGTGGATCCTGGCGGTCGACCATCTGCACGACTGCATCGGCCTGCAGCAGCGCGTCATCGTAGCGCATGCCGAAATCGGCGATCTCCGCCGACGCCAGCGCCTTGAATGCCGCACGATCGAGATGCGCGACCGCATCCTCGAAGGCGGCGAGCGCGGCGGTGTTCGCGGGATCGCGTGCCGCGGCGGCGGCTAGCAGCAGCGCCGCATCCCGCCAGCGCTGCGCTTCGAGGCGCAGACGGCCTTCTTCGTGGAGCGCCTTGGCGGGCGGCGAGCCGGCTCCGATAGCATACTGCACGACGTCCTTGACGACCGGTGAGTCCGGCGCGGCGGCGCGCAGCCGCGCCATCAGTTCGGGCGGCGCGGGCGCAAGCTTTTCCTCGACCGGCGTCGAACGGACGGCGGTCCCGCCGGGGCCACCGATCAACGTGAACAGCAGGCCGAGCATCACCACCAGCGTCACGGTCGCAGTCAGGGCGAGGCGGACGACTTTTGATCCACCGGCTGCGGCGGCGCCATCACCCCCTGACGCGCCGTCTGTTCCGGCATCGGCAAACGTCAGCTCGATGTCGCCGATTTCAATGCGATCACCCGGTTGCAGCAGGCGCACGGAGATCGCTTCGCCGTTGACCCGGGTGCCGTTGGCGCTCTCCAGATCCTGGATGGTGAATTCACCATCGCGAAACTCGACCAGTGCATGCGCCTTCGACACCCGGCGCGAGTCGATCGGGATGGTGCAGTCCGGTTCGCGGCCGATCGTCGCCGGCCGCGCATTCGACAGCACGAATTCTTGTTCTCGTCCATTCGGCGCGCGCCAGCGCAGGACCGGCCGGTTTGCGGCGCGCTGGGGGCCAAGGTCATTGCGTCTCATGATCGCGTCACAGTCTCCTGAAGCGAATGGAAAGCGGGGCGTCGCCGCCACCCTTCGTGACCTCAATGCCCAGCTGGACGCCGCTCTCGCTGGTCACCTCGCCGCTGGCCACTCCGTCGGGCGTCGCCACCGTCACCAGGCGCATGACTTCATTCGAAACCGCCTGATCGGGCAACGCATCGATCAAGTGCGCGCCCACCACCGTGCCGGCATTGATTCCCAACAGGCCCTCGCATCCGCGATCGGCCGTGACGATGCGAAACGCGGCATCGACGTCGATCAACGCGGTCGCGGAACGCTCCCCCGACTGAACGGCGACGGGTGGTAACGCCGGCGACGAGCCACTGCCAATGCGGCCCACCGCCGACAAGGCAAACGTCACCGCGTCGAGAATGCGCCGCCCGCCAGTGAGGCCGAACGGCTCACGGCCAACGCTAATCTGCTTCGTCGTCATCAGCTCGATCTCTTCACCGAGTCGCGACAGCCGAGCATTGGTGATGGTCGTCAAATGCCGCGCCACGAGCCACGCGGCGCCCAGGCTGAGGATCAACAACAGCGTCGCGAGCGCCGAGCCCGGCGGCGCCGGATGAATGCGCTCAGGATCAACCGTCAGTGCGATCAGCACCGGCCGGCCATCCGCCGTCCGCGTCGGCACGCGTACCTCGACGAACGCGCCGGACTCGGTGATAGCCGGGCCGTCCGCCCGCGACAGTGTTGCCACCGATGGCGCCACCGGTGGCGGCACCGTGGTCCCGGCCTGATCGAGCGGCGCCAGCACGCGCCCGTCGGCGCCGATGACGCGCGCGCCGGTGACGCCGGCCTGCCGGCGCAACGCGGTCGTCACATTATCGAGGGGCGCCGCCGGTTCGCGCGACAGCGTCACCAGATCGACCGCGCTCGCGGCCAGCGACAGGTAGTGCGCGCGCAGCAACTGGGCGCGCTCGTCGGGCTGCATGAAGCCGGGTATGAGCCCGGCGAGAAACGAGATCAGCACGATCGGCACGATCCATAACAGCGCGGCGTTGGCGAACGTCAGTTCCGTGGGGGCGGGGCGCGCCGTCGGCGCCGCCGCCGGCGGACGTTCTGTGGGCTGCGGTGGCAAAGTCGCTTGGCTGGCGCTCTGTGCCGGGACCCTGTGAGGCGACGGCTTTGCGGGCGGCGGCCGCCGCTCCGTGCGCGGCGACGTGTCGCGCGGCGCCGCGATCACTTCAGCCACGCTCACCGGGACATCCGATCGACGAATCATCCTCGTCCTGTCTTCGGATTCGTCGACGTCGCTCGCGGCCGGTGCCGGTGGAGTCTCAGCGGGCGCCGCGGCAGCGCCGGCGGGACGCTCCAGCATCATCACCGTGGCATCCTCCGCGAGCGGACCCGGCGTCGGACGGCGATGAACCGCGCCCGCGATCACCTGCACGATGAAGGGGCCGACTTCCACTTGATCCGCGGTGGTCAGGCGATGTTCGGTAATCGGCGCGCCGTTGACCCTGGTGCCGTTGCCGCTGCCCAGGTCGCGCACCACCACGTCGCCGCCGACGACCTCAAAGGTGGCGTGGGCGCGTGACAGCCGTGGATCGGCCGAGCTGATTTCGCACGAGAGGAGGCGGCCCACGGTGACGGTGCCGACCAGCACCACCTCCCGCACGCGGTCGCCGTCGCGGACCGAGAGCCGGTATTCAGCGGGCACGACGCTTCACCCCCGCCGCCATCATTCCCCTGAGATGAAATGCAGGGCGACCGGGCCGAGAATCACGATCAGCACGGCCGGAAAGATAAAGAACACCAGTGGCACCAGCAGCTTTTGCGAGGCGCGCGCGCCTTCCTGCTCGGCGCGCTGAAATCGCTGCACCCGCATCACCGCGGCCTGCGATCGCAGCACTTCGCCGATCGGCACGCCGAGCTGATCGGCCTGGACCAGCACCGAGACGAACGAGCCGACGTCCGGCAGGGTGACACGGCGGCCGAAATCGCGGATCGCCTCGGCGCGGGTCTTGCCGAGGCGCATGTCGTTGAGGATGGTCGAGAACTCATCGCGCAGGGCGCCGGGCGTGCCGCGCTCGACGAACCGCTGCATCGCGACCTGGAAGTCGAGGCCGGCTTCGACCGACAACGAGAGCACGTCGACCGCGCCGGGCATCGTGCGCAGGATGTCCCTCCACCTGGCCTTCTTGATGTCGTTGATCAACTTGTCCGGCAACAGAAAGCCGCCAACCATCGTCGCCAGGAAGAGCGGCGGCCAATTGACGGACTCGATCACCAACCGCAGCACGAACGGTGTGGCGATGGCCGTGATCAACTTCAGCGGGAAGACGTGATTGGCGGTGACGCTGTCTCCGAAGCCCGCCTTGCGCAGGTTGTCGGTCAGCGCCCGTCGGTAGTCCGCGAACGGCAACGGTGCGAACAACGGCGCGAGGACGTTGAGCAGCGGATAGAACACGCGAATCAGGCCGGAGGGCGCGTGCGCCGACTCGTAACGCACCGGCACGAACGCCTCGCTCGGCATGATCGTGACCGGTTGCCGCGTCAGGAACGCAAACGACAACGCCGTCACCGCGGCAAACACCAGCAGCAGAATCAGCAGCAGCATGGCCATCGATCCGTCGTCATGGGCAGTCGTCGTTCAACACGCACTCGGCGATGCGTTGCAGCTGTTTCGCGAGCTGCGGTTCGAGCTTCGGGTAAATCGAGAGGAAGATCGCCGTGATCAGGCCGGCGATCATCAGGTACTCGGTCGTGGTCTGGCCCTTCTCGTCGCGCCATCCGGTCATACTTCCACCTTGACCACCTTGAGGATGGCCCACATGCCGACGGCGTCGAGGATGAACACCGCCGCCAGCATCGCCCATCCGAGCGGCGTATTAAAGAACGGGTCGAGGTAATGATCGTCGATGAAGGCAAAGAGCAGCAATAGCGCAAACGGCATCGAGCAGATGATGACGCCCTGCGACACGCCCTGCGTGGTCACCGTCTTGATGCGGCCCTGGACCTTCTTGCGCTCGATCACGGTCTCGGCGATCACGGCGAACGTTTCGCTGAGGTTGCCGCCGGTTTCCCGCAGCGTCAGCACCGAGTCGGCAAAGAGCCGGACGTCATCGAGCGGCACGCGCTGCGCCATCCGGCGCAGGGCATCGTCGGTCAGCCGGCCGAGCGTGATCTCGTTGACCACGCGGCCGAAGACCGCCGAAATCGGTGGCGGCATTTCTTTCGACGCCAGCTCGAGCGACTGCTGCAGGTTGAGGCCCGCCTTGAGGGCATTCGACATCATGCGCAACGCGTCGACCAGTTGATCGTCGACCCGGCGCAGATAGCGCGCTTGCAGCCAGCTGACCGCAAAGGACGGAATGAAGCACGCGCCGCTGCCGAGGGTCACGATCCAGAAGATGCGCTGGCCCAGGGTGTTCCCGGCCAGCACGCCCAGGATCGCGGCGGCGAGCACGGTCAGCGTCACCCACAGCGACGCGCGCGCCGGCGACACCGCGATCTGCGCTTTGTCGAGCTCGTCGGCGATCCACCGTCCGTACCGGTCGAGTGCCGTTGAGCCGCGCTCGGTGGCGATGTCGATGGCGACGCGCACGCCGAGCACGGTCGCCACACCGGCCAGGACGAGCGCGAGGAATTTGATCGCCACCATGGTTACGCCGACTGCGGCAGGAAGATCTCCCGCGGTACCTTGATGCCCCGACGCGCCAGGCCTTCGACAAACGGCGGCACGAAGCCGGTCGGCACGAATCGCCCCAGAACCTTGCCGTCGGGGCCGAGGCCGACCTGTTGAAAGACAAAGATATCGGCCGTCGTGAAGACGCCCTCTTCTTGTCCGGTGACCGCGGTGATGTGCGTCACGCGTCGTGACCCGTCCTGCAACCGTGACTGCTGCACGATCAGGTTGATCGCCGACGCGATCTGATCGCGAATCGCCCGCGCCGGCAGTTCGAGGCCGGACATCAGCGACAGCGTCTCGAGGCGGCTCAAGGCGTCGCGCGGCGTGTTGGCGTGGACGGTCGTCAGCGAGCCATCGTGGCCGGTGTTCATCGCCTGCAGCATGTCGAGCGCCTCGCCGCCGCGGCACTCCCCCACCACCACGCGATCGGGACGCATGCGGAGGGCGTTGCGCACCAGATCGCGAATCGTGATTGCGCCTTCGCCCTCGATGTTGGACGGCCGCGTCTCGAGCGCGACCACGTGGTCCTGCCTCAGCTGCAATTCCGCGGCGTCTTCGACGGTGATGATGCGATCGTCGTCCGGAATGAACGACGACAGCACGTTGAGGAGCGTCGTCTTGCCGGAGCCGGTGCCGCCGGAGATCACGATGTTCTGCCGGGACTGGACCGCCGCTTCAAGCAGCGTCGCCATCGGCGCGGTCATCGAGCCGAAGTCGATCAACTCCTTCGTGCCAAGCATGGTTTTCGCGAACTTCCGGATCGTGATGGCGGAGCCACGCAGCGCCAGTGGCGGGATGATCGCGTTGACGCGCGAGCCATCCGGCAGGCGGGCGTCGACCATCGGCACCTTCTCGTCGATGCGCCGTCCGAGCGGCGCCACGATGCGCTCGATCACGCCGCGCACCTGCTCGGGGTTCAGGAAGCGCGCCGCCGACAGCGTCAGCTTGCCGCTTTTCTCGACGTAGATCTGATCGAAACGGTTGACCATGATCTCGGTGATCGTGCTGTCGTTGAGCAGGTCCTCGAGCGGTCCGAGACCGAGCGCTTCATCGAGCACCGACTTGACGATCTGGCGGCGCAACTGGCGGTTGCGGATCTGCCGCCCTTCCTCTTCGAGCAGCGTCAGGATCTTGGCTTCGACGCGCGTCCGCAGCTCCTGCATCCGCACCGCATCGCGGGCGAGATCAAAATCGGCTTTCTTGATGTCGATCTCGTCGACTAGGCGCTTGTGCAGGCTCAATTTCAGCTTGCCGATCACATTGTCGAGGTCGTTGCCGTCGGCCTCGCGCTCGCCGGAGGCCAGCTGGCGCGTCGAGGTGGTGAGGATGTCGCGCGACAGGCGATCGATCTCGCGAGCAATCGCGTGGCGGGGATCGGCGAGCACCAGCGGCTGCCGCCGCACGGCGGCGTCGTTCACGGCGCGAGGATCCTCCGGCAGCACGGCGCGAATCGGCAGGCCGCCGAGCGCCGTCGGGCGATCGTTTCCCATCACGCGTTCGTCGGTGATCCGGTTGGCGCAGCCGATGACGCGCTCGAGCGGAAATTGCAGCGCGCGCAACAACTCGAGCATGCTGCGGGCGCGGAGCGCTCCGGCCGGCGACAACTCCGCGACCACGCACGTGACGTCCGCCTGGTCGAGGACCGCCTGCACCGCGCCGGCCCCCTCCGTCGGCAGATCCACGACCACGGTGTCGTAGGCGGCGCGGGCGACCGTTAGCACCGTCTGGATCAAGGCCGGGGTCAGAAAACGATGCTGCAAGTAGCCCGTCACGTACGGCAACACCGTGATTCCGGACGGCGACGCGATCAGGTAACTCTCGAGCAGCTCCGGCGTGAGCCGCTCGACGATCGAGGCCAGGTCAGCGACGCTCTTGGCGCGGTCGACGCCGAGCAGCCAGGGGCCGTCGCCGGGCAGCGGGGAATGGGCGTCGACCAGGAGCGTGCGGCCCTGGCGCTGCTGGTGCAGCGCGGCGGCGAGATTGGTCGCAACCAGCGTGCGGCCCGTGCCCCCGCCCGCGGCACACACGCAAACCGTGACATTAGATCCCGGCATCGTCGCCTATCGCCCCGCCACGACGCGCGCGCGGAACAGCGCCAGCAGGTGCGTCTTGCGATTTTTGTCGTAATAGGGCACGGAACCGGCGTACTGACCGCCCGGGATGCTCGAGACGCCGGGCAATCCGCCGAGCGTTCGCCCGACACTGGAGATCTTCGACAGCCTGCTGCCGCCGGTCAACAGCTCAGGCACCACCAGCAACTCCGCGCCCGCCACGCTGAACGGCGCTGTAATCTCATTGGCGGATTCCCACCGCGCGCGCCGCCAGCCGCCGGGCACGTAGGCCGGCGACTTAATCGGCAGATTCGTCTCGACCAGAATGCGGGTGCTCAATTGCTGCTCTTCGAACTCGAACGGCGTGAGCGTGAGGCGGATGCCGCCGGTCTCGAGCTCTTTCGGAGAAATCTTGATGTCCTTTGACGCAAGGCTCTTGCCGGGAACAAACAGTTCAACGTTGCCGCCGACCGTGGTGCGCACTTTTGTCGTGTACAACACGCGGCCGCTCGGTTCGATCCCGGTTTCGTACGAATTGCTACCGAAAGTGATGCTGGCCTCGAGGACCTGAACTTCGTACTCAATCTCGAACGCGCCGGGCAACGCTGCCGCACCCGGCGTACCGGGTGGCGCGGCGGTTGCCGAACGGGGACCCGGCGGCGGCAGCGCCCCGCCGAGGGCGGGCGTGCCAACCGGTGGCGCGGCGGTTGCCGAACGGGGACCCGGCGGCGGCAGCGCCCCGCCGAGGGCGGGCGTGCCAACCGGTGGCGTGTAGCGTACGAACGATTCGGCTTTGGCCGACGCCGCCATCCGCTCGATCAGCGCCAAATCGTCTTCTGCGCTGACGACCCCGGACACGACGAGCGCGCCGCCGACGCGTTCGACTTTCACCGACGGAAAGTCGCGCAGCAAGGCGCGCAATTTGGCTTCCGCCTGCGCCTCTTCACGAGTCTCGACCACCAGATTGAATTCGTCGCGGGTCTTGTTGTCCTGGTGCCACAGGATCAACCGCGTGCGGCCACTACCGACACCGAGCAGCAAGATCGCGACGCGCCCGGGGCGCACCCGGTAATCCGCAATCTTCGGATCGGCCACGGCGATGTCGCCAACCGCGAACCCCGGTTCGAGAAGGAATTGATCGCCGACCAGCAGGCGAACCTCGCGGGGCGGCGCGGCGGCAGGGGCGCCACCGATTTGCGCCACCGCGATCGCCGCGACGCCGAGCACGAAGGCCGCCGACAACCACCAGGACGACTTCATGATCTGCCTCCTAGAATCCACCGCCGCGCAGTTCGCGCCAGACGGGTTGCGGACGGCGCTTGACCGGTGTCTGCACGCCAAGCAGCGTGATCGGATCGAGGTTGGGGAGATTCTCGACGCGGCCGCCATCGAGGTTCGATCGTAAGGCGAGCGTGAGCGTGCCAATCTCCTGCGCCAGGATGAGCTCCTGCGCCTGGCGCAAGCTGACGAGCACGGTGACGTTGCGGATGTCGGGCTCGGGCGTGGCGGCGGCTTCGGCCGCGGCCTCGGCCGTCGGCACCGGGCGCGGGGGCGCGCCGCGGCGACGATGTTCCTTGTCGACGGCGAGCACGCGCACGTCCTGCATCATCAAGCGGGTTTCGGTTCGCTCGTCGGCGTAACTGATGGTGCCGTTCTGGCTGATCCCGGTGGGGCGTCCGTATTCGAAGGTGCCGATGATGTCGACGCGGTTGCCCGGGCGCACGAGTCCGCCGACGCCCATCACGTCGGCCGCGGCGATCGAGAGGGCGCGCTGCCCCGACGGCACTTCATACGCCAGCGCCCCCTCGGATTCGTCGCCGAGCATCGTCGCCAGGATCTGGCTGCCCGCCGCGATCGGCACGGTCGCCACACGACCCTGCACATCCTCGGGCTTGGTCACCACTCGCGGTTGGGCGAATGCCGACGGCACCGGCTTGAGCTCGAACATGCCGGCGTCGATCACGCTGTTGCCGGGAATATCCACCTTCGAGACGACCACCATCTGCGGCTCGGACTGTGAGAGCAGTGACGCCTCGCGGATGCTGATGTACAGCCAAGTGAGCACCACCGCGGCGACTCCGGCCGCGACGGCCGCAACGAGGCGTCCTCTATTTCGCATAATCCCGTCCCTCCCGGAAAACGTGGTGTCGCCGGAACGTCAACAGAAACCTGGACCGGGAACGCTCTGCAGGCTGTCCAGGCAGCCACCGAAGCTGGCGCACCTGCAAATTGGATAGTACGTGCCCGCGCCCATCCGCGTCCGCTTATAGCCGTCGGCCCGCTTGGTCGCCGCGCCCGACCACGCGGTCAGCCGCAGCGGCGCCGTCAGCCGCGACGCAAACATCCCCACTCGCTCGACCAATATCTCCGGCATCTTGGCCGGCGTCCACTTGACCTGCGCATGACCGTCGGAGTTGAAGATGCACTTGTCGCTCTGCTTGAAGCAATTGGCCTCCAGCGCGCCTTCGAACATCAACATGTGCGCGGTGGTGATCGACGAGTAAATCGCCTGGTTGACGCGAAACAGCTGCAGTGACGCGGCCACGAAGACGATGATGATCCACGTTAGCAGCAGGGTCTCGGTGACGGCGGTGCCGCGCTCGTTGCGCCAGCGTAGTGGTCTTGGCATGGCGGCCTCAGTGAACGATCTGGCGAAAGGGATTGGGCAAGATGCGTCCTGGACGGGCCAGCGGATCGCTAATCCTCCCGCCCGAGAGACTGTATTCGCTGACCGGCACCATCTTCGCCCGGTAGCGCGATATGCCTTTGTGCACGTCGCCGCCGACCGCTTTAGCGACAGCCACCGCCGTCATCGCCGGCACGGCGTCCGGCCCGAGGTATTTGTCGAAGAACAGAACCTTGGTCGGTTTGTTTTCCTTGACGGTCCACACGAAGATGTACGCCTGACCGAGCTTCTGCAGCTTGTAGCCGGCCGGACCTATCATGGGGATGCGGAACGAAGTCGGCGGAAATAACGTCGCGCACTGCCAGTTTTCCGAGCCTGACCCGGCTTGCGACACCGCCCATGGCGCGCTGCCAAAAAACGAGTTACTCAACTCGATAAGCGGCTGCATGATGGTCTCGTTTTTCCACTCGTGATCACCGGTGTACAGCCTGTCGCCTTGGCTGAGTGGGAACGGCAGAATATTGCCGTTGAGCGGCGCGTACACGTTGCCATCCTCCGGTCCGGCCATCGTCGAAAACCCAAAATTCGTGCGTTCGCCGGGAAAGAGATCGTCGATATTGAAGAGGCTGTTGCTCTCCGCCTGGGCGTAGGCCTTGTTATTGAAGTTGACGACTGCCCTCAGCATCCCGCTTTGCGCGTAATAGAACAGTCCCACGGCCGCGACGCCTGACCAGCATTCGCTGAAATTGAAACCGAGGCTGGTGCCCGACGCGTTTTGGTAGGCGTTCTGGACCAGGCGGCTCCAGTACGCGTAGTGATTGAGCTGGACGGCCTGCGCCGTCGCGCCTGACCACGCGCCGGCGTCGGCGATCACTTGCAGCGCCACGCGCCGGTTCACCATCTGGCCGACGTTCACCACCAACGCCACGAACATCGTCAGCGTGAACAACATCGCGCAGACGAGGGCGGTGGTCTGGCCGGCTTCGGACCGCGGCCTCAACGCGAACGTCATTTCTGGTTGTCTCCCTCTTCGGCCACTGCGTATTCCGGCTTCATCTCGACGGTCGGCGCAAAACCGATCGCGCGTACCGTGCCGAGACCGTTTCGGAAGATCGGATACCCAAACGGGAGTGGATAGGTGATCCGCACGCCGGTGCGCCGCTTGGCGCCGTGACGCGGCCCGAGTTGATAGGCCTGAATGGTGACCTTGGCGTCGTTGACCGCCGCGCCACCGGCCCACCACTGGATCTCGCTCATCACCTGGCGCGCGGCATTGTCGAGGCTGGCGTCGACCAGCATGGCCCGCGCACCGGTAAACGCCGCATAGTTGGTCATCGACTTGGTGACCACGAACATGCAGATGTGGACGAAGCCGAAGATGAGCGTGAACAAAAAGCTCATCACGACCATGGTCTCGAGCGCGGCCTGCCCGGCTTGGCCTCGCGCTCCGATCGGTCGTCGGCTCGACACGGCGCCTACTTGATGTCTTTTCCGACGATGGCGTCCTTGACTTGCTGGACCCATTCCTGGGTCGAGGCCTTGACCTCTTTCCAGTAGAACGTCACGAATACCAACACGATGACGGCCGCCATCAAGCCGACGATCATCAGGTACTCGGTGGGCGTCTGGCCCTTCTCGTCATTTTTGAGGGTCTGCAGCCGCCGGCCGAAATCCCGGGCCCGGGTCAAGGTGGCAACCTGGCGATAGAGCAGCCGATCCGACAGTGAGCGTGAGGCGCGCATGATTATCTCTCCTCCTACGAAGGATCTGCTGATCCCACAAACACGAGCATGTGACGAACCAACCCAGCGACGGCAGTGGCGAAGCTGGGCACGATGATTCCGGTCAGGCCGATAATGAGGGCGGTGACAATGCCGAGGATCATCGCTGTTTCCGTGAACGTCTGTCCCGCTTCCACCTGCCGGACCCGCGGCGTCACGGCGCTGCAGTCCTCAGCGCCACTCCCACCGCGCGCAAGACCGATCTGATTGTGGTTGGAAACGTGTTCGCGAACAGGACGGCGACGCCGGTCAGTACCCCGGCCACCATCAGCCACTCGGTGGTTGTCTGTCCGTGTTGCCCCCGGTGCCAACCTCTCATAGCGTCGTAACGGCGACAGACTAGCCCTTTCACCCAGGATGGTCAATAGTGAACTACCACTGAACTCAGTTCACGCAGCGCGAGAACCGGCCGTAAAACGGCGAACAAATTGTTGTGCTCGTCCGACCAACCTTGATCGGCCGAATCAGTGGGGATGAGCTTCCACCGCTCAGCCGGCGGCGGCGCGCCCGCGGCGCCGACCAGCACCCACCGCGACGGAAACAGCCCGGCGGCTTCATCCTGGGTGTCGTCGGCAGCCCCATACGCCACCAGCCCCAGTTGCGCGGCCGTGGCGGCAATCGGCGCCGGCAGATCCAGGTAGCGATTGGACACATTGAACAAGACGGCGCCGCCCGCGCGCAGCTTGCGTTGGTAGAGCGCCATCGCCTCGCGCGTCAGGAGATGAATCGGGACGGAGTCGGAGGCGAACGCGTCGGCGACAATCAGATCGTACGAGGCGTCGGGCGCGTCGCGCAGGCGCATCCGTCCATCGCCCACCACCAAGACCGGCGACACCGCTGCCTCGGCCCAATGAGAAAACAGGGCGGGGTCCTCGGCGACGCGGGCGATCGCCGGATCAATCTCGTACACCGTCCACGCGCTGCCGGGTTGGGCGTAGCGCAGGATCACGCCGGCGCCAAGACCGAGCACCGCCACGCGGACATCATGCCGCGCCGGTGACCGGAACACGTCGGCCAGCGGCGACGTGGGGCCGTAATAGCTGAGGGGATCGGCGCGATGTCCGGGCAGCAGGGACTGCATGCCGTGCAGCGTCGTGCCATGGACGAGCACTCGCGTGTGAGACTCCAGAAAATCGCGCACCGCGAAGGTGTCGTAAAACGTGCGGCCGCGCAGCACCACACCGTGCGGATGCGTTTGATGATCGATGATGATTGCCAGCAGCGCAATCGTAGTGAGGGCGGTGAATCGTCTCGGGCGATGCCGCCTCGTCGCCGCCGTCATGGCGGCAACGAGCGTCACGACGCGGGTGACGCCAAGCCCGGCGGATGTCCAGACCAGATAGATGATGGCCAGCACTGCGATCACGGCCAGGCCCGCTCCCACCTTCCAGGTGAATCGCAGCTCGGTCGTGAAGCCGATCTTCCGCGGCGCCAGCCACAGCGCCGCCTGCGGCGCCGCCGGCGGCCATCCACACGTAGAACTCAGGCAAGCGCGCGGGCACCGGCCGCGTCTGCACCAGCTCGCCGTGGCACATCAGCGACGCCGACCACAGGATGATCAGGTGGACCGCGATCCACCACAGCTGGTTCGGCTCGTTCGCGAAATTGAGGAGCATCAACAACGAGAGCAAGGCCAGGATCGGCCACGTCCATCGCCACGGGTGCCATCCGGGCGAGAACACGCGAATGAACGACGCGAGGTACACGCCGAGCGGGACGATCCACAACAGCGGCACCGGCGCGATGTCGGTGGTGATCTGGGCGGTCACGGCGAGCAGCATCAACGACGGGACCAGGCCGAGCGCCGTCCACCGAAGGCGTTGGCGCGCGGTGATCGGGACGCCGGGCGCGAGTGGCGGCACGGCGGCGTTCCCGGATGCGGCGCTCAGGCGGTGGCCGACAACGGCCAGCAGCGCCAGCAGCACGATCGCGCTCGCGCTCCATGCGCGCGTTTGTTGCGGCAACGTGAGAAGCGGATCGACGATCAGCGGGCACGCGATCAGGCCGGCGATGCTGCCGGCATTGCTGGCCGTGAAGAGCGGCTACGGATCGAGGGTTGGTGAGGCGCGGGCATAGGCGTACTGCAACAGCGGCGATGTCGCCGTCAGCGCGGTGACGAGCAGGCCAAGTTGTCCGACCAGCAGCCGCAGTGTCCACAGCGGCGGCGCGGCGCCCGGCGGCGGGCCGTCGCCGGTGGTCATCGGCCATAGCAGCCACGCCACCAACAGCAGCGCCACATGGAGGGACAACGACACGCGCAGCGGCAGGCGTCGCGCCGCGAAGGCGAGTGCGTATCCCGCCACCAGCGCAACCTGGAAGAACAGCGTGCAGACGATCCACACCTCGGCGCTGCCGCCGAGCAGCGGCAGGAGCTGCCTGGAGATATGCGGCTGCAGCACGAACACCAGGAACGCATTCACGAACAGCACGACCGCGACGCCGCGTCGCAGCAGTCGTTCCTGGTTCACCTGCGCCTCATCGCCCCGTACCGCAGCGGTTTTGATCGCATGTGTCAAACCACTCTGATATTGTCGGGCCCGTGACGATGCCGATGTTGCTCACCCTCGCGGCGGCCGCCGCGGCCGGCGTCGGGATCGGGGACTTCCTGGTGTTGTGCGTCCACAATCTTCCGCGCCGACGTCCGATCCTGGCGGCCTCGCCTCGCGGACGGCAGGCCCTCGTCATCACATTTCTGACCGCGATCGTGTGCGCCGGTGCCTTCTGGCTCTACGGTCCGACGCCGTTATGCATCGCCCGCGTGGTGCTGGGCAGCGCGCTGATCGCGTTGTTCGCGATCGACCTCGAGCACCGGCTGCTGCCCAATGCGATCACACTGCCGGGCATCGCGATCGGTTTCCTGTTCAGCCTGGTGATCGAACCGGGCTGGCGATCATCGCTCGCCGGCATTGCGGTCGGCGGCGGCCTGCCGTGGGCCGTGGCAGAAATTTATTGGCGCGTCCGGCGACGGGAAGGGGTCGGCATGGGCGACGTGAAGATGCTGGCGATGATCGGTGCCTTCCTGGGCTGGCAGGCCGCGCTGATGACGTTACTGCTCGCGTCGATCGCCGGCTCGATCATCGGCCTCGTGGTCATCGCGCTGCGACGCGGCGACCTGCAGTACACGATGCCATTCGGCACGCTGCTAGCGGTCGGCGCCGCCGTGTCGGCAGTGCGGGGTCAGGCGCTGTTCGAGTGGCTGGCGAAAGTCGCAGCCAAGTGATGATCCGCTCGCTCAACCTTTCCGCTTGTCTTTATCGTCGAAGCCCCTCATCGTCGGCAAAGGCTCCGGCCATGAGCTGCCGGGGTTTCCATCTGAAGAAGACGACGGATAGACCGTCGTCAAGGCTGGCGATGAGCGACACGATCTGACTGCCGCGACTACTAACTACTTGCAGCAGCGCTATTACGACCAGGCCATCGGTCTGCAGCTCGCAAACGCGATCCTGGCATTCGAAGAGGATGGCCGCTACACGATTGACGCGAGTGTCTTCGGCAACGCGTTCAACCCACGCGACGAAGGCCACGTCGAAAGCCTTGCCGCCCTGACCGCGATGCCCGAGATGATCTTCGCCAGCTTCCTCTTGGTCGCGGCAGAACGGCTGCTATTGATCGCGCGAAGACGATAGACCGTATTAGCGGCCTCCCGGTGGACGGAACGCCCGTTCTCAGCAGGTTTCGGCCACATTGCCGCTCCGCACCGCCTCCCGCAACACGCGCAGCCGAAACCCTTGTATGCTCTCCGCGAGGGTCATTGGTGCTCCTCCTTCTGCGTTTCCCGTCCAAGAGAAACAATGCAGAAGGATAGGCCATCTGGCCCTCGTTCTCTTTCGGCCGTTACCGGCTCGAAAGTGCAAACACTAAATCGAAATAGGACATTCTAGAGAGCAATCTCTAGAAAGATTTCGGTGCAATGTGCAGCGAATCCCGTCGGGGACGCCACCATAATTGCCCATTCATTTCCAAACAGGTTCGCCGGGCTCGCCGCACCGACGAGGACGGGCTGATCGCCATCTCCGGCTTCGAGTCGGAAGGGCCGCGCCATCAGCTTCTTGACGATTTGCCGCGCCTGCGGAATGTGACCACGAAGACGAGACGATACGCCGTATGAGCGGCCTCTGGTGCACCGAACGCCGGTTCGCGGACCCAGCCCTTCGTGGCGTCGCGTCGCAAGATCTGCGCTGGCCCCAATCATGTCCAACCAAATCAATTGGACCATCAATCTTTCGAAGCTCTGAAACGAGCCAATCGGCATATGTGTCCTTGTTGGGCGCGAAGCCGTCAGGGCGCTTGTTGCCGAAGCCAGGTAGCGAAAGACATGCGACGTCGCTGCGGCGGATGCTGGAGAGTAGAGGATTCCAAATTTCTGAGGTGTCGGGCACGCCGTGGACAAAGACTGCTGGCATGGGGTCGCTTCCTCAGGTGGCGGATATGGACATCGGTATCGCTATCGCCAAAGTGTTGGGGGGCAAAGCGTCGCATTGGGGTCGAATGTCGCCTTTCGGCGATACTTGGACCGTTCGGCGGAGTGGGACCCACTGACCGGGTTGGGCGGGATCGGGAAAAATCCATCCATGGATTTACGGGGTTAGGTCGACACTGGCCTCGCCAGCGGAATGGATGTGAGACATTGTTCCTTTAGCAAGCGGGGGATAAAGGATGCTGTTGCACCGCGTGATCGCGCACCTGCGCAAGCAGGAATGGACCGCCATCGCGATCGACTTCCTTATTGTCGTGGTAGGTGTTTTCGTCGGTCTCCAGGTCAACAACTGGAACATGGCGCGTGTCGAGCGATCAGCGGAGATCAACTATCTCTCGACGATGGAGGAGGATGTCGTCTACTCCATTGGCAAACTGGAAGAGTTGATCGCAGCGTTGGAGCGTCAGGAAGAGGCGCGCGCGGCGCTCTATACCTTCAGCCTTGATCCGAAGGCGACGATGGAGCCGCACCTCCGGGACCGCCTGGTGGCCCACGGCCTCTTTCACCTTGCCACCCTAAATATCCGGCAGGTCACCTACGAGGCGCTGAAGGGGTCGGGCCGATTGAATGCGATCTCAAGCCCGCCGCTGATTTCCGCGCTGCAATCCTTAAGCGCAGAGGTTGCCGACGCAGTGCGCCGCGAGCAGGACGAAACCCAAATAACCTACTTGTTCTCCGACCCGCCTCTCATATCCGGCATCGATATGGCGGGCCCCTTTCGGCATCCCAATGTCAACGGCGCGCCGCCCCCGATCAGCTGGCTGCCCGACGCCGCACCGTCGTCCATATCGCCGGCCGTGATGAGGACGCTAGCGTTCAGAAACGCCATTCTTTATCGGTCCTACATGACTTCCGCTCGCCTCCTCGACGTGAGGCGCATGCTCGAAAGTCACAGGCGCATCGCCGGCCTAATCGACCAGAGGCAGGCTGAAATCGGGGCGCCGCAATGATCCTGCGCCGCATCATCGCGCATGTGCGCAAGCAGGAATGGACCGCCATCGCGAGCGACTTCCTTATCGTCGTGACAATACGATAAGCCGTATTAGGCCATAGCTACTCCTCCTCCTTCGCGCGCGCCGCTCCTCGCGGAGCGCGCGCTCGTCGGCACCTTCGCGGCGATCCGAGACCCGGCGACCTCGGGTTCCTCGCGGCCGGCGGCTTCGAGACAATCGTCATCGACGGCGAGCACGGCGTCATGAACCCGGAGACCGTGGGCACGCTCGTGCTTGCGGCGCATGGAGCGCATTGCCCGGGCGGTGCACGCAGCGGGGAAGTCGTTCGGCACGTTCATCGGCAAGCCGGAGGAGGCGCGTCGCGCGCGTGAGCTCGGCGCGAAGCTCCTCGTGCTCGGCGGCGACGGCGGGCTCCTCTTGCAGGCGGCGTCGGACGCAGCCGGCGTGACGCGCAAGGCGATGGGCAAGGGGTGAAGTCCGCCTTGAAGGTCGCGGTCGTCGGGGCAGGGCCCGCGGGAGCCTTCGTGGCGGGCGCGCTCGCGGAGCGCGGCTTCGCGGTGCAACTCTTCGATCGTAGGGAAAAGCCCTGGGAAGAGCGTGGTGAGGGCAGGCCCATCGCGCTCTCGCTCTCGCCGCGCGGCGCGCGATCGAAACGATCCGTCAGCACGGTTTCTCCTGCAGCGACATTGTGGCACTGCGGTGTGACGGAACGGGTCACGGCGCGATCGAACTTCCTACGCCACCCCCCGGTTCCACACCTGCGACAGATCCGTGAAGTGCCGGCCGCGGCCGAGCGCCGCATCGAAGCTCGTCGCCCCATACCGCTCGCGGACGGCCGAGTGCGCCAACCACGACGCAGTCTGCCGATCCCCGCGCCCGTCCATCTCGTATACGACGTCCAGCGGCAGGTCGCGATTGGGCGCATACGCGAGCGTCACGCGGCACTCGCGCGCGCCGGACGCCACGGCCTGGACCGCCGCCTGCCGCGCCGCGTACGCGGCCGCGCGATCGATGTGGCTCAGGTCCTTGCCTGAGAGCGCGCCGCCGCCGATCGGCACGCGCGGGCCGTAGTAGTCCACGGCCAGCTTGCGCCCGGTCTGGCCGTTGTCGCCGTCGCTGCCGCCGTTGACGAGCGGGCCGTTGGGATTGACGAGCAGTTCGATGTCGTCGAACGGCGCCGCCCACCGCCGGTCGCGCGCGCGCACGGTCTCGTACGACGCGCGCAGTTCCGCCGTCGTCCACGCGCACAGATCGACGAAGCGCGTGTCCGGCAACTGCTGCAGCGTGACGAGCACCTGCTCGACGTGCCACACGTCGCTGCTCTCGCGCACGCGCACGAGCAGCTTGCCATCGGGCCCCTGCCCCGCCAGCCGCCCCGCGCCGCAGCTTGACGCGAGCGCCTCCCCGAGCGCATGCGCCAGGTAGTGCTCGGGCGGCAGCCACGACACCTTCTCGTCGTAGCCGGCCCAGCCGATGGTCACGCACTGGTCGTTCACCTTGTCGGTCCAGCGCCGCGGATCCTGGCGCTTCTGGCGCACGGTGTCGCCGACGTCGTAGCGCGCGGCGTCGATGGCGTTGGCGCCCGTGTAGCCGATCTCGCGCCCGACGGTCTTCACGATCTCCGCCGGCGCGCGCCGCAGCGGTCGTCGCGTCACGATGCCGCCGGTCAGGAACACCTGGTCGGCCCAAACGCTCATCTCGACTTGACAGTAGGCGCGCGGGTCCGCGCGGTAGCACTCGGCCACGATCGCGTCGACGGCCTGATCGCAGAACTTGTCCGGATGGCCGGGCAGCACCACTTCACTTATGCGGATCATTGGGGAACCTCGCCAGTTGGGTATACGGCAGTCCGGCGGCCGCGATCGGCGTCGTGGTACCGTCGCGCGTGACGATGACGTGCAGCCGGGTCGAGGCGACCGCCGCCGCGGCGTCGGCGCGGCTGACGGCTTCGATGTATCCGTCGGTCACGACGACCGCGGCGCGAGGCCTCGTGCAGGCGACGTGCTCGAGCACGCAGGCCATGCTCGTGCCGCCGGTCGTGTCCGCGATCAGGCGGCCCTGCTCGATCCGCGCCGGCGCCACCTTCGTGCTGAACGCCCAGAACGGCCGGCGAATGCAGCGCGACAGCCGGCCGAGCAGCGCGACGATGTGCGGCATCTCGGCGTGCATCGACCCGCTCACGTCCAGGTAGACGTGCGCGGACCCGGCACGCGACGGTTTCGCGGTGTTCCACCGCGCGTCTGGCAGCAACGGGCTCCAGCGCGCCCGGAGCGCGGCCCGGCGATCGCCCGACGACAGCACCGGCAGCGTGTAGTCGGACGAAGCGTGCTCGCGCGCCGCCGAACGCGGGTCGGGCACGAGGTGCCGCCGCAGCACGTCGTAGGTCTGCCGGCGCCAGCGTTCGACCGCCGTGTCGGCCTGCCTGAACTCGGCGGCGTACGCCTCGGCGCCCAGGCCGCGGCCCTTCGGGCTTCGGAATACGCCGCTGCCGTTCATCGCTTTCAGTGAAGTTTCGAGCGCGGCCGCCAGGACGTCGTCTGCGGCGGCGCTCACGCCGGCGCCGTCGCTGTCGTGGTCGCCGATGAGCAGGAGCCTGGTCTGCTGCATCTGCGACTGCAGGTCCTCGATCAGCTCGCGGATGTCGTCGGCCACCAGTTGACCGTTGTAGAGGCCCATCCAGGCTTGCGACACCTGCCGCGGGCTGCCACGCTTCGGCAAGCTCCGGCTCCACCGAGCACTCTCGGCCTTGCTCCGCTCGTCTTTGGTCGGCGGCCGCAGCAGCCGGCACACGCCCTTCTCGTTCGCGTAGTACCGGCTCATCATCGCGCTGGCAGACTCGCCCATCGACCGGTGGATGATGGCGTTGATCACCGCGTCGAAGGCGATGTGCTCGGCGCGCGTGGACGGTGTCAGCCGTTCCGTGTGGCGCAGCAGGACGTGCAGGAACTCGTGGCAGACGACGGCCTTGACTTCCGCGGGGCCGCGGCAGTGCTCGCTGACGAACTTCAGGTTGACGAGCAGGCGCGGGCGTCCCTCGCAGGTGACGGCCAGCGTGGGCACGTCCGTCGTGAACTCGACGGCGAGGATCTTCAGCACCGCCCGGACCGCGAGCGGGTTCTCTTCGATGAGTTCCCGGTAGAGGTCGTGAAACTCGTGGGGCTTCATGCGTAGAACCCTCCTCCGTCGTAGAGCACGAGACGACGCGTGAGGCTCGTCGTGGTCCAGAGCACCGGCCGTGCCGGGTCGTAGAAGCTGGCCGTGCACAGCCCGAGCACGAGCGCCAGGCCGAGGCCCTCGAGGGCCGTCAGCGAACCGGCGCTGACCGGCACCGGGTGGGGATCGACCTGGCAGATGCACCGGCGATCCGGCAGCGAGACGATGGCGCGCGCTTCGTTCCCCGTCTCGAAGCCGGCCGCGCGGAGCCACCGCTCGACGCATCGCAACGGGCTCTGCCGGCCGAAGTCGATGGCCACCCGCAGCACTTTCGGGCACCGCACCGGGCCATCGTCGTCTCCGAGGACGGTCGTGCGGATGCGTTCAGAACGCGTGCGGCTGCACGGACCGCCGCTGTTCATCAGCAGGCCGGGACCGTGGAGCGGCCAACCTTGGTCCGCCGCGAGCGTCATGACGCCACCTCCCGCGCGAAGACACGCACGCAGCGGTCGAACTCGGCTTCCAGCTTGCGCGGATCGGCCACGGCGATCTTGGCGACCGCGCAGTACCAGAGCAGCTGTTCGGCGCGCTTCCGCCGCGCTTCCTCCAGCGGCTCGAGCACGGCGGCGTAGGCCGCCAGTTCGGGGTGCGTGGTGTTCGCGTCCGACAGACGCTCCTGCCATGTGACCTCGCCATCGACCGTGAGCAGCGGCTGGGCGGCGCGGCCCAGGTCGTTCACGCCCTCGGCGCCAATCGGCAATCGTCCCGCCAGGGCCGCCGGGAACGCCGCCAGCGCGAAGGCTGCCGCGCATGCCCTCGGTTCGTTCGCCAGGAGCTGCTCCACGGCGAGTGTGCCGGTGTCGGCGTCCGGGCAGTGCTTCAGCAGCAGGCGCGCCTTGCGGTCGAGCGCGCGCTCCAGATGGAACTGGTGCAGCCACCGGTCGCGCGGACTCGCCATCGTCGCGTTCCACGCGAGCGTGTGGGCGGCCAGCACTTTGTCGGCGTCCGGGGCAACGCCCCACGCCCGGTGCGGCAGGCTCCCATCGAGGACGAGACGGAACAACAGGTCGGTGCGCCGGCTGCTGACGTCCGTCAGCGCGTCATCGTCGATGACGAGCGCGGCGACGAGCGTGCGCGAGAGCAGGCGGGCGCGGCGCGGCGAGATGCGGATGCCGGCGTTGTTCAGCGCCGTCGCCACAGCCGAGACGTAGCCGATGACCTGCGGCGGGCAGTTGCGCAGGGCGGCCGCAAAGGCGGGTTGCCACTGCGCCAGCTTCGCGCGCAGCGCGCCGCCGTCGTCGGACGTCACACCCTCGCCGGCCGGGTCGGCCACACGCCGGCGGTCGGTCTCGTCGAGCGACGTCCAGTCGCCGACGTCGAGGATGACGGCGAACCGGTCGGCCAGCGCGGGGTCGAGCGGTTCCGAGCCGAGGTATTCCTCGCCCGGCGACTGGTCGGTCGTGCACGGGTTCATCGCGGCCCAGCGGTAGCGGAGCGACGCGAGCGGCAGCCCCTGGATCTTCTTCTCGTGGACCAGCGAGAACAGCCGGTTCTGGTGTTCCGGCTTGCAGCGGGAGATTTCGTCGATCAGCACCGACTCGGCGCCCCATACCGTGGCCGGCGTTTCGAGGAACCGGACGGCGGTCTTCTCGTCGTCCGGGTAGGGAAAGCCGACGAGGTCGTCGAACGAGATCAGACTGGCGTTGTAGTGCCGGTGTTCGAGCCCGAGCGCCTCGCTGATTGAATTCAGGAGGAACGTCTTGCCCGTGCCGCTCTTGCCGATGAGCAGGAGCGGGTCGCCGGTGACGAGCGCGGCCAGGATGAGGGGTTCTTGAGTTTCGAAGCCGTACGCGCCAAGCGTGGAGAGACGTGTGTGTGAGTCCGTCATCGCTTATCTCCCCCGGCCGTGCCGGGCAGGAATTAGCACCGTGACGCTTGCCGTCCGGTTGCTGTGACGTCGTCGGGCCTGTGCCCTCGGTCACTCTGGATAAGTCCCGCGGTCGTGCGGGAATGACGCGATAGTACGACATGAATCTACATATGTCAATGCGTTGAGTCACTAAGGGTATGATGAAAATCATGACTCGCATGCGCACTACGGTCGCGCTGTTCTGGCTGATCGGTACCGCGGTGTCGGCGCAGATGAAGCACGTCGACATCAAGGATGCCAAGAGGACCAACGGCGGGACCGCGCTGCCCGTTCACGAGCGGGCGGACGACGGCAAGACCGAGCCCGGCGGCAACCCCGGAACCCCGATCGCCTGTGGAGTAATCATCAAGTGACGAACACCAATCGACCAGTCAAGCTCATCGCGGTCGCGAGTGTAACGTTCGCGGTGCTGGCCGGTGCGGCGTGCGGCGGATCGGCGCCCGCGTTCGCGCCCGCCGCGGAGTCTGCCCCGGCAGTGGCGGCGCCCACCGCCACCGCCGACGGCCCCGGCGTCCTCACCGGAATCGTGACCTTCGACGGCACCGCTCCCAAGCCCCGCCCGCTGCCGATGGATTCCGACCCGCAATGCAAGGCCACCGAACCGGGCGGCACGGTGTCGGAGGTGCTACTTGTCGGCGCCGGCAACGGAATCCAGAACATCTTCGTGTACGTCAAGGACGGTCTCGGCGACCGCCGCTACGCCGCGCCCTCCACGCCGGTGACCCTCGATCAGAAGGGCTGCCGCTACGTTCCCCACGTGTTCGGCATCCAGGTCGGGCAGACGCTCCTGGTCTCCAACAGCGACCCGCTGATCCACAACGTGCACGCCCTGCCGGCCAACAATCGGGAATTCAACTTCGGACAGCCGGCGAAAACACCCCCGGTGGAGCGCGTGTTCCAACAACCCGAGATCGGCTTGTTCTTCAAGTGCGATGTGCACGGCTGGATGGCCGCCTACGCCAACGTGGTGACGCATCCGTTCTTCGCGGTGACCAAGGAGGACGGCAGCTTCGAGATCAAGGGGTTGCCAGAGGGCCGCTACACCCTCGAGCTGTGGCACGCGCGGCTCGGCACGCAGACCGTGTCCGTCACCGTCACGGCGGCGGTGCCGGCCACAGTCGCCGCGTCGTTCAAGATTCCAAACTAGGAAAAGGCGGCAGATTCGCGGCGGGCAACGTATAATCCCGAAGCTGCTGCACTTGGGGTGTGCTTACAGAAAAGGAGTCGCAATGAAGATCGTGAACGCCGTGATCCTGGGACTGGGGACTATAATCGCGGCCGCCTGCGGCGGCACCGAAACGCCGCCGGCGTCAACCGCCAGCGCCCCTGCCGCGAGCCCGCCGGCCAACCGGGTCTTTTTCGTCACGCCGACCAACGGCGCCTCCATCAAGCCGATGTCGACCATCGAATTCGGCAGCACCGGCGTCACCGTCGGCGCTGTGCCGCCCGGCGAGCTGAAGCCCGAGCAGGTGCGCCCGAACATCATCCACTACCACATCGCCGTCGACGCCGACTGCCTGCCGGCTGGCGAGATAATCCCGAAGGCCGACCCGTGGGTGCACTTCGGCGACGGCAAGAACGTGATCGAGATGTCGCTGACGCCCGGGGCGCATCGCCTGACCGTCCAGGCCGGCAACGACATGCACCGGACCATCGCCGGCCTCTGCGAAACGATCAACGTCACGGTCGCGCAATAGCGCGACCGGGCGTCGGGCAGTGACCCCGGATCATTTCCCGACCTGGTCAGCGCCGCGGCACTGCGCCGAGCACCCGAGGCGATCAAGGCTGCGGCCGGAAAGAAGAAGTAGTAGAGGGCGTCCTCCGGGCCCTCAGCCACGCTAGGGTTTCCGGAAGACGACGCGGCCGTCGAAGACCGTGGCGGCGACGGAGATGGCATCGGGCGTCGCCGGTGGTGCGTTCAGCACATCGCTGGTCAGCACGACCACATCGGCCAGTTGCCCCGGGGCCAGGAGGCCTTTGCGGCTCTCGTCGAACGAAGCCCATGCGGCTTCGGATGTGTAGGCACGAAGCACATCGGCCATTGGCATCGCCTGCGGCACATCGCCGGCCGTGCCCGTGCGGGTGGTGGCGAGCCAGAGAGCGGGACCCGGGTTGAGTGTCGCCACGGGCCAGTCGCTGCCAAACACCACGCGCGCGCCCTGCCGGGCGATGCGGCGCCACGCCCACGCTCTCCGCTGCCGCTCGGGGCCGACGTTGTCGGGCCACGGACCGGACGGGGACGGGCTGTTCATGTCGCCCAGCACCACGTGCATCGGCTGCATCGAGGCGACGACGCCCAGCGCCTGGAAGCGCGCAATGTCGGGCTCACTGATCGTTTCGACGTGCTCGATGCGGTGGCGACGTCCGCGCGCCGGCGCGGGGTTGACCTGGGCCGCATGGGCGAAGGCATCGAGGGCCATCTGCACTCCGCGATCGCCCGTCGCATGAATCTGCACCTGCAGGCCCCGGCGATCGAGCAGCGTGACGACGCGCGTGAGGTCCTCGGGTGTCAGTTGCGGTGTGCCGCGCTCGGCCGAGCCCGGGTACGGATCGATGAGGGCGGCGGTGCGGCTCTCGATGACGCCATCGGCGAACATCTTCACAATCCCTGTCCTCAGCGTGGGCCGCTCGTCGCCGATCCGTTGCCAGGTCGCCACCATGGCGTCGGCATCCGCCTCGGTGGTGGCACCATGGGCCCGGAACGCTGCATACGTCCGCAGCGCAAGGTCGCCGCTGTTCCGGGCGGCTTCCAGCAGGGCCATGTCAGTGAGTGATGTGCCGGCATTCTGCACGCTGGTCACGCCCAGCCGGTGTGCGTGGGTGACAGCAGCGCGGAGGGCAGCCTGGCGCTGGTCGTCAGTCGGCGGCGGCATGGCCCGTCGCACCAGGTCGGCTGCGGCTTCCTTGAGGTGGCCCGTCGGTCGATTCGTGCGCGGGTCGCGCACGATTTCGCCGTTGGGAGGATTGGGGGTCTTCGCCGTAATGCCGGCGGCCTCCAGTGCGCGCGTGTTCACCCAGAGGCTGTGTCCGTCGTAGCAGTTCATCACCGCGGGCCGGTCGGCCACGGCGGCGTCGAGCTGCGCGGCTGTCGGCGAACTGTCGGGAAACGGCGCATACGGCCAACCGAACCCCTCGACCCATGGCGCGTCGGGATGTGCGGCGGCGAACGTGCGGATGCTCTGCTGAATCGCCTCGAGGCTGGCGAGGCCGGCCAAATCCACCTGACCGAGCGTGAACCCGCCCGACAGCAGGTGGAGGTGGGCATCGTTGAAGCCCGGTGCCACGAGGCCGCCGCGGGCATCGACGACCGTAGTGGCGGGGCCTTGCAGCCGGCTGAGTGCGGCGGTCGGCCCCACCGCTGCGATCGTGGTGCCCCGCACAGCCACCGCGTTGGACGGGCCACGGTCGGCGTCGCCGGTGAACACCCGGCCATTGATGATCAGCAGGTCGGCCGGCGGCTCGGCCGGAGCAGCAGGGGAGCAGGCGCTCAGGGCGACAGCGCCGGCCAGGGCCGTGGTCAGCAGGCGGGTGAGATGGCGGGTGGGCGTCAGGCGTGTGCGGGTCATGTCGTTGGGGGCCTCCTCTCCGGCGAGCGCCCTATGCTAGCCCGAACGCGACGCGCCGAGCGCGTGCATTACAATCCCCACGCGCATGACAACAGGGGTGATGCCAGCGGCCCGGGCCGTCTACCGGCGTGTCCTCGCGGATGGGCTGGTGGTGACCAGCGCCCGGCCCGAGCACGCGCCCGCACTCGAGGCCCTGCAGTGTGTGGTGTTCCCGACCCTGGCGGACGAGCAGCGCTTCAAGGCCCGCCACTACCTCCGGCATCTCGAGCTGTTCGCCGAAGGACAGCTGGTGGTGCTCGACGGCGATCGCGTCGTCGCGGCCACGGCCACGATCCGACTCACCTTCGACTTTGCACACGTCACGCACACCTTTTCCGAGATCATTCAGGGCGGGTGGCTCACGTCCCACGAACCCGAGGGGCCCTGGCTCTACGGGGCCGATCTCGGCGTGCATCCGTCCTACCGCCGACGCGGCCTGGCGCAGGCGCTGTATGCGGCGCGGCAGCAACTGGTGTGGCGACTCGGCCTGCGCGGGCAGGTGACTGCCGGCATGCTCAGCGGCTATGGCGCCGTGCGGCACCGGATGTCGGCCGAACAGTATTATGAGGAACTGTGTGCAGGGCGCCTTACGGATCCGACCCTGTCCATGCAGCGCAGCATCGGGTTCGAGTTCAGGGGACTGCTCAAGGACTACCTGAACGATCCGGTCTGCGACAACTACAGCGTGCTGATTGTCCTCGACGCGTCCATCCCGGTGCCCGGGGCGGTGCGGCCGGGCGGCACACCTGATTACTGGAGGAGAGACGTCATGGGTTCCATTCGCCTCGTGAGCCCGGTGCCAGGGCCCCGCAGCCAGGAGTGGCTGGCCCGCCGTGCCGCGGCGGTTCCGAACGGCCTCGGCCGCGCCACCGACGTCGTGGCCGACCGTGCGGAAGGCGCCCTCGTACATGACCTCGACGGCAACACCTTCATCGACTTTGTCGGCGGTATCGGCGCACTGGCCGTGGGCCACTGCCCGACGCCGGTCGTCGAGGCCATCCAGCGGCAGGCGGCCTCGCTCATCCACCTCGGATCGCTCGTCGGCACCTACGACTCCTATGTGCGCCTGTGCGAGCTGCTGAACGAGGTCACCCCCGGTATCTTCCCCAAGAAGACCCTGCTGGCCAACACCGGCGCGGAGGCCATCGAGAATGCCATCAAGGCGGCGCGGGCCTACACGCGGCGGCCGGGCGTCATCTGCTTCGAGGGCGGCTATCACGGGCGCACGCTGCTCACGCTGACGCTGACCAGCAAGTACAGCCTCTTCAAGAAGACGATGGGGCCATTCGCCTCGGATGTGTATCGGCTGCCGATGCCGAATGCCTATCGCCGTCCGGCGGGCATGACCGCCGAGCAGTCCCTCGAATTCGGGCTGATGCAGCTTGAGCAGGCGTTCACCGCGCAGGTCGATGCGAGTGAAGTCGCCGCTATCATCATCGAGCCGGTGCAGGGCGAGGGCGGGTTTGTGCCGGTGCCTCCGCGGTTCCTGCAGCGCATCCGCGACCTCTGCACGGCGCACGGCATCGTCATGATTGCCGACGAGGTGCAATGCGGATTCGCCCGGACGGGCCGCCTGTTCGCCCTCGAGCACTACGGCATCGAGGCCGACATTATTGTCACGGCCAAGTCGCTCGGCGCGGGAATGCCGATCAGCGCCACGACGGGCCGGGCCGATATCATGGATGCCACGCACACGGGTGGCATGGGTGGCACCTACGGCGGCAATCCGCTCACCTGCGAGGCGGCGATCGCGGCCATCGAGATGATGCGGCAGCCGGCCTTCCTCGCACGGGCGACCGAGATCGGGGCGCACCTGCGCGCCACGCTCACCGAGTGGCAGCTGCGGCATCCGCTGATTGGTGACGTGCGCGGCCTCGGGTCGATGATGCTCATCGAACTGGTGAAGGACCGGCAGACGCGCGAGCCTGCTCCGGACGAAACGCTGGCAATCATCCGCGCGGCCTGCCAGCGCGGCGTCATCGCGATGCGCGCGGGCCTGTTCACGAACGGCATCCGCTTCCTGCCGCCCCTGACGATCACCGACGATCAGCTGGCCGAGGGGCTGGCGGTGGTCGAAGCGGCCCTGACCGAGGTGGAAGCGCGTGCCGGCCTCAGTCTGCAGCCGGCCTGATGCGCACGGGCACCGGCGCATGTGCCGTGTGTCTCCCCCCGCCTGAGGCACCGCATGCGCTCTGCCGACACGCTGTTTCTCGGGGCGACGCTCTGGACCGGCACGCCGCAGGCCCGTGCGGCGACCGCCCTTGCCGTGACGGGCGGTCGCATCGCCGCCATCGGCACCGACGATGACGTGGCGTCCCTGCGGGGGCCGCATACGGAGATTGTGCGGGCCGACGGGGCGACGCTACTGCCCGGCTTCGTCGATGCGCATGCGCACATCTGGAAGATCGGTCACCTGCTGACCACACTGCTCGATCTTCGCGAGGCCGCAAGCATCGATGATCTCGGCGTGCGCGTGCGGACACGAGCCGCCATGCTCAGTGAGGGCGCCTGGCTCTATGGCCGCGGGTTCAACGAGACCCGGTTTCCGGATCGCCGTGTCCCCACCCGCGACGACCTTGATGCGGTGGTGTCCGATCGGCCTGTGGTGCTGATGCGCACGTGCGCCCACATCATCGTGTGCAACAGCCTGGCCCTGCAGCGGGCCGGCCTTGACGACACCACGCCCGACCCTCCGGGTGGCGAACTCGGGCGCGATGCGCAGGGGCGGCTGACCGGCGTGCTGTCGGAGCGTGCCCTGGGCCTGGTGCTGACGAAGATGCCCGCACCGACCGACGCCGACTACGAGGCCATGATTCTGGCTGCGCTGGCGCACCAGGCCTCACGTGGCATCACGTCGACGTCGGATACCGGCGTCGCCCCTGACCTGCTGGCCGTCTACCGTCGGCTCGATGCCCGGGGACGATTGCCACTGCGGGTCAACGTCATGGCCCTGCGCACCGTCGAGGGCGAGGGCGTGGCCCCGCTTCCCGAGATCTGCCGGACCGAGTGCCTGCGCATCGACACGGTCAAGTTCTTTGCCGACGGCGGGCTGAGCAGCGCGACGGCGGCGCTGAGTCAGCCGTATCGGCATGCGCCCTCGCACGGCCTCCTGCGGATGAGCGATGACGAGTTCCTGACGCTGGCGCGTGAGGCGCACGCAGCCGGCCTGCGCCTGGCCACGCATGCCATCGGGGATGTCGCCATCGACCAGGTGCTGCGCGTGTACGCCGCGCTGGGGCCGGGGCCGGTGCGCCACCGCATCGAGCACTTTGGCCTGCCGGGGCCCGCGCAGCTGCGCGAGGCCGCACGTCTCGGCATCATCGTCGTGCCGCAGACGATCTTCCTGCATGAACTCGGTCGCAACTTCCGGCAGTATCTGCCGGACGACTTTCTGCCACGCGCCTATCCGGTGCGCGGCATGATGGACGCCGGGCTCACCGTGGCGCTGTCGTCCGATGCCCCGGTGGTCGTCAACGATGCCCCGCTGGCTGGCATGCAGGCGGCGATCGGGCGGCGTGATGCCGACGGTGTCGTGCTGACGCCCGCCGAGGCGGTGACGCTGCACGAGGCGCTGGTGGCCTATACCCACGGCGGCGCTGTTGCGTCCGGCGACGCGCATGAGCAGGGCCAGCTGCGCGAGGGCTGGCGTGCGGATCTCGTGCTCGTCGAGGGCGATGTGACCCGCTGGGACACCACGGCTCTTGAGTCGCATCGCATCAGGCAGACCTGGGTGGGCGGCCGCTGCGTCTTCGCGGCGTGATCCTGCCGCACGCCATTGAGAGGAGAGCAGGGCATCGTGACCTATCGACAGCTGGTGAATGGGGCCTGGACGGACGCGATCGGCGGCTCGACCTGGGACGTGATGAACCCGGCGACCGAAGCGATCGTGGCGCGCGTGCCATTCGGGGCACGTGCCGATGCCGAGGCGGCAATTACTGCGGCCACCGCCGCGGCGGACCCGTGGGCACGACTGACGCCATATGAGCGCGGCGCGCTGCTGAAGCGGGTGGCCGACCGTATGCGCGGGGATGCCGATGCCCTCGCGCGTATCACGGTCGCCGAATCGGGCAAGCCGCTGGTGCAGGCACGAGGCGAGTGGCTCGTGTCGGCCGATCTCTTCGAGTGGTTTGCGGAAGAGGGCACGCGTGCGTACGGGCGCACGATTCCCTCGCGGGTGCCTGGCAAGCGGATGACCGTGCTGCGCCAGCCCGTCGGGGTGGTGGGTGTGATCACGGCCTGGAATTTTCCTGCCTACAATCCGGCGCGCGCATGGGCGGCGGCCCTGGCCGCCGGCTGCACGGTAGTGGCGCGCCCATCGGAGTACACGCCGCTGACGGCGATGGCCATGGCGGGATTGCTGCACGAGGCTGGCCTGCCGGCAGGCGTCCTCAACCTCGTGAACGGCGATCCCGGCCCGATGGGTCAGGCCATGCTGGATGCCCCTGCCGTGCGGAAGATGCACTTCACGGGCAGCGTGCGCGTGGGCAAGCTGCTGATGGACGGCGCCTCGCGCACGGTGACGCGGCTGTCGCTGGAACTGGGCGGCAACGCGCCGGTCATCGTGATGCCCGATGTCGACCTCGAGGCGGTGGCCGCCGGGGCCATCACCAGCAAGTTCCGGAACAACGGACAGGTGTGCGTCGCCCCGCAGCGGTTTCTCGCGCATCGCTCGGTGGCCGAGGCCCTGGCAGCGCAGCTGGCACAGCGCGCGCGGGGCCTGCGTCTCGGTGATGGCCTCGATCCCGACGTGCAGGTCGGCCCGCTCATCAACGCCCAGCAGCGCGACCGCGTCGAAACCCTTGTGCAGGCGTCGGCGTCGGCCGGGGCCGAGGTGCTGACCGGCGGACATCGGCCCGCCGATCGCGACTGCGGGTTCTTCTTCGAGCCCACGGTGCTCTGGAATGTGCGCCCCGGGACGCCGGCGTTCGGCGAGGAGATCTTCGGCCCGGTGCTGCCCCTCACGGTATTCGACGAGGTCGACGAAGCCCTGGCCCTGGCCAACGCCACTCCGTACGGGCTGGCCGCCTACGTGTGGACACGCGATCTGCGGCATGCGACGCTGCTGTCGGAACGGCTCGAATTCGGAATCGTCGGCGTCAACGAATGGGCGCCGCATGCCACCGAGGCTCCCTTCGGCGGATGGAAGCAGAGCGGACTGGGGCACGAGAGCGGGGCCGAAGGGCTGTCCGAGTATCTCGAAACCAAGCTGGTGTCGATCGGGTCGCTCTGACCCGGGTGGTTGCCATCGGAGTTGCCGCGCGGTCTATACTGCCGGCCATGGCCAACTCCGACGATCGTCACCTCGGCATGCACGTCCCCGTGACACGTCGCGACTTCATCAACGGCATGGCGGTTGGTGTCGGGGCGACGGCGGCGTCGCTCTCGCTGCCGCCCGGCGTGGCCGACCTGCTGGCGCAGGACGCGCCGTACCCGCCCGCCCGCACCGGGCTGCGGGGCTCGCACGCCGGCTCGTTCGAGACGCTGCATGCGCTGCGCGACGGACGCTTCTGGGAGGCCGCCGGCACGCCCGTGTCCACGGGCGAAGAGTACGACCTCGTGATCGTGGGCGCAGGCCTCAGCGGACTGACGGCCGCCATCACCTACCGCGAGGCGAGGCCGGATGCACGCATCCTGCTGATTGAGAATCACGACGACTTCGGCGGCCACGCGCGGCGCAACGAATTCACGGCCGGCGGTCGGCGCCTCATCGGCTATGGCGGCACGCAGTCGATTGACAGCCCGGCGCCCTACAGTGCCGAGGCGAAGGCCTTTGTGGCCTGGCTCGGCGTGGATGTGTCGAGCTATCGCCGTGCCCTCGACGGCACGCTCTACTCGTCGATGGGCCTGCGCGGTGGCATATTCTTCGACCGCGAGACCTTCGGCAAGGATCAGTTGGTCATTGGCGATGTGCGCGATTCGGCGGTCCGCGAGGCAGCTCCCTTCTCGCCCGCCGTCAGGCGTGACCTGGGCCGGCTCTTTACCGAAACGCCGGACCCGATGCCGGGGCTGTCGCCGGCCGAAAAGAAGGCGCGGCTGGCGCGCATGACGTATCTGCAGTTCCTGACGGATCACTGGAAGCTCGACGCCGGTGTGCTGTGGCCCTTCCAGACACGCACGCACGGACTCTTCGGGGTCGGCCTTGACGCGGTCCCTGCGCAGGATGCCTTCGGTCTCGGCCTGCCCGGGTTCCAGGGCATGGGCCTCGATCCGGCGGCGGGCCCCGGGCAGAACCACGATTCCATCAGGTTTCCCGAGGCCGATGACTACTACTTCCATTTTCCCGATGGAAACGCCACGCTCGCGCGGCTGATGGTGCGCCGGCTCATGCCGCACGCTCTGCCGGGGACGACCGTGGAAGACTGCGTCACGGCCCGTGCGGACTACGCGCAGCTCGACGTCGCCGGTCGCCCGTGCCGCCTGCGGCTGAACAGCGCGGTGCTGCGTGTGCGGCACACGGGGCCGACCGGAGGCGACCAGCGCGTGGAGGTCACCTATGCTCCTGCGGGTGCCGAGTCGGCGCGGGGCCTCGCGCTGTCCACGGTGCGGGCCCGATCGGTCGTGCTGGCGTGCTGGCACTCGGTGATCCCGGCGATTTGCCCCGAACTACCGGCAGCACAGAAAGAGGCCCTCGACTACGCCATCAAGGTGCCCATCGCCTACACGAGCGTGCTGATTCGGCAGTGGACGGCGTTCCGTGCGCTGGGTGTGCAGCGCTTCACAAGTCCGCGGTTCTGGCACCGGTCGGTGAATCTCGACTTCCCGGTGAGCATCGGCACCTATCGCCACCAAACCGATCCGGCGCAGCCGATCGTGCTGCACATGACGCGTGCCGCCTGTCAGCCGGGGCTGCCCGTGCGTGAGCAGCACCGGGCCGGTCGACGCGAACTGCTGGCGACCTCGTTCGACACCATCGAGCGTGACATCCGCGACCAACTGCAGCGCGTGCTGGGGCCGGGCGGGTTCGAGTCGGCGCGCGATGTGCTGGGCATCACCGTCAACCGCTGGCCGCACGGCTATGCCTACCAGTACAACTCGCTCGATGACGAGTTCTGGCTGAAGGGCACCGAACCGCCGTGCGTCCGGGCGCGGCAGCCGCATGGCCGCATCGCCATCGCCAACTCCGATGCGGCGGCGTACGCATACACCGACGCCGCCATCGACCACGGACGCCGCGCCGTGCGCGAACTGCTGGCGCGGACGTGACGCAGCGGCGCCTCGTGAGAAACGGGGACCGTGCGGCATGACCGCTCCTGACGGCATCGGGGGCACCCGGCGCACGCTCGGTCTGACGGACCTGGTGCTGCTGGGCACGGTGGCCATTGTCAATGTCAACGTAGTACCCCCGGTCAGCGGTTTCGGCCGGGCCACACTGGGCCTGTGGCTGCTGGCGTGGCTGGCCTTCTTCGTTCCTGAAGCCATCGCGGTGCTGGTGCTGTCGCAGCGCTATCCCGGCGAAGGCGGCGTCTATCGCTGGTGCCGCGCACACTTCGGGGCCAGGCACGGATTCATCGCCGGGTGGTGCTACTGGACCAACAGCCTGCTCTACGTGCCGGTCCTGCTCGTCTATGTGGCCGGTGTGCTGACCTACGCTGGCGGTCCCGCCACGCGGGCGCTCATCGACAGCCGCGTGTTCATCGGCGGCGTGTCGATGACGTGGCTGGCCTGCATCACGGCTGCCAACATCCGCGGGTCGTCGGTGGGCAAGTGGCTCAACAACATCGGAGGCATCGGCGGGCTGGCGACCGTACTGATGGTGGCAGCTGTGGCCGCCGAGGCACGGCGGCGGGGCGTGGCCGTCGAGGTGCCGGAAGTGGCGGGCACCCCGGCCGACATGCTGGGGGCGCTGGGGGTGATGTGCTTTGCCTTCATCGGTATCGAGCTGGCCAGCACGATGGCCGATGACATCAGGCACCCCGAGCGCGATGTGCCGAGAGCCGTCGCGCTGACGGGACTTACGGCACTGGTGGCGTATCTGCTGGTGGCCGATGCGCTGCTGGTCATGGTGCCCTCCGGCGACATGGGCAGCCTGCAGGGTGTGATGCAGGCCATCGAACAAGGGGCGACGCTGGCCGGCCTGCCCGGGGTGGTGGCGCCGGTGGCGGTGCTGATGGCGATTGCTGTGGCCGGATCGGCCTCGGCGTGGTTCGCCGGCCCGGCCCGCATTCCCTTTGTTGCCGGTCTCGATCACGCCTTGCCCGAGGTGCTGGGTCGCCGGCATCCGCGCTGGGGTTCGCCCTATGTGGCGCTGCTCGTGTGCGCCGCCGTATCTGCGGTGTTGACCGTGATCTCGCTGGCCGGATCGACAGTGGCCGAGGCGTATCAGGTGCTGCTGCGCGCCGCGGTCGTCATCAACCTGGTGCCCTTCGTTTACGTGTTTCTGGCAGTGCTGCAGCTGCGTGATCTGTCAGCACCCGTGCGTGCGTCGGCCGCCATCGGTCTGGTGGTGACCGCCTGTGGCATCGCGGCGGTATTTCTGCCGACGGGGGAGGTGGGCAACGTCGTGGTATTCGAACTCAAGATGCTGGGCGGCGTCGGCGGCATGCTGGGGCTGGGCCTGTGGCTATTCCGTCAGCAGTGAGCAGTGCGGGTCCCGCAAGCGCGGTATTGACAGCCGCACGACGTGCCTTCTATGAACCCGCACCAAACGGTGCGCCCTCCGGGGGCGTTTGCGCAGCCAATATTGCCTGTGAGGCCGCCAGTCCGCTGATGCCGCCTACGATGATGAGCTCGCAGGTCTCGCGGCCGTTGATAGCGCCGCCGGGTGGGAAGACCCCTTCGCGCATCCCCTGCGTCCATTCGAAGGAGCCTTCGCGGTCGCCGCGCAGCCCGGAGCGTGACGGCGGGCAGTCGCCCGCCACCTCATCCCAGTGCCGACTCCGGTAGCACGGGCGGCCTGGATCGATCGCAACCACAACGAAGATTTCACCGACGATGGTGCGCCGTGCCCGCATCAGGGGACCGGACATCTGCGTCGATCTTGACGGCAATGGACGCTGCGCCGATGACGAACGCGTGACGCCTGCGGGACGCTTGACCGCCGGGACCGCCTCCTACCGGATCACGGTCCGTTAGGGCGGGGTGGTGCAGCCCGGGGACGTGCCCCTTGGCACCGCAGCCGGCACCTGTGGAACTCAACCGGCAACCGCCAACTTTCTACCGCCCACTACTTGACTTCCATCCCCTACCCTCGTACCGTGCTCCCGTGTCCGCATCCAGTCGCTGCATAGCGGCGTGAGGCGCGCGGGCCTTCCTGCGGCGCCTCCTACCTCCACGTCCGGCGGCGCGCTTTCTCATTCTCGAACCCGCTTTCATAACGTCGTCTCGTTCACCCCCCGCCGCCGACGGGGGTAGAAATGCTGTCGCGGTCGTCCCGTTCAAAGGGGGTCAGCTATGCGTCGTGGCTTCTTGGCACTGGTCTTCGGGCTGGTGCTTGCCGGTTCGGCGTTTGCACAACAAGGACAGTCGTCCATCCAGGGGAAGGTCATCGATGCGTCGGGGCTGGCACTGCCCGGCGTGAGCATTCTCATCACCCACGAGGGCAGCGGCGTGTATCGCAACCTCGTCACCAACGCGGACGGGTCGTATTTCGCGACCGGTCTGGTGCCAGGGCCGTACCGCTTCGAGGCCGAGCTCGCCGGGTTCCGGAAGTTCGAGCGGGTAGGTCTGCTGCTGCTGGTGGGCAGCAGCCTGTCTCTTGAGATCAAACTGGAAATCGGCACACTCGAGCAGAACATCACCGTCACCGGCGAGTCGCCGATTATCGATGTCACGTCGACCCAGGTGGCGACCAACATCAACAACCAGGAGCTGCAGGCGCTGCCCATCCTCAATCGCAACTGGTTGCAGGCGGTCTCGCTGGCCCCGGGCATCCAGTTACAGTCGTCGACCGCGTCGTTCGCCTGCGAATCCATCATTGTCGGCGGTGGCAGCAACCGCAGCGGCAACTTCTCGGTGGATGGCGGCGGCAACAACGACGACTACCTCGGCTCTTCGTGCGGCAGTCAGACCAGGACGGCGCTCGAGGCGGTGCAGGAATTCCAGGTGCTGACCAACCAGTACGACGCCGAGTTCGGCCGCACCGCCGGCGCCGTGATTAACGCCATCACCAAACAGGGTACCAACGCGTTCCGCGGCAGCGTGTTCGGCAGCTATACCGACGCCAAGATTACGGCGCGCGACTTCTTTGTGGCGCAGAACAACCTGCGGAAGCCCGATACCTCGCAAACCGATTGGGGCGGCACGCTGGGCGGACCGGTCCTCAAGGATCGCGCACACTTCTTCTACAGCCTCGATCGGCTGATCTACGAGGAGGGTCGCAGCAACACCTTCGCCGCGCGCCCGGAGCTGGACTACAGCAACACGCAGCGGATGAAGCTGTGGAATCACCTGATCCGCTTCGACCAGCAGATCAACGGCACGAACAGCTGGAGCGCGCGGTATCTAGTGGAAGTGTCGCCGACCTACGACCGCATCTCCGGGCGGGTCACGCAGTCGGCGCGCGACCAGGAGTACGACGTCGACCGCACCGCGGTAGCGATGTGGAACGGAGTGTTGGGCAACACCCGCTTCAACACGCTGCGCGCCGGGTATACCTGGGAGAGGAACGGCTTCACGGCGAAGGAAGTGCAGAACGGCATCGCGATGACGGAGTTGCCGCCAACGCTGACCATGCTGACGTTCACGGACGGTACGAACCCCGGCGCGCTGTTCCGCATCAACGGCGCTTACGAGGTCAGCGATTCGTTTTCCTGGTTCGTGCCGCACAAGCTCGGCGGGTCACACGACCTCAAGTTCGGCGGGCAGTACATCTATTCGACCATCGAGCTGCCCGACCAGAGCCAGATGAACGGCCGCTTCGCCTTCTCGACCGACCTGGCGTTCAATCCGAACAACCCGCGCACCTATCCGGAACGGCTGTTCATCCGCGTGCCGGCGGCCAGCGCCACGTTCATGCCGACGCACGTCGGCGTGCTGTTTGCGCAGGACAAATGGGCGATCGGCGACCTGACCGTCAATCTCGGCCTGCGCTACGACATCGAAGCCACGCCGATGCAGAACGGTTTCAATCCGTATTTCTCCAAGGGCGACTACCCGGTCGACAAGAACAACCTCTCGCCGCGCATTGGCCTGGCGTGGAGGCCCAACGGCTCGTCGACCCAGCTGGTGCGCGGCGGATGGGGCCTGTTCTACGACAAGATCACGCTGATCACCACGACGCCGTTCATCAACCAGGGGACCTACAGCGACTCGTTCGTGGCGGCGTTTCCGACCGATCGCGCCGATGCCGGTCCGAGCGCCGGCCGGCTGCCGACCGATCCGATGCTGGTCAACGGACCGGTGGTCAACCGGAGTCTGGTTAACGCGCTGTTCCCTCCCGGGTCGCTCGGCCGCAACACCGGCACCGTCTTTATCGACCATCCCGACCGCGGCGTGCCGCGGACCAGCCAATTTACCTTTGGCTACGAGCGGCAGCTGCGCAACACCATGGCTGCCACGGTCGACTACGTGCACAGCTGGAACCAGAATCAGCTGATCACCTATAACCTCAATCCTGGAACGCGCGTCAACACGACGCGCACCGGCGCCATCACCTATACCGATCTCGAAGGCATCGCCGGCAGGCTTGGCATCACCCCATTCGGCAACCCGGTGTACACGCGCGTCAACGACGGCAGCTCGCAGTTCGACGGCGTGAACGTCTCGCTGGAGAAACGCTACAGCGCGGGCTGGGCGGCGCGCGTCTCCTACGCCATCGGCCATGCGCGCGGCAACGCCGAAGCCAACCAGACCTACATCAACCAGCTCCAGGTGGGCGCCGATCCGCAGCTCGATCGGAGCTTCGGACCGCTCGACAACGATCGCAAACAGAATTTCGTGATCAGCGGCCGCTACGAAATCCCGCGCACCGGCGGGCTCCACGTCAGCGGCGTCTATCGTTGGATGACGGGCAGACCAATCACGATCGAAGACACGACGTTCGATCTCGATCGCAACGGTATCCTGTTCGACCCGGTCCCGGCCGGTGAGTACTGCGGCACAGGCGTCAACGCGATCTGCGTCGACAACAGAGGCGGCCGCAACGGCGCACGAGGGCCGTCGTTCCATCAGGCCGATATGCGCTTCGGCTATCGCTTCCGCAGAGGCGGGAACCAGACATACGACGTAAACTTCGAACTTTACAACCTCGCCAACACGGCGAACTTCGACAATCCGACGGGCGATCGGCGCTCGACGGATTTTCTACGCCTTACGGCGCTACGTGGCGGCAACGGCCAGCCGCGGGCGGCGCAGTTCAGCGTGAGAATGGGCTTCTAGGCCGCAGAGAGACGATGGGTACTGCTCGTTACAAAAAGGAGGATTTATGGCTGAGGGACAAAAGTGGACAGTTGACCGTATCGGCGGAGCGTTAGGACTCGCAGTCGCCATCGTCGGTGCGTTTGTCGACATTCCGAATGCTGCAGTGATTCTGCTCGTGTTGGGTCTCGTCGCAGGATGGGGCTATGCGGCGGATGCACATGTCAGAGTTATCGTGAGTGCACTTGCACTACCGGTAATGGCTAAGGCGTTCGACGCTGTTCCTGAGGCAGGAAGTTATCTGGCTGCAATCGTCACCAATATCGGTGCGGTTGCCGTGGGAGCCGCGCTCTGTATCATGCTGAGGAATATCTATCGAAGATTTGTAGCGGCTTAGTTCCGATCACTTCGGCAATAGAAGCCGGCGGGCGTGCTGCTCGGCGGCTTCTTCTTTTGTAGTGTTCAATTGCTTGCGACAAAGCCGCACTTACCGACTGTTATGACCGGACACCGGGGCGCTCGGCGGCTCCGGTGGTCAGCATCGTGCTTGACCTGACCGCCGCCGATCCCCCTGCAAGGCTTTCCTTGAACGGTGTGAAATCGAACGACGCTCGACTTTATTAACTCGTCCACTGAATCGGATCAGGCCCACCGGTGAGAACTCAACGCCTGAATCGTCCGCGACGTGTGCAATAATCAGGTTGCAGCCGCTCGCAAGTTATTGATTCCAAAGACGGAGAGATGTCCGAGTGGTTGAAGGAGCACGCTTGGAAAGCGTGTGTACGGGGAACCGTACCAAGGGTTCGAATCCCTTTCTCTCCGCCATTCATTCCCGGGTCCATTCCGGTCACATGGGTGCCATTTCATTCCGGGCACATAGGTAACACTTTCCGCCAAAACGGATTCTCGATCGGTTCCAGGCGGCACGTGTCGTCATCAAAATATCCCAAGTCATAGTCCA
>VFZG01000031.1 GCA_016871275.1 Acidimicrobiia bacterium | reverse complement strand
CAGCCTGATCGACTTGACGTTGATGAGCTTCTGGCCGTCCTGCTCCGATACCTCGCCGGTGACGGTCACGTTCTTGGCCACGAAGTCGAGCAGCTTGGCGTTGCTGTTGGCGGCGTAGTCGCCGGTGGCGGTGTAGATGGCATCGGCGGTCAGGATGCCCACCGGCTGGCCCTTCTTCGCGCACACCATGGCGCAGTTGGCGTGCGCCGCGCCCCTGCCGGCCTCTTTTTTCGCCACCGTGCAGGCAACGTCCACGACCTCGCCCTTAATCGTCCGGTCGGCCGCGAACACCGGTGCGACCAGGGCCGCGACGAGTGCCGCGCCGGCAATCATCGAAATCAACTGTCGCATTGGCAGAACTCCTTGGACAACAGGCCGTCGGGCTGGCGGGCTAGCGGGCTAGCGGGCTAGCGGGCTAGCAGGCCACCGAAACCACTATACTGCCCTCTCGTGGACGCGTCCTAATTGCCGAGGGATCCCATGCGCCGCTCACATTCCCGCAGTGTCACCATGTTCGCGATTCTTGGCCTGATTGTGGCGATGGAATCGCCCTCAGCGAATGCTTCGGCTGGGCTTGCCCTGAGCGAGCGTCAGCGAGTCGAAGGGCCGTCGATCGACGACCTCATCAACCTGAAGCGGGTTGGCTCGCCGGCCATTTCACCGAACGGCCAACAGGTCGCCTATACGATTCGCGAAACCAATTGGGATGACAACGCCTACGAGACCGAGATCTGGATCGCGGACGTGGCGACCGGCCAGTCACGGCAGATCACCAACGGCCGCACGTCGAGCACGCAGCCGGCGTTCTCGCCTGATGGCGCGTGGCTCGGATTCATTTCCGATCGCGACGGCAAACGGCAGCTCTATCGCATCGCGCTGCGCGGCGGAGAAGCAGAGCGACTGACCAGCGTGGACGACGGCGTGAACAGCTTCGCGTGGGCGCCGAGCGGGGCGGAGATCGCGCTGACGATGATCGATCCGCAGACGGCGGCGATGAAGGAGCGCGAGCAGCGCTGGGGCGACGTCAAGATCGAAGACGAGGATCAGCGCTACACCCATCTTCACGTCTTCGACATCGCGTCGCGCTCGACGAAGCGGCTCACCAGCGGCAACTTTGTGGTCGGCAGCTTCGACTGGTCACCGGATGGCACGCAGCTGGCCTACGACCATCGCGCCACGAGCGATCCCGCCGACAGCCACACCGCGGATATTTCGCTGGTCGCGAAGGACAGCGGCCAATCAACCATCGTCGTCAAGCAGGACGGTCCCGATACCGGTCCGCGCTGGTCGCCCGACGGCAAACAGATCGCGTTCGTGACCGCGATGGCCAAGCCGTCGTTCTTCTACCTGAACAGCGTCATCGCGACGGTCACTCCGGGATCTCCGGCGATCGCCAGCCTCACCGATGGATTCGACGAAGATCCGAACCTGGTGGCGTGGACCCAGGCGGGCATTCAGTTCGCCGCCTCGCAGCGCACGTGGTCGTATCTGTTCACGCTGAACCCGCAGACGAAGCAGGTGACCAGGCACGCCGTCCGTGACAACTGGATTGGCAGCGGCTTCTCGCTGACACCGGACGGCACGCAGGTGGCGTTCACGGCGTCAGGGCCGGCCGAGTTCCCGGACGTCTATGCGGCACCCCTGCAGACGATGACGGCCAGGAAACTCAGCGATGCGGGCGCGCAGATTGCGTCGTGGCCGAAGCACGCGCGTGAGGTGATCCGCTGGACGAGCCGGGACGGTGCGGAGATCGAAGGCGTGCTGCACAAGCCCGCGGACTTTCAGCAGGGACGGCGCTATCCGCTGCTGGTGATCATCCACGGCGGGCCCACCGGGGTGTCGCGGCCGAGCCCGTACGGCAGTTCCACCGCCTACCCGCTCGATCTGTTCCTGTCGAAGGGCGCGTTGATCCTCGAGCCGAACTATCGCGGCAGCGCCGGCTACGGCGAGAAGTTCCGCTCGCTGAACGTGCGCAACCTCGGCATCGGCGACGCCTGGGACGTGCTGTCGGGCATTGACGCCCTCGTGCAGCAGGGCCTGGTCGATCGCGACCGCGTCGGCAGCATGGGGTGGAGCCAGGGCGGCTACATCTCGGCGTTCCTGACGACCAGGCACTCGGATCGATTCAAGGCCATCTCGGTGGGCGCGGGCATTTCCGACTGGATGACCTACTACGTCAACACCGACATTCACCCGTTCACGCGCCAGTATCTCAAGGCCAATCCCTGGGACGATTCGAAGATCTACGCCGACACGTCGCCGATGACCTACATCAAGCAGGCGAAGACGCCGACGCTGATCCAGCACGGCGACCTGGACGCGCGCGTGCCGATTCCGAACGCGTTTCAGCTCTACCAGGGCCTTCGTGACCAGAACGTGCCGGTGCAGCTGTCGATCTTCAAGGGCTTCGGCCACGGCCTGAACAAGCCGAAGGCCAACCGCGCCGCGATGACGCAGAACCTCGAGTGGTTCAGCCGCCATCTCTGGAATGAGACGGCAGGGACACAACGGTAACGGGCTAGGGGCTGCGGGCTACGGGAGACACGAGAATGACAGTCCTACGTTTCGGGGTGGTCGTCGCAGCGCTGATGGTGCTGCAGCAATCGACGCCTATCGCACAGGCGGGCAGAGTCGTGGCGATTCGTGGCGGAACGGTACTTACCGTCACACGCGGCACGATCCAGAACGGCGTCGTCGTGCTTCGTGATGGCAAGATCGCCGCGGTCGGCGGATCCGGCACGCCGGTTCCGCAAGGCGCCGAGATCGTCGATGCAAAGGGCCGGTTCGTCACGCCCGGCATCATCGACGCACACTCGCACATTGCCGCCGAGTCGATCAACGAGGGCGGCACGACGGTGAGCTCGATGACCGGCGTCGAGGATGTGCTCGACCCTGCCGACGTGTCGATCTACCGCAATCTCGCCGGCGGCCTGACGGTTGCCAACGTGCTGCACGGCAGCGCGAATCCGATTGGCGGCAAGAACCAGGTGATCAAGCTGCGCTGGGGCAAGGACGCGCGCGGACTGATCTTCGAGGGGGCGCCGCCGGGGATCAAGTTCGCGCTCGGCGAGAACCCGAAGGACATGCGGCAGTTCGGGCAGACCGGTCCGCGCCGCTACCCGGTGACGCGTCCCGGCGTGGAGTTCGTGATTCGCGACGCCTTCGGCCGCGCCAAGGTCTATCAGCAGGAATGGCAGGACGACGAACGCCGCCGCGCCGGAGGCGCGGCCGGCGACGGGCCGCGCCGCGACCTACAGCTCGAGCCGCTGGTCGAGATCCTCGAAGGCAAGCGGCTGGTCCACTCGCACACCTATCGCGCCGATGAGACGCTGATGCTGATGCGTCTCGCCGAGGAGATGGGCTTCAAGATCGCCACCTTCCAGCACGTGCTCGAAGGCTACAAGATCGCCGACGAAATGGCGAAGCACGGCGCCGGCGGATCGACGTTCTCCGACTGGTGGGGCTTCAAGGTCGAGGCCGAGGACGCGATTCCCTACAACGCCGCGATCATGCATCGCCGCGGCGTGCTGGTGTCGATCAACTCCGACAGCGCCGAGCACGCCCGGCGTCTGAACACCGAAGCGGCCAAGAGCATGCACTGGGGTGGCGTGACCGAAGACGAGGCGCTGTCGTTCGTCACGATCAATCCTGCCAAGCAGCTGAAGATCGACCGTCGCGTCGGCTCACTCGAAGTCGGCAAGGACGCCGACGTCGTGATTTGGAACAAGCATCCGCTCAGCACCTACGCGATCGTCGATCGCGTCTACATCGACGGGCAGCAGTACTACGACCGCAGCGGAGAAGAGCGCCGGCTCACCGATGCCGGCAAGGAGAAGTCCACGCTGGCCGCGGCAGAAGGACGCAACGCCGGGCCGCAGACGCCACAGACGCCTCAGCCACGGGCCTCAGCGCCGCAGACTTCTGGGCCACAGCAGGCGCAGCTGGCTCAGACGTTGCCTGAGGAGACGTTCGGCGCGGTTGCTCCAATCGCAGTGCAGCAAGCAGCCTCTGGGCCGGCGACGGCGATTGCCAACGCGCGCATCTTCCCGATCAGCGGCGCGCCGATCGAACGGGGCACGATTGTGATCCGCGGCAACCGCATCGAGGCGCTCGGCGCCAACGTCGCAGTGCCCGCTGGCGCGACGGTGATCGATGCCAAGGGCGGCCAGGTCTATCCCGGCTTCATTGACGCGCGCACCTCCCTTGGCCTGAACGAACCGGGTCCGCGCAACTTCGAAGACACCAACGAGATGCTCGAGATCAACGCGTCGGTCAAGGCGCAGGTGGCCTACCAGAGCGACAGCGACGCCATTCCGGTCGCCCGCGTCAACGGCATCACGACCGCCGCGGTCGTTCCGTCCGGCGGCTTGATCGGCGGCCAGATCGCCGTGATGAACCTCGATGGCTGGACCTGGGAGGAGGCGACGCTCTCGCCGGTGGCCGGGGTGAGCTTCCAGTTCCCGCCCGTCGCGCGCACGCAGGGACCGGGCGCCGCCATCGATGCGAACCGGAAGTACGAAGACCTCAAGCAGGAGCGCGACGCGAAGGTGAAGCGCGTCGAGGACCTGATCGCCCGCGCGCGTGCCTACAGCCGTGCACCGGCCGCCGGTCGCGCCATCGACTGGAACCTCGCCGGGCTCGCGCCGGTGGCCGACCTGAAGCAGCCGATGTTCGTGGCCGCCAACAGCGAAGGCGACATCCGCGAGGCGATTGCCTTCGCCGACCGCGCCGGCATCCGCATCGTGATCACCGGCGGCCTCGAGTCGCCGCTGGTAGCGCCGCTTCTCAAGGAGAAGAACATCCCGGTCATCCTCGGCTCGGTGTTGACCTTGCCGGCACGCGAGGACGCGCATCACGCCGCCACCTATAAGGCGGCGGGCGAACTGGCCGCCGCCGGCGTGACGTTCGCGTTTGGCACCGGTGGCGCAACGAACAACCGGTTGATTCCCTATGAAGCGGCGATCTCCGTTGCGTGGGGCCTCGACCGCAGTCGGGCATTGCGCGCCATCACGCTCGATGCCGCGACCATCCTGGGCGTAGCCGACAAAGTCGGCTCACTCGAGCCGGGCAAGCTGGCCAACCTGTTCGTCGCCACCGGCGACCCGATGGAAATGCAGACCCAGTTCACGCACATCTTCATCAACGGCCGCAACGTCGGCCTGAAGAGCAAACACACCGAGTTGAACGATCGCTTCTCGGGCCGTCCGGCGGGGGTGAAATAATGCGCCCGATTGCACAGGCCGCCACAGCGTTCGTATGCCTGGTGAACTTCGTGGTGGCGTTGTCCGCCCAGCAGGAGGCGCCCTTCACCTATGCGATCACCGGCGCGCGCGTGGTGCCGGTCTCGTCGGTGCCGATCGACAACGGCACGGTGGTCTTTTCAGGCGGCGTGATCACGGCGGTCGGCGCGAACGTGCCCGTTCCACCGGGTGCGATTGCGATTCCCGGCAAGGGGCTGACCGTCTATCCCGGCCTGATCGACATGGGCAGCGGCGCCGGTCTTGAACCGCCCGCCATGCCACGCGCGGACAACCCTCAGACGACCGAAGATGTCGAGCGCGTCAAGCGCGACACGCTGCTGCGGCCGCACCTGCGCGCCGCCGATCACATGAATCCAATGGCGGCCGCGCTGGCCCGCGCGGCGGAGGCCGGTATCACGGCGATCCTGGCCACGCCCGGCGGCGACGGCGTTCGCGGCCAGAGCGCGCTGGTGCTCACGTCTCCTGGTGGCGATGCGCCGCAAATCGGCGCGCTGGCCGACGACCGGCGCGGACCGCTGGTGGTCCGCACGCCGGTCGCCCTTCACGTCGGCATTGCCGGCAGTCCGGCCGGCGGCGACGCGTATCCGAACTCGCTGATGGGCATCGTGGCCTTCAACCGCCAGGCGTTCCTCGATGCGCAGTGGTATCAGCAGGCAGTTCCGGGAAACAGGTCGCGACCGTACTCGGCGGCTCTGGATGCCATGCAGCCCGCCATTGCCGGCCGCCTGCCGGTGGCCTTCCGTGCCTCGACCGCGCGTGACGTGCTGCGCGCGCTCGACATGGCGAAGATGTTCAAGCTCGATCCGATCATCACCGCCGCTCGTGAAGTGGACGAGGTCACCGCCGAGATCAAGTCGGCCAACGCGCGCGTGATCTACAGCCTCAACTTCCCCACACGGCGGAGGTCGCTCGCACCCGATGCCGACGAGCCGCTGCGCGCGCTGCGCGCTCGCGCCAATGCGCCGAAGGGTCCGGCGGCGCTCGACCAGGCCGGCCTGTTGTTCGCGTTCGAATCCGCCGGCCTGCAGGATCCGAAGGACTTCCTGAAGAACGCCCGGAAGACGGTGGGCGGCAGCCTGTCGAAGGACGCCGCGCTCAAGGCGCTGACCCTCAATGCGGCCATGCTGGCCGGCGCGGCCGACCGTCTCGGATCGCTCGACCGGGGCAAGATCGCCAACGTCATCGTCACCGATGGCGACCTCCTCGATGACAAGACCGCCATCAAGCACGTGTTCGTCAACGGCCGTCCGATAACCCTTCCTGCCGATGCGATTCCTCGCCGTTAGCCTGGTCCTGGCCGCCTCCTTCGACGTCTCGAGCGGATTCGTCGCATCCGCTCGACTCGCTCAGGATCGGCCGCCGATTGATGCCAACGCCACTCGGCGGCCGGATCTCGTCGAGCTCGTGACGCTCGACTCGACGATCAAGCTCGACATCCGTTACGCCGGCACCAACAACTTTCTCGGCAAGCCGGTCTACAAGGAATCGCGCGCCTTCCTGCAGCGGCCGGCGGCGATGGCGCTGCTGCAGGCGCATCGCGACCTCGCCAAGAGCGGCTACGGGCTGCTGATCCACGACGGCTATCGACCGTGGGCCATCACCAAGCTGTTCTGGGACATGACGTCGGGCTCGCAGCGGGAGTTCGTCGCCGATCCCAGGACCGGCTCGAAACACAATCGCGGCGCCGCGGTCGATCTGACCCTCTACGATCTGAACACCGGCCGCGCCGTGGAAATGCCCGGCGGCTACGACGAGATGACCGAGCGTTCGTACCCCGACTACCAGGGCGGCACCGCCGAACAACGGCAGCGGCGCGACCTGCTGCGCAGGGCGATGGAGAGCCACGGCTTCACGGTGGAACCGAACGAGTGGTGGCACTTCAACTTCAAGGACTGGCAGCTCTACCCGATTCTCGACATCGCGTTTTCCGACATCAAGTAAGTTGAAGTACGCTTGAAGGGTTCATGGAACACGCGATCGATCTCTTTCTGAATCTCGACGCGCATCTCGCGGAGTTCGTCGCGCAATACGGCATCTGGGTCTACGCGATGCTGTTTGCGATCATTTTCGTCGAGACCGGCCTGATCATCTGGCCGTTCCTGCCGGGCGACTCGCTGCTGTTCGCGGCCGGCGCGCTGGCGGCCACCGGGGTCCTGGACATCGGCCTGATCGTGGTGCTGCTGATCACGGCGGCGATCGCCGGGGATGCGGTCAACTACTCGGTGGGGAGGTTTGCCGGACCCAAGGTCTTTTCCGCCCACGACTATCAAGGCTTCCTGCACAAGCTGCTCAACCGGGATCACCTCGACAAGGCGCACGCCTTCTTCGAGAAGCACGGCGGCATGGCGGTGGTGTCGGGCCGCTTCGTGCCGATCGTGCGGACGTTCGTGCCGTTTGTGGCCGGCGCCGCGTCAATGACCGCGTCGAAGTTCGTGTTTTTCAACGTTACCGGCGCCATCATCTGGGTCGTGGTCTGCGCCGGCGCCGGCTACCTGTTCGGCAACGTGCCGATCATCAAGGACAACTTCTCACTGGTCGCCCTCGGCATCGTCATCGTGTCGGTGCTGCCGATCGCGTTCGAGATGTTGAAAGCGCGACGATCTCGGTAGCATCCGGCTTCAGCCGGCAGGCCAGCCGCTCGGGTGGACCGGCGTCCTGGCGAGTCTTCGGGATACGCCGGCGGCGGCATCGTGTTCGCGCCAACCGATGCGCAGATCGCGGCAATTCCGCTGAACGAGCGACAGAACTACATTCTGCAGGAACGGATTGATCTCACGCCGGTGATCGATACCCCGGAAGGACCGACCCGGGTCGAAATCCGCGTGATGGACGTGCGCGACCCGGCGACGCCGCATACGGCAGGCGGACGCGGGCTGCGGCCGGTCCTGCCGCTCCTCAGAATGGGCCGCGGCAAGATGGGCATCGACCACAACAAGGGCCTCAAATGGGTCGGCGCGTCAGCGGGATTGATCGACCCCTCCACCTAACAGCAACACGCGGTCGGCGATCGTATCGAGCTCCTGGCGATCGTGCGTCACATACAGCAACGGCACGTGCAGCTCCTGCCTGATGCGCAGGATGTAGGGGAGGATCACCTCCCGGCGCTCGCGATCGACGCCGGCCAGTGGTTCGTCCAGCAACAGGATCGACGGGCGCGTCATCAGCGCCCGCGCGATTGCCACTCGCTGCTTCTCGCCGCCCGACAGCATCGGCACCCGCCGATCGAGCAGCGCCTGCAGATCGAGGATCGTGACCAGGGACCCGAACTCGCCACCAGCCCGACCCGCCCCATACCTGATGTTGCCCGTGACATCGAGGTTCGGGAACAACAGCGAGTCCTGCGGCACGTAGCCGATGTGACGCTCCCGTGCCGGAAGGTCGATGCGCTGCGCGGATGAGAACAGCGTGCGCTCGCCGACGCGAATCTCACCGCGATCGGGCGTGCGGATGCCGGCAATGGCTTCAAGGAGCGTCGTCTTGCCGCTGCCCGACGGCCCGAACAGCCCGAGCACTTCGACGGCGGCGGATTCGCGCACCTCGAGCGTGAAGGTGTCCTGCGTCAACGTGATGTCGATCGACAGCGCGATCACACCGCCCCCTTCCGATCGAGCAGGTAGTTGGACAGGTAGATGGCGCCGAACGCCAGCAGCGCTGACACCGCTACCAGCACCCACGCCTCGTCTTCGCGGCCGATCTCGACCAGCGTATAGATGCCGACCGCCAGGGTGCGGGTCTGCCCGGGAATCGCGCCCGCGATCATGATGGTCGCGCCGAACTCGCCGAGCGCGCGCGAGAACCCCAGCACCGCACCGGCGGCAATGCCTTTGGCCGCCAGCGGCAGCGTGATGGTCCGAAGAATGCGGAATGTCCCAGCACCGAGAGTGGCGGCAATCTGTTCGTAGCGCCGATCGACCTGCTCGATGCCGGCCCGCACGCTGCGCGCGACCAGCGGAAAGCTAATCACCGCCATCGCGATGACCACCGCCTTCCACGTGAAGATGATCTCCACGCCGGCCGCATCGAGCGCCTGGCCAACCGGGCTGCGGCGCCCGAAGAACCAGAGCAGCAGCAACCCCGACGCCACCGGCGGCAGCACCAGCGGCAACGAGACCAGCGTTTCGAGCAGCGCCTTGCCCGGAAACTGCCTGCGCGCCAGCACCCATCCAACGGCGATGGCAGGCGGCAAGACCAGCAGCGTCGCCAGCGAGGCCATCAACACGGTAAACCGGGCAATCGCCCAGGTCTCGGCGCTCACCGCCGCTGCCCGTACGCGCGGTTCTCGCGCTGGGGCGCGGGAGCCGGGTCGAATCGGAAGCCGCGCTTGGTGAACACCGCCCGCGCGGCCGGGCTCTTCAGGTAGTCAAGGAAGCGACGCGCTTCGCTCTCGGCCGGTCCTCGGATCACGGCCACGGGGTAGGAGATGTCGAGGTACGGATGCTCATTGGCAGCGATCGCCGCCACGACGCGCACTGAGGCGCCCGCCACGTCCGTGCGGTACACGATGCCGGCGTCAGCGCGGCCGGCTTCGACCGCCGACAGCACCGCACGGACCGTGGGAAACGGCACGATCAGCTTCTCCAATCGGGCCCACGATTGCTCGTGCTCGAGCCACCGCCGTCCGTACACACCCGCCGGCACCGCAGCGGGTTCGCCCATCGCAAGCCGCCTGATCCGCCCTTGCAACACCTGCGCGAGCGAGATCTCCGTCGACGAGGTCGGCGCGATGACGACCAGTTCATTCGTGAGGAGCCGCGTGCGTGTGCCGGGCACTAAACGCCCGGCTTTCTCCACGACGTTCATCTGGATGTCGTCGGCGCTCAGAAAGAGGCCGGCGCCGGCGCCTTCAACGATCTGCCGGGCCAGCGTGTGCGAGCCCCCGGTGTTGATGGCGACGGTCACGCCCGTTGCCGCGCGATAGAGGCGGCCGATCTCGTCAAGCGCGTCAGACACGCTCGCGGCGACCGATACCACCAGGCCGGGGGGCTGCGCGGCAACGGGCGTGCTGAACGCCGCGAGCACTGCAATGCCCAGGCTCAGCCATTGCACCATCTTTGTGCCGCGCCGCGACAGCGTGGCGCGGGCGGTTTCGCTCGACATCGACAGATAATTTAGTATGATTTTGTAGGATTTTAGATACGATTCAAGGTGATTTTTGCCATGATACGCCAAATCGCGCAACGCGCGCTGCTCCTCCTCGCTTGCACACTGGTTGCGGCACCTCCATCCGCCGCCCAGGGGGCGATCGACGTCATCGGCCTCGACGGCAAGAAGAGCGCGATTTCATTGGCCGGATTGGAGCGGCAGGCGTTCGCGACTGCGGACGCCGCCGGCATCAAGACCACCCACGAAGGCGTGGCGGTGAGGGCGGTGCTGGAGAGCGCCGGGGTGCCGCTGGGAGATGCGTTGCGCGGCAAGGCGCTCGCGCGCGTAGTAATCGCGACCGCAGTCGATGGTTACCAGGTCGCCTACGCGATCGCTGAAGTCGACACCGCCTTCACCGACCATACGATCCTTCTCGCCGACACCCGCAACGGCAAGCCGCTGCTTCCGGACTCGGGTCCGCTCCAGATCGTCGTCCCCCAGGACAAGCGAGCCGCCAGGTGGATTCGGCAGGTCACGACCCTCGAGGTGAGACAGCTCCAATGATTCGTCGATTGACCTTCAGGGTTCGGCAGAACAGAGTCGAATCATGAGCGATCTGCTGACCGTTCGCGCCGCGGCGGATCGACTGGGCGTGGCCTATTCGACGCTGAAGCAGTGGATCTACGAGGGCTCGATTCGCACCACGAAGACCCGCGGCGGTCATCACCGAATCTCCGAGTCCGAGATACAGCGCCAACTGATGTCGCAAGGCAGGAAGAATTCTGTGCCTGCTGTGGCCCTGGGAAAACCTTCCGTGGCCCTGGGACAATCGGTGGCGCTGGTGGCGCTGAGCGGCAGGAATCAACTGCGCGGGATGGTCGATGAAGTGCGCAGCGACGGCCTGCTCGCGCAGGTCCGCCTGCGCATCGGCGATCAGTTCCTGACGGCCGTCATTACCCGAGACGCGGTTGACGAGCTCACACTGAAGCGCGGCGACGAGGCCGTGGCCATCATCAAATCGACGGAAGTCATGATCGGCCGCACCTCGTCCGATCGTCCGGCTCGCAGGCGGTAGTAGGATCTGCGGATGGCGAGACGAGCGATCGGCATTGCGTTCCTGATCTCTGTGTTTTCTGTGCCTTCCGCGGCCCAGGCGCCGGTGCCTTCTGCGGCGGTGTCGACCAATCCATTCCCAACGCCGATTGAAAGCGCGGCCGGTGTCATCGCCGTGAAGTTCACCGAGTTCGCCACCATTCCAGATGCCGCCGGCGGCGAAGCGCCACGCATGATGCACCTGGTGGACGAGCCGGGCACCAGCCGCATGTTCGTCAGCACGATGCGTGGCGCCATCTACAGCGTCAGCTACGACGGCAAGGCGGTCGTGCCCTACCTGGACGTGCACGCGCCGGAGTGGAGCATCGGCGTGCAGTTCCAGGGCTCCGAGCGCGGGCTGCAGAGTTTTGTCTTCCACCCGGAGTTCGCCCAGAAAGGGGCGCGCTGCTCGCCAGGCCCGGCGCGCCTGACTACGGCATGCTCTACATCGGCTCCGCCGACGGCGGCAGCGGCGGCGATCCGCTCAACCTGTCGCAGAACCTCGCCTCGATCTTCGGCAAGATCCTCCGCATCGATCCGCTGGGCAACAACAGGGGGAACAAGCAGTACGGCATCCCCAAGGACAATCCGTTTGCCGGCACGCCCAACGTGCTCGCCGAGATCTACGCAATCGGCGTACGCAATCCCCAGCGCTTCTCATGGGACAGCAGGAACGGACGCATGTATGTCGCCGACATCGGCCAGAACGTCGTGGAAGAAATCAGCCCGGTCAGCGCCGGCGCGAACCTCGGCTGGAACAAGTGGGAGGGCAGCTACAAGTACGTCACCCGCCAGGTCGACCTCAGCGAGCCCCGTAGCGACGCCGCCATGACCTGGCCGGTCGCCGAATACGATCACACCGATCCGCTGGTGACACGTGCCGCCGTCACCGGTGTCTACGTCTATCGCGACGGCGATATCAAGCCGTTGAACAACCTGCTCATCTTCGGCGACAACCCGAGCGGGGAGATCTTCTATGTCAGCGCCGACAAGCTGCCGGCCGGCGGCCAGGATCAGATTCGCCGCATCCTGTTCAACGATCAGGGCACCAACAAGACGCTGCTGCAGTTAATCCGTGAAAAGAACGCCGCGCAAGGCAGGACCGCCGCAGCGCGCGCGGACCTGCGCCTGGGCCGCGGCCCCCGCAACCAGATCTTCGTGCTCAATAAGCGCGACGGCGTGATCCGTCTACTCGTGCCGTAGCGGGCAGTCGGGCAGTCGGGCAGTCGGGCAGTCAAGGAGACTCGCTGAGGTGAGTGTGAGAATGTACTTCTCACTTCTCGCTTCCTACTGCGGCCTCTTGAACAGCCCCACGTAGACCGCCTTGCCGAGGATGTGCCCCTGGATCGCCTTCATTGCGGCGGCGCGGGTCTCGAAGGCGTCGGTTGACGGCGGCAGGTCGATTTTCGTATCGAGCGCGTAGAGTTCGAAGGTGTAGTGATGCACCGGCCCCGACGCAGGCGCGCCGGGACCACGATACACCGGGCCGCTGGCACTGATCTGCATGCTGCCGTCGGCGAGCTTCTCCCCCTTGGGCACGCCCTCAGGCAGCCCGGTCGCCGTCCCGGGGATGTTCCACACCAGCCAGTGCACCTGCGTCTCGGTAGTCTTATTGCGCGCCACGTCGGGGTCCAGCATGTGCAGCAGGAAGCTGACCGTGCCGGGCGGGACGTTGGTCCAGTTCAGCGCCGGCGACACTTGCTCACCCGCCTGCGTGTATTTGAGCGGGATAGGATCCCCGTCCGGCCACGCCGGAGTGGTCAGCGCCATCGCTGGCCGCGGCGGCTGGGCGGGCGCGGTCTGCGCTGCGGCTGAGGCGGCGGTGAAGATCAGTGCAGTAAACACAATCGCGCGTGATGTCATCGGTCCTCTCAATGGGAACCTGATTGTAAATCAATACCCTGATCCCCGATCCCCGATCCCTGATCCCTATTAGAATTCCCCCCGGAGGAAGATCCCATGCGTCGCATCCTCGTTGCACTTGCCCTGGCGTCGTTGCCCGCCGTCCTGGCTGCCCAGAACACGGCAACCGCCGATCGGCTGACTCTCGATCTCTACTGGGAATATGAAACGGTCGCGGATCCGCAGCTGTCGCCCGACGGGGCGCAAATCATCTACACGCGAACCTGGCTCGACAAGATCAACGACAAGCGCGAGTCATCGCTGTGGGTGATGAACGCGGACGGCAGCAAGAACCGCTTCCTGGTGCGCGGCAGCAACGCGCGCTGGTCGCCGAGCGGCGATCGCATCCTCTACACCGCGCAGGGCGAACCGCGCGGCTCGCAGATTTTCGTGCGCTACATGGACGCCGAGGGCGCCACCTCGCAGGTCACGCGCGTCACCGAGGGGCCGGGTAACGTCACCTGGTCGCCGGACGGCCAGTCGATCGCCTTCGCCATGAAGGTCGAAAAGAAGAACGTCTGGTCGATCCGAATGCCCGATCGGCCCGAAGGCGCCAAATGGGTCGAGACGCCGCGCATCGTCGAGCGCCTCGACTATCGCCAGGACGGTCAGGGCTTCAACGACGATGGTTATCGGCACCTGTTCACGGTGCCGGCCACCGGCGGCACGCCGCGCCAGCTGACCAACGGCGACTGGGATCACAACGGCATCGAGTTCACGCCCGACGGCAGGCAGATCCTGTTCACCTCGCTTCGCATTCCGGACGCCGAATACGCGTTCCGTGAATCGGAGATCTACTCCGTCAGCGTCGATACCGGCGCCATCAAGCAGCTGACGAGCCGCAAGGGTCCGGACAACAACCCGCGCGTATCGCCGGACGGCAAGCTGGTCGCCTACACCGGCCTTGACGCATCGCGGAACACCTGGACCGACAGCAAGCTGTACGTCATGAACATCGACGGCACCGATCACCGGCTGGTGTCCGGCAACTGGGATCGCTCGCCGCAGAACATCCAGTGGAAGTCCGACGGCAACGGCGTCTACTTCACGGCGCAGGATGCCGGCGTGCAGAACTTCTACGTGCTGCCGATGGCGGGAACGCGCGCTGATGTCGTGCAGCCGGTGACCAAGGGCACGCACCTGCTGACGACCACCAGCGTGTCGAAGACCGGCACGGCGGTCGGCGTGCTGACGTCGTTCCAGACGCCGCCCGACATCGTCACCTACGACGTCGCCAGCCCGGCGCAGGTCCGCCAGCTGACGGCCGTCAACGAGGACATTCTCAAGGGCAAGAAGCTCGGTGACGTGAAGGAGATGTGGTACACGTCGGTCGACGGGCTGAAGATTCAGGGCTGGTACATCACGCCGCCCGATTTCGATCCGACCAAGAAGTACCCCATGCAGCTGCACATCCACGGCGGCCCGCACAGCATGTACGGCGTCGGGTTCAACTATGGATGGCAGGAGATGGCCGCCAACGGCTACGTCATCCTCTACACCAATCCGCGCGGCAGCACGGGCTACGGCAGCGCGTTCGGCAACAAGATCAACAACGCGTATCCCAGCCAGGACTACGACGACCTGATGGCGGGCGTCGACGAGCTGCTGAAGAAGGGCTTCGTCGACGAGCGCAACATGTTCGTCACCGGGTGCAGCGGCGGCGGCGTGCTGACGGCGTGGACGGTCGGCAAGACCAACCGCTTCGCGGCGGCATCTGCCAACTGCCCGGTGATTGACTGGGTGAGCTTCGTCGGCACCACCGACGGCGCCGGGTGGTACCACAACTTCGCGAAACTGCCGTGGGACGATCCGTCCGAGCACTTCAAGCGCTCGCCGCTCAGCTACGTGGGCAACGTCAAGACGCCGACGATGTTGATGACCGGTGTGAACGATCTGCGCACGCCGATGCCGCAGACCGAGCAGTTCTATAGCGCGTTGAAACTCCTCAAGGTGCCGACCGCGATGATCCGCTTCAACAACGAGGCGCACGGCACCACCAGCACGCCGTCGAACTTCGCGCGCACGCAGTTGTACCTGCGCTACTGGTTCGACAAGTACAAGCGCGGCGCGCCGGCGACCACAACCGCCGCTCAGCGGCAGGAGTAAGGGCGCATTCTGGGAGCACCAATGAAACGATCGGGTCTTGCAGTAATCGCTCTGCTGTTCATCGCCGCGACGCTCGGCGCGCAAGTGCCGGGCGTCGACCAGGCCACCATTGCCAGGATTCGCGGCGAGGCGATCACCAACTCGCAGGCCATGGAGACGCATTGGTGGCTGTCCGAAGCCATTGGGCCGCGCGCCACCGGCACGCCGGGCTACCAGGCCGGCGCCGACTGGGTGATGAAGAAGTTCGCCGAGTGGGGGCTCGCGAACATTCACATCGAGCGCTTCCCGTTCGGCCAGGGCTGGTCGATCGATCGCTTCTCGGCGCACCTGCTGACACCGAACGCGGCGCCGCTGATCGGCATGCCGCGGTGGTACTCGCCGTCGACCAAGGGCACCATCACGTCTGACGTGGTCTACGTGAAGGCGGCGAGCGAAGCGGAGCTGGCGAAGTACAAGGGCCAGCTCACCGGGAAGATCGTCATCCTCCAGGCCGCCCGGCCGGTTCGCATGCTGCAGGGCCGCATCGTGCTTGAGATGACCGAGGCGGACTGGGCGGAGGCGATGAAGCTGCCCGATCCAAAGCCTGCGGCGTCACCTGCCTCACCCGCCTCACCAGCCTCATCCGCCCCACCAATGACCCCGCAGCAGTTTGCGGCGCTGCTACAGCGCTTCCTGGTCGCTGAAGGCGTGGCGGCGGTGCTCGATCGTGGCAGCGACACCGACATGTCGGCGGGCGGGAGCGATCTGTCGTGGCAGACGCAACGCGTCGATGGCGGCACGATATTCCCAGGCAACGGCGGCAGCCGCGATCCCAAGGCGCCGCAGCAGGTGCCGTCGGCCACACTGGCCGTCGAACATTACAACCGCCTGGTCCGGCTCATCGAGCACGGCCAGCCGGTGCGCATGGAACTGAACATCCAGACGAGGTTCCACCCTGAAACCGATCCGGCGGGCCACGCCTTCAACATCATCGCGGACATTCCCGGCAGCGATCTCGCCGACCAGGTGGTGATCTTGGGCGCGCACTTCGACACCTACCCGTACGCGACTGGCGCGACCGACAACACCACCGGCTCCACGGCGATGATCGAAGCGGTGCGCGTGATCCAGCAGCTGGGTCTGAAGCCACGCCGCACGATTCGTGTCGCGCTGTGGGCGGCCGAGGAGCAGGGGCTGATCGGATCGCGCGAGTACGTGGCACGCCACTACTGGGATGCGAAAACCAGCACGCCGAAGCCCGCGCACGCCAACGTGCAGGCCTACTTCAATCTCGACAACGGCACCGGCCGCATCCGCGGCATCTGGGGCCAGAACAACACCGGCGCCATGAAGAGTTTCGAACAGTGGGGCGTGGCCTTGAAAGACCTGGGCTGGAGGAGCGTGAGCCCGCGTTCGGTCACGTCCACCGATCATGGCTCGTTCGACAACGCCGGCCTGCCGGGCTTCCAGTTCATCCAGGAGCGCCTCGAATACAACTCGCGCACCCATCACTCGAACATGGACACCTACGATCACGTGCAGAAGGACGATGTCATTCAGCAAGGGGCCGTCGCCGCCGTTTTTGCGTGGTATGCCGCCAACACCAGCGAGCGGCTTCCCCGGAAACCGCTGGCGAAATGACGGGGCGTGCCATGCTGAGGAGGCTGAACCCGATGGATTTGACTCCAAGTCGCCGGGTTGACTACCCTGTAAGGGTCATGTCGTTCGTGCATCATGCGCACCATAACCAGCATCACCGTTCCCCGAACGGCCCGGCAGGAGCCTGCGCGTAGACGAACAACCATTCAGGATCGATTTCACGCGAGAGGCCCGCCGGGAAACCGGCGGGCCTTTTGCTTTTTCGTTGAGAGCTGAAGGCTGAGGGCTGAGACGCCGAGAGCTGATATGGATTTTTCAAAGTTGGACGGTTTGGTGCCGGCGGTCGTGCAGGACGAGATCAGCAACGAAGTGCTGATGGTCGGCTTCATGAACCAGGACGCGTGGCGGTCCACGCGTGAGTCCGGCTATGTCACCTTCTTCAGCCGCACGCGGCAGAAGCTGTGGATGAAGGGGGAGACGTCCGGCAACCGGCTGCTGGTGCGGAGCGTGCTGATCGACTGCGATGAGGACACCGTCCTGATCAAGGTTCGCCGTGAGGGCGACGGCAAGGTCTGCCACCTGAATCGCGTGTCGTGTTTCGTCCCATTGGAGGCCACGTCCAAATGAAACTCCGGCTTGGTATTCCCAAGGGCTCACTGCAGGAGTCCACCGTCCAGTTGTTCCAGCGCGCCGGCTACATCCTGCGCGTCGACTCGCGGTCTTACTTCCCGTCAATCGACGATCCCGAAATCGACTGCATGCTGATCCGCGCCCAGGAGATGGCGCGCTACGTCGCCGACGGCGTGCTTGACGCCGGCCTGACCGGCCAGGATTGGATCGCCGAGCACGAAATTGGCCACCCGGAACAGGCAAAGCTCGCGCGCGTCTGCGACTTGATTTACGCCAAGCAGAGTTTTGGCAAGGTGCGATGGGTGCTCGCTGCGCCGGAAGACTCACCCTTCACGACGGCGGCCGACCTGAATGGCAAACGCATCGCCACCGAACTGGTGCGGGTGACGCGGCACTACTTCACGAGCAAGGGCATGGACGTCGACGTGGAGTTCTCGTGGGGCGCCACGGAAGTCAAGCCGCCGGTGCTGGCCGACGCCATCGTCGAGGCCACCGAAACCGGCTCGACGCTTCGCGCCAACCGGCTGCGGATCCTGGAAACGATCATGGAGTCGAACACGCAGCTGATCGCCAACCAGGCGGCAATGGCGGACGAGCGGAAGAAGACCAAGATCGAAAACCTGGCGCTGCTGTTGAAAGCGGCCATCGAAGCACAGGGACGCGTTGGCCTGATGCTGAACGCTCGCCGCCAGGATCTGGATCGCCTGATCGTGCTGCTGCCGGCGTTGCAGAGACCGACGGTGTCGTCGCTCAGCGATCCGGACTGGGTGGCGATCAATACGATTCTCGAAGAGAAGACGGCGCGCGACCTGATTCCGCGGCTGAAGATGGCCGGTGGTCAGGGCATCGTCGAGTATCCGCTCAATAAGATAGTGGTGTGAGGATCAGGGATCAGTTGTGAGAGTCGTTCCGTCCAGCAATCGCCGGGCCGTCACCGCCCTCTTGGCCGCGACCCGCATTCGTGATCGCGTGACCGAGCGCGCCGCCGCCGCCATCGTCGAGCGCGTGCGGGGCGGCGGCGATGCGGCGTTGAGACGATACGCGCGCGATCTCGATGGCCTCACCGGACCGCTGGAGGTGCCGAGAGCCGGCTGGGAACATGAGGCGTCGGTGCTGCCGCCATCGGTGAGGCGGGCGATTGCCGGAGCCGCGCGGCACATTCGCTCCGTATCGAAGAAGCAGGTGCCAAGAGGCTGGCGCCATCAAGTGGCGCCGGGCATCACCGTGGAACAGCGGGTGGTGCCGCTGGCCCGGGTCGGCTGCTACGTGCCGGCCGGCCGGTATCCACTGCCGTCGTCGCTGTTGATGACCGCCATTCCGGCCCGGGCCGCGGGTGTCGACCAAATCGTGGTGTGTTGCCCGCGACCGGATGCGGCTGTGTATGCCTCTGCGCTCGAGGCGGGCATCGATCGCCTGTTCCGCATCGGCGGCGCTCACGCGATTGCGGCAATGGCGTACGGCACGGGCGCGGTGCCGCGCGTGGACAAGATCGTTGGGCCCGGCAATCGCTGGGTGTCGGCCGCAAAGTCGCTCGTCGCCGCGGACTGCGGCATCGACTTCTACGCGGGACCGACCGAGATTCTGATTGTGACCAATTCGGGACCCGCGAACTGGATCGCCGCCGACCTGCTGGCGCAGGCCGAACACGATCCCGACGCGCGCGCGGTCCTGATCACGACGAATCGACGCCTCGCCGAGCGGGTCGCCGATGAGGTCGAACGGCAGATGCCCGAGACCGGCCCGGCGCGCCAATCCATCAACAGCCACGGCGGAGCCATCGTGTGCCGCAGCCAGGCGGAGGCGATCGCGCTGGTGAATCAGGCGGCCTCAGAGCACGTCGTCGCCGGAAGCGAAGCCATCGCCGGGCGCGTATTGAATGCCGGGGCGGTGTTCATTGGCGCCTGGACCGCGCAGGTCGCCGGCGACTACGCAATCGGATCCAATCACGTACTACCCACCGCCGGCGCCGCACGCTACCGTGGCGGACTGAACGCCGCCGACTTCGTGAAGCTGATCTCGGTCCAGCGCGTCACCAAGCGGGGACTGAATCGAATTGGCAAGACCATAACGGCGCTGGCAAGGGCCGAGGGCCTCGAACAACACGCGCGCTCGATTGACATTCGAACTGGCAACTGCCGACTGCCGACTGCCAACTGCACCCTATGATCATCCAAGGCGTTCCCGATCTCGGCCCTGGCCTGAGGCTCCATCTCAACGAGAACACCGGCGGCTGTTCGCCGAAGGTGGTCGAAGCGGTCCGCGCCTTCGACGGTCCCGCGCTGGCCAGCTATCCGGATTTCACGCACGCCGTCGTGGAGACTGCGGCGTTTCTCGGCGTCGATCCCGATCGCCTGGTTCTGACCAACGGACTGGATGAAGGCATCCTGCTGGTGTCGATCGCGTATCTCGGCAGCCGCACGCCCGAGGCGCTGGTCGAACTGGGTGCGCCGGCGACCACGACGACCGGCGCCGCGGAGATCCTGGTGGCACAGCCGGCCTTCGAGCCGTACCTGCACGGCGCCCACTCGCTGGGCGCGCACGTGGTGGCCGTGCCGCCCGGAGAGAACTATGCCTTCCCACTCGACGCCATGCTGAACGCCATCACGCCGAATACCCGCATCGTCTACGTGAACAATCCCAACAACCCGAGCGGTCAGCCGATTCCGAAGAACGCAATCCACCAGCTTGCCCGCGAAGCCGGCCACGCGCTGGTGTTCGTGGACGAGGCGTATCACGACTTCATGGGCGAACATTTTCTCGACCAGGCCTCCGCCTATCCAAACGTGCTGATCGGCCGTACGTTCTCGAAGGCCTTCGGCCTGGCCGGCATCCGCGTGGGCGTGATGGTGGCCTCGCCCGCGATTCTCGCGCCGATTCGGCGCTGCATGCCGTTGTTCAACCTCAACGTTGTCGCGGTCGCGGCGCTGCGGGCCGCCATTGCCGATCCCTCGTTTCGGACCTGGTACGTCGCGCAGGCGAGGGAATCGAAAGAGCTGGTGTATGCCGCCTGCGAGCGTGCCGGCTTGAAGTACTGGAAGAGCGCCGCAAACTTCGTGCTGATCGACGGCGGCAGCCGCGTGAAGGACATTGCCGACGGCATGATTGCCAACGGCGTGTTCGTCCGCGACCGGACGAACGATCCCTCGACGCCGACATGCTTCCGGCTCACAACCGGCGTGGTCGAACACACGCGCCAGGCCTGCGACACGCTGGAGGCGTTGTGCGCAAAGCTGTAATCAATCGTCGGACTGCGGAAACGCAGCTCACGGTGACGCTGGCGCTCGACGGCAAGGGGCGTTTCGCGAACCAGACCGGCATCCGCTTTCTCGATCACATGCTCGACCTGGTCGCGCGGCACGGCGGCTTTGACTTGAAGGTAAAGGCCGCCGGCGACCTGGACGTGGATCAGCATCACACCGTCGAAGACACCGGCATCGCGCTCGGCGAGGCGGTCGCGGCCGCGATCGGCAACAAGCGCGGCATCAATCGCGCCGGTTACTTCGTCATGCCGATGGACGAGACGCTGGCGGTGGCGGCAATCGATCTCAGCGGCCGCCCGCACGCCGTCATCGACACCAAGGTCACGGTTGACAAGGTCGGCGATCTGCAATCCGAGCTGGTGCACGACTTCTTCGACGGTTTCGCCATGGCGGCGCGCGCCAACGTGCACCTCAAGGTGATCTACGGCCGGTCGAACCACCACAAGATCGAAGCCTGCTTCAAGGCGTTCGCACGCGCGCTGCGCATGGCGTGCTCGAAAGACACGCGTCTGGCCCGCACGCTGCCGAGCACCAAGGGCCTGTTGTGATTGCGCTGATCGACTACGGCGCCGGCAACCTGACGTCGGTGCGCAAGGCCTTGTCGGCCATCGGCGCCGACGTATGGACGCCGACGATTCCGGCCGAACTGTCGCGGGCACGGGGCGTGGTCGTGCCCGGCGTCGGCCACTTCGACTCTACGAAAGCCATCACGCCCGAGTGGCGGACGGCAATCAAGGCCAGGATCGACAGCGGCACACCGTTGCTCGGGATTTGCGTCGGCCTGCAGTGGCTGTTCGAGGGCAGCGAGGAAGCTCCCGATTGCGGCGGCTTGCGCATTTTCAGCGGACGGTGTTTCAAGCTGGCTTGCCCAGGCCCACAAGGCCGTGAGCCGGCAAGCCGTCTCAAAGTGCCGCACGTTGGCTGGAACGCCCTCTCGATGCCGAGACGGACACGGCTGATGCATGGCGTGATCAACGACTCACAGGTCTACTTCACGCACTCGTTCGCAGCGCCGGTGACCGCCGAGACCGCCGCCGTGTGTGAGTACGGCGTGCCGTTCAGTGCTGCCGTCGAGCGCGGTCATGTGTCGGCGGTCCAGTTCCATCCCGAGAAATCCGGCGACACGGGACTGCGTATTCTGAGGAACTGGTTCAGTGCTGTCTAAGCGCATCATCGCCTGCCTTGACGTCCGTGACGGCAAGGTCGTCAAGGGCGTCAACTTCGAGGAACTGCGTGAGGCCGGCGATCCGGCGGCGCTGGCACGGCGCTACAACGTGGAGGGCATCGACGAGATTGTCATCCTGGATGTCACCGCGACGCTCGAAGGCCGGCAGGCGCGCGCCAACACCATCCGCACCGTCGCGCAGGAGATCTTCCTGCCGCTGACGGTCGGCGGCGGCATTCGCAGCGAAGACGATGCCGCGGCGGCGATTGAGGCGGGTGCAGACAAGGTGAGTGTGAACACCGCCGCGTTGAGCAACCCCGACCTGATCACGACTCTCGCGAGGCGATACGGCAGCCAGGCCGTGATGGTCGCGATTGATGCGAAGACGGTCCGGCTGAAGCCGGACACCATCAGCTTTGCAGTGTATGCGCGCAGCGGCACGACGGCGGTCAGCCGCGATGCCGTCGAGTGGGCGCGTGAGGCCACGGCGCGGGGCGCCGGCGAGATCCTGGTGACGTCGATCGATCGCGATGGGACGAAAGCCGGTTTCGACTGCGAGATGACGTCGGCCGTGTCGGACGCTGTCGACGTCCCGGTGATCGCTTCCGGCGGCGCCGGATCGTTCGAACACTTTGCCGAAATATTCGAAGCCGGTCGCGCCGATGCCGCCCTGGCAGCCTCGATCTTCCACTTCCAGGAACACAGCGTCGGCCAACTGAAGACGTTTCTTGCTCAGCGCCAAATACCGGTGCGTCTTTAGTCATGTTGATACCTTCGATTGATCTTCAGGGTGGCCGCGTCGTTCAACTCGTGCAGGGCGAGAAGCTCGCCCTTGCCACTGACGATCTCAACGGCTGGATCGCCAGGTTTGCGACGTTTCCGAAAGTGCAGCTGATCGATCTCGATGCCGCGATGTCGCGCGGCAGCAACGACGAGCTCGTCAAGCAGATCGCCTCGAAGCTGCCCTGCCGCGTCGGCGGCGGCGTGCGGAGCGTGCGCCGCGCCGAGGAGCTGATCGCCGCCGGCGCGCAGGCGGTCATCGCCGGTTCGGGGCTGTTCCGCCGCTCCCCCGAGGGCGATCTGGCACAGATGATCGACCACGACTTCGCCCGCGCGCTGGCCTCGACGGTGGGCATGCATCGGCTGATCGCCGCGGTTGATTCGCGGGCCGGGCGCGTCTGCATCCATGGCTGGAAGACCAGGCTGCCGCTGACAGCGGTGCAAGCGGTGCAGCTGCTCGAGGGCTACTGCGAGGAATTCCTCTACACCCACGTGGACAAGGAAGGACTGATGCAGGGCACCGACATGGCGGCGATCACGGCGGTGGCGAAGGCGACGGAGCGAAAGCTCACCGCCGCCGGCGGCATCACCACGCGCGAGGAAATCGATGCCCTCGACAAGCTGGGCATCGACGCCGTGGTCGGGATGGCCATTTACACGGGAAACCTGTCAATTGGGTGATTGGGTGATTCCCGGTTCTGGCCGCGCTAAACTGGACCTATGCGTGTGCTGCGCCTGTCGCTGGCGGTAATCCTCACGGTTGGCGTGTCCGGCCCTTCGACGCTGCTCAGGGCGAGCCAGGAAATGAGGCCCGGCACCGGGCGTCCGCTGCTCAAGGACATGCTCTCGACCACCAGTGGATACATCTGCCCGATGCATCCGAACGAGGTGAAGGCAGCGCCCGGCTCGTGCAGCATCTGCGGCATGGCGCTGGTCGCCGGCGATCCCATGGCGACCGCCGACTACACGCTCAAGGTCACCACCGAGCCGCGCGCCGTCAAGCCGGGACAGAAAACGACGTTCCGCATCACCGTGCAGCATCCGCTGACCGGCGAACAGGTGAAGGAATTCGCCGAAGTGCACGATCGGCTGTTCCATTTCTTCATCATCAGCCGCGACATGAAGCAGTTCTTCCACGAACACCCGGTCCCCGAGAAGGACGGTTCATTCACGCTCGAGCATGTGGTGCCGGCCGCCGGGCAGTACATGCTGTTCAGCGACTTCATGCCGATTGGCGGCGGACCGCAGATGATCGCGACGCCGCTGGTCACCGCCGGCTTCGACGGCGACATCGTGGCCTCCCAGCCGAACCTGAAGCAGGATGGCATGGTGAAAACCGTGAACGGCGTGACGGTGACCCTGCAGGCCGAGCCCGGCCGGCTGATCGCCGGCGAAGAAGCCGACGTGCCGATTCATTTCGAAGATGAGAAGACCGGGCAGCCGGTCACCAACCTGCAGCGCTACCTCGGTGCCTTCGGCCACGCGATGATGCTCAGCGAAGACATGGTCGAGCACGTGCACGCACATCCCGAGGAAATGCTGGAAGGCACGGCCGTCACCGAAGGCGGCGGCCCGGACCTGACCTTCCACGCGCTCTTCCCCAAGGCGGGCCACTACCGCGTCTGGGTGCAGTTCCAGCGCAACAACGTGCTCTCGACGGTGCCGTTTACCGTTCGAGTGTTGCGGCCGGGCGAGACGGCGGGACAGCAGTGATCGAGACTGCCGGCCTGGCCGCAATCGCGGCGTCGGTGGCATTGTCGTAGTACGCCGTCATCACCAGTCGCGTTCCCGCGGGCAGCGACACCGGCTCCTTGAGGATGTACGCCGACGGCCAGTCCGCGCGGTAGTTGTTCACCCACAGCATGGGATCGACGACGCCATCGGGTCTGATGGCGGTGACTTCGACGGATCGCGCGCCCTGGCCGGGCCGCGGCCAGATTGACGCGACGGTGGTCGCGGCCTTGATGGTCGTCTGGGCGCGGACGCGCTCACCGGTCTTCGCCGGCGCGACATTCACGGCCGCGGCGCTGGCGATCTCGATCGACTGCGCGGGTTGTGAAGGCGCCTTCTCGTAGAAATACAGGCCAAGGTCACCGCTGCCGGGCACCTCGCCGGCTTCGACGTTTCCCTTGTAGCCTACTTCCACGCTGAGCCGAGCTCCAGCAGCGAGCTGCACGCCCGCACCCGCCGGCATGGGGCTCACTTTGCTGGTCGGCGTCCAGGTGCCGAGCCATCTTCCGCTCCGCGCTTCGTAGATGGCGGCGTAGCGAATGCCGCGGCGGTCGGCGGGGTCCAGTTGCAGCGAGCGCAACCACTTCGCGGATTTCAATCCGGTCGCAACATCGAAGCGCTCAACGCGATACGGCGCATCGGGCGCGACCTTCTTGTCGGCGGCCACCTTCAACACGACATCCGGTTCGCCGTGCTCCCATCCCGTCAGCGACGGCACGTAGACAGGCTGCTTGTCCTCATCGACCAGCAGCACACCGCTCGGCGCGCCGCCGTCGGCCCACGACAGGATCAGGCTGATCTCGCGGCCGGTCAGGCTCATGTCGTTGGCGAAGTGCCCGTACCCTGACGCGGCGCCCCAGGGTGGCATCTTCCGCTCGAGAATCTCCTCCTTGATCGCCACGGCCCAGGGGCGCGCTTCCTTGTAGGTCGTCAGCGGCACCGACACATTGCCGTCGGTGTGGCACTGAAAGCACTTCTTCTGGAAGATCTGGGCTATCTCACGATTGAAGACGATCTTGGTCGTGATCGGCACGTGCCGCGTCTCGACGATCTCCGGACGAAGCATGAGATAGCTGCCCAGCCCGATGGCAGCGGCCGCAACACCCGCGATTGTGGTTCTGTTCCTCATCCCTGATTCCTGACAGCCCGACTGCCTGATGGCCCGATGGCCCGACAACCTGATTATAGGCAGGCGGCGATGTCGGGCAGCACGGTTTCAGCGCCCCCCTTCAACACCAGGTCTACCGTGGTGGATGCCGGGGTCGCCTCGGGATTGATCTCCACGGTAAACGCGCCCTGACGCCGCGCCTGCTCCACGAATGCCGCCGCGGGATACACCACTGCCGACGTGCCAATCGTCATGAACACGTCGCAGTGCACCGCGCGCATCGCCCGATCGACGACGTTCGACTCGAGCGTCTCGCCGAACCACACGACGCTTGGACGAATCAGCCCGTCGCAGTACGGGCATTTGGGAGGTAACTCCGCGAACTCAATCGTCTCGTCGCGCCATCGGCGTGGCGAGTTCGCGCACCCTCCCCAGCACGACACCTCCCAGATTGACCCGTGCAGGCGGATAACATCGTTCACGGGCGCTTGGCCCACCGTAGCCTTCGCGGAAGCGGCTTTCTCGTGAAGGCCATCGACGTTCTGCGTGATCAGCTTGAAGTTGGGGAACCTGCGCCCCCACTCCGCCAGCACGTGGTGCGCCGCGTTCGGCTCGCACGTCGAGATCCTGAACCGCCGCCAGTGATACCACTCCCACACCAGTTTCGGGTCGCGGCCAAACGCGTCGGCTGTGGCCAGCGCCTCGGGGCGGAAGTTTTTCCAGAGGCCGTCGTTGCCACGGAACGTTGGAACGCCGCTCGCGGCAGACACGCCCGCGCCGGTCAGGACCGTGATGCGCGCCTCGGGCGTCAGTCGCTTGATGAGGTCTTGCAAGAGGGGAAGGTGTTTGCTCGTTCCTGATTCCTAATTCCTCATTCCTGGTGCCTTCCTCTGTCCCGCCAGGAACTCGAATGCCTTCGGCAGGTTCGGCACCACGACGTCCGAGTGACCGCCGCCGGGAACTTCCACGTAGGTCACGTTCGCGTTGAGTTTCTTCAGCGCGCCGACCATGGTGCGCGAACCCGTCACGGCCACCGTGGGATCGGCATCGCCGTGGACGACGAACTGCGGAATGCCTTTCATGGCGTCGGCGAGCGATGGCGATCCGGTGCCGGCAAACGCGACCAACCCGGCCCACGTGTTCGGGTACTTCGCGCCGAGCGCCCATGTGCCGATGGCGCCCATCGAGTGTCCGATCAAGTAGATGCGCGACTCGTCCACGTTGTAGGCAGCCTTCATCAGCCGCAGCACCTCGAGCACGTCTTTCTCGCTGTACTCACTGCGGCGGCGTGACGCGGCATCCTGGGCGCCCATGATGCCCGAGCCGTAGAAACCGTCCCGGCGGAAGCCGAGCGGCGATGCGAGCAGGAAACCGTGCCGCTCCGCGAGTTTCGGCGGCAGCTGATCGTAGTTGTCGAAGAAACCGTCTTCGTTGCCGCCCAGGCCGTGCAGCGCGATCACCAGCGGCGTTGCCGTCGCGGCGGCGTAGGCCTTCGGCACATACACGCGGTACGGCATGATCTCGTTGGCGCCCTGCAGCAGGTAGTGCCGCTCGAAGTCGCCGGTCTTGCCCTTGAAAGGATCCTTGCCGCCCTTGGCGGCCGCGACCATCGCCTCCGCCTTGGCGATCTCCGTCGCAACGGCGAAGTCCGCCAGCTCAATGCGGCCGCGGTTGACGTTCCTGATGTAGTCACCCGGGAACAGCACGTCGTCCTTGACGGCCGGTGTCACGGTTGCGGCGGCCGACTCGAGCGCCTTCAATCGCGCATCGAGTCCCTTCTGGACGAACACGCCGAGCGTGGCGGCGCCGAGCGACGTGGCGCCGTCGAACACTTCCGCCTGCAGCACCATGGCGCCGTCTTCGACGCCGGTCAGATCGAGCTCGAGTGGGTACGGTGACTCGCGAAGGTCGCGGCTGATGCCATCGAACGTCCCGAGGTCGCGGGCAGGCGGTGGCGGCGGGGCGGCTTCGCCGCGGCGAGCAAGGGGCACGCGCTTGCGGATCGTCACCTTGGCGGTAAGCGCCGGCGTAAGCTCAATCGCCGGCCGATAGATCTGCTCAAGACGAAGCGCATAGGTCACCGTTGAATCGACGACGGTGCGTTCGCTGCGAAGAACCAGCGACGATCTGAAATCGAGCTGCGGCGTCCACGCCTGCTTGTCGAGCAGCGCCAGGCCCCGGGCGATCTGCCGCCGCTGTTCAGCGGCGTTGCCGCTGCGCCGCGCATCCGCGAGCGCCTTGTCCACGTCATCGAGCTGCGCTTTCAACTCCCCGTCCGGCTTCGCCGACGTCTTCTGCGAGTTGTAGCGCACCGAGAGGGAACTCAGGCTCGGAAGGGCCTGACCGTACGCAGGGCCAATGGGCCAACAGGCGAATAGGCCAAGAAGAAGGAGGTATCGCTTACTGAAGTGCATATGCCACCAATTCCGCGTTCAAGCCGCCGCCGGCGGCGACGACGATGTACTGCTTACCTTGATACATATAAGTCATCGGCGATGCCAGCGGCCGTCCGGGCGCGTCCACTTCCCACAGGGTGGCGCCGGTCGCCTTGTCGAGCACCCGGAACTTCGTCGGCTCAACCTCCACCTTGCTGAGCGGCCGTGCGCCGACTGGCAGGTTGCCTCCGCCGCCAAGATTGCCTGCGCCCGCCGCCACGAACAACAACGTCCTCGTGACCATGGCAGCGTTGCGAATCGGCATCCCAAGCGGGGAAAGATTCAGGTCCTTGAGCAGCGGGTGATTGCGAGGACCGTCTCCAATCGCCGCCATCCACCTCGTCTCCCCCTGGTTGAGGTCGATGGCGGTCACACGGCCGTACGGGGGCTTCAGCAACGGCAACCCGTCGATCAACGGCGGCATCATCGTGCCACCGCGCACGTAGAGAAGATTGCTGCGCGCGGGGTCTGGCTTGATGAGTTGCACGACGATTGGGCTGGTGATCGACGGCACATACAGCGTGTTGGTCTCCGGATCGAACGCCGCGCCAGCCCAGTTCGCTCCGCCGGTCCATCCAGGATTGACGATGGTGCCCTTTTCGGTCGGCGGCGTAAACAGCGGCCCGGTCTCGAATTGCCTGAACACCTCGAGTGCCGCGGCCTTCAACTCCGGCGTGAAGTCGATCAAGTCGCTCTCGGTGACGCCCTGCCGCTCGTACGCAGGTGGTTTGGTTGGGAACGGCTGCGTCGGCGAGGTGCGTTCGCCCGGCACCGTGGACTGCGGTACCGGCCGCTCTTCGATCGGCCACACCGGCGAGCCGTTGCGGCGATCGAGCACGTAGGTGAACCCCTGCTTGCTGACCTGTGCCAGCGCCTTGATCGGCTTGCCGTTCACGGTGATGTCAACCAGGATGGGCGCCGCCGGGAAGTCGTAGTCCCAGACGCCGTGGTGCACGCCCTGAAAATGCCACACGCGCTTGCCGGTCTTCGCATCGACCGCCATGATCGTTTCGGCGAACAGGTTGTGGCCCGGGCGGTGGCCGCCGTAGAAGTCGTCGGTCGGGGTGCCGAACGGCAGATACACGTAGCCGAGCTCTTCGTCGGTCGACATGTTGGTCCACACGTTGGTGCTGCCCGTGTAGGTCCACGAATCGTCGCCCCAGGTCTCGTTGCCGTACTCGCCCTTCTGCGGGATCGAGCGAATCGTCCACAGCCGTTTGCCGGTCCGCACGTCGAAGCCGCTGACGTCGCCGCGCGGCCACTCCTTGTGCGTCGGGCCGTCGTGGATGCTCGCGCCGACGATGATGACGTCTCGAACCACGACGGGCGCCGCAGTGACGGAGTAGTTGGTGGCGCGCACCGCGTTCGCCAGCGAGCCCATCAAATCGACGCGCCCGTCCTGGCCGAACGTCTTGTCGAGCGTGCCCGTCTGCGCGTCGACGGAGATCAGGTGGGCGTCGTGCGTGCCGAGAATCAGGCGATCGCCGCCGCCACTCTGGCGAGTCGAAGGGTCGCTCCAGTAGGCGATACCCCGATGCACGTAGCCCAGATTGCCGGGCCGGCCCGTCTTCCAGTTGCCGGGATCCAGCGCCCAGATCGTCTGACCCGTCGCGGGGTTGATCGCCGCGATTTGTCCCAGGGACGTGACGGTGTAGAGCACACCCTTCACCATCAGCGGCGTGTCCGCGTAGCCGCCGGGACGCGCGGTCGGGTTCGCCGCGACGACCGCATTATCCGGCGAGGTCCATCGCCACGCGACCTGCAGCTTGCCGATCGTGTCCTTGTTGATCTGATCGAGCGGTGAGTACTTGTGGCTCGCGGCGTTGCCGGAATAGTGCGTCCACTCCACCGACCGGCCCTGGGCGCCGGCCATCTGCAGGCCGACCAGCACTAGCGAGATCGCGCAGGCGAATTTGCTCATGGGTTGTCACTCGATCGCGAACGCCAGCAGCACATTCCCGGCAATCTGCCCGAATGCGCCGTACCCCGACGAGAAGAACATCATGCCGTTGACGATGGTGGCGCCGCCGGCGTTGATGGAGCCGCCGCGCGCCTTCACTCCATTCACGGTTTCGAACTCGCGGTTGGTGGCGAACTCCCACAACACCTTGCCATCCGCCGTACTGTAGGCGCGCATCATGCCGTCGGTCGCGCCCGAGAACACCACGCCGGGGATCGCGCTCGCGGCCGCCGACTGCGACGGGATGCACTTGGACGTGTTGTCAGGACAGGTGGCGATGGGTGGGGCCCACCATACGCGCTCGCCGGTCGCCAGATCGATCGCCGCCAGTCCACCAGCCGCCTTGATGCCGAGCAGGCCATCGGCGTTCGGGTAATACACGCGACGATCGTCGGCCGCGCCGCCCCACTCAATGCCGCCGAGCGGGCTGCCCTGGCCCACGCGATGCTGCCACAGCACCGTGCCATCGTCTGGATTGATGCCCCACGCCAGGCCGGACTTCTGGCCGACGGCGAGTACGCGGCGCCCGCCGCTCAGTGTCTTGAGGATGGGCGACGTGCCGACCGCGAAGTCGGGACCGACCTCCTGCGGGCAGGTTTCCGATGTGCTCTTGGGACCGCAGCCAATCAAGAACGCATCATTTGGCGTCAGTTGCCGATTCCAGATCCGCTTGCCGGTGGCCAGGTCGAGCGCCATGACCGAGTTGGTGGTGTTGGGTGCGGGGTAGGTGTAGCCGTTGCTGGTCGAAATGTAGATGCGCCGCCGCTCCGGATCGATGGTCGGCGCCGCCCACACCGCCGCGCCGGCGGGGCCGAACAGCTGCGTGCCGATCGATGTCTTGCCAAGCGGCACCGCCGCTTCGCTGATCGTGTAGGTCTGCCACTGCTTGGCGCCGGTGTTGGCGTCGTAGGCAATCAAGCTGCCGCGGAACGTGCAGCATGGGTACTTCGCGTTGCCGCCAACCGCTTCCTCGACCGACGACACCGGCACGTACAGCCGGCCGTCATGAAACGCGCTGGCGCCGGTGATGCGGGCCACCTGGTGTGCATCGACATTGGCCGTCCAGATCAGCGCGCCGCTGTCGGCGTTGACGGCATAGACGTTGGCGCGAACGTCACCAAAGAAGATCGCGAAGCTCGTGTTCGGTGTCTTGACCGGCGCAACGGTGATGGCACTTCGCACGCCGCCCTTGGCTTGAAACGACCAGTAGACGCAGCCGGTGGCGGCATCGAGCGCGTAGACGTAGCCGTTGTCGCTGCCGACGAAAATGCGCCCGCCCATCACGGTCGGCTGTCCCCAGGCCTGGCGGCCGTTGGCGTAGCCGAACGCCCACTTCAACTTGAGCTTGGGCACGCTGTCGGCGCTGAGGCCGGCAGCCTTGGCCGATTGAAAGCGTGTGTTGGAGAGATCGACGCCCCACCCGTTCCAGCCGGCGCCGCTCATGGGGTCGCCAAGCGGTCTCGCGGCGCAGCGATTGGGCATCGCGGCAGCGTCACCAGGCGACACGTTGCCGAAGGCTTTCCCGCCGGCGGCATGCGACGCCACGAGCTTGCGTTGCGCGTCATCGAGCCCCGCCGCCATCGACGCCATGCTGCCGGTGCTGATCGCCGCGAAGATCGCCTCTGGCGTCATCGCCCGCAGCTGTTCGGCCGCCGGCGCGCGGGTGGCCGGGGCGGGGTTCACGTGGCAGCTGGCGCAGCGTTGTTCGAAGAGCGACGGGCCCGACTCCTGCGCCCGGGCATGCGCCGCCGAGATCGGGAGATTGACAAGTACAAGAGATAGAATGCAAGCGAATTTGCTCATGAATTGTTCCCTGGACGCGCCATCGTAACACCACCCTCTTTTTGATAGGATCCGTTGCCCCCAAGGAGGGCTCCGCAACATGAACTCTTCACTTCGCGTTGTGGCAGCCGCGTGTGTGGCTGTCGGCTTGCTCGCTACTGCACATCTTTCCGCCCAGGGCGTGAACGTCACGGGTGATTGGGCCTTCGACGTTCAGACCGATCAGGGCGGCGGTACGCCAACCATCACCTTCAAACAGGACGGCGAAAAGCTGACGGGCAAGTACGTCGGCCAGCTGGGTAATGCTGATCTGACAGGAACCGTGAAAGGCAATGCCATCAAGTTCACCTTCACGATCGACGCCCAGGGCCAGCCGGCACCTGTCAACTACGAGGGAACGGTCGAAAAGAACACCATGAAGGGGAAGCTCGACATCGGCGGGATGATCAGCGGCACCTTCACCGCGACCAGGAAATGATCCAAATCTACGTATCCCATTTACGTTGACTGGTTTGGCAAGCTACCGCCTAATGAGATTGTTTGCAGTGACTCTTTCACGCCCCTGCTTCTGAAGGCGTCGGTAGTGTTGACGTGCCCCGCACGCGGCGGGGCTTAGGGGAAGGAATACTGGTGATGCGATTACTGACGGTTGGTTGTTTTGCTTTGCTCACGTTCCTGCTCACGCCAATCGTGGCGTCGGCGCAGACCAGCACCATTTCGGGCACGGTGAGAGATTCATCCGGCGGCGTGCTGCCTGGTGTCACCGTGGAAGCGTCCAGTCCGGCGCTGATCGAAAAGGCGCGCTCGACGGTCACCAGCGGCTCGGGCTCGTATTCAATCGTCGCGCTGCGTCCCGGCACTTACACGGTGAAATTCGAGTTGCCCGGCTTCAGCACGGTCATTCGCGAGGGCATTGAGCTGACGTCCGATTTCACGGCGACCATCAACATCGATCTGAAGGTCGGTGCCCTGGAGGAGACACTCACCGTCACCGGCGAGTCGCCGATCGTGGACACGCGGAGCATCACGCAGCGCGTGGTGATGACGGCGGAAGTGCGCGAGGCGCTGCCGACCGGCCGCAACATCCAGGCGGTCGGCATCATGATTCCCGGCACCACCATCGCGATGGGCGGCGGCGGCGCGCTGTCGCGCGACGTCGGCGGCTCGGGCAACCTCCAGCAGTCGCCGCTGCAGTACCGCGGCTCGGGCGACACCGTGCAGACCGTGGACGGCATCCGCCTGAACAACCTGTGCGCGCAGGGCGCCTACAGCGGTGTCTACTGGAACGACGCCAGCTTCGAGGAGTTCAGCTATGTGACCGGCGCCGATTCCACCGAGATGGGCCAGGGCGGCATGCGCGTCAACATGGTGCCCCGGGACGGCGGCAACACCTTCCGCGGCTCGGTGATCTTCAACTTCGCCGGCGAGCGCTTCGGTTCGGACAACTGCGGCTCGCCCGGCCTTGGTCAGGCCTGCAGCCGCTCCAACTTGAGCGGCAGCAAGACCTTCAATGCGAACAACCACATCACCAACGTGGACGTGATCAAGGAGATCTGGGACGTCAACCCGAGCATCGGCGGCCCGATCAAGCGCAACAAGATCTGGTTCAACTACACGTTCCGCAACCTGGGCTCGACCAAGACCAAGACCGACGCCTACGAGGACAGGAACCCGTCGCCGTTCATCTACGATCCGGATTTCTCGAAGCCGGGCGTTGACGACGGCCACATCACCAGCAACGCCGGCCGCATTTCCTGGCAGGTGAGCAGCCGGGACAAGGTGTCGGTCTATCACGACAACCAGCGCAAATACCGCAACCACTGGGGTATTGCGGCCACGGTTCCGCCCGACGCCGCGGGCGTGCAGGTGACGCCGACCAGCTTCGTCAACGTCAGCAAGTGGACGCGGACGCACACCAACAACCTGCTGCTCGAAGCCGGTTTCGGTATGTACAACCAGGAATACACCGAGCTCTACCAGCCGAGCGTCGTCGGGCACGACCGCAAGGTGTGGGACGAGGAAGCGATTCGCAACTCGCGCGTCTACAACGTGGTGGACTCGTCGAACGCCCGGCAGGCCAACGCGTGGCCGAACCCGGCGGATCACTTCTCGGTGCTGAGAACGTTCATGGGCGCAGCCAACTACGTGCTTGGCGCGCACAGCTTCCGCGGCGGGGTGACGTGGAGCAACGGCGACTGGCGCGAGCTCCGGATGTGGACCGGCGACGTGCAGCCGATCACGTTCAACGCCGGCCGGCCGACGTCCGTCACCCTGCGCCTCCCGAACGATCGGGCCAACGGCATCAATCGCGACCTCGGCATCTACGCGCAGGACAAGTGGTCGCTCGGCCGCGTCACGCTGAACCTCGGTGTGCGCTACGACCAGTTCATCGGCGAGACGCGCGAGAGCAAGGTGCTGCCGAGCCGCCACGGGGCCGGCGCGACCTTTGGTGACTGCCCGGACGGGCAGTGGGATCCGGGAGAACTCTGCACCGGCAAGGTCCAGAACTGGAAGGACCTGTCGCCGCGCGTGGGTTTCGCGATGGATGTGTTCGGCAACGGCCGCACGGCGATCAAGGCGAGCTGGGCGCGCTATGTCGCCGGCCAGAACATTGCGTTCGTCAACCAGGTGAACCCGATCGGCGCGCTGACCGCGGCCGACACGCGCGCCTGGACCGACCTCGACGGCAACGGCCTGCCGATCGACGCCAACGGCAACATCCAGTTCAACGAGCTCACCAACTCAGCGGCGACGTCGACGTTCGGCCGCCTGACGGTGCCGACCACGACCTATTCGCCCGACCTGCTCCGCGGCTGGGGCAAGCGCGGCTACAACAACGAATACACCGTCGCGGCGCAGCACCAGCTCGCGGATCGCATCTCGGTGAACGGCGGCTACTACCGCCGCAAGTTCGGCAACCAGGTAATCTTCGACGACCTGCGTTACGACGAGAGCAGCTATGACTATGTGTGTCTGAGGGCGCCCTCCGACCCGGATCTGCCGGGCGGCGGCGGCTACCAGGTGTGCGGCATTCCCGACCTGAAGCAGTCGGTGTTCGCCCTGAACCAGCCGGCCAACACCCTGATCCGCTTCTCGAAGGACTTCGGCGGCGAGACCAACCTGTTTCAGGGCTTCGACGTCAACCTCGAGGCGCGGTTCCGGAACGGCGCGTTCCTGCGCGGTGGCATTGCGGCGACCTCACGCACGTTCGACAACTGCAACCTGCTGAAGGCGGGCGCGGACGCCGTCGCGGCGGGCAGCAACGAGATCTACCCGGACAGCAAGGGCTGCCATCGCGAGTACGGCTACCGGCCGGACGCCAAGTGGTCGGCCTCCTACACGCTGCCGTGGGACATCCAGGTCGCCGGCACCTACCAGTTCACGCGTGGCGTGCAGACCGGCGGCGCCGGTCCGAGCATCACCGCTTCGTGGACCGTCGTCAACGCCGTCGCACAGCAGCAGCTCGGGCGGAACTGGCAGAGCAACGCCGCCTCGCGCACCGTGCAGCTGATCAGCGAAGGCAAGGACTACGGCAAGCACAACCTGAACCAGCTCGACATCCGTTTGGGAAAGCGGTTCAACGTGAACCGGGTGCGCCTGCGCGTGGACTTCGACCTCTACAACGTGCTCAACAGCAGCTGGCCGTACACGGTGAACACCATCTACACGACCGCGGCGACGTCCTCGTATCTGCGGCCGACCAACGTGCTGCAGCACCGGTTCTTCAAGCTCGGGGGCCACATATCGTTCTAAGGTCAAGGCGGGAAGCTTAAGATACGAGTCTTGGGCTTCCCGCTTTTTCTTGTACTCCTCGCCTCGACTGCCGCGTTCCGACAGCACGCGCCGCACGCGGTCACCTCCGTTCCGCAAGAACTGCTCGAGCGCCAGGTCACGCTTCGCGCCGGCATTGGCACCGTGCATGACGATGCGGGGTCCACGTCGGTGGAGGCGCAGCGCTTCTACGATCAGGGACTCGCCTACCTGCACAACTACGTGTGGATCGAGGCGGCACGATCCTTCCACCAGGCATTGCGGCTGGATCCGAATCTCGCACTGGCGCACGCCGGGCTGAGCATCGCATACATCGAGCTGAACAAGGCGCTTCCCTCACGACAGGCAATCGCCACCGCGCAGCAGCTCGCCGCGACTGCCGACGATCACGTCAAGCGCCACGTCGAAGCGCGCGCGTTGCAGATGGCCGCAGAGGATGCGCCCGGCGACCCGGCGAAACTCGCCGCGTATCGCAAGGCCCTCGATGCGGCAATCGCGGCGTTCCCGAACGACGCCGAGTTCCTGCTGGCGCGCGGCATCGCCGAGTCACCCGATCCCGCCGATCGCGGCCAGGGATCGGTGCTGGCATCGATTCCGTTCTTCGAACGCGCGCTGAAGGCTGCGCCCGGACATTTCGCCCCGCATCATTTCCTGGCGCACGCCTACGAGAACAACGGCCGGACGAAGGAAGCGGTCACGGCCGCATCGGCATACGCGTCGCAGGCATCAAGCGTGCCCCACGCGGTGCACATGCACGGCCACGAGCTGCGGCGCGCCGGCCGCATCCACGAGGCCATCGCCCGATTCGAGGCCGCCGACAAGCTGCAGCGCGATTACCTCGCGCGGGAGAGAGTCTCCTCCGAATACGACTGGCACCACGCGCACAATCTCGACCTGCTCGCGGCGTCGTATCAGTACGTCGGCCAGATGAAGAAGGCCGAGGCGCTGCTGAGGCAGTCATTCAATCTGCCCACGAACCTGCTGGTGCAGGCGGTCAACAAGCGAGAGTGGCCGGCCTTCCTGATCGCGCGCAACCGGCTGCCGGAGGCCGCCAAAGCCGCGCAGACACTGCTGTCGCATCCCAGCCTCGTCGTCCAGGCAACCGGTCACATCGAGCTGGGCTTCGCGCAACTGGCGATGAATCGTCCCGCCGACGGCGCCGCATCCTCCAACGCCGCGCTCAAGGCGCTGCGCGCGGCACAGGGCGCGCAGGGGCTGGCGGCGATCGCCCTCGAAGCCCTGCAGGGTGAGTTCCTGCTGCGGACGGCGCAAAAAGACAAGGGCCGCCAGGTCATGGAACGCGCCGCTCAAAAGTGGCGATCGTTGCCGGGGCCGGATGCGTGGACGCAGTCACTGTTCAGACTGGAAGCGCTGGCCAAGGCGGCCCGGCAGGTGGGCGACTGGTCATTCGCGGCCCGGATGGCCCAGCTGATGCTCGAACACGACCCGAACTATGCCGGCACTCATTTCGCCCTTGCCCTGGTGGCCCAGAACTCAGGGAACACGGCCACGGCGGCCCGGGAGTTCGATGTGGCTGTGAAAGGGTGGGCAAACGCCGATCCCGACCTGCCGGAGCTGGCGATTGCCAAAAAGCGGTAAACCCTCGGATGTCCGACCTCGTCTATTCGAGTCGATGTAAATATGACGCGCCTAGCCACCACCGCCCTTTTGGCCGTTCTCGCCGCCCCACTTGCCCTGAGCGAGGTTGGCTTCGCTCGCGAAACCCACCGAGCCGAAGGGCAGCGAGACCGGGACGACCGTTCGCGCGGACCGCGCGAGACCGAGACCGTCGATCGCGCCCTGCTAATGCCCCCGGCGGGACGCTCCGGCTCAAGACTTTCTCTGGCCACGTGAAGATCACCGGCGGCACTGGCAACCAGCTGGTCGTGCACGCCATTCGCCGCGCTACGCGCGAGCGGCTCAACGACATCAAGCTCAAGATCACGCAGAGCGGCACCACCACTGAAATCGACGCCAACCATCGCATCGTGGAGCGTCGCAACGACAACGTCGTCGAAACCGACTTCGACCTCCAGTTGCCGGCGCGGACGCGCCTTGACCTCAAGACGTTCAGCGCGCCGATCACGGTGATGGGCGTGACCGGCAGCCAGAACATCGATGGCTTCAGCTCCGACATCATCATCGAGAGCAGCGAGTGGGCGGATGGCTCGATCGGCGTCACCACCTTCAGCGGCGACGTGCGCCTGCGGCTGCCCGCCAACGCACGCGGCAACATCGACTTCAACAGCTTCAGCGGCCGCTTCGAAAGCGACCTCCCCGTGACACTGAGCAACCGCAGCCGCCGGAACTTCCGCGGCGCGCTGAACGGCGGCGGCCCCGGTGCTGCGTAGCGGCACTGGCGTTTAGAAGAGATTTCTCCGTGCCTCCGTGTCTGCGTGGCGTATGCTCTTCGCGCACATGATTGCGCGCCTCATGGCTCGCGTCGGGCTGGTCACACCTGACCAGCGCGCCTGGGCCTGGTACGACTGGGCCAATTCGGTCTACTTCACCACCGTCATCACCGCGGTCTTCCCCAGCTTCTTCGCGACTTACGCCGCCAGAGGCCTCGAGCCCGCGCAGGCGACCGCACGATTTGGCCTGATCACCACGGTTTCGGTGGCGATCATCGCCATCATTTCGCCGGTCCTCGGCGCCATCGCGGACTACAGCGGCGCCAAGAAACGCTTCCTCGCGATCTTCATGGTGATCGGCGTCACGTCGTGCGCAGCGATGGCGCTGATCGGCGAGGGCGACATCGGTCTGGCGTCGGCGCTGTTCTTCATCGGCAACATCGGCGTGTCCGGCTCGCTGGTGTTCTACGACTCGCTGTTGCCGCACGTGGCGGCGCCGCGCGATACCGACCGGGTGTCATCGGCCGGGTATGCCATGGGATACCTCAGCGGCGGCGTCTTGCTGCTGATCAACCTCGCGTGGATCCTGCAGCCTGCGGCGTTCGGGTTCGCCGACACGGTGTCGGCGATCAAGGCGTCGTTCCTCGCGGTCGCGCTGTGGTGGGCGGCGTTTTCGATTCCGCTGTTTCGCGGCGTCGCTGAACCTGCCCCCGATCGATCGATCGGCGGTGGCCCGGCGATCGCGGTGGCGTTCGGCCGGCTGGCGCGGACGTTTCGCGAGATCAGGCTGTATCGAAACGCCTTCCTGCTGTTCATCGCCATGCTGCTCTACCAGGACGGCATTCAGACGGTGATTCGCATGTCGAGCGTGTTCGGCGCCGAGGTCGGGATTGACCAGAACGCGCAGATTGCCGCATTCGTCATGGTCCAGTTCGTCGGCATTCCATGCGCCGTCCTGTTCGGAGCACTCGGCGCGCGCATCGGCACGAAGAAGTGCATCTTCATCGCCATCGGCGTTTACATCCTCGCGGCCGGGCTGGCCTATTTCATGACGTCCGCCGTCCACTTCTTCCTGCTGGCGTTCCTGGTGGCCCTGGTGCTGGGCGGCTCACAGGCGCTGAGCCGCGCGCTGTTCGCGCGCCTGATTCCGCACGACCGGACGTCGGAGTTCTTCGCCTTCTACGCGGTGTCAGAGAGGTTTGCCACGGTGTTTGGCCCGGCGTTGTTCACGATCAGCGTGCTCGTCACCGGCTCGAGCCGGTCCGCCATCATCGCCATCATCGGCCTGTTCGTCGCCGGCGCGTTCGTATTGAGCCTGGTCGACGAAGAAGCCGGCGCCCGCGCGGCGCTTTCATAGCCCACAGATTTCGCTGATTCCACCGATTGACGGCCGCTGCTCGCCAGCCGGCCGTCGGCCCAGGCGGCTTCAACCTGCGATTGCGCCTGGCGTATGTCTTCGATGCGAGAGCCGGCGCGGACGAGCCGCAGTTGCGCCTCGGCGGCGACTTGCTCCGCCTTGGCGCGATCGATCGCCAACTGCGTGTCGCGGGTGTCGAGGGTCAGGATCGTCTGCCCCTGCTGGATGCGGTCGCCCTCCTTCACCGTGAGCGTCAGGATGCGTCCGCCCGCGTCGGGGCCGATTCGAGCCTCCGTCGCGTCGACGTGCCCCGGGACGCAAATGCGATCTGACGGCGGTGGTTCCGAGCATGCGGCAGCGGCGGCAAGGGCGATGGCAGTGGCGAGTCGTTTCATTTGTCTGTGCTCTCTGCGCGTTCTGTGGCCAGCATCCGTCGAGCGGTTTGCCGGTTGTGGGCGATGACGTCCTCGCGCGAGATGGCGACGAGCATCGGGAAGTCCTGGTTCTTTCGTTCCGGTTGTGCGGCGACGCGCTCACGCGCGGCGTTGATGACGATGGGGCCGACCACCGATTGGTAGGCGAGGATTGGATGGACTTGGCGAAACACGCCTAGCTGCCGGCCCTGCTCGAGAATGGCCGCGAAGCTCTGGATGATGCCCCGCATGTGCACCATCGTGGCGGGGTCGAGGCGAGGCATCCCCTCGGCGACTTCGCGCAGCATCATCGCCGGCATCCACGGGCGCGTCTCCGTCATGCGCACGAACACTTCAATGAACTCATCGAGCTTGGCATCCGGCGTGGCCGGTCCCGATGCGATGGCGCCGACGGTCTCGCTCATCTTGATGAGGCCGTCGCCGACGATGGCGCGGTAGAGGGCGAGTTTGTCGGCGAAGTGGTAGTAGATCATCGCCTTGTTGACGCCGGCGGCGCGGGCGATGTCGTCCATGCTGACGCCATCGAAACCGCGCGACGAGAAGTGGGTGGCGGCCGCGTGGAACACAGCATCACGGGTTGAGGTAGCGGCTGGAGCGCTTCGCGGCGACACTGTTAACTAACCAGTTAGTTAACACGCAGACCCGGCTGCGTGTCAACCCGTCAGACCGTAAGATGGGAAGATGACCATCGTCATTGCGGGCGGTTCCGGGTTTTTGGGCCGGAAACTGGCCGGTCGCATTTCGGACGAAGGCCATCGGGCCCTGCTACTGACGCGGCGCGCGGGGCTGGTCGGCGACGTGCTCAGGTGGGAGCCGGATGGATCGGCGGGTTCGCTGCCACCGCATCTTGAAGGCGTGGATGCGGTCGTGAACCTGGCTGGCGAGGGCATCGCCGATGGCCGCTGGACGAACGCGCGCAAGGAGACGTTGCGCAGCAGCCGGGTGCTGCCGACGCGCACCTTGGTGCGCGCGATGGCAGAGTGCCGGCGTCCGCCGCGAGTCTTCGTGAGCGGATCCGCGGTCGGCTACTACGGGCCGCGCGGCGACGAACTGATCACGGAATCGGCAGGGCCGGGCTCGGATTTTCTTGGACGGCTGGCCATCGACTGGGAGCAGGAAGCGTGCTTGGCCGAATCGCCGCAAACGCGCGTGGTGCTGGTGCGAACCGGCCTCGTCATGGCGAAAGACGGCGGCGCGCTCGCCAAGATGCTGTTGCCTTTCAAGCTCGGGCTCGGCGCGACGCTCGGCTCCGGTGATCAGTTCATGCCCTGGATTCACGCCGACGACTGGGTGTCGATGGTCATCTGGCTGATCCGGAACGATCGGGCATCCGGCACATTCAATGCGTCGGCGCCAACACCGGTGACGAACCGCGAGTTCACGGGGACGCTGGGCCGCGTGTTACGGCGCCCGGCGCTGCTGCGCGCACCGGGGTTCGTGCTGCAGGCCGCGCTCGGGGAAATGTCGTCCATCCTCCTGAGCGGCCAGCGCGTCGTGCCCGCGGCCGCCGCACAATTGGGATTTCAGTTCGCGCACCGCACGTTGGAGCCAGCGCTCAGGAGTCTGACCTTATGAAGCTACGCAGGAAGAAGCTGTTCGTCGCCGCCGTCGTGGCCGCGCTCGCGGCGATCGGGCCGCTCTCACAAACGAACCCCCTGGCCGCGCAGAACAACGAGGACGAAGCAAAGCGGGTCCGCGAAGCGGCGACGGTGCTCGACGAGATCATGGGCGCCGCCGACAAGGCGGTGCCGCGCTCGGTGATGGAAAAGGCCGAGGCCATTGCCGTATTTCCGTCGCTGATCAAGGGCGGCATCGGCATTGGCGGGCAGCGCGGGCGCGGCATCCTCAGCGTGCGTGACAGGAAGAACGGCGGCTGGTCGAATCCGGCGTTCCTCACGATCACCGGTGGCAGTGTCGGCGCGCAGTTCGGCCTGCAGGCCATCGACCTCGTGCTGGTGATCAACAACCAGCGCGGTCTCGAGCAGCTCGTGAAGAACCAGTTCAAGGTTGGCGCGGATGCGGGCGTCGCCGCCGGACCGGTCGGCCGTGAAGCCAGCGCCGCCACCGACATCCAGATGCGCGCCCAGATTCTCAGCTACTCGCGCTCGCGCGGCCTGTTCGCGGGTGTGACGCTGAACGGCTCGACAATCCGCCAGGATCGCGACGCCAATGAACGACTCTACGGCGTGGGCTACCGCACCGGCCAGATTGTGTTCGAAGGCATGGGCGCGCCGACCGCGGCCGACGCCGTCAACAACTGGCGGGCGGCTCTTGCGAAATACGCGAAGTGAAGACGGGCTAATGGGCTACGGGCGAATAGGCGAACGTTCCGTAGCCCGTAGCCCTTAGAGCACGTTCGGCGCTCCCGCCCTATAGTTCGCGCCGAGGATCGTGACCGAGTTGCTGCCCAGCCACGAGTCCAGCACCTTGGCATAGACGCTGCGGAAGTCGGTCTCGAACCGCACGTCGCCGGCGTTGTTCTCGAGCGTCGGGTTGGCGGGATCGGTGTTCAGGTTCGGCGCCGTCCCGTAGATTCCGCCGCGCACTCCCCCGCCGATCAACATCATGTTGGCGCCGGCACCGTGATCGGTGCCCTGGCTGCCGTTCTCGCTGATGCGGCGGCCGAACTCCGAGTAGACGACGATTAGCGTGTTGCTCAACAGGCCCTGGTTGCTGAGATCGTCGTAGAACGCCTTCACGCCGTCACCGAGCGTCGCCATCAGGTTGACGTAGGCGCCCGCGTTGACGCCCTGCGACGCATGCGTGTCATAGCCGCCGGTCTGCACCCAGAACACCTTGGTGCTGATCTGGCGATTCATCGCGCCGGCCACCGCCTGCAGCGCCTGCGCGAATCCATTGGTGGGATAGGTCAGCGACGGGCGATAGGTGGCCACGGTCGCTACCCGGTCGAGCGTGCCGAGCGCTGCCTGCGTGGTGCTGTTCACGAACGCCAGGTGCGGCCGATCGACAGGGACGTGCGACGAGATGCGCAACTGCGCCGAGCGCTCGTAGCCCGCTTCCGTGCCGCTGTTCGGGCTCGAGAACGAATACGACGCAGGGGTGGTGATCGCCGGCACGCCGACGGTCCGGGCCATCAGCGGCCGCGGCGTCTCGCGAGAGGTGTTCCACGCGACCAGCGGATCGAGCGGCGGGCTCAGCGAATCGAGGTAGCGGCCCAGCCACCCGGTGCCGGACGTATTGCCGGGATTGGCCGTGCCCCAGATGTCGAAGCCGGTGAAGTGCGAGCGGCTCTGGTTGGCATAGCCGGTGCGTTGCACAATCGCGAGCCGGCCGGCGTCGAAGATCGCGCGCAGGCCCGTCAACCGCGGATGCAATCCCAGCTCGATGTTCGACGCGTCGGTGCCGATCTGCAGCACGTTCGCCGCGGGCACCGCGATGGTGGGCCTGCGGCTGGTATAGAACGGATCGCGGTACGGAATCACGGTGCTGAGCGAGTCGTTGCCGCCGCCGAGGTAGACCACCACGAGATTGCGCGCCGACGCCTGTGCGAACGCCATGTCGCACAGCATCTGCGGCGCCGCGAACCCGAAGGTGAATGCCGTGACGCCGCCCTTGACGAATTGACGCCGCGAGAAATTCATGAGCGATCCTGACTGCCTGGTGGCCTGACTGTCCGACGGCCTGTCAATTGAACTGGTACTCTCCGGATCCGACGATCAGTCTCGCCAGCCCGGGAATGCGGGTCTGCAGTTGCGCGTCCGATCCCGACCACGTGGTCGATCGCAGATAGTCCGTCATCGCCGTGGTTTGCGCCGTGCTGAACGGCATCGCCCGGAAGCGTGTCAACATGTACTCGAGCACTCGCTCGGGGCTCTGCCGGTACGGCTGCGCGTCACGGGCGAGATTGAAGCGCTGGTTCCCGGCCAGCGTCGACGCGAAATTCATGCGCATCAACATGGACGACGTGGAAATCCAGCCAGGGCCCAGCGCCCAGCCATTGACGTCGGGCGGTTCGTAGAGCTGCTGCCCCATGTTCACCAGCGGCGTCATGGCGCTGTTCACCGTGAACCCGGACCACCCGGTTTCCTTGATGGCGCGAGCGACGTACTCGACCGGCCAGGAGTAGCGCTGGTAGAGGTTGGCGGGATTACGGAACTGAGACGACGTGAACAGCGTGCGCAGCATCGCCTTGATGTTGTAGTTGCCCCCCAGGTAGGCGTTCGCCATGGCCGAGACCAACGCCGGATCCGGCTCGGAGATTTCGTTGACGAAGAACTTGTAGAGCTTCGCCGCCAGGCGATGGGGGGTCGCGGGATGCCGCACCAGCGCCAGCACCAGGTCGAGCGCATCCTGTTCGCCCTGCGCCGACGAGCGCGCCGGAATCGTGCGACCGCCGTCGGGATAGATCGCGAACGTGAACGTTTTCGCCGCCGTGTCGTGATCGTTGGGCCGGTACTGATACTCGTAGTAGCTGGTTTCGACATTCGCACGATCGCCGGCGATCACCCAATTGAAGCCGGTGAACACCCGCGCCGCGGCGTACACGTCCGCCTCGGTGTAGTTGCCGATGCCCAGGCTGAACAGCTCCATGATCTCCCGGCCGAAATTCTCCTGCGGCCGGGTGCGCGTGTTCAGCTGGCTGTCAAGCCAGTAGACCATCCCGGGATCTCTCGCCATCTCCCAGAGGAGCGTCGCGAAGTTGCCGGTGCCGAGCTCGCGGAGCTTCTGGATCTGCCCCGGCGGGCTGCCCGCCAGGCTGTTCGGATCGTTGTCCATCAAGCGCGTCGCGCGCTCCTGGCCCACCGCGCCTGCGAGCTTGCTGTAGGCGGTCGCGAAGTGGTTGTGCCAGAACAGCGCCATCTTCTCTTCGAGCGGGCGCAGCGAGTGGACCATGCGAAACAGCCAGCGCTGTCGCGCGTCATTGATTAGCGTGTTCGGCGAGAACGGCCGGCCCGACTGCGTGGTGATGCCGACATACTCCGGCAACCCGATCTTCGAGTCGTGATCGGTCGACTGCGACTCGTAGTTGAGGAGGCGATCGATGACCGTATCGACCGACAGGTTGTTCCAGACCGCGAGCTCGGCCGGGCTCGCCCCGAAACCCATACGCCGAAGAATGTGTTCCAACATACGGATTCGTACTCGTTGGTATAGGGGAGTCCGATCCCGCCCGAAAATTTTACACCGAACGGCACCGCCCTGGTTACGTGCAAGACGCGCAAAACCGACGAAGAACCACGAAACGGCCTACGGCAGGCCCGGTAAATTCGCCGGCAGGCGGTATGCGCCAGCTGTTCCTGCCGGAAGCTGGCGCCAGAGCCCGAGGCCCACATACAGCCAGCACCGCTTTCCGACGTTGGCCTCCACCAGGGCGCCACGCGTCGGCCCCTGATTGTATGGGAAAGGCTCACGGATCCGTAATCGCCGGTATGGGGGAGTCCGATCCGGCCCTGGAATTTTAGACCGAACGGCGCCGCCCTGGTTACGTGCAAAACGCGCAAAACCGACGAAGAACC
>VFZG01000030.1 GCA_016871275.1 Acidimicrobiia bacterium | reverse complement strand
TGCCGGCGGCAGCGCCAGAATGCGCGTGCCGTCGGCGGTCACCGCCACTAGCCCCAGCGAGAGCCAGGCAGACACTCCCGCGATGGCGGCGATGGCGGTGCTCACCTGCTACTTCTCACTTCTCTCTCCTCACGTCCTACTTCCTCCGCCCCAGACACATCAGCGAACTGCCGATCGGCATGTCGACCAGGCGAAGCGCCATAGCCTCGAGCGAGACCAGCGCGGACAGTGCGGCGTTGACCGGTGCTATCGGCACGGTGATCTCGGCTTCGCCGGCGGTCACTTCCCCATTGGCCGCCGTCCATCGCTGCCATACGCGAACCGGCAACATGAGGGGCAATAGCGTGAGGTGATCGAATGTGAGCCGCTCAATGCGAAAGCCGGCGTCCTCAACCAGCGCGCGCAACGACGCGGCGGTGTAGCGCCGTTTCTCCTCCGACAGAACCGAGTGTTTGCCGTGGAGCATCGGCAGCGCTGCCACGTGCAGCAGCAGCCGACCGCCCGGCTTCAGGACACGCGACATCTCGGCAATCGCCTGGCGCTCAACCACGTCGGGCAGTACCTGGAACACGTCGAACGAGGTCGCCAGGTCGAAGGTGCCGCTGCGAAACGGCATGTGGCTGATGCTGGCCTGCGCCACGCGGTGGCCGTGCGCCTTCGCGAACTCGGTGCCGACGCGGGTGAGATCGAATCCGACCGCGCGGCCGTACGGCCGCAGCATGTCGAGATTCGATCCGGTGCCGCAGCCGCAGTCCAGAATCTTCGCATCGCGCCGGCCGGCAGTGGCCGCCGCCAGCGCCGGCTGCATATACTGGCGGAACCCGCGGAACCAGAAGTGCGACTGCTCGGCCCGGTAGGTGAGTTCTAGGAGGCGATCCACAAACCTTCGGTGCTATTCTAGCGTCTCAGATGCGAATACGCGGCCCTGTCGAGGCCACGGCCGTCGTGCTCGGCGGCATCGTGCTCGCCTGCGTCTTCACGCTTCCCTACATCTTCCAGTTCACCAACGCCGGCCGGCTCGACACCAACGACGGCCGCTGGAGCATCTGGGTCGTGGCGTGGGTGTCGCACGCGCTCACCACCGACCCGTCGCAGCTGTTTCGCGCCAACATCTTCTACCCGCACACCAACGCGCTCGCCTTCTCCGAGGGCAATTTCGTTCAGGGTCTGATTGGCGCGCCGGTCTGGGCGCTGACCAGCAATCCTTACACCACGCACAACGTCGTATTCCTGTTTGCGTTCACGCAGTCGTTCGTCGCAACCTACTACCTGGTTCGCCGCCTCACGGGCGACTGGCGCACGGCGGTCGTGTGCGGCGTGATGTACGCGTTTTGTCCGTTCGCGTTCGTCAGGCAGGCGCACATCCAGTTGTTGATGATCGGCTTCCTGCCGTGGTGCATGCTGGCCTGGCACCGGCTGCTCGATCGCACGACCATTGCGCGCGCCGTCGAACTCGGCCTCGTCATGGCGCTCACCGGCCTGGCCTGCGCCTACTATGGCATCTTCGCCGGCGGCATGATCTCGTTTGCGGCGATCTGGTTCGGTGTCACACGTCGGCGCTGGAAGGATGCCAGCTACTGGCTGCCAATCGGCGTCGCGGCCGTGACGTGCATCGGCGCCATCGCGCCGTTCTTCCTGCCCTACCTCGAGATGCAGGGCGCCACGGGATTCGAGCGGCCGCTCGACGGGCAATATTCAGCCAACCTCGGCGCCTGGCTGTCCTCATCGTCATGGGCGCACCGGTGGTGGTATCCGTATCTCACCAGGCCCACCGAATCGATCTTCCCGGGCATTCTCGCCATCGTGCTCGGCGTAGCCGGCGCGCGGGTCGCGCTGCGCGGCCAACACCGTGACACCGCCTGGTACTACCTCATCCTGGCACTCTTCACCTTCTGGCTGACGCTCGGGCCCGCGGCCGGGCTCTACACCCTGCTCTACAAGACGGTGCCGGTGTTCTCCTTCCTGCGGGCGCCGTCACGAGCCGGCATCGTGGTGACCTTGTGCCTGGTGGTCCTGGCCGCGCCGGCGATTGCCGCCATTATCAGGCACCGGGGCGCGAACCTCGCCTTCGCGACGCTGCTCGCCCTCGTGACGGCGGACCTGTATCGCGCGCCGCTGCGCATGCGTGCGGCACCGCCGCTGCCAACCGCCTACACCGCGCTTGCCAGCCAGCCGAAGGCGCCGGTGATTGAGCTGCCGTATTGGGCGACGAGCATCGAGTTTCACCGCCACGCGGAATACATGCTCTCGTCGACGATGCACTGGCAGCCGCTCATCAATGGCTACAGCGATCACATCCCGCAGGATTTTCGGGATCAGGCGCCGGTGCTGGCCGGCTTTCCAAGCCGCGAGGCGTTCGCGGCGCTGGAACCCCTGGGCGCGCGCTACGCGGTGGTGCATCTCAACCTGATGAACCGTGACAACCGGGACAACATCGTTCGACGGCTCGACCACGAGTTTGCGGACTACCTGCGGCCGATCGTCAGAGAAGGCGACGTGTGGCTCTACGAAATCACTGGCTGGCCGCGCTAGTCTTGTTCGTCGCCATGGCGGTCCTGCACTCATGGCCGCTCGCCAGCAACCCGTCCGGCCTGGCGCGTCTCGACAATCACGACGCCGAGCTGAACACCTGGACCATCGCCTGGGTGGCGCACGCGCTGCCCACCAATCCGCTCAGGCTGTTCGAGGCGCCAATCTTCCATCCCGAACAGCACTCGCTCGCCTTCTCGGAGCACATGTTCGTGCCGTCGCTGCTGGGCGCGCCGCTGCTCTGGGCCGGCGCATCGCCGGTGCTGGTCTACAACCTGCTGATCATCCTCGGCTTCGCGCTGTCTGGCTTCTCCATGTGGTGGGTGATGGTCCGGTGGACGGGCAGCCACTGGGCTGCGCTGGTGGCCGGTCTCGCCTACGCCTTCAACGCGCACGGGCTGACGCGGTTCGTGCATCTGCAGGCGCTGCACGTGGAGTTCTTCCCCCTGGTGCTCTACGCGTTCGACCGCGTGCTGGCCGAACGGCGCCGACAAGATGTCGTCTTGCTGGCCGGCGCGTTCGTGCTGCAGGCACTGTGCAGCAACTATTTGCTGGTGTTCACCACCTATGCCCTGATCGCGTGCGCAATCGTCCGGTGGAACGAGCTTCGGCCGATCAGGCCGCTGCTCATCAGCGGCCTGATTGTCGTCTTGCTGCTGGCGCCGTTTCTGTGGCCGTACTACCAGGTCGACCAGGAACACGGGCTCGCCCGGTCCGTGGATGTGGTCACGCAGTACAACGCCGGGTGGCGCGACTACCTGGTGACCGGCGGCCGGCTGCACTACGCCTGGTGGAGCCATACGTTCTACGAGGGCCGCACGGCGCTGTTTCCCGGCCTCACCGTCAGCGTCCTGGCCATGATCGCCCTGGTTGCCGGACGCGGTCGCGGCAGGGCGCGCGTTCGCATGGCGTGCGCGACGGCGGTGGTCGGCGCCGCGTTCTCGCTCGGCACGGCGCTGCCGGGCTACCAGGCCCTCCACGACTGGCTGCCGCTGTTGAGCGGCCTTCGCAACGTCGCTCGATGGGGCTGGCTCGTGCTCGCGGGCGCGGCCATTCTGGCCGGGTTCGGCGTGGCGGCGCTCGAGCGCCAGCGACGGCCGGTCTGGACCGGCGTGTCGTTCGCGCTGTGCATGCTGATCACCGTCGAAGCGATCAGGACGCCGGTGGGCTACACGCCAGTCAGGCCGATTCCGGCGATTTACGATCGCCTCGTCGGCCAGTTGGTCGTGGTGGCGGAATTCCCGTTCTATTCAGGCGCCAGCGTCAGCCAGAACGGACCGTACGTCCTCGCGAACACGCGCTACTTCCGGCCGCTGCTGAACGGCTACAGCGGCTTCCATCCGGAGTCATTCATGGAGCGTGGCCGCGCGTTGGGTGCGTTTCCCGGCGAACGGGCGCTTGCCGAGCTCGAGGACGCCAGCGTCACGCACGTGCTGGTGCACGTCAACGCCTTCCGCAGCCTGTCCGGTGACGCCGCACTGCACGCGATCGACACGGCGCCGTCGCTGGAGTTCATCACGGAAGAAGACGGGATCAGGCTGTATCGGTTCCGCGTGCCTTAGTGAAATTGACCAGCCGGCGGTCGGCTTCGTGCAGCGTGTCATCGCGCTTGGAGAAGCAGAAGCGGATTGTCTTCGGTGCGGAGGCGGGACCGGCGTAGAAACTGCTGCCGGGGACAGTCGCCACGCCCACGTCCCGCACCAGGTAGCGCGCGAAGTCGAAGTCCGAGTCGAACCCGAAGCGGCTGACATCCGCAATCACGTAGTAGGCGCCGCCCGGTCGATAGGCCGTGAACCCGTGACGGCCAAGGATGTCCATCATCAGGTCCCGCTTCCTCTGGTAGTCGGCCCGCATACCGCTGTAGTAGGTGTCAGGCAGTGACAACGCGGCGACGCCGGCATCGTGAAACGGCGTCGGCGCCGCGACGGTGATGAAGTCGTGCAGCTTGCGAATCCCGCCCGTCAGGGCCGGCGGCGAGATGGCCCAGCCAATCCGCCAGCCCGTCACGCTGAAGGTCTTCGACAACCCGCCGGTGGTGATGGTGCGATCGGCCATGCCCGGCAACGATGCGACCGGCACGTGCGCATGGCCATCGTAGACAATACGCTCGTAAATTTCATCCGAGATGGCGAGCACGTCCCACTGCTGGCACAGCTCCGCGATCACCTGCAGCTCGTCGCGCGAAAACACCTTGCCGGTGGGATTGTTCGGCGAGTTGATCACGATCGCGCGGGTGCGGTTGGTGAAGGCCCGCCGCAATTCCGCCTCGTCAAAGTGCCAGTCCGGCGCATGCATCCGCACGTATTTCGGCTCGCCGCCGGCGAGCATCGCGTCGGGGCCGTAGTTCTCGTAGAACGGCTCGAAGATGATCACTTCGTCGCCCGGATCGATGCAGGACATGATCGACGCCAGCATCGCCTCCGTCGATCCACAGCACACGGTCACCTGTTCATCGGCGACCAGCCGTACGCCATAGCGCCGCGAATAGTCGGCGGCGATGGCGTCGCGAAACGCCTTGGTGCCGGACGGCGGCGCGTACTGGTTCTGCTCGGCCTGAATGGCGGCGCAGGCCGCGTCTTTGACCGCCTGTGGCGCTTCGAAATCCGGAAATCCCTGGGAGAGGTTGACGGCGTTATGCAGCCTGGCCAGGCGCGTCATTTCGCCGAACACCGAGTCGGCGATCGATGCCAGCCGCCGCGCGCTGCGAATTCTGCTCACAGTGACCAACTGTAAACTGGAAACTGGAAACTGACACTGGTAACTGCCGACCGGTAACTGGTCACTATCTCTACTGAGCCCCGTACAGGAACCGATAGTCCTCCGCCGTGCCCAGGATGCGCTTGACGTAGTTCTGCGTTTCGGGGAACGGGATGTCGTCGATGAACTCGTCCTGCGGCAGGCCGGGCTTCTCGCGCTGCCAGCGCACGACCCGGCTGGCCCCGGCGTTGTAGGCGGCCAGCGCGAAGTGCACGCCGCCGAACCTGCGGATGTCGTCCGAGAAAATCTGCGTGCCGAGCCGTACGTTGAGGTCGGCTTCCTTCAAGCGCTGCGTTGAAAACGGCCGGACGCCGAGCTTGCGCGCGTACTGGCGCCCGGTGCTGGGCAGGATCTGCATCAGGCCGTAGGCATTGGCGCGCGACACCACCACCGGATCGAAATTCGACTCCTGCGCCACCAGCGCCGCCACCAGGAACGGATCGAGACTGCGTTCCGTCGCATACTTCTGCAGCAGCGGCCAGTAATCCACCGGGAAGATCACCCGCAGGATCTCCAGCGGCATGGTTTCGCCGCCGGCGGCCAGGTACTGCGGATAGGCGCGCTTCATGGCGTTGATGCCGGCGCGCACGTTGCCGAGCTGCCGGTGCGCGTGCGCGATGGTGGCCTGGATCTGCGGCGAATCGCCCCAGACAAGCTGCGCGTACTGCAGTTCGTTCAGCGCTTCTCGATGCAGCCCCAATGAGAGCAGCGCGGCAATGCGGGCGGCCGTCGGGAGGGCCGCCGCCGGCGACGGCTGCTTCTGGAGTGTCGGCGTCACCGCTCCGCCACGCTCGCCTTGCAGCCGCTTGACGGCGAGCCGGCCGTAATAGGAGTTGTGGTAGTCGGTCGCCGCCAGTCGGAGGCGCGCGATACCGGTTTCACTGTCACCGGCCTGCTGCGCGGCGCGACCCGCCCAGTACAGCCACGACGGTCGATAGTCGGATCGTGGAAACTGCGCCGCACCCTGGTCGAAATACAGCAGCGCGTCGTTGAAGCGGCCGTGACGGTACGCCCGCCAGCCAACCTTCCACGCAGCGCGCTCGGCGAAGCGGCCGGCCGGGAACCTCTCCAGCAACTCGCGGAACACCGCGTCGGCTTCCGCATCCTTGTCATCGGTGATGTGTGCCGAGGCCAGCGTGTTCATCAACTCCTCGGCAAACGGGCTGGCCGGGAATTTCAGCGCATAGGCGCGCGCCGAGGATTCGAACTCGCCGGCCAGCTTGAGCCCGCGGGCGGCGTTGATGTGATGGAAGGTCGCCTCTTCGGCATGGGGACCATCGAGGTGCGCTCCGAGCGCCGTGCGCCCTTCGCGGTGGCGGCCGAGGTTCACAGCCGCGGCCGCGATGCGCATGTCCACGCGCGCGCGATCGGCGCCGGCGGCCAGCGGCCGGACCCGCTGGTACGATGTCCTCGCCTGGGTCCACTGGCGCGCCCGGAACAACAGGTCGGCCCGGGCCAGCTCCTTTGAGACAAACGGCGCTTCGAGGTCGACGTCCTGTCTGTCGAGCGCCTCTGCAGCGCGCTCTGATTCGGCAGTAGTCGGATAGTCGTAGTAGGCGCGCTGCAGCGCCTCGACCGATCGTGCGGGCAGCCCGGCCAGCTCCGCGGCCAGTCCCAATCGCAGCCACGCGACGTGCGGCTGGGCCAGCTTCTTCAGCACCATCGCCTCGTACACCGCGACCGCGGCCTTGTAGTCCTTCTGTATTTCGCGGACTTCCGCGAGCGCGAACGCCGCGTCCTCGGGCAGGTGTCCGTCGATCTGTCGCGAGACCAGAGCCGCCAGCACCTTGCCGGCCTCGTCGTAGCGCAAGAGCTTCGCCAATGCCTGACCCGTGTAGTACTTCGCATAATCGGCGACCGGCGTCGTCGACAGCACGCCATCACTGACCAGCGGCAACGCCGCGGCAGCGCGGTCCTCCTCTTCGAGCAGCCGGACACCGCGAACGAAGTTGGCCAGGGCGGGACCGTGCTTGGTGCCCTGCTGGGGCACCAGCCACATCGACGCCAGTTCGTGCGGCACCGGCGGATGGGCGGTGGGCGACAACTTCGCGGGCGTCACCGGCGTGCTGGCCCGGCCCGGCACTACGAGTTGAGAGGCTGACAACGTGACGCCGGCCAGCAAGGCGGCGCCAATGACCGTGGCGGGGAGTCTGTGCATCGCACCAGTTGACCTAACAGGGTTGCGTCTGGACAGAGAGGCCTGTTCGGCTTGTTTGTAGATGGTGACCCGGGCGACGCGAATCTCGTCGCACCGGTCGACCTTCGAGCGAATGCGATCGTCCGACGGCATGTCGTGTCCCAGCGCCAGGTGGTCGGCGTCTCCGATATCGAACGGGCCCTCAGGCAGCGGCTGGGGTGCAGGCTATCGTCCGACCCTTGGTGCGTGTCAACAGACCACCGGCATTGGCATTCATGCCCATCTGAAGCCCTGGCGCCGCTGAGCAGGAACGACGCACGGTACGATCGAACTTGCTTGCCTCACAGGCATTATGCGGACGGGCTGGACACGAAGTCAAGGTAAGATCGGAATTAAACGATTGAGCAGTAACCGCTTAACGGATTCACACCAGCTTATGACCAAGACGACCGACGCGCGCTTCACCTGGAGCGATCCGCTCCTGCTCGAGCAACAGCTGACCCATGAAGAGAAAATGGTGCGAGACACCGCGCGCGCGTATGCCCAGGACAAGCTCATGCCGCGCGTGCTCGACATGTTCCGGCACGAGAAGACCGACCCGTCGATCTTCCCCGAAATGGGCGCACTCGACCTGCTGGGCGTCGTCATTCCGCAGCAGTACGGCGGCGTGGGCCTGAACTACGTCAGCTACGGCCTGGTGGCGCGCGAGATCGAACGGGTCGACTCCGGCTATCGCTCCATGCTGAGCGTGCAGGGTTCGCTGGTGGCGGTGCCGATCAATGAGTTTGGCACCGAGGCGCAGAAGCAGAAGTTCCTCCCCAAGCTTTGCACCGGCGAATTCATCGGCTGCTTCGGACTCACCGAGCCTGGCCACGGCTCGGATCCGGGCGGCATGCAGACGCGCGCGAAGAAGGTCGATGGCGGCTACGCGCTGACCGGCACCAAGTCCTGGATCAGCAACAGTCCCATCGCCGATGTCTTCATCGTCTGGGCCAAGGATGACGAGGGCGTGATTCGCGGCTTCATTCTCGAGAAAGGCATGAAGGGACTGAGCGCGCCGCCGATTCACGGCAAGGTCGGCCTGCGCACCAGCCTGACCGGCGAGATTGTGATGGACAACGTATTCTGCCCCGACGAGAACGCGTTCCCGGAGATTCGCGGCCTCAAGGGGCCGTTCACCTGCCTGAACAGCGCCCGCTACGGCATTTGCTGGGGCGCACTGGGCGCCGCCGAGGACTGCTGGCATCGGGCGCGCAATTACGTGATGGAGCGCAAGCAGTTCGGCCGGCCGCTGGCCGCCAATCAGCTGATCCAGAGGAAGCTGGCCGACATGCAGACGGAAATCGCGCTCGGGTTGCACGCGGTGCTCCGCCTCGGCCGCATGAAGGACGAGGGCACGGCCGCCCCCGAAATCACTTCGATGCTGAAGCGCAACTCATGCGGCAAGGCGCTGGCCATCGCGCGCGATGCCCGTGACATGCTGGGCGGCAACGGCATCGTGGACGAGTTCGGCGTGATTCGCCACCTGGTGAACCTCGAAGTGGTGAACACCTATGAGGGCACGCACGACGTGCATGCCCTCATCCTCGGGAGAGCGCAGACCGGTATTCCCGCCTTCGCGAACTAGCAAGGTTCGCGCGGGGCGCGAGCGGCTACTTGCGGCGGATGTAGGTCACGTGCGTCACGCCCGTGATCTTGCCGTCCTTGTCCATCCGGATGTACTCGTTCTCAATCTTGTTCAGATCCGGCGTCACGGTGTTGATGACGATCTGATTCAGCACGCCGTCGCGCTTGTTGTAAATGCGAATGCTGTGCGGATTGATGATCTCGACCGCCGTCTCGGCGCCCTTCTGGCCGGTCACGGGACGATAGACACCGTCGAACATGGTCACGTACGACCAGTCGCTCGCCGGGTTGCTCGGGTTGCTGACCGTCAGCTTGCTGCCGCCCGTTTCATACGCCTCGTAGGTCATGACGTTGTTCGGGTTGGTCGAGTTATCCCACACGCCGAAGCGCACCGTGCGCGGGTCGGGCTGCGGACCAGCGGGCTTGTCGCCGCCCCGCTGGGCGAACGCGCTGGTGGCGGAGAACAACATGGCCGTGAACAGGGCCGCACACGCAAGCAGATGTCGAAGGTTCATCAGTCGATTCCTCTCGGGAAACACGTGGTCGCTCGGGGGGAAGAATATGCGATTTCGCAGACTCCCCGCAACGCGCCTACCCTGAGCGGAATCGCAGGGCCAATATGCCCGTCACTTGTAACGCGTGCCGCGCTTGACGGCTATAGGGCGTTCGCTGGCTCTGCCGCGTTGCCCTGGTCGCGGCTCCCATGTCAGACTCTGCTGGATGAACCGGACATGCGCGGTGACAGCTGCCACAGTCGTTCTGCTCGGCGTCGGCGGTCTCGGCGGCCAGGAGCAGCCTCCGGCCGGGATGCCGGCGAAGATTCCCGCGTCCGTGGTCACCGCCGCGGAGAAGATTGCCAGCGATCCGCGAATCGCAGCGCTGCTCGAGGAGCAGCGCACCGATGCGGCGGCCAAGGCACGCTGGCATCAGTTCCTCGAGCTGGTTCGCATTCCGTCGCCGTCACGCGAAGAGCACCTGAAGGCGGCCGAGATTCATCGCCGGGCCGTTGCGGAGTGGGGATTCACACCGGCCGAAGTGATGACGCGCGCCGATGGGCACATCCCCGGCTCCGACACGAACATCGTCGATGGCCTGCCGGTCTACAACGCGTGCGTGGTGATCAAAGGGTCGTATTCGAGTCGCCCTGACGCGCAGCACTACAAGGGCCAGTACGCCAAGGTGCTGGTCGAAGGCCACATCGACGTCGTCAATCCCGAAACGCTGCCGAAGTCGGGCGACCCCAGTATCCGCATCAAGCTCCAGCCGTACGCAGAGCCGGTGGTGGCCACGCCCGAGGAGCTGGCCGCGATCCCCGTAGAGCTGTCGTTCGATGCGCGAGGCCGGGTCATCGAGAACGACAATTACGCGCTGGCCAGCAAGGTCTTTGCGAATGCGAAGGACGCCGAAACTGGCGGCGGCGTGCGCATCTACGTGCCCGGATACCTCGACATGATGGCGAGCACGTCCAACGCGTTCGTGCTCGCGGCCGCCATGAAGAAACACAACATCCGGCCGGTCTACGACATCTGGATTTGCGGCACTGCCGGCGAGGAGGGCAAGGGAAACCTGGCCGGCATGAAGCAGCTGTACGGCTTCGACCAGAAAGCCGGCACCGGATCGAACCCGCTGAACTTCGTCGCCAACTTCGGCCTGGAAGGTGGCGGCGTCGTCAACTTCCTCGGCAGCTATCGCTTCGAGATGAAGTTCAAGGCGCCATCGCCACGCGCGGACGGCCCGAGCGCGCCGGCGGCCATGGCCGCGGCCATCGCGATGATCGCTGACGTGAAGACGCCATCGGAGCTTCGCCCTGGCGCGCCGCGCACGACTTACACAGTCGGCCGCGCCAGCTGCGAGCCGCCGCCGGCGGCGAATGCGGGCGCGCCGAGCTGCTCCCTCGAAGTCGACATGCGTTCACCGCGCAAGGAGACGCTGGATGAAATCCGCAGCACCATCGAGCCGATGTTCCAAGCCGGCGTGACCGCCGAAAACGCCAGGCATGGGCGCAAGGACGGCAGCGATGAAGCGATTAAGCTCGAGCTGCTGTGGTACGGGTTGCGGCCGGCATTCATCGCGGCGAGCGTCGACAACGTCGCCGTCCACGCCGGCCTTCAGTCCGGCATTCAGCTGGGGGTGGTCAATTCTCCGGTGGTCGGCACGGGATCGGGCAGCTTGAACGACAACGTGCCGGCCAACACCGGCATCCCGACGTATCAGTTCACGCTCGCCTCGTCGGCGGGCGGCGCCGGCGGACATGCGTTTTGGGAATGGGGCACGCGAGGGTCACCGGCCACCGAAGTGGCGCGCATGCATCGGGTGCTCACGGCGGCGCTGATCGTGTCGGGGTTCCATGCCGCGGATGGTTCTGTCGTGCAGCCGGCCGTTGGCCCCATGGGCATCCGCACGCGCGAAGTCGTTCGCTAGAGTTGGAGACGTTCATGAAGCGCTCAGTGCTATCGCTCGCATTCATCCTCGGCATCGCCGCGGCCACACCCGCGTTCGCGCAGCAGTCTGGCGCACTGAAGATCGAGTTCCAGGGTCCCGGCGGCCATAGTTCGGGCGCGTATGGCCGCGTCAGCGCCCTGCACGCCGCCGCGCGCGCGGTGACCCTGATTCAGAAGGCTTTACCTGCTGGAAGTTACGTGATCACCAACCTCACCGGCGGAAACTCGGTCAATTCAATCGCCTCTGACGGTCTCATCGAGATGAGGTTGTCGGCCGGCAATGCCGCCGCCTACAAGGCGCTCGTGGAGGCTGTGACCAAGGCCGCGGCAGCAGGCGCCGCCGCTGAGAATGCGTTCCGCGGTGTGAAGCCCGGGGATCTGACGGCCGGAGCGCCGGCGACGGTGCGATCCAAGGTCACGCCTTCCTGAACAGGGAGTTGGTACCGCCCTCCTTTGGGTGGGTAACTTGTTCAGAGTGCGGGAACGTCGGCTCAATGCAGTGCTGGATCTTTGTGCAGACGTTGGAATACTGACACGGTGTTACAATCCCCGCCATCCAAGGCCGGTGCCCCCGCACCGGCCCTTCGCAACGGAGGTTGCAATGGTGCATCTTCTTGGCAGGCGCCTGCTGCTGGCGGCAATGCTGCTGTCGCCGCTGGCCGCGCTCGCCCAACAGAACGCCACGATCTCGGGCGGCGTGACCGATGAGTCGAAGGGCGTGCTGCCAGGCGTGACCGTCACGGCCACCGACCTGGGGACGGGCCGAGTCGCCACTGCCGTCACCGACGCCCAGGGCGACTATCAGATTCGCAACCTGCCGCCCGGCCGCTACTCGGTGACCGCGGAGCTGTCCGGGTTCGGCACGGCGACCGTTCCGGTGCTGGAGCTGCGCGTCGGCCAGAACGCCACGGTGCCGCTGTCACTCAAGGTGGGAGCGCTGGCCGAGACCATCACGGTCACCGGCGAGTCGCCGCTCGTCGACATCACGTCGTCGGAAGTGGCCGGCAACGTCGACCGGCGCCAGATGGAAGAACTGCCCCTGGCCGGCCGCAACTGGATGGAGCTCTCGCTGCAGGTCAAAGGCATCACCGCCAACAACGTCGACAACCGTCCGGGCGTCGGCGACGACAACGCGTTCCAGCTCAACCTCGACGGCCAGCAGATCACCAACAAGGTGGCCAGCTCGGGCTTCGGTCAGCCGAAGTTCAGTCGCGAGGCGATTGCCGAGTTCCAGATCATCACGAACCTTTTCGACATCACCCAGGGCCGCTCGACGGGTGTGCAGGTGCAGGCTATCTCGAAGTCGGGCACCAACAACCTGCGAGGCTCACTCTACGGGTACTTCCGCGACGACAAGTTCAACGCCGCCGACTTCGTGGCCAAGCGGCGGCTGCCGTATCAGAACCAGCAGACCGGCGCCTCGCTCGGCGGGCCGATCAAGCAAGACAAGCTGCATTATTTCCTCAGCTACGAATACGAACGTGAACCCGGGACGGTCTTCTTCGCGCCGTTGAACCTGCCAACGATTCGGACCTCCGCCGCTGACAAGCAGGTCAACCACAGCACGCTCGCGCGCGTCGACCAGGATTGGACCGCCAACTCGCACCTGTCGTATCGCTTCTCGTCCTGGCGCTTCGATCGGCCGAACGACAAGCAGGCCGAACACCCGACGCAGTCGGCCTCCCGCACGCGCAAGGCCGACAACTTCCTGGTGAGCTGGTCGCACGTGCGCTCCTCGAGCCTGGTGGAAGAAGTGCGTGTCGGCTACAACACCTTCGGCTGGACGAACGGTGTGGCGCTCGATCAGCTGGTGACGGCCGCGCCTCGCGGCTGGCTCGGCACCGGCACGCCGTCGTTCAACTTTATCAACGGCACGATCGGGCCGCCGCAGAACTTCCCGCAGGAGTTCAACCAGAAACAGATCACGGCGCGTTACGACCTCACGTGGAACAAGGGCTCGCACGACATGAAGATCGGCGCCGAGTTCCTGGGCTGGAAAGACTCGGGTGAGTGGCACCTTGGCGAGCGTGGCGTTTTCAACTTCCGCGTCAACCCTGCCGACATGGACCGCCGTTTCCCGGGTAACGACCCCACGCAGTGGGATATTACGGGGCTCGACACCTTCGCCACGAACTTCCTGCAGAACACAGGCAACTGGGACGTCGACATCCCGCGGCCGACCTATGCCGTCTGGTTCGGCGACAACTGGCGGGTGAACCACCAGCTCACCATCAACTACGGCGTGCGCTACGACCTCGACCAGGGCGCGACCGACCCGCCAGACACCAAGAACACCACGGTGTTCGCGCCGTTTGGCGGGCCGCTTTTCAAGAGCGGCATCCGCGACAACAACAACATCTCGCCACGCGCCGGCTTTGCCTGGAACGTCGGTGGGGGCAACGACCTGGTCGTCCGCGGCGGCACCGGCCTCTACTACGGCTCGGTCGTCTCGAATGTCACATTCAGCCAGCAGTCGTTCGGCAACCGCATCATCGTCAACAGCTTCCAGAACGACAATCAGCCAGGCTGGTTCCTGAATCCCACGCGGAACTTCACGGCGCAGCAGGTCGCAAGCGGTGCCGTTCCACAGGCGCCACGCGTCATCGCCCACGACTTCGAGTTCCCGGTCACCTGGCAGAGTGCGATCGGCTTCCAGAAGCAAATCACCCCCGTCCTTGGCATCGAGATGGACCTGACGCACTGGCGCGAGTTCAACCGCACGCGCGGTGTGGATATCAACATGGTGGTGGATCCGGCCACGGGGTATCCAGCACAGGGGCGTGTCGCCGACCCGAGGTGGGGACCGATTGTCTGGATCGAGTCTGGCGGCAAGGCCGAGTTCCTGTCGCTGGCCAACGGCATCACGCGCCGTTATGCCAACAATTTCCAGGCCGGGCTGACCTACACCCACACCTTCTTCGCGCGTGATAACCAGCCGGCCAACGGTTTCGGCCCGAACGCCGACAACCCGCTCGACATCGACAACGACGGCGAGTGGGCCACGTCGCAGGAGTTCCAGCGCCACACGCTCAGGCTGAACGGGATCTGGAACCCTGGGTGGGGCCTGACCTTCTCGGGCGCCTACCAGTTCGGATCAGGCAACTACTTCAACACGTCGGTGGGCGGGAATCCGTACGGCAAGAACCGGGCGGCACTGTCGCACACCAACCGGCTGTATGTAGCTGCCACGCCGCTCGTGATCAACACGGCGATTGCCGGCGACCGCTACGATGGCCCGACGACGCTCAACTCAGGCGACCGCGTGCCGCGTAACGCCCTCAGGGGCGATGCAATTCACAAGGTCGACGCCCGCGTGACCAAGGCGTTCAAGATCAACAACGTCAGCATGTCGGTTGTGGCTGAGGTGTTCAACCTGTTCAATCACGCTAACTTCGGCAGCTACAACGCCGTGGTCACATCGCCGCTCTTCGGCTCGCCGCTGCAGAACATCGGCAATGCCTACCGGCCGCGCACCGGGCAGCTGGCGTTCCGCGTGCAGTTCTGACGGCGCGCCGGCAGGCGCTTCACGTCTCGCGAAGGGCTCGGGGTTGCCGGGCCCTTCGTCGGTACTGGCGCTGGTCGGGTCACAGGTAGGAGAGCCACCAGCCGCGGCGACGCGCCTTGACCTCAGCCAGCCATCGGCACGCCGGGTAGAGCGAGGTGACGAGCAGGAACCAGGCGATGTACACCAGCCACAGCGGGTAGCCGAGGTCGGCTGGAAACATCTCGCGCGCGCCTCCCATCGAGGGCGGCGGGTGCCAGACGAAGCGCCACGTGGCGGCGCCGTAGCGGAGAAATGCGGCGAGTGTTGCGGCCAGGTGAAGCAGCCAGAAGTGGACCACGTAGTAGGCGAATGGGACGCGGCCGAACACGACGAACGGATGGCGGACACCTGGCATCGCGCGTTCGAGCCAGGTCAGCAGCAGTGCCGCCGGCCCGAGCGTCATCAAGATGAAGATCAGCGAGGGCGGGTACTTCGTCGTGTTGAGAAACGACACGACCGTCATCACCGGGGATGGCTGCGCTGACCACGGCGCCGGATCGCCGTAACCGTTCGAGAACCGCAGCACGACGAAGCCGGCGATCGCCGCCAGTCCGAAGGTCCGCAGCGCACGTGCGCGTCGCTCAGGCGTCCATGTATAGAGGCCGGCCGCCCAGAACCCCAGGGCCATCACGCCGGCCCACGGCAGGACGGGATAACCGGCAAGGGCCGAGAACGGTCCGATTGTGATGAGGCCGGGCTGGTGCAGCACCTGCCAGAGCCAGGCGAGCGGCCCAAACGCCGAGGCCGGCACACCGTCGAGCGTGTTGTGGCCCACCATGATCACGAGCCCGACGAGGCCGACAATGCTGGCGGGAAGGTGGATGAGACCTGCCAACGCCACCATCGACCATCCGAGTGCCCAGAGGATGATGAGGAACACCGGATACCGCAGGTCGAACGTGAAGTTCATGGCCAGGCGCATGACCACAAGTTCGACGGCGATGAGCCACAGGCCGCGCGTCAGCAGGTACCACGAGAGTGCGGCCCTCGAGGCGCCGCGGGCAAGGTGAAGTCCGGCGCCCATGCCGGCCGTGACGAAGAAGACCGGGGCACAGACATGGGTGACCCAGCGTGTGAGGAAGACGAGCGGTGTGGTGCGTGCCAGGTCCTCGGCGGAGAAGTGCATGGCGCCTGCGTGAAAGAACTCACGCGTGTGGTCTAGTGCCATGATGATCATGACCAGGCCGCGAAGTGCGTCGACGGCTGTGACCCGGCGCGATTCCGTCATGTCAGTCAGCCTTCCCGACGCCCGTGGCGAGGGCGCGACACTCCGTGTAGACTGTCGCCCGCCGCCGCATCACGCCTGGCGGCTCGTCACGACCGACCGCACGGAGGCTAACATGAAGTCACGGTTCAACTCGCATGGTCTCGCTGGCGCCGCGGCGCTCGCCCTCGTTGGCGGCTGGCTCGCCGCCCAGCCCGCCGCGCAGTCACAAGCCACAACGCCCGTCGCCATTCCCATACAGGGCGGGTCGGTGCAGCAGGGCACCCGCCGCGTCACCGCCTATCCCGCCGCGAAGACCGGCGGGAACTACATGCACAATTTCTATTTTCCGCCGGCCGTGTCATCGACGCCCTGGTGGCCCGACTGGGCGCCCGACGGCACGTGGATCGCCGTGGCGATGCACGGCTCGATCTGGCGCGTGGATCCGGCCACGGGCCGCGCCCGCCAACTCACGGCGGCTCCGACCTACCACTCGTCGCCCGACATTTCGCCCGATGGCAAGTGGCTGATCTACACCGCTGACGACGACTCGCAGCGCGTCCAGCTCGAGATCCTGAATCTGGTCACAGGGGCGACGGCGGCGCTGACCGATGACACGCAGGTCTACACCGACCCTGTGTTCTCGCCGGACGGCACACGCGTGGCCTACGTGTCAACGGCGCCCAACGGCTACTTCAACCTCTACATCCGGCCGATCAAGGACGGTCAGTGGGCCGGTCCCGAGATCGCGGTGACGTCGGATCACACGTTTCCAAGTGACCGGCTCTATTTCGGCAACGTCGACGTCCACATCAGCCCGTCGTGGATGCCGGACGGCAAGGAGCTGCTGCTCGTGTCGAACCGGAACGTCGCCCTCGGGTCGGGCAATATCTACCGGGTGCCGGCGGAGGCCAGAGGCATGGAGAAGGCGGTCGTCGTGCGCGCGGAGCAGACGCTGTACCGGCCGCGGCCTGATGTGTCGCTCGACGGCAAGCGGTTCGTGTACGCCTCAACCTCCGGTGCCGCCGATCAGTACAACAATCTCTACGTCCAGCCCACCACCGGCGGCGAGCCCTACAAACTCACCTTCTTCGAGCACGATGCCTTCCATCCGCGCTGGTCACCCGACGGCGAGTGGATCGCCTTCATCTCGAACCAAGGCGGCCTGCCGCAGCTGGCGCTGCTTGAGACCTACGGCGGTGCGCTGCGCACGGTGCACATCACGAACCGCCAGTGGAAGCGGCCGGTCGGCACACTCTCAGTGCGCGTCGTGGACGACGATACCGGCGAGACGCTCGCGGCGCGCACGCACCTGGCCGCGTCGGACGGCAAGCAGTATGTGCCGAATGACGCCTATGCACGCGTCGCCGGCATTGGCGATCGCATTTTTCACATGCCTGGACCCTTCACGGTCGAGATGCCGGCGGGCAAGGTCACGATGACGACCGTCGCCGGCTTCGAGCGTCCCTTCGTCACGACGACCGCCGAGATCAAGGCCGGTGATGTGACCATGGTTACCGTCCGCATGAAGCGACTGACCGATCTGAACGCGCGCGGGTGGTACAGCGGCTCCACGCACGTCCATATGAACTACGCCGGTAATCTGCACAACACCCTCGAGAACCTCATGATGATGTCGGCGGCCGAAGACCAGGACATCGTGAACGAACAGGTGGCCAACAAGGACAACCGCATCCTCGACTACCACCACTTCGTGAAGGGCGGCGGTGCGCATCCGCTGTCGACCACGGACCGCGTGCTCGTCGTGGGCCAGGAGTACCGCCCGCCGTTTTATGGACACGTCTTCATGTTCGGTATGCGCGACCACCTGATCTCGCCGTATGCGACCGGGTATGAGGGCACGGCGATTGAGAGCCTGTATCCGAGCAACACGGACATGCTCCGCAAGGCCAAGGCCCAGGGGGCCACCGTTGGATACGTCCACGCGTTCGCCACGGATCGCGACCCGATGGAGCTTGGTCTGGGAGGCGGCAAAGGCTTCATGGTCGACGCCGCGCTCGGCACGACCGATGCCCTCGAGTGGTCCGACGCTGGACGGGGGTCGTTCGTGCCGTGGTATGCGGTGTTGAACAACGGCTTTCGCGTGACCGCCACCGGAGGCGAAGACTCGATCAGCAGCATGCATGCCAGCAAGCTCGTGGGTTCGGTGCGCACCTATGTCAACACCGGCAGCCGCGGCCTCTCGATGGAGGCGTGGTTCGAGGGGCTGCGCGCCGGCCGGGCCTTCGTGACCACCGGGCCGCTCGTGACAATGACGGTCAACGGCCGCGGCCCTGGCGAAGAGGTTGTCCTCCCAACTGGAGGCGGGACGATCGACATCGCTGGCTGGTCGCGGTCGATGACGCCGCTCGTCGAGGCGCTCCTTGTGTTCAACGGCGAGGTCGTGGAGAAGATTCCGTTCACCGGTGACCGCACGGCACTCGACTTCACACGCACGCTGAAGGTGACAAGGAGCGGCTGGTACCACCTGCGCGTCGAAGGTGCGCAGCGCGAGCGCTTCCCGCTCGATGCCGGCTTTGCGCAGGCATTCACCAACCCGGTCTGGATCAGCGTGGGCGGGGCCCCGGTGCGCAGCGCCAGCGCCACCGCCTACTCAGTGAAGTGGATCGACATGCTGCGGCTGATGGCCGAGGCCTGGCCGGGGTGGCGATCGCCGAGGGAACGCGCGCACGTCTTCGCGCAGTTCGATGAGGCGAAGAAGATCTACCAGCAGCGCGCGGCCGAGGGTGCCGGCCGGTGAAGCGCGTGTTGACGGCAGCCATGCCGGGCCGACTGTCCGTGGGCTGACGACGCTGGCGCGGGCCGGCGATGGTCGGTCCGGTGCATGTCGTCCCCGGCCCAATGGCACTGGGCTTCCCGCTCGATTGCTGCCGCTCTGCCGATGTGAGCGGCGGTGCGGCAAGGACGAGTATGGCCTTCGCCGTGCCGCCAAGACCATGGCCGCGGCGAAGAACGTAATGGCGAAGAGGCTGCGCGTCATGGGGCGCATTGCACAGGGGGGCGGGGCGCGCCGGGCAGCCCGATGGGGCGAAGGTTGGCCACGGCCGTTCCCGCCCTGGAAGGGGCGGTCAGCCCAGCTGCTGCGTCCGCATCGCTCGGCGATAGGCGACCGCCACCGCGTCAAACCGCAGGTGCAATTCGTCGGCGAGGTCAAACGGCACCTGCTCGGGCCGTTGCGATTCCACGATGCGCTGGTCCTGGCCGAAGATGACCCGCTCGAACGCCTGCAGCGTGCTGTCCGGATCATCGCAGTCGTAGTTCCGGCCGATCACGCAGTAACCGCGGCAGCGGTTGGCCTTCTGCGGGTGCGACGCGAAGAAATAGACCATGCCCTTGGTGCCGCCCCAGCCCAGGCGCAGCACAATCGTGTAGGGCAGATGCAGCTCATACCGGCTGCGCCGGTCGGGGCGCTCGGTCACCGCATTGGCGAACACCGGAAAGTCGTCGCTGTTGGGCGCCTCGGGCCTGACGATGGTGTAGTGCAGCACGTGGTCGCGAATGTCGACGGCGTGATCGGGAACGATGGGCCGGTCAGGGTCGCCGAGCAAGCCCGGATGCACCCACGGGAAGTGGCCGAAGTCGGTGAAGTTCTCGACCTGACGCGAGGCGTCTGATTGCCAGTCGAACGGTCCGGTGTGCACCACCTTCCAGTCCGTCGATTCCAGCTCCGGAATCTCAGGCAGCGCGTAGGCCGGGGCCTCGTCGGTGAGGCACACCCAGATGAGGCCATAGCGTTCCTGGCACTGGTAGACCGGCGTGCGTGCCTTCGCGGGAATGCTGGTGTGCGCCGACTGCGGAATGCGCACACAAGCCCCGGTGGCATCGTAGCGCCACGCATGGTAGGGACACACCAGGCAATCGTCCGCTACCCAGCCCAGCGACAGCGCCGTGCCGCGGTGGATGCACAGGTCGCGCATCGCATGCGCGCACCCGTTGGCGGTGCGCCACACCACCACCGCTTCGCCCAGCAGCGTGGTTGCCACGGGCCGGTCGGTGACCTCGTGACCGTAGGCCACTGGATGCCAGCACTGGCGCAATCTCGGAGGACACTCTGGTGTGGCGCATGCCATGACGGCAGGTATGCTACCACCGGCGGTCGGACGGGCCGGCTGGCGGGCTGGAGGATGCATGAGACTGGAAATGGGTCATCGAGTAATGATGCTCGCGGCTCTCGTCGCGAGTTGGAGTTGCAGCGGCACGACGCCGGCCGACCCGGCGCCGGGGTCCGGGCCGCCCGCCATCCAGACGCTGCAACCGGGCGCCCTCACGATGGCCATCACCGGCAGTGCCACCGGCCAGCTCGATCCCGAGGCCTGGATGAACCGCTATGCCGAGCGCCTCGCAGCCGACCTGGAGCTGCGGCCCGAGTGGAGGGTTGTGCCCTTCGACAAGTCCTGGGAACTCGCAGGCAAGGGCGTGGTGGATGTGGTTGCCACCAACTTGGCCAGCTTTCCCGATCGCGTCAGTCCCGGGGGCACCTTCTCGCGGGCGTTCCTCTATGAACAGCGGGCCCTGCGCATCCGCACGGCCGACCGCAGCCGCTACACCACCATCGCCGATTTCCGCGGCCGGCGTGTCGGGGCGGTGACCGGGATGGCCGCGCACCGCGACCTGCTGAAGCGCGCCCCCGAAGGCGTCCACATTGTGGCCGCGGGCACGTTTCCCGAACTGTACGCGATGTTTGACAAGGGCGAACTGCAGGCCGTCGCGCAGGCTGAATACTTCACGCTCGACGGCCGGGTGATTCCCTCGTACACGAGCGACCTGACGCTGATCGACCATCACGACCTCAACCCGGGCCAGCGCGAAGAGTCGGTGTTTGTCGTCCGCGATGCCAGCACCGGACTGCTCGACGCCGTCAACGCGTTCGTGCAGCGCACACCCTTTCCGCTGCACCTGCCGCCGGCGCCGGCACGCTAGCGCGCCTCGCGGTGTCATGAGCCCGCTGGCCGACGTGCGGCCCGCATTCGAACCGTCGAACGTACCACCCCGGCCGAAAGCCCCAGGAGCGGCTGTCCTGGGAATCGTCGCGGTTGCCGGACGATAAGCCGTCTGAGCGGCCTCTGGTGCACCGAACGCCGGTTCGTAGACCCAAGCTGTGTGTTCGCATGCTTCGTCCTCGAAAAGGGTTACAGGGTGACTGACGTGCCGAAGAACCCCGCGAGGACGCTGGCTATTGCCGCGGCAGAGCTGTGCGGGAGGCGTGGACCTTCACCTTCGATCGTCGCGTCTCAAGAGGGCCCGCACCAGGCTCATCAATCCAAACGCGGCCAAGGCGAACAGCAGGCCGTCCACCGGGAGGCGGAAGCGATCCTGCAGGCTCTGGGTGATGGCCGGAAGCAGCGTGAAGTAAATCGCGGTCATCGCGAGGCAGAGGCGCAGCACCCGCACAGATGGGTTCGCCGCCATGCTCGCAATCGCCCCAAAGGCCGCCAGCACGGTGACGACGTGCATCGGAATCCTGCCGTGCCTGAAGTACCACACGACCAGCGACCGCGTGGGCTGTGATGACGCCGTGAGCGGCCGATTCAGAAACGGCTCGCGCGCGTAACCGATCGTGCGATTGCTACAGATGTACGGACCCTGTTCACCATCGCAGATGTCTTCGTCATCGAGAGAGCCCAGTTGCCGCCACCACTGCCGCAGTGAGTGAGCGGCAAACTCGACTGGACGCTGCGAGATGGCGCTCACCGAGGCACGATATAACAGGTCATCGACCGCCGCCGACGAGAAGCCGCGCCTCCTGAGTCCATCGACCACATGCCCCGCCGCTGATTGCGTCGTCTGTGCAAACGTCATCAGCTCTTCGACCTCGGGATGGGCGTGATACATCGACGGCTCGTACTTCTCGACCTGCGAAGTACGGATAAACAGGCCAAGGCCTTGCCCAAGCGCGACACCGTGAAAACCGTAGATGCGCTGGTTCAGCATCATCCACGGCTGCAACGCGGTGACGTAGATGACGGCCATCGATCCTGCATAGACCAACCGCTTGCGCCAATCGATCGAGAGACACAGCGCCAGGACGATCGGAACGGCAATGAAGCCCTGCGCAACCGGCCGCGTCATCGTCAGCACGAAGCACGCCGCTGTGACCGCCATGCCGCGCGCGAACGTGGGCTTCTGCAGGAACCCGATCACGATCACCAGCGACAAGGCCAGCAGGCAATTGAACAGTGCCTCGGTGAGGATGCTCTTCTCGTAAAACAGCTGCGTCGTGTGCACAGCACACAGCAACGCCGCCACGAGCGCGATGCCAAGACTGAAGGCCTTGCGCAGACTCGCGAACAAGGCGATCGCCGTGATCAGTCCGAGCAGATGCTGGGCACCAACGATGATCTGATCCATGGGCTTCTCCGTGCTGAAGATCAGGAACGCCCAGAGAAAGTACGGATACAGCAGGGTGCGGAAAGGATCGTGCTCGAACCACTGCCCGTTCCTGATCGCCCCGACCGTCTCGATGAAGATATCCGAATCGGCCCACAGGATGCCGTTGGAGCCGAAGAACATCACGACCCTCACGAGGACGGCGATCGCAATCAGCACGGCGATCGCCACCGTCGGCCGGTCGAAGATGCGCAAGGCCGCCATGGGTTGATACGGAATAGTGGCCAGGATCCGCTGTGCAGCGATGAACAGCAGCACCGCAACAATCGCGACCACCAACGGCAGCGCGTGCCGTGCGCGATAGACCCAGATCGATGTCTGCTCCGGCAGCAGCGACTCCGCAGGAATCGTCGACAGCGCCTCATCGCCAAGCGCGTATTTCAGCTCGAGGTGAAAGCCGCCTCCGAGCTGCTCGTAGCGCAGGCGGATCGGATGCACACCTGCCGCCAGTTCAATGCGGCCGGTTGCCTGCTGCGGACCGTGTTGTCCGCCGTTGTGAACGACAGTGGTATTCGCGACATCGAGTTCCGACCCATCATCAGAGATCGTGGCGAACGTATAGGTGCCCCTGCGAGTGACGACCAGGGCACCGGTCCATTCGACGGAATACGCCGCCCAGGCCTTCGCAGTGCCGTTGGCGAGTCCTTCAGTTGAGATAAGAAGATCGACGGCGACCACAACCGGGTCGCCGTTGCGAGTGAGGTTGGTGAAGTAGTGACCGCGCAGCCCGTGCTCCGGCAGTGCGATCTGTCCGGTCAGATAGCCGCCGATGCCGACTAGAACGCAGGCAGCAATCTGCACGACGCGGGTCACGCGAAGAACTATATCGCGCAAACCAGATGTACACACTCAGCCGGATCGAACGCGGCAGCGCCGGATGGACATGCACGTCGTCGATCGCGTCGGGCTCAGCGCGCAGTCGAGACGCATGGCAGTAGTCAATGTCGCTCACTCGGCGATCGAGCAAGTTGAAAATGCCTGCCACGAGGCGGAGGCGGTGTCCGAGCTTTGCGCCGGCCTGCAGATGGACCAGGTGAGTCGCCGTCGACTTCACGCTGCCGTCCTCGATCAAGCTCCGAGGGCCGCGCCGAACTCACCACCGCCTTCGTTCACCGAGTTCTGTTCGCCATTGCCGACGAGCTGCGACACCAACAGCCGACGGGACAACCGCAGACAATTCGGGCGAAGTTCCATGCGGATCGTGCGCAACCGTACGCAACGCGTGCGCTGCAGCGTCGTCGAGCCGCAGCGCCGGATGGCAGAGCAATTAGGCCTTGGTTTCTGAGCCGCGAGCTCCCAGCCCAGAGCCCTGTGGCTCAGAACTTGAATCCCACGCTCACCTGTGCAGCACGCGGCGGGTGACGGTTGAAGCGCGCCTGGTACAACGTCGTGCCAATCCGGTTCGCGCCGGTGTTCCACTGCGTGTGCGCGCCGGTGTTGAAGACGTTGAAGATGCCCACGCCGGCCTCGATGCTGCGCGCGCCGGAGCGGAAGCTGCGGTTGATGTTGAGCTGCAGATAGCGCGCCGTCTCGTTCAACGCTTGGCCTTCCGCGCGCGTGGCGTAGTTGAAGCGCCAGGCCGTGGCCAGCGGGTTCGGCTGCGTCTGCCCATTGGCCAGCGTCACGCGGCCCGGCCCGAAGATCGGATCGGCCACGCCCTGCCGCACCACCGGTCCCAGATAGCCACCGGCCTGAATCACGTAACTGGCGGCAATCCGGAAGCCCCACGGCGCCAAGTACTGGCCGGCGAGACGCACCGAGTACGGCCGATAGGCCACGCCGGTCTCGTTGCCGCCGCCGTCGAGGCTGTTGTCGTCGCCATTGCCGAACAGGTGCCGCGACAGGTCACGGTTGTTCTTGAAAGCGTCTGGCTGGATGAACCGTGCCGGGTCGGTCGGGTTCCACGTGCCGTCCACCCACTGGAACTGCCGCGTGAGGCTCATCATCACCTGGAAGTTGTGCGACATGTTCTTGGCCAGGATGGCCTCGTAGCTCTGGATCACGACCTTGCTCCAGGTGGCGTTGGTCTGCTGCATGATCTGGCCCTGGTTCGGGTCGACGCGGCCGAAGCCGCCAAAGGGCTGGTTGGGCCTCGACGGGTAGATGCCGTTGATGTCGACCTCGGCGTAGCCGTCCTTGAAGTAGCGGCGCGAGGTCGAGAGGTCGAGGCTGATCTGGCCGGGAAACTGCTTGGCGAAGCCGATGACGAACTCGTCGACCCACGGCTGGTGCAGGTTCTTGTCGAACGCCAGCTGGTTGATGGCCGTCGTGGCCGCTGGCGTGATGATCGTGGTCTCGAGCGTGCCGTCCCCGTTCACGTCGTAGACGTCGCGGCGCAGCCGGTTCGAGGTGGTGGCAAAGGTCGTGATCGGATCGCGGCCGTTGACCTGCTCGTGGACGCGGCCGGCCGACATGCGCAGCACGTTCCGGGCGTCGTCGGTGACCAGGAAGGCCAGGCCGAGGCGCGGGCCGACCGCCACGGTGTTCATGCGCTCCACGCCGAACACGTTGTCGAAACGGCGGATGAAGTCGGCGCGCACGCCGGTGTTGATGGTCAGGCGTCCATTGGGCTTCCAGGCGTCCTGGATGTAGACGCCGATGTCGCGGTCCTGCGCGTCGGTGGTCATGAGCTCCACGGGCGACTCAAAGCGGCGGTGGAACGCCACGACGCCAGCGGCGGGATTGTTCGGGTCGATCTGGCGCACTTGTTCGAGGCGCAGACCTTCGCCGTTCCCAATCGGATTCGCCAGCACGTCGGTGACCTGGCGGCGCAGCTGCGGTGCCGCCCAGATGCCGGTCTTGATCTCGTGCGAGCCGAGCCAGCCGTCCTGGTAGTAGGTCAAGTCGCCGCGCAGGATCAGCATGTTCGACGGCTGCAGCGGCTGGTTCTCCTCGTTGTTCATCGTGATGAGCTCGGCATTCCCCACCGGGATGCCCCCGGACAGCGCCGTCCGCTGGTGTACGGAGATACGCGGGCCGAACCCGGGTGAGCCGTTGTAGGTGTCGCGCTCCGCGCCGCCCTTGTTGTTATACGACGCCGAGAAGAACGTGGTGATGTGGTTGGTCCACACGGAGTTGAGCTTGGTCTGGTACATCGACCCGCCGGCCGAGCGCAGGTTCACACGGAGGTTGTTGCGCTCGCGCGAGCTCGTGAACCGGTTGCGGTCGTTCTGGAAGAAGCCCGACCACTCGTGGCTCGAGGTGAGCTGCGCGGTCACCTTCACGTACGGCTGCTTGCTCACGGAGACGTTGTCGAACGGCTTGAAGTCGGGCACGAACGCCAGCAGACGATCGAGATCCTGCGTTGTGCGGCTGATGCCGTTGATGAGGTCGGCGTAGCGGTAGGTCCCGAAGAACCAGACCTTGTCGCGGAGCAGCCGTCCGCCCAGCGACGCGTCCCACTGGTTGACGGCCTGTGAGGTCGGCAGGCCGCCGGGAGCGGCACCGCTGCCGGTGTTGTCGCCGTTCCAGTCCATGGGCTGGTACGAGAAGTTGACCGAGCCCTTGAACTCGTTCTGTCCGCGTGGCGTCACGATGTTCATCACGACGCCCGTACTGAGCGGGGTCGACGCATCCGCGCCGCCGAGCTTGATCTCGACGTCCTGCACGGTGTCGCCGCCCATGCCCATCGAGTGCGCGGACGAGTCGAGATAGGCCGACGCCGGGGCGCCCTCGAGCTGGAACGCATGCGCGTAGATGTGCGAGCCGCGGAAGTAGTAGGCGCGGCGACCCACGCCGTCGTCGACGTTGCGCGAGCCGATGCCAGGCGCCATGTCGAGCGCGTCGCTGAACAGACGGCGGGAGGTAATCGGCGCAGCCCGCAGCAGCTCGCCCTCGATGTTGACGACGCTTGTCGGACGCGTCGTCTCGATCATCGGTGAGTCGCCCGACACCGTGATGGTCTCCGACAAGGCGCCGAGCCGCATGCTGATGTCTTCGGTGAGCGTGATCCCGGCGCGCATCACGATGCCCTCGCGACGGAACGTTGAGAAGCCCGAGAGCTCCGCCGTGAGCACGTACGGGCCTGGAGGCAGGTTCAGGATGCGGTACACCCCGTCGGCACCGGTGGTCGTGGTCACGGGCTGAATGAGCGCCGTGCTCGTGGCCGTCATCGTGACGCCGGGCAGCACGGCGCCTTGATCGTCGCGAACGGTGCCGCGGAGGCTGCCGTCCGACTGCGCGTAGACCGGGCTGACGAGGACGGCCAGGGCCAGGCCCACCACAAAGCTAACAAGCACTGCACGTCGCATTTCGAATCTCCCAGTAACGACAGTTGGACGAACGGTCAGGCTCGTGGCCAGAACGTCCCTTTGAGCATCCCGGAGACGAATTGGCAGAAGCTCCCGCAAAGGACTGGGAGTATAAAGCATCGTGCGGCAGAAGACGCCAAGCCGTATTAGCGGCGTCTGGTTCACCGGACGCCGGTTCGCAAACCCAGCGCCAGGTCACCATCAAAGTGCTGCCGGCCGACGCGGATCGCCTCGCACGCTTCCCGCGCGAAGCCGAAGTCCTCGCCGCGCTGAATCACCCCAACATCGCCGCGATCCACGGCCGCGCTCAACCCGCCGACGAGACGCCGCGCGCGGGTCGCGTGGTCCGAACCGTCGACCGCCACCACTACGTTCCGCGTCGGCAACTGCTCCAGCACGCACCGATTGTAGCCGGTGAGCCGCTGGTGTATAAGAACGCTACATCGGTGGCAACGGCGTTGGGTTTCCACCCTTGATACGGAGTAACGGCATGTCTGTCCGCGCCCAATCGATTTGTGGTCTGGTCGTCTGTGTGCTCGCCGTGACGGCAGTCTCGGCCCAGCAGCGCCCCGGCCCGACACCCGACCTCTACAGCCGCCTGCACTGGCGCACCATCGGCCCCGAAGGGAATCGCTTCTCGGCCGCGGCGGGCGTTTCAGGCGACCCCTCCACCTACTACGTGGGAGCGGCCTCGGGCGGCATCTGGAAGACAACGGATGGCGGCGTGAACTGGGCGCCGATCTTCGACGCGCAGCCGGTGCAGTCCATCGGCGCGCTCGCCGTCGCGCCCTCGGATCCCAACGTCGTGTGGGCGGGGACGGGCGAGGGCAAGATCCGCAGTCACATCTCGGTGGGCCAGGGCGTCTACCGGTCGGTGGATGCGGGGCGGACGTGGACGCTCCTGGGTCTCGAGCAGACCGGGCGCATCCCGCGGCTCGTCGTGCATCCGAAGGACGCGGACACCGCGCTGGTCTGCGCGCTCGGTCACGCGTACGGGCCGCAGCCGGAACGCGGCGTCTTCCGCACGACCGATGGCGGCAAGACGTGGGCCAAGACGCTCTTCGTCGACGAAAACACGGGGTGCTCGGACATCGCGATGGACCCGAAGAACCCGCGCATCCTCTTCGCCGGGATGTGGCAGTTCGAGATCCGCACCTGGGGCCGCGAGAGCGGCGGGCCGGGCAGCGGGCTGTTCCGATCCACCGACGGCGGCGTGACGTGGACGCGCCTGCAGGGTCGCGGCCTGCCCACGCGCCCAGTTGGCAAGGTGGCAGTCGCGATTGCGGCGTCGAATCCCAGCCGGGTCTACGCGCTCATCGAAACCGGCGACGGCGTGCCGTGGAAGGGCCAGCCCACCGACCGCGGTCAGGTGTGGCGGACCGAGGACGGCGGCGACACGTGGCGGGTGGTGAGCTACGACCACAACGCGATGGGCCGCGCCCACTACTATTCGCGCATGGCGGTGGCCCCGGACGATCCCGACGAGGCGTATTTCCTGACGGCGTCATACTCGAAGTCCATCGATGGCGGCCGCACGCTGGTGGCGCTGCCGAGATCCGAAGCCCCCGGTGGCGACCACCACGACGTCTGGATCGACCCCGTCAACGCCGCCCGCCAGATCGTCGCCCACGACCAGGGGCTGTCGATCACGACGAACCGCGGCAGGACGTGGTACCGCCAGCGCCTAAAGAACGCGCAGATTTATCACGTCACAGTGGACACCGAAATCCCCTACAACGTCCTCGGCAACAAGCAGGACGAGCCCACCTACCGCGGTCCGAGCAACAGCCGCCTCCAGGGCGGCTTTGGCGGCGACCCGGGCATCCCGCGCGCGATGTGGCGGGCGGTGTGCGGGGGGGAAAGCGGCTGGGCCACTCCCGACCCGACCGACCCGAACATCGTCTGGTCCACCGCCTCCGGCTCCGGGACGGTCGGCGGCATCGTCACCCGCCTCGAGGTGAGCCGCTGGCAGTGCCGCCAGGTGGAGGTGTGGCCCGACCAGTCGAATGGCCCCGCCGAGGGGGTGCGGTATCGCTTCGTGTGGGATGCGCCGCTCCACATCTCGCCGCACGACCACACCACGATCTACACCGGCAGCCAGCACGTGCACCGCACGACCAATGGCGGTCAGAGCTGGGAGGTGATCAGCCCGGACCTGACGCTCAACGACCGCTCGAAGATGGGCAGCTCCGGCGGTCTGACTCCGGACAACATCGGCGTGGAGTACGCGGGTGTGGTCTTCGGCATCGCAGAATCGCCGCGGGAAAAAGGCGTGATCTGGGCGGGCACCAACGACGGTCTGGTGCAGCTGACACGCGACAACGGAAAGACGTGGACTGACCTCACCAAGAACCTGCCGGGCCTGCCCGTGTGGGGATCGGTCCGAAGCATCGCCCCTTCGCGCTATGACAATGGCACGGCCTACCTGACCGTAGACTTCCACCAGGTCAACAACCGGGATCCGTTCGTCTATCGCACCACCGACTACGGGCAGACGTGGAAGCTGATCGTCAACGGCATCCCGAAGAGCATGCTGAGCTACGCGAAGGTGATCTACGAGGACCCCGTGAGGCGCGGCATGCTGTATCTCGGCACCGAGAACGCGATCTATGTCTCGTTCGACGCCGGCGATAACTGGCAGCCGCTGCAGAACGACCTACCCCACGCGCCCGTGTCGGGCATCGTCGTGCAGGAGCACTTCAACGACCTGGTGATCTCCACCTACGGCCGCGGCTTCTGGATCATGGACGACATCACGGCACTGCGCGCGCTGCCCGATGTGTTGAGGCAGGACGCGCACCTGTTCCCGCTTCGGCCCGCCTACCGCTTCCGAGGGATCACCGCTCCGTCGACACCCTACGACGATCCGACCGTTGGCGAGAACCCGCAGTACGGCGCGTCGATCAACTACTACCTCAAGGGCGCCGTGCAGGGCGGCGGCCGGCTGTCCATCCTCGACGCCAGGAACCAGGTGGTTCGGACGATGACCGTGCCAGGCGCCGCAGGGCTCAACCGGGTCCACTGGGATCTCCGAGGTGAATCGACAAAGCCGGTGAAGATGCGGACCAACCCGCTCTACGGCCACGAACTGCCGCTCGGCGAGGATGGCACGCGTCCCCCCGCTGGTGGATTTGGCCCCGGCGGCCTGTCAGTCCTGCAGCCGCCGGGCAACTACACTGTCAGGCTGACCATCGGTGGGCGCGACTACACGCAGCCGCTGACGGTCCGCAAGGACCCGCACTCCGGCGGCACCGAGGCGGACATCCAGGCTCAGGTCACGGTTCTGAGCGATCTCGCAAACAATATCAACACCACGACCGACGCGGTCAACCAGCTCGAATACGTCCGCGCCCAGATCCAGACGACGATCAAGTCGCTGCCGGAGGGCGAGCTGAAGCGGGCCGCGGTGGAACTCGAGCGCAAGCTCACCGACGCCGAGATGAACCTGGTCGATCTCCGGATCACCGGCGGCCAGGACGGCGTCCGCTATGCGGCCAAGCTGCTGGGCAAGTTCGGGTATCTGGCAAACGGCATGGCAGGGAGCGATTACAGGCCGACCGATCAGGCGATGGAAGTGTCGAAGGGGCTGCAGGGACAGTTGAAGACCACGCTCAGCCAGATCGGCGCGCTGATCGATAAGGATGTCGCGACGTTCAACGATCAACTCCGGCGCGGCTCGGCCGGGCAGATACTGACGAAGACGCCCGGGTCGCAGTAGCCAGGGGCTGTCTGGAGTTCTGGTGAGCTGGTGATGTGGCGATCCGATGGATCACCACATCACCAAGCCACAGGGTTCGCCTGCTTCAGCGCCTTCGCCTTCCTGGCGGCCCGCCGAACCCACCGGCGTATCGAGGGCATCCTTGACCTCGCTGTTGCAGCGACCATGACCATAGGACTGTCGAGCGACAGTGATATTGACCCCTTGCGACACTAATTCTGACTCCTCCAGCAGGAGGGTCGAATGGAGCAAGAGCGAGGGGTTCTGGTATCTCCGGGTGTGGAAGTACCGGTCCGCGATCCGCGCGAACAAGCGATCTACGCCCGCTGCGGCGACCGGCCCACGCATCTGGTCCATCACAGCAATCGCGGCACGCAATAAAGGGGCAGACTGTCGCGCGCTACAAGGGCTCGACCAGTTCCTCCAGTTCTGACGGGCGCCGTTGCCGCATCGGCATTGCCTACCAGCGGGAGAATGGCGAAATCGTCTCCATCCCGGCGCGACGGCACCCAACGAACCGTGAGCTGAGTGCCCCTCGGCTCGAGGCATTGCCTTCTTCGAATGGTACGTGCTTGCAAGCGCGGAGTCGTCCTGCCGCGATTCGCGCGCGAGCGCTGCTTGGCACCGTTCCGGTGCCGTTCATCCGGCTCCAGCAACCGTCTATTGCTCGGCGGTAGCGGCGGCGCAGTGTGAATCGACACACTGGCCAGACGCCGTGAGGGCGTCCGGCCAGTGTGCGCGATGTCAGGCGAGCACCACGCGTCCGTGGTCGTCGCAGTGTGAGCCGTGCGGGTGGTGCAGGTGGCCGTTCACGAGGAAGTCGATGTGGTCGCCGTGCGGCACGGCCTGATGGCCACACGCCGGACCATGCACGTGCGTCGTATCGTGTGCGCCGCATGCATGGTCGGGAGTGCAGGCCGCCGGATTGGCGGCGGTGACGGCGAGCGTGTGCTCGTCGACGTGACCCTCATGCAGGTGATGCAGATGGCCGTCGTGCAGGTAATCGACGTGGCCGTCGTGGACGATAGCCTGATGGCCACAGCCGGGGCCGTGCTGATGGGGGTGATTTGCGTGGATACGATGGGTCTCGGACATGACGATGCTCCTCAAGGCTTACGTGGGTTGCCGACTCTCCGCTGCGTGGTCGATCGCCGCCCGCACGATGGCCAACACATGGTCGTCGGCAAGGGCGTAGGTAATGTGCCGGCCGTCCCGGCGCCTGGTGACGAGCCGCTCGTTGCGCAGCACACGGATCCGCTGCGAGATGGTCGGCAGGCTCTCGCCTTCCGCCTCGGCAATATCCGTCACGCAGGCCGGTGCCGTCGCCAGCCGCGTCAGCAGCCGCAACCGGCCCTCGTCGCCGAGGGCGCGGAAGAGCCGCGTGGCCCGCTCCAGGGCGGCGGGCGAGCCATCGAGCGGCGGCAGGGCACTAGGGGAATGCGGCGGATCGCACGTCTCGAGGGCGACGGGTGTGTCGAGGCAGGCCATGGGAAGAATTTACCAATAGTTGCGTAATAATGCAATTAAATAACTCAGTAGTTGATGAGCCCGTCGACCTGCAGGTGATTGGCCTGCATTGCGCCGAAGAGGTGGGGGCGTTGCGGCGGGCCCTCGACCGTCAGGCCGGCGTCTCGGACGTGCATATCGATCAGGTCCGGTCGCGCGTGTCGTTCCGCCTGGCCGCCCCAGCCACGCTCCCGCTCGTCTCGGCGGCGGTCACCCGCGCGGGCCTGCGGCTCGTGCAGCCCGAGGAGGCCGTGCTCGAGCTTGCGGTCGAGCCCCGCGTGTGGTGGTTGAGCATCCTCAGCGCGTCCTCGCTGGCCGTGGCGGTCGCGACGCAGTTCATCGAGTCTGGCGGAGCCTGGCTGTCACTCGTGGCCGACGTCGAAGCCGACGGCCCGGCCTGGGTGAGCACCACTGCGTATGCCCTGGCCGCGCTCACGGCGAGCGTGATCATCCTGCCGAAGGCCCTCACCTCCGCACGCGCCGGCCGGTTCGACATGCACGTCTTGGTCGTCATCGCGATCGCCGGCGCTGCGTGGCTGGGCGAAGTCTCGGAAGCCGCCGCGGTGGCGAGTCTCTTTGCCGGGTCGCAGCTGCTCGAAGCATGGAGCGCCGCTCGAGCCCGTCGATCCGTGGGGGCGCTGATGCAGGGCACTGCGGGGCATGCCTGCTGCTGCATAGACGGTCACGAACACGATGTGGCCGTGCACGACATCGAGCCAGGCATGGTGCTTCGCGTGAAGCCCGGCGAGCGTATTCCCGTGGATGCGGACGTGATCTCCGGGTCGTCGAGCGTCGACGAATCGGCCACAACGGGGGAGCCGACGCCCGTGCTGAAGAGGGTGGGCAACCTCGTCACCGCCGGTTCGGTGAACGGCTCGGGCGCGCTCGAGATCCGCGCGCGCGGCCGCGCTGACGAGAGCAGCCTGGCGCGGATGCACAGGGCGGTGGAGCATGCCCGGCAGGGCCGCACCGAAGCCGAGCGCTGGGTAGAGCGTTTCGCTGGTGTCTACACGCCCGTGGTCGTCGTGCTTGCCCTCGGGGTGTGGCTGGTGCCGCCGCTGCTCGGTTTCGGCGTTTGGGAGGAATGGTTCCGCCGCGGCCTCGTGGTCACGCTCGTGGCCTGCCCGTGCGCCCTCGTGATCTCGACGCCGGTCACCATCGTGGCTGCCATCTCGGCGGCGGCCCGGCACGGCGTGCTGGTCAAGGGCGGCGAGCACCTCGAACGGTTCGCCACACTGCGCGCGGTGGCGTTCGACAAGACCGGAGTGGTCACGACCGGCCGTCCAAAGATCGTGAGCCTGCGCTTACTCGGCGCGCGCACCGAGCGCGAGGTCCTTGAGCATATCGTGGCGCTCGAAACCCGCAGCGAGCATCCGCTGGCGCATGCGCTCGTGACCTTCGCCGCCAGCCGCGGCGTCGCCGAACGCGCGGCACGCGTGCGCGACGTGCAGGCGGTGCCCGGACGGGGCGTTGTCGGCCAGGCCTGGGGCCACAAGTTCTGGATCGGCAGCGCCCAGTTCCTTGGCGAGCACGCGCAGGTGGGCGACGAGGCAGCCGCAGAGATCGCGCGCCTGCACGCCGCCGGCCTGACCGTGGTGGCCTGCGGCAGCGGCGCTGAGTTGTGGGCGGTGTTGGGGGCGCATGACACGACGCGCGCCGACGCGATCACGGCGGCCCAGTTGCTGCGGGCCCGGGGCGTCCGCCAGCTCGTGATTCTGTCAGGCGACCATGCGGCAGCCGTCCAGGCGACCGCACAGGCCATGCACGTGAGCGAGGTCCGCGGCGAATGCACGCCGACCGACAAGGCGGCGGCGATTGCGGAGCTGGGCATGCGCGGCCCCGTGGCGATGGTGGGCGACGGCATCAATGACGTGCCGGCGCTCGTGGCGGCCACACTCGGTGTGGCTGCGGGCCCGCGAGCCACCGACGCGGCCCTCGATGCTGCCGACGTCGTGCTCGTGCACAACGATCTGCGTTATTTGCCGTGGCTCGTGGAACACGCCCGGCGCACGCTGCGCGTAATACAGCAGAACCTGTGGTTCGCCGTCGGCATCAAGGTGGCGTTCCTCGTGGCGGCCGCGCTCGGCGAGGCCACGCTCTGGATGGCCGTGCTCGCCGACACGGGGGCGACACTCGCCGTCACCATGAACGGCCTGCGGCTGCTTCGCATGCAGGCGCCGCCGGTATCCCATCACCATCATCATCACGACGGTGAGGGCGGACACACCTACCAGGCGGCACAATCGCACTGACCCGTGGCGGGCCGTGACTAGGCTTTGCCTTCCGTGCACACCACGTGTTTGCGGATGCGTGGATCGCACTTTCGCAACTCGAGCTTCTTGGTCGTCGTCTCCTGGTTCTTCATGGTCGTGTAGAAAAAGCCGGTTCCGACCGTCGGAACGGGCTTGACGACGATGCGTGGCATCTGAAGCCTCCTGCATGCGCACGGAATCCGGCGCGACCTTCCTAGGGTGCCAGAGGTTCGTGAGGCGGATACTGTCGGATGGCACCAGCGCGGCGGGACATCGGGTGCAGCATCGACCGATGGCCATCAAGGATCTGACCCAAGTGGAGCGCCACCTGTTGCTGCGCAACGGTTCGGCCGTCAGAGCGTGATGACCTGGTCGGGCTTGGCGCCGCCGAGGGCGGCGTAGAGCTGCGGGAAACAGCCGGCGACGACACCGTTCACGAAACCTTTGGCCGTCACACTGCCCGTGCCGCACTGGTCGAACGTGCCGTCGGCGAGGCCACGGCGCACGGCGCACTGGTCGCAGACCATCAGCAGGATGCCCTGCTCGGCTGCCACCTTCGCCAGGCGCTCGCCCACCGGGTCGCCGGCGCGCAGGCAGTAGAGGTTGTCGTCGAAGAACATCATGCCGGCCACCTTGACGCCGTGCGTGCCGCGTTCGAGCTGCGGCAGGATCATCGTGGCGAGTTTTGTGGTGCTGGCCATGTTGGTAGCGAAGAGATAGGCGACGGTCATGCGGCTGTGGTCCTTTGTCTGGGGAAGTGGGTTCACGTCATAGTTAAAGCACGGGTTGCGCCGGCCTCAGCGACGGCGTGCCGACGCGGGCCGGAACGCCGCGACGACGGCCGCGTGGGTATTCACATACGGGCCGCCGATGAGGTCGAGGCAGTAGGGCACGGCGGCGAAGATCCCGGGCATGGCCAGCGAGCCATCCGGCGACCGCGGGCCTTCGAGTGTTTCGCGGATGGCGGTCGGGCGTCCCGGCAGGTTCACGATGAGGGCGCGCCCGCGGATCACGGCCACCTGCCGTGACAGGATCGCCGTCGGCACCGCGCGCATGCTGACCTGCCGCATCTGTTCGCCGAAGCCAGGCAACTCGCGGTGCGCGACCGCAAGCGTGGCCTCGGGCGTGACATCGCGCGGCGCCGGCCCCGTGCCCCCGGTCGTGAGCACGAGGTCGCAGCCCACCGTATCGACGAGTTCGATGAGGGTGGCTTCGATTGCGGCCTGATCATCGGCGATGAGCCGCTCAACCGCCGTCCACGGCGTGGCGAGCGCGATGCCGAGCCAGGCGCGCAGCGACGGCAGGCCCTCGTCCGTGTAGACGCCTGCCGATGCGCGGTCGCTCACAGAAACCAGCCCGAGACGCGCCGGCCGGTCGAAGTCCGGTGCAGCCGTCATCGCGGCTGCCAGCTCCCGTACATCGGATTGGGCAGCAGGATGTAGCGGGTGCCGAACGGCGCGACCGCGGCGACGGGCAGCGGCGCCGCCGAACGACACGCGGCACCAAGGAGCATAAGCAGGGCGATGGACAGGCGTACCGGCATGCCGGTGATCATAACGGCTTGCCGGCGTCGCCCGTGGTGCGCCACACGGTGCGCTTGCGCACCACGCACGGCGATGCTTCGACACCAGGCCCCTCGTCGTTTTAAGGCACATTGGTGGCGCAATGTCGCGCGCGACCGTCACCCGCTGGCTGATCTACACCCACCGTTGGCTCGGCCTGGCGTTCTGCGGGCTCTTCCTCGTGTGGTTCGCCTCTGGCATCGTGATGATGTATGCCCGCATGCCGCGGCTCACCGCGGAAGAGCGTCTGATGCGACTGCCGCCGCTCGACCTGACGACGGTGGCGGTGACGCCCGCCGACGCCGCGCGAGGTGCCGGCTATGCGCTCGATACCGGGCCGGACCGGTTGCGCATCGGGATGTGGCAGGGGCGACCCGTGTACCGTTTCGCTCGCGGCTCCCAGTGGCGCGCCGTCTACGCCGACACTGGCGCGCCGCTCGGCGAAGTGGCCGCGCTGGAGGCCGTCGCGGCTGTGCGTGCCTTCGTGCCCGAGCATGCTGACACGGTGCATCACGACGTGCGGCTCGAAGACTCCGATCAATGGACGCTCAGCAGCGTCATTCGCGCCCAGATGCCGCTGCACCGCCTGGCGCTCGGTGATGCCGCCGGCACCCACCTCTACCTCTCGGCCCGCACGGGCGACATCGTCATGAAGACCGACGCGCGCGGTCGCTTCTGGGGTTATGCCGGCGCCGTGCTGCACTGGGTGTATTTCACGCCGCTGCGCCGGCACGCCGGCCTGTGGGACGCCCTCATCGTCTACGGATCGCTATTTGGCTGCGTGATGGCGCTGAGCGGACTCGCGGCCGGGCTGTGGCGCTGGTCGCGCCAACCGCGCTACCGCCTGCGGGGCGCCAGCGCGCCGTCGCGCTCTCCGTACGCCGGCCTGATGAAGTGGCACCACTACGGCGGCCTCATCTTCGGCGTCATCACCTTCACGTGGATCCTGAGTGGCATGTTGTCGATGAACCCCTGGGACTGGAGTCCCGGCAGTTCGCCGAGCCGCGAGCAGCGCGACGTGCTGGCCGGCGGCCCACTGGACCTCGATCGGCTCGATGTCGCCGCCATCCGTGATGCCGCCGGCGCCCTGGCCGACACGTTTCCCGCCCGTGAGGCCGATCTGCTGCAGTTCGATGGCGCGGCGTATCTGTCGGCCTACCGGCCGCCACGCGCCGCCGACGCCGGGCAGTGGACCAACACCGACCTGGCGGCCTTTCTGTCGCCACAGACCGCGCTTGAGCGCCGTCTCACGCGCCTCGGCGATCCCGGTCGCTCGCTCATCGACCGCTTCGATCGGGCCTCGGTGGAGCGTCTGACGCACCGGGCCGTGCCCAATGCGGCGGTCGTCGAGTCGACCTGGCTCGATCAGTACGACGCCTATTACTACGATCGCGACGGCGGCCGTCCGCTGCCGGTGCTGCGCGTGAAGTTCGACGACGCCGTCGGCACGTGGCTGTACGCCGATCCGCAGTCCGGCCAGCTCGTGAGGAAGGAGGAGCGCCTTAGCCGCCTCAACCGCTGGCTGTATCAGGGCCTGCATTCCCTCGATCTGCCCGGGCTCTACTTCGCCCGCCCGGCCTGGGACCTCGTCGTCATCGCCCTCAGCCTTGGCGGCATCGCCGTGAGCGGCACGGCGATTGTCCTCGGCTGGCGCCGCGGCCGCCGCTGGGTCGGACGCAGCGGGCCGGCCGCCGGCGTGCCGGTGCGCACGCAGTAACCCGTCGATTCCTCTTGGCCGGTGGCGTGCGAGGGCAAAGAGCGTCGGTGTCAATCGGCACCGCTCGCTCGGCCGAAGCGGCGGCAATATCAGTCGTCGCAGCGCGCCCGAGCGGCATGAGGAAATTCGCCATGACCCCACCCATCGCCAACAGACTGTCGCGGCGCCACTGGATCGGCGGAGTGGCCGGGCTCCTTGGAGCCGCCGGCCGCCCAGCCGCCGCCGTGTCCCAGAGTGTTACCGGCCTGTCGACGGCTGTGCCGCGATACATCATCCTGATGGTGGCCGACGGCATGAGCGTCGGGGTGCCGACGCTGGCCGAGTCGTTCTCCCGCACTGTGCGCGGGCGCGGCACCGCGTGGTGGGAGCTGGCGCGCGATCCAAACGTGACCGCGGGGTGGTTCGACATGGCGTCGCTCACGTCGCTCGTGACCGATTCAGCTGCCGCGGCGTCGTCGTGGGGCAGCGGGTCTCGTGTCCGCAACGGTGCCATCAACGTGCTGCCGGACAATACTCGCTTGACTCCGTTGGCGGACGTGGCCCGATCGGCGCGCCGTCGTATCGGCCTCGTGACGACGACAACCGTCACGCACGCCACACCCGCGGGGTTCGCTGCCGTCAACACGAACCGCAACGCGGAGGACGACATCGCCACGCAATACCTCGATCGGGTGGACGTCGTGCTCGGCGGCGGGCGGCGGTTCTTCGATGCCCGGCGACGGGCCGATGCCCGGGACCTGCTCGGTGACTTCGAGCGCGGTGGTTACGCCGTCTGGCGCACCAGGGACGAGTTGCGTGCTGCGACAGGCACCGGGCGCGTGCTCGGCCTGTTTGCGACCGAGCATTTGCCATACCGACTCGATCGCGATCAGGATCCACGCCTGCAGGCCAACGTACCTACCCTCGCTGAAATGGCGTCGGCGGCGCTGACACGGCTGAACGATACACCGGAAGGGTTCTTCCTGCTCGTCGAAGGCGGGCGCGTCGATCACGCCGCGCACGCCAACGACGCGGCGTCGATCCTGCGCGAGCAGCTCGATTTCGACGACGCCGTCGCCGTCGTCCGCGAGTTTGCGGGTGGTCGGCACGACACGCTCGTCATCGTGACCTCCGACCACGGCAACGCCAATCCCGGCCTGAACGGCATGGGCGAGAACTATCTCGACTCGAGCCGGGTCTTCGCACATGTCACACGCGCGCGGGCGTCGTTCTCTGAGGTCAGGCGCCGGCTGCTTGACGGGGCCGGCCGGTCCGGTCAGCCCAGCGTGAACGACACGGGCATGCTCGTGGAGCACCTTCTGGGATTCGCACCGGACCAGCTGCAAACGGAGGTGATTCGAACCTCGCTGGCGCGCCCCGTGGCCACCGTGCTCAATGGACAGCTGGCCAGATTCGACGGCGTGCTGGGGCAGATAGCCGCCAATCACTGGGGGATCGGGTGGACGGGGACCACGCACACCGCGGACGTGGCGCCGGTGCTCGCGTTCGGCCCGGGCCAGGAACGCTTCCGCGGGCTGCGCGCCAACACCGCCCTCTTCGGCGATCTGGTGGCCCTGATGGGGCAGACGTTCAGCAATCCGGCCATGACGCCACCGGCCGCGCTCGCCTACGCCGCACGCGGCGTCGCGGCCGTCGAAGAGGTGCCGGCGTGACCCATTCCGGCCCCGGTGGAATGTTCCCACGGGCACCCGGGTGCCAGGTTCGAATCGCCGCTGACTGCCGCGCTCACCGCTCCAGGGTCCATCCGTTGGCTGGGGGTCTCCAATAGTTTGTTCCGCTCAATTTCCTGATCTCCCGCGCGCGCGGGCAGCGCAGGCGCCGGCACGCCGTTGTTGATCTGCTGTGGGCCGTTCGCGAAGTTTGCCTGACGTGCAAAGACGCTCGGGGGATTCTGGAGAGCCCCCAGCGCCTCGCCCGTCGCTCGACAGTTGCTCTGCGCCTTGAAAGCGAGCCTCATCAACCGCTCGAAGACAGCCAGATTCGACAGGTTCTGACGGGCGATGATGGCCAGGTCGGTATAGACGGCATTCATCGAGATGATTTGACCCACGAGAATCGCCTCCTGACTCTTCGTGTCCCGATTCGCTGCTTCTCGCACGCGACTGAGAACCTCCGCGAAACACTCGGTCAAATCGAGGGTTCCGGACTTCGTCGAAAACACCAGTCCCACCATCGCGTTCATCGCCATGCCATCCACCATGACCTTGGCTTCGCGCCTGAGGTTCGTCTTTCCCGGCTCCTGGCGAACTCTCAGGGCGTTCGGCTCAGGCTTCGCCGGAGGTGCAGTGGGCTTGCTGGCGAGCCTCCTTGACGCCTTAGGGCTGGAATCAAAAGTGGTGGAGGCGGCTGGAGTTGAACCCTTTCCGGTCCGTTTCGGCAACTTATCGATGGCGTGGCGGTTCTGGTCCTGAGCGGTTCGCACATAACGACTTCGGCACGCGACACCAGTCGACACGACACGACGGGCGTGGACGCCAATCGACCCCCGTTGTGGAGACTGTGTGGAGACAGTGTGGAGACGGCCGTCACGCCGCACCGGCTGCGCGAGCCCGTTGCAGAGCAACCAACTTGCGCTGAACATGCAGCAGGATGGCGGCATGAATTCCTACAGCAACCACCAGACCTAAGATGTGGCTTGAAACGGCACCACCGCCTGTCTGGTTGATCAGATGGAGCGTGATCGAACCCAGTGGCAAGAACACGACCACCGCCGTGACGAGACCGGGGTTGTAGCGCTTGAAGATCACGGCATGCACGATGTGCACGAGGGCATTGACGAGCACCAGATAGACCGGGACGAGCGCCCAACCGAGCCCGATGTCGACAGCGCAGTACAAGGCAAGACCAATCACGCCCCAAACGCCAGGAACATTCGTGACGAATACCGCCAAGGGGGACAGCACATCAAAACCCTTGCCAAGGGTTGCATTGAAAAACAGCCGAAACCGATCATGATCATGCTCTTCGTACTGGTGGATCATGTAGGCGGGCAAGTGCAAGAACGTGGCCGCCAGCGGCGCTGAACAGCCCGCGAGCAAGAGCGGCGACAGCGCGAGCAACAGGGCCCCAGCCAGTGCGCCTCCGTATACCCAGTACGAGATCAAACGTTGCAGCATCGTGAGATCTTTGCGGCTAACGCTCCAAATGAGCGGCGCGCAGCTTGCTGCGCGTCCGTCTCACTTTGGCGGCTAGACCTCGCGCCCCTTGCCAGACATCGCAAGCCATTCTTTTCACGCCCCAAGCGGCGCTCCGATCATATAGGCGAACAGTAGGACCAGGACAGCAAGGAGCGTGCTCGCAAGCCAACACAGGAACAGCAACGAACGCTCAAGCCTGGGTCTGCGCACCGCCGTTTGGTGCACCAGAGGCCACTGATACGGCTTATCGTCTTCCGAAGGGCGCTCCTCACGGGAAGTCGTGGAGCGAGTACTGCAAGGAGAAGGGCCAGGAGACCGAGCTGCGGTGCGAGTGCCGACATCCCGAATGCCGGTGCCGGCCTGGGGTAGACTGCGCGCCATGCGCAGCCACTACCTGCTCTCCTGTCTCGTGTTCGGCCTCGTCGTGGCAGGGATTGGGCCGGCATCGGCCCAGGCTCCCGCCTCCGACGCCATCGTCCCTTACCGCATCAACGTTCCGGACGCGGTGCTCCGTGATCTGAAGGAACGCCTCGCGCGCACCCGCTTTCCCGATCAACTCGACAACGTTGGCTGGGCGTACGGAGCGGACATCACCTACGTGAGGCCGCTCGTCGAGTACTGGCGCGACCGCTTCGACTGGCGTGCGCAGGAGCGGCGTCTGAACGAGTTCGATCAGTCCACGACGACGATCGACGGCCTGCGGATTCACTTCATCCACCAGAAGTCGCCGGTGCCGGGCGCCATGCCGCTCGCGCTGACGCACGGCTGGCCAGGCTCGATCGCGGAGTTCCACAAGATCATCGGACCGCTCACCGATCCCGTGAAGTACGGCGGGCGCGCGGAGGACGCGTTCAATGTCGTCGCCATCTCGCTGCCCGGGTTCGGCTTTACCGAGCGGCCGAAGGATCGCGGCTACAGCCCGGAGAAGATGGCCGACATCATCGCGAAGCTGATGGCCAGGCTCGGGTACACGCGGTACGGCCTGCAGGGTGGCGACTGGGGCGGCATCATCAGCCGCATCGTCGCGCTGAAGGACCCGTCACATGTCGCCGGGCTGCATCTCAATTTCTGTACGGGCGCCGCTGCTCCCGATCCAGCGAACCCGAACGCCGGCGTGCCGGACGCAGAGTTGAAGCTGATGCAGGAGACGAACGCGCGCATGGAGAACGAGCGCGCCTATCAGCAGATTCAGGGGACCAAGCCGCAGACGCTCGGGTACGGGCTGACGGACTCCCCTGCTGGGCTGGCCGCGTGGATCGTCGAGAAGTTCCACGCCTGGTGCGACTGCGGCGACAACATCGAGAGCCGCTTTACGAAAGACGAACTGCTGACGAACGTGACCATCTACTGGGCGACACAGACCGCGGCCTCGTCCACGCGCATCTACTACGAGAGCCGGCAGGCCGGCGGAGTCCAGGGACGCGTCGAGGTGCCCACCGCATGCGCGCTGTTCCCGAAAGAGATCACGACGCCGCCACGCAAGTGGGTGGAGAACCGCTACAACCTCATGCGCTGGACGCCGATGCCGCGCGGCGGCCACTTCGCGGCGCTCGAGCAGCCCGACCTGCTGATCGCCGACGTGCGCGAGTTCTTCAGGGGAATCAGGGGAAAGTAAGAACTTCGAACTTAACACTCAGCACTCAAAAGAGGAGCTCGAGACCGCCGCGCCGGGACGTAGAGGCGAGTCTTCCGCCTTCGCTGAAGCTACGGCAGAACTGCTGACTTCTGACTGCGAAGTTTACTGCTTGACCCTAACCGCCGTCTCCTCGCGGTCGGTCACGAGCTCGGGGTGCTGCCGGCGGAACGTGGCCGCGATGTGACAGTTCCAGCAGACCGGCACACTCGAGGCCGGGGCCGCCTGCAGCCGCTCGGGCGCGATGTCGACCCACTCGCGCGTCATCCCGCTGGAGTCGAGCAGTGCAATGTGGTGCCCGGCTGTCTCGCTGAGTGCGGCACCGCATGTCGCGCACTGGTGATCGCTCGCCCAGGCGCGGACCATCCGCGACACTTCGCTCTCGGGCACCTGTCCGCCATGCGCGGCAGCACCCGCCGTGTCCGCGCGCGGGTGTCGACCTCGATAGGAGCGCAAGACCATCCACGCCACGACCACCGCCGGGTCTGCGAACCGCCGTTCGGTGAACCAGAGGCCACTAATACGGCTTATCGTCCGTCGCGGATGCTTCCTCGTCTTTCTGAATGTTGCGCGGCATGACCGCATCCCGGCGGCCACACACCGCCACGTGCAGCGACGGTCCGGGCCGCCGCGAATCGGTGAGGCAGGCGGCAAATCCCACCTGCTCGATGAAACCTTCGGCCTCGTGCGCGGTCCTGACCTGGCGCGCGCCTTCACGGCGGCAGCGTTGATCGCGGAAGTCTTCGATCTCGGGTGTGATTTCGTGACGGGATCTCACGGTCAACCGGACAACACGCGCTCTGGACATTCCACCATCAAGATACAGCCACGTGTCGCGCGTCCCGGGGTCCGGTGCGACGCACTAGGGAATTGACCGATACCCAACCCAATGCTACTTTTCAGGCGACTTTCACTTGTCGTCGCGACATCAGGACGACCCTTCTGGAGGAATGGATGCGCAAAACCCTTGTTGTTGTTTTGTTTGCGTTAGCAGCGGTCATCATGACCCCCTTGGCCGCATGGGCCCAGGGCAGCATCGCCGGTTCAATCAAGGACCCCAGCGGCGCGGTGCTGCCGGGTGTGACCGTCGAAGCGTCGAGCGACGCGTTGATCGAAAAGACCCGCACCGCGGTGACCGATGCGTCCGGTAACTACCGCATCACCGACCTGCCGCCGGGCAGCTACACGGTGGTGTTCACGCTGACCGGATTCAAGACGGTGCGGCGGGAAGGCATCGTCCTGCGCGGCGACTTCTCGGCGCCGGTGAGCGAGCAGATGCAGGTGGGCACGCTCGAGGAGACCATCACGGTGTCCGGCGCGTCGCCGACCGTGGACGTCAGCAACAACCGCGCGCAGTTCGTCGTCGATCGCGAGATCCTCGACCAGATTCCCACCGCGGTTCGCAACACGCCGGCGCGCGCGCTGCTGCTGCCGGGCACACAGGTCACGCCGTTCGTGCTCGGCCAGTTCACGATGAGCGTGCGCGGCTCGGCCAGCCAGGACACGGTGATCGCCATTGACGGCATGCGCGTCAACAACCTGTGCGGCAGCGGCCAGTTCAGCGGCTTCTACATGAACGACGCGGCGATTGAAGAGGTCACGTTCACGACCGGCGCCGAGTCGGCGGAAATGCAGAACGGCGGCCTGCGCATCAACAGCACGCCCAAGGACGGCGGCAATACCTTCAGCGGCACGCTGTTCGCCTACGGCGCGGGCAGCGGATTGCAGGCCGACAATCGCAGCGATGCGATGAAGAGCGGGCCGGCGGCGATTCCCAAGCCCGGCATCGCCTACACCTGGCAGGTCAATCCGTCGTTCGGCGGACCCATCAAGCGCGACAAGCTGTGGTTCTACTTCACCTACAAGTACGAGGACGACAAGACCTACGTGCCAAGCTCCCAGTTCGCCGACGGCAGCCGCGCCTTCCGGGCCGGCCAGGGCAATTACAGCGCGGTGACGCGCCTCACGTGGCAGGCAACCCAGAAGGACAAGATCCGCTTCTACCTCGATCGCCAGTTCAACGGCGAGGACTACAACGGCTTCAATACGCTGCCGACGACGTCGCCTGAGGCGTCGACGGACGCCTTCGGTTTGGGGTGGGTCCCGCAGATCAAATGGACCCAGACCACCACCAACCGGTTGCTGCTCGAGGCGGGTTTGTCGTACTACACGCAGGACTACGAGCAGACCTGCCGGCCGGAAGTCGGGCCGCGCGATCTGCCGATCCTCGAACAGACGACCAACCGCCTCGGTGTCGCGTGTGGCAACACCATTCCGCCGTATACCAGCTGGACCAAGTCCTACAGCGGCGGTGCGTCGGCCAGCTTCATTACCGGTTCGCACGCCTTCAAGGCCGGCGTCACCTGGCAGTGGGGCACCAACTCGCGCACGTTCTCCTCGAATGCGCAGATCAACACGCTGGTGACCAACGCCGGGTTGCTCGGCGTGCCGGCGTCCGCTACGAACCCCATCCCCTGCACGCGCTTGCCGTGTCCCATCGCCGTCGCCGTCACCAACGGCCCGACCACCCTGGAACAGAAGGTGAACAGGGACATTGGCGTGTTCCTGCAGGACACGTGGAGACTCAACCGTTTGACGCTGAACGTCGGTGGCCGATACGACATATTCAATGCCAGCGTACCGGCGCAATCGGCGGCGGCCGGCAACTGGATCCAGGCGCGCTCCTTCGCGGAGATTCCGAACGTGCCCAACTGGACCGACTGGTCGGTGCGCCTGGCGGGCGCCTATGACGTATTCGGCACGGGCAAGACGGCCATCAAAGCGAATGCGAGCAAGTACATTGCCTCGGCAGCGGCCGGCTTCGCGCAGTCGTTCAACCCGATGAACTCCAGCACGCAGACCCGCTCATGGATCGACTTCGACGGCAATAAGTCCATCCTCGACGCGGCCGGCAACATTCAGTTCAACGAAGTGATCGGCGGCACGTCGAATTTCGGTCAGATCACCAGCCGTCCGGATCCGAATCTTGAACGCGGCTACAACTGGGAGTACGGCGTTTCGATGCAGCACGAACTCGCCGACCGCGTCTCGATTTCGACCGGTTACTACCGCCGCATCTTCTACAACCTCGACGTCACCGACAACACCAATCTCGCGGTCACCGACTGGACGTCGTTCGGCATCACGACGCCGACCGATTCGCGCCTGCCGCTGTCGGGCCAGCCGATTACGATGTACACGCTGAACGCCAACAAGGTCGGCGTGGCCACGGACAACCTGCGCACCTTCTCCGGCGAGAACAGCACCATCTACAACGGCTTCGAGGTGAGCGGCAATCTGCGCCGCTCCAAGCTGCTGTTGTTCGGCGGCGTGAATGTCGAGCGCCGTGCGTCGATTACCTGCGACGTTCGCGACAATCCGAACAGCGCCCGGTTCTGCGATTCGACGCCGCCGTTCCGCACCACCTACAAGGCCAGTGCCGCCTACCAGCTGCCCTGGGAGTTCCAGCTGAGCGGATCGTTCATCGCCGCGCCGG
>VFZG01000029.1 GCA_016871275.1 Acidimicrobiia bacterium | reverse complement strand
AAGAACGCCCCCGCAATGCCAAGCCGTGCGAAGCCGAGATGCCCCTTGGCCGCGCACAGAAACGACGCCAGCACGAACAGGGCCACGCACCACTGCGCGGGCCTGGCGAGCGAAGCATCGAGGAAGACGCCGGCGGCCACGCCGGCGGTGGTGGTAATGGCGAAGAGGAGTGAGGTCGACATACCCGCTCTTCCTGCAAACACGGGAACAGCGGGAAACGGGCCGAATTCAGTGAAGTGCTATGCCAAGGTCGCAGATTTCGCGACCCGGCTGTGCGGAGGCCGTTTCAAAAAGTGCGCCACGGAGACACGAAGGCACGGAGGCTATTCTGGAAAATACCAGTGCGGTCAAGCAGCACGGGCGTTGTCAAGAGCCGCTCCGTGCCCTCGTGTCTCGGTGGCGGATTTTCATGGGCTGGCCGCGACCGCCGCGTAGTAGTCCTGCAGCGCCCGCACATCGAGACCCTCGGTCTTCAACGCGCGAATCGCCTCCAGCGCCGCGGCCGCGCCGGTGATGGTCGTGATGCACGGCACGCCGGCCATCATCGCCGCGCGCCGCACGGCCTTGTCGTCGAAGAACGATTCGCGCCCGTGCGGGGTGTTGATGACCATCGAGATCTTCCGGTTGACGATCTCGTCGGCCAGGCTCGGCCGGCCTTCGTTGACCTTGAACACCACGGAGCAGTCCACGCCGTGCGCGCGCAGATAGGCGGCCGTGCCGCGCGTGCCGATGATCTGGAAGCCGAGCTCAGCCAGGCCCTGCGCGATCGGCAGGACCTCGTTCTTGTCCTCGTTATTGACCGTAAGGCACACGGCGCCCTGCTCCGGCAGCCGCTGACCGGCGCCGAGCATCGCCTTGATGAACGCCATGCCGAAACTGTCGGCGCCCCCCATCACCTCGCCGGTCGACTTCATTTCCGGCCCAAGGATGGTGTCGACGCCCGGGAAGCGCACGAACGGGAACACCGGGCTCTTCACAAAGACTCCCGCCGGCGTGAGATCGTCCGTCACGCCCAGGTCCGACAGGGACTTGCCGGACATCACGCGGGCGGCGATCTGCGCCAGCGGCAGGCCGTTGGCCTTCGACAGGTACGGCACCGTGCGCGACGCGCGCGGGTTCACTTCGAGCACATAGACCGTGTCGTCCTTGATGGCATATTGCACGTTCATCAAGCCGACCACCTTCAACGCCCTGGCGATGCGCCGCGTGTAGTCGCGAATCGTCGCCACGTGACGGTCGCCGAGGTACGGCGGCGGCACCACGCACGAGCTGTCGCCCGAGTGAATGCCGGCCTCCTCGATGTGCTCCATGATGCCGCCGATCACCACCGCGCCGGTTTTGTCGGCGACGCAATCGACGTCAATCTCCTTGGCGTTGTCCAAAAAGCGATCGATCAGGATCGGCCGATCGTGCGACACATCGACCGCGCTCGCCATGTAGCGATCAAGCGTGGCCACGTCGTAGACAATCGCCATCGCGCGGCCGCCGAGCACGTACGAGGGCCGCACCACCGCCGGGAAGCCCACCTGCGCCGCGACACCGCGCGCCTCGTTCTTCGACGTCGCCGTGCCGCTGGCGGGCTGCGGAATGCCGAGATCCCACAGCAGCTGGGTGAACCGCTGGCGATCCTCGGCGAGGTCGATCGAGTCAGGCGACGTGCCGAGAATCGTGACGCCCGCTTCCTGCAGCGCCAGCGCCAGCTTCAGCGGCGTCTGGCCGCCGAACTGCACCACGCACGACACGTCGAGGTTGCCTTGCCGCTCACGCTCGATCACCGCCATCACGTCTTCGAACGTGAGCGGCTCGAAATACAGGCGGTCCGCGGTGTCGTAGTCGGTCGACACGGTCTCGGGGTTGCAGTTGATCATCACGGTTTCGAAGCCTTCGGCCTTGAAACCAAACACCGCGTGGCAGCAGCAGTAGTCGAACTCGATGCCCTGGCCAATGCGATTGGGTCCACTGCCGAGGATGATCACCTTCTGCTGGTCGGTGGGATCCGCTTCGCACGTATCCTCGAAGCTGCTGTAGAGATACGGCGTGAATGACTCGAACTCCGCCGCGCAGGTGTCAATGCGCTTGAAGGCGGCCGTCAGCTTCAGCTCCTGGCGCTTCTGGCGCACGGCGCTCTCGTCGACCCCGAGAATGCCCGACAGCTCCGTGTCGCCGAACCCGGCGCGCTTCAGCGTGCGCATCAGGTCGTACGACATGTCGCGCAGCCCAACCATCTCCGCCGTCTTGCGCAGCTCCACCATCTCCGTGAACTGCTGCAGGAACCACGGATCGATATTGGTCAGCTCGTGCAGCTTGTCGATGTCCCACCCGAGGTCGAGCGCGCGGAACAGCGCCCACATCCGGCGGTCGTTCGGGACGACCAGCTTGCGGCGCAGCGCGGCCTCGTCCTCTTCGGAGGCCGTCGGGGCATCCTCGCCGACCTCTGGCGCCGGACGGCGGAACAGCAAGCCCTCCTTGCCCAGCTCGAGCGAGCGCACGCCCTTCAGAAACGCCTCCTTGAAGGTGCGGCCGATGGCCATCGCCTCACCCACCGACTTCATCTGCGTCGTCAGCGTGCGATCCGCCTGGGGGAACTTCTCGAAGTTCCAGCGCGGGATCTTCACGACGATGTAGTCGATGGTCGGCTCGAAGGAGGCCGGCGTCACGCGGGTGATGTCGTTCGGGATCTCGTCCAGCCGGTAGCCGAGCGCCAGCTTGGCGGCAATCTTCGCGATCGGGAACCCCGTGGCCTTGGACGCCAACGCCGACGACCGCGACACGCGCGGGTTCATCTCGATGACGATCATCCGGCCGTCATCCGGGTTGATCGCAAACTGGATGTTCGAGCCGCCGGTCTCGACGCCGACGCGCCGGATGATGCGGCGGCCCCAGTCGCGCATCCGCTGGTATTCCTTGTCGGTGAGCGTCAGTGCCGGGGCGATGGTGATGCTGTCGCCGGTGTGCACGCCCATCGGGTCGATGTTCTCGATCGAGCAGATGACCACGAAGTTGTCCGCGCCGTCGCGCATCACTTCGAGCTCGAACTCCTTCCAGCCGATCACCGATTCCTCGACCAGGATTTCGTGCACCGGGCTCAGGTGCAGGCCGCGGCCGGCAATCTCCTTGAACTCCTCGAGGTTGTAGGCAATGCCGCCGCCGACGCCGCCCATGGTGAAGGACGGCCGGATGATGGCCGGGAAGCCGGTTCGCGCCACGATATCGAGCGCCTCTTCCAGTGCCTTGGCGACACCGCTCTCTGGCACTTCGACGCCGATCTCTTTCATCGCGTCGCGGAACAGCAGGCGATCCTCGGCGACCTTGATCGCCGGAATCTGCGCGCCGATCAGCTCGACATGGTGCCTCTCAAGAATGCCGCGCTCGTCGAGCTGCACGGCAAGGTTGAGCGCCGTCTGGCCACCCACTGTCGGCAGAATTGCGTCGGGACGCTCCTTCTCGATGATCCTCTCGACCGCTTCCGGCGTCAGCGGCTCGACGTAGGTGCGATCCGACAGCTCGGGGTCCGTCATGATCGTCGCCGGGTTGCTGTTGACGAGCACGACTTCCAGGCCCTCGCTCTTCAGCGCCTTGATGGCCTGCGTGCCCGAGTAGTCGAATTCACACGCCTGCCCGATGACAATCGGGCCGGAACCAATCACGAGGACGCGCTTGATATCGGTTCGTTTCGGCACTTACTTTTCCATCTCGTCCAGGAACTCCTGGAACAAATAGTCCGCATCGTGAGGGCCCGGGGACGCTTCGGGATGGTACTGCACGGAAAACATCGGCTTGTCGGTGTGGCGCAGGCCCTCCACCGTGCCGTCGTACAAGTTCAGGTGCGTCACCTTGACGTTCGGCGGCAGCGAATCGGGATCCACCGCGAAGCCGTGATTCTGCGAGGTGATCTCCACCGCGCCGGAGCTCAACTGCTTCACCGGATGATTGCCGCCGCGATGCCCGAACTTCAGCTTGTAGGTCTTGGCGCCAAGCGCCAGCCCCATCAACTGGTGGCCGAGGCAGATGCCGAACGTCGGCACGCCGGTGTCCGCAATCTGCCTGATGTTGTCGATGGCGTAGGTCACCGCCGCCGGATCACCAGGGCCGTTGCTCAGGAAAATGCCATCCGGCTTCCACGCCAGCACGTCCGACGCCGGTGTCGATGCCGGGAACACCCGCACCTGGCAGCCGTGCGCCGCGAGGCGGCGCAGGATGTTCAGCTTGATGCCGAAGTCGTAGGCCGCCACTCGCAAGGGCCGCCGCGCGCGCCGCAGCGGCACCACGCCATAACTGGCTTCGGTCACCGCGTCGGCCAGTGACGTCTCGAAATCGTAAGCCTGCCCGCAAGTCACGTCCTTGACGAGATCGCTGCCCTCCATGCGGGCCACGTGACGCGTCTTTTCCACCAGCGCCGCGGGGTCGATGGCACCGGTGGCAATCATGCCGCGCATCACGCCGGCCGACCGCAAGCGCCTGGTGAGCGCCCGCGTGTCGATGTCACCGATCGCAACAATGCTGTGGCGGGTCAGGTAATCGCGCAGCGTGCCTTCGGCGCGCCAGTTGCTCGACACCGGTGACGGGTCGCGCATGATGAAGCCTGCGACCTGGGGCTTTTCCGACTCCACGTCGGTGCCGGCGACGCCGTAGTTGCCAATCTGCGGCGCGGTCATCGTGACGATCTGCCCGGCGTACGAGGGATCCGTCAGGATTTCCTGATAGCCGCTCATGCTGGTGTTGAACACCACCTCGCCCTCGGTGTGTCCAGCGGCGCCGGCCGACACGCCCTGGAACCAGGTGCCGTCTTCGAGTGCGAGAATCGCGTTCATTCCTGCTCCTGTGCGGTCAATGAGGCGGCGGCGCGGACGCGCTCGCCGGCAACCACCCGCACGGTGGTGGTGAAGTTCCGAAAACCAGGCATCGTCAACACGATGCGATAGCTCCCGGGCGGCAACTCGCCAATCGTGCGCGGGGTGTTTCCGCTCGGCCTGCCGTTGAGGAGGATGGCTGCCCCGACGGGACGCGACTCGACCATGACGGAGCCAGTTGACGGCTGCCCAACTCGGCTCGGCGTCGAACGCACCGGGAGCCTGCCGGCTGCCCGAGGAGCCTGGCTCTTCGGTGCAGGTGCAGGTGCCGCTGGTGCTGGCGCCTCAGGCACGGTCACCGCCGGCGCCACTTCCCTCTCCGTGCCCGGAGCGGTCGCAAACGCTTGGGGCGCGTTGGTCTGGAGCGCCCGGGGGCGCGCCATGTATCCGGCCGCAAAACCGACCACCGCACCGACCATAGTCGCCAGAATCAGCGCAACGGCGCCAAATCGCTGAGGCTGCGCGGGCGGTGGCGTGAATGTGGCGGCGATTGCGGGGATCGGATCCGGGATCCGGGATCCGGGATCTGCAATCGGCGGCAACTCCGCAAGGTTCAGTTGCCCGAAAATAACCTCCGGAGCCTGGAGCGCTGGGGCCGCCGCTCGATCGTCGAGCGCCAACAATGGCAGTTCTGGAACGGCGGCTTCCGCCACGGCGTCGCAAAACGCTGCGCACGACGCGAAGCGATTCGACGGTTCGGGTGACAACGCGCGCGTGAACGCCTTTGTCAACGCTCTGCGATCCACGCCGGGCATGCTTCGCACGCCGATGGACCGGGTCACCGGGCGGCCGAACAACCATTGGTACGCGATAGCGGCGAGGGCAAACTGATCGGCGGCCGGCGTCGGAGCGTCACCGTCGGCAACCTCGGGCGCCACGAACGGAGCGGCCGACCCATCTCCGGAGATGAGCGTCGTCGCGTCGTCCGTGATGATGACTCTGCTGGGATGAAGCGCGCCGTGCACGGCGCCCGCCTGGTGGGCGGCATCGAGCGTCCGGGCCAGCGCGCGGAGGCGCGGAATCAGATCGTCAAGCGCCGAGGGGCCAAAATCGTGGAGGGCGGATTCGAGTGAAATGCCTCCGGCTTCGGGTGTGTCCCGAAAAGGTCCGCCGCCATCGAACCTCGAGTCGAAGAGTGCCCCGTCTTGGTTCAAATCAAGGCGCAATGATATCACCGAGTTGTCCCGCTGAAGCGTGTCGCGAAGCGGACCTGTCTCGCCGAAGCGTTTTTGCGAGGCGGACTTGTCCAGCCGAAGCGTATTGCGAAGGCGACTCGTCTCGTTAGGGCGTCTCGCGAAGGCAGACGGTTGACAGCGTGAGCGACCGTTTGAGACAGTACGGCGCAGTGCCAGCCGACGTCTCAACCGCTCCCGCCTCATCGCTGGCGGTAGACATCCGCACCTTCCCGTGGATCCGCCGGCTCGCGTCGGACTACGCTTTCGATTTCCAGAAAGTGGCGCCGTTTTTCGCAGGCGAACCGGCAACGCCGGCGGCCTGGGCCGACACCATCAAGCGATCGCAGGAGTTCGCGCGCCAGCCGGCCGAGACCGCCCGAGTCATCGCAGCGCAACAGGCGCAGCGCCACGCACCGGCAGCGGCTCGCGAGTCCGCCGCGCGGCTGGCCGATCCGGCCACGCGCGTGATCATTACCGGCCAGCAGGCCGGACTGTTCGGCGGCCCCCTGTTCACGCTCCTCAAGGCCATCACCACGATGAAGCTGGCGGTGCAGGTGTCCCGCGAGCACCGCGTCCCGGTCGTGCCGGTGTTCTGGATCGACGCCGAGGACCACGACTGGCCCGAAGTAAGCGACTGTACGGTGCTCGACAGCGAGTTTGCGCCGACCACGGTGCGGCTCGCCGACCTGCCCGGCGCCGGCGCCCTGCCGATTGCCCGGTTGAACCTCACCGACGCCATCCAGACCGCCCTCGATCAGTTCACCGCGGCGCTTCCCGATACCGAATTCAAGTCCGATATCCTGGCGGCACTCCGCGCGGCGTACACCCCCGGCCGCAGCATGGCCACCGCGTTCGGTGTCTGGCTCGAGCACGTTCTCGGCCCGCACGGGCTGGTGGTCTACGACTCCTCGGATCCCGCAGCCAAGACGTTGGCGCGCGACGTATTCGTCAAGGAGCTCAGCGAGCCAGGCAGGACTGCCGCGATTGCCGCGAAGGCCGGTGAGGCGCTCGTCGCCAAGGGGTATCACGCGCAGGCCATGCTGGCGCAGGGCACGGTATCGGTATTCCATCTCAACGCGGCACGCGCCGCGATTCACGTCGATGGCGCCCAGGCGGTGTACGGCGAGCAGCGCGTGGATCTCAGGAGCCTCGTTGAAGAGGCCCGCACGTCGCCGGAGCATTTCAGTCCGAACGTGCTGCTGCGGCCGCTGGTGCAGGACACGGTGTTTCCGACCATCTGTTACGTGGCCGGTCCCAACGAGCTTGCCTACCTCGGGCAGCTGAAGGAGGTCTACGCGCACTTCGGCATCCCGATGCCGCTGATGTATCAGCGCGCCACCGCAACGCTGGCCGATTCGGCGACACTGCGATTCCTGTCCAGGTACGACCTGCCGATCACGGCGCTGCGCGCGCAGGACGAATCGGTGCTCAACCAGTTGCTCGAGAGCCAGCTGCCGCCGACGGTTGAGCAGTCGCTGGCCTCGGTGGCGTCGCTGATTAGCGACGGCATGGCAGCGGTCGGCGCGGCTGTTCCGCAGATCGACGCCACGCTCGAGGGCGCGGTGAAGTCGACGCACGGCAAGCTGCAGCACGAGGTCCACGCACTCCACAGCAAGGTGATTCAAGCCGCCAAGCGCAAGGACGACACGCTGCGCCGGCAGTTCCAGCGCGCGCAGGCGCTGACCTTCCCGCAGGGCCACCCGCAGGAACGGGAGGTGGGCTTCGTGTGGTTCCTCAACCGCTACGGGCCGGTCCTGGTCGATCGGTTGATGGACGAGCTCCCCCTGGCGATGGGACATCACTGGGTAGTAGTGATCTGACGGTTTAAACTTTAAGAGTTGACAGTTTAAAACGGTCGTGACACGAAGACAGAAGAAGACGGGTTGGCGACGGCGCGTCCCCCGTCTCAGCTGGCCCGCGAAACTCGCGCCGTACAAGCGCAGGATGACGATTGGCCTGGGCGTGGCCGGCGTGGTCATGCTCGGGACCGTCGGCTCTTTGTACGTGTCTTACGCGCGCCTCATCGACGAGCGGCTGCACGGTGAGCGCGATCGCGCCGTGCCGCAAGTGTTTGCCAGGCCGCTGACCATTCAGACCGGCCAGAGTCTGAGCCAGGCCGAACTGGTGGCGCGGCTCAACGACGTCGGCTACGCACAACGCGCGCGTGTCGAGCGCGCCGGCGACTTCGCGATCGATCGCAGCAAGGTCGTCTTGCTGTCGCGCAGCGGCGACCAGGCTGGCAAGCTGGTCGCCATCGCATTCCCTGAGCCCCCTGTGCCACGCAAGCGCGGCGCCCAGCCGCCTCCCCCGCCTGCGCAGCGCGTCACCCGCATCCAGGCCGCCGACAAGATGGTCGAGCAGGTGACGCTGGACGCGCCGCTGCTGACCGGCATGATGACCGGCTCCCGCGAGAAGCGGCGCCGCGTCGCGCTCGACGCGATTCCGGCGCGCATGCAGGAGGCGGTGCTCGCCATCGAAGACCGCCGGTTCTATTACCACCCCGGCGTCGATCCGATCCGCATCGTGGGCGCGGTGTTCACCAACACCTTCGGCAACCGCTCGTATCTGGTCGGCGCCAGCACCATCACCCAGCAACTCGCCCGCAATTTCTTCCTCACCGAGCTGCTGCTCGAGGAGCAGCAATCGCGCCAGCGGTCGTACACCCGGAAGATCCTCGAGCAGTTCATGTCGGTGGTCCTGGAAACGCGCGCCACCAAGGACGAGATCCTCGAGTTGTACCTCAATGACGTCTACCTCGGCCACCGCGGCTCGTTCGCGCTGCATGGCGTCGCCGAAGCGTCGAAGATCTACTTTGCGAAGGACGTTCGCAATCTCACGCTGTCCGAGGCGGCCTTGCTGGCGGGCGTGATTCAGTCGCCGCAGATCCACTCGCCGTTCAACAATCCCGAGCGCGCCAAGGATCGCCGCGACACGGTGTTGCGATCGATGGTCGAGGCCGGCTACATCACCGAGGATGCCGCTGCGCGAGCGCAGCAGGAGCCGGTCGCCGTGGTCGCGCGCGCCGTCGACAACGAAGCGCCGTATTTCGTGGACTACATCGGCAACGTGCTCGACGACACGTTCCCCGGTGTCACCGCGAAACCCGGGGCGCTCGACATCTACACCACGCTCGACCTGAATCTGCAGCGCTACGCGCAGGAAGCGGTGCGCGAAGGCATCGCCAGCGTCGACACCATCCTCAACCGCCGGAAGCGCGGGCCGCGGCGTGTGGCACAGGCGGCACTGGTCGCCGTCGATCCCCGGACCGGCGAGATCCTGGCCTTCATTGGCGGACGGTCCTACCACCAGTCGCAATTCAATCGCGCCGTTGCCGCCCGCCGTCAGATTGGCTCGACGTTCAAGCCGTTCGTCTACCTGGCGGCCTTCGAGAAGGCCGCAGACGAGGGCATCGGCGACGTCTCACCTGCGACGATGGTGGTCGATGAACCCACGACCTGGAGCTACGACAACCAGGAGTGGACGCCGCGCAACTACGACGGTGAGTACGACGGCGCCATCACGCTGCGGCGGGCGCTGGCGATGTCCCGCAATGTCGCGACCGTCAAGGTCGCCGAACAAACCGGCTACGACCACGTCGTCGAGCTGTGGCAGAAGACCATGGTCGGCGTCGCGGATCAGGTCAAGCCGTACCCGTCGTTGGCCCTCGGCACCGCCGAACTGACGCCCCTGGAACTCGCCGAGGCGTACACCGTCTTCCCGAACCGCGGCACGATTCGCCGGCTGCAACCGCTGATCAACGTCACCCGCGGCGACGACGTGGCCAGGCCGAAGCCGGTGCCGGGGTCCAGCGTCGCCAGGCCGTCGGCCACGTTCCTCGTGACGCATATGATGCGCAGCGTCTTGAACGAAGGCACTGCCGTCAGCGCCCGCTCGGCCGGGTTCAGCAGCGACGCCGCCGGCAAGACCGGCACCACCAACGATCTTCGGGACGCCTGGTTCGTCGGCTTCACGCCCGAGCTCCTGACCGTGGTCTGGGTTGGCCTCGACAACAACCAGCCGCTCGGCCTCAGCGGCGGCCAGGCCGCGCTGCCGATCTGGACCTCGTTCATGAAGAGCGCGGTCGCCGGCCGTGCCGCCTCATCATTCGACGTGCCCGGAGGCGTCACGTTCCTCGAGCTCGATCGCGACACCGGCAAGATCGCGACCCCCACGTGCCCGCGCGTGACAAACGAAGCATTTCTGGCCGGCACCGAGCCGCTCGGCGTCTGCGAACTTCACAGATTCCACTAGCCGGTCGCCGGACGAACCGGGATTTTTTTCTGGCTACTGGCGACCGGCTACTGGATACTGATTCCCATGAATCACGAAGTCTTCGCGGCGCTGGGAGAGGCTCTCTCCCGTGGCGAAGAAGCTGCACTCGTGACCATCGTATCCTCGAACGGCTCCACGCCGCAGCGCGTCGGCGCCAAGATGCTGGTGTTCGGTGACGGCCGGATTGTCGGCACCGTCGGCGGCGGCTGCTACGAGCACGACGCCATCGGCAAGGCGCGCCAGGCCCTGCAGACCCGCAAGGCCACCTCGGTCAAGTACGACTTGAACGACGACTTTGCCGAACAGACCGGCCTGGTGTGCGGCGGGCAGATGGAAGTCTTCATCGAGCCCATCGAGGCCTCGCCGGCCGTCTACATTTTCGGCGCCGGCCACGTCGGCTACTACCTGGCGAAGATGGCGCACGACGCCGGCTTCGGCGTGCACGTCATCGACGATCGCGCCGCCTTTGCCAACACCGAGCGGTTTCCGTTTGCCGCCTCGGTGGTCGTGGACGACATCCCGCAGTGGCTGGCCAACACGTCACTGCCTTCAACCGCTTATGCCGTGATCGTGACGCGCGGTCATCGGAACGATCTCGATGCGCTGCGCGCCCTCGCGCCGCGCGACCTGCGCTACATCGGCCTGATTGGCAGCCGCGCCAAGGTGGCGCGCCTCTACGATCAACTGCTGGCGGGAAGCAGTCTCGACCCCGCCCTGCTGGAACGCATTCACGCCCCGATCGGCCTCGACCTCGGGGCCGTCACGCCGCAGGAGATTGCCGTCAGCATTACCGCGGAACTGATTGCGGTCCGGCGCGGCAAGGCCGAGGCGCTCAACAACGCCTCGCTGCGATGGTTTCCCAACCTCAAGGCACTACGCTAGTTGTCCGTAACGCGACCATCATCACGATGAACGACGCCCTCGACATCGTCGAGGGTGACGTGGTGATACGAGACGGGCGGATTGCATCCGTCGGCACGGCCGATCTCGGCAGCGCGACACGCGTGATCAACGCCCGTGGCGCCTACCTGCTGCCGGGATTCATCCAGACGCATCTTCATCTCTGCCAGACGCTGTTCCGCGGCTACGCCGACGATCTGGCGCTGCTCGATTGGCTCAAGACGCGGGTGTGGCCGATGGAGGCCGCGCACACGCCGCGCTCGCTCGCGGCCGCGGCGCGGCAGGCCGCGGCAGAACTCCTGCAGTCGGGCACCACGACGGTGTTGACGATGGAGACGGTGCACGACACGGATGCGGTGTTCGAAGCGCTCGCGCCGATGGGACTCAGGGCGGTGGTCGGCAAGTGCATGATGGATGCCGATTCGGCGGTTCCGTCACGGCTGCTCGAAGACACCGCGAGATCGATCGATGACAGCGTGGCGATTGCGAAGCGGTGGCATGGCCGCGCGAACGGCCGCCTGCGAGCCGCCTTCGCGCCCCGCTTCGCAATTTCGTGCTCACGCGAGCTGCTGGAAGCGGTCGCGACGCTCTCGGCCGAGCACGACCTCCTCGTTCACACGCACGCGTCCGAGAATCGCGACGAGATCGCGTTCATCAAGTCCCGGCACGGCCGCAAGAACATCGACTACCTTGCCGACACCGGGCTGGCATCGCCTCGACTGTGCCTCGCGCACTGCGTCTGGGTCGACGAGCACGAACAGGCCCTGATGGCCGCGCGCGACGTCAAGGTGCTGCACTGCCCCGGCTCGAATCTCAAGCTCGGCTCAGGTCTCGCTCCGGTGGTCGAGATGCGCGCGAAGGGCATCTCGGTCTCGCTCGGTGCCGACGGCGCGGCCTGCAACAACCACCTGGACATGTTCGAGGAAATGCGGCTCGCCGCCGTCCTGCAGTCGGTGCGCCTGAGACCCGGCGCCCTGACTGCGCGCGATGCGGTGTGGATGGCGACCCGCGAAGGCGCCAGGGCTCTCGGCCTCGACAACGAGATCGGCAGCGTCGAGGCCGGCAAGCGGGCGGACCTGATCCTGGTGGACTCGCCGAAGGGCTCAGATCCCTACTCGACGATGGTCTACGCCAGCCGCGGGACCGATGTCCGCACCACGATTGTCGACGGCGAGGTCCTGATCGACGACTTCCGGCCTACCCGCTGGGATTTCAGGGACATCGCGGCCATTGCCCGAGCCGAAGCGACCGCACTCGCCTCGCGTGCCGGCATTTAAGGTGCTACACTGCTGTTAGCAGTCCTCGCGATCGACTGCTAATACCTCCAATGGTTGGTCCGGCAGTATCCGACCGCACGCGCCGTATTCTCGCGACTCTCGTCCGTTCGTACATCGAAACGGGTGAACCGGTGTCGTCCGGAACACTCGCCCAGAAGGCCGGGCTGAACCTGTCGTCTGCAACGGTCCGCAACGTCCTGGCGCAACTCGAGGAGATGGGCTACGTCTGGCAGCCGCACACCTCGGCCGGCCGCGTGCCGACGGATGCCGGCTACCGCTGCTACGTGGACATGCTGCTCGACTCGCGTCGCTCCGCCAAGAGCGCCTCCGCTGTTGAAGCGCGGCTCCGCCAGGAAGCGGGCGCCGCCCCGCTGATGGACGACCTGCTCTCATCGATCTCGCACGTGCTGTCCGAAGCGGGCAACGGCGTCGGCTTTGCCATTTCGCCGCCGAACGCGCAGGCCATCTTCCAGCACATCGAGTTCGTGCCAATCAGCGGCAGCCGCATCCTCGTGGTGATGGTCACCAGCGGCAACCAGGTGTCGCAGAAGACGGTCGATATCGGCGAGCCGGTCAGCACGTCGGAACTGATGCAGGCCGCCAACTTCCTCAACGCCGAATTCGCCGGCCGCAGCCTCGACGAAGTGCGCTCGGGCGTGGTCGAGCGGCTGAAGGAAGAACGTTCGCTGTACGATCAATTGCTGGGGCTGGCGCTGCGCCTTGCCAGCAGTTCGTTCCAGAACCTCGATCGGCCGGCGGCCGTCTACATCGATGGCGCCTCGACGTTGATCGAAGAGGTCGTCCAGGCCAGCGGCATTTCCGCCAACACGCTGAAGACCCTCTGGCGGATGGTCGAGGAGAAACAACGGCTCGTGCGGATGTTGACCGAGTACATGGATGGTCCCGGCCTGACGGTCGTGATCGGCGCCGAGCACAGCGATCCGGAGCTGCGCCCGTTCAGCCTGATCGCCGCCACCTACTTCGACGGCCGCAGCAACGGCACCGTCGGCATCATCGGTCCGACGCGCATGCGCTACTCGAAGGCGATCAGCGCCGTGAACATTGCGGCCATAGCCGTCGCCAGGGTTCTGCGCGACGTAAACTAGGACATTGTGAGCGACGACAACATCAACCCGCAGCAAGAGGATACGGCTGCGGCATCCGAGCCGCCGGCTGAGCAGGACGCGCTTCAAAAGGAGCGCGATGATCTGTACGACCGGCTGCTTCGTAAGACCGCCGAATTCGACAACTTCCGCAAGCGTGTCGAACGCGACCGCAAGGAGATGATCGAGTGGGCGGCCGCCGACGTGCTGAACGATCTGCTGTCGATCGTCGACGACTTTGATCGCGCCCTGGCGGCCGACGCACCACCCGAGGCTCAGGCCTATAAAGCCGGCCTCGAGCTGATCAACCGCCAACTGGCGGAGCTGCTGAAGAAGCGCGGCGTCACCACTGTCGATGCCATCGGAGCGGATTTCGATCCGCGCCTGCACCAGGCGGTGGCCTACGAGGAAGCGGCCGGCGCGCGTGAAGGTGAGGTGGTGGGTGTGATGGCCAAGGGCTACAAGCTTGGCGACCGCCTGCTCAGGCCGGCACTCGTGAAGGTGGCCAAGGCGTCGTGAGCAAGCGCGATTACTACGAGATCCTCGAGATCTCACGCACCGCGACCGATCAGGAGATCAAGAGCTCGTATCGCAAGCTGGCTCTCAAGTACCACCCCGATCGCAACCCCGGCGACAGGACCGCCGAAGAGAAATTCAAGGAGGCGGCCGAGGCGTACGCCATTCTCAGCGACGGCGACAAGCGGGCGCGCTACGACCGGTTCGGCCATGCCGGCGTGGGCGGCGGGCCGCAGGGATTCGACCCGTCACAGTTCAGCGGCTTCGAAGACATCTTTGGCGGCCTCGGCGACATCTTCGGGTTTGGCGGCGGCAACCGCCGCTCCGGGCCGCAGCGCGGCGCCGACCTGCGCTACGACCTCGAGATCAAGTTCGAGCAGGCTGCCAAGGGCGTCGAAACGCACGTCCAGATCCCGCGCCAGGAAACCTGTGAGACCTGCAACGGCAACGGCGCCGCGCCCGGCACGTCGCCAACGACCTGCCCGCAGTGCCGCGGCACCGGTCAGCTTCGCTATCAACAGGGGTTCTTCACGGTCGCCCGCACGTGCGGACAGTGCCGCGGCAACGGCAAAGTGATTTCCAAGCCATGCGCCGCCTGCCACGGCAGCGGCACCGTTGAACGAACGAAGAAGCTCACCGTGAAGATTCCAGCGGGCATTGCCACCGGTCAGCGCCTGCGCCTCGCCGGTGACGGCGAAGCCGGCACGCACGGCGGCCCCCACGGCGACCTCTACGTCGTCATTTTCGTGCGCGAGCACGAGTTCTTCCAGCGCGACGGCAACCACCTGCACTGCACGGTGCCGCTGCCGCTCACCACGCTGGCGCTCGGCGCCGACATCAAGGTGCCCGGCATCGACGGCGAGCACACGGTGAAGGTGCCCGAGAGCACGCAGACCGGCACCACGTTCCGGCTGCGCGGCAAGGGCATGCCGGACGTATCCGGACGCGGTCACGGCGACCTGCTGGTCACCGTGCAGGCGGTGACGCCGAAGAAGCTGACCAAGGATCAGCGGACGCTGCTCGAACAACTCGCCGCGACGCTGCCGGACACGACGGTGAAGCCGTCGGTGCGCGACGAAGACGCCGAGCGCGGCATCTTCGACAAGGTCAAAGACATCTTTGGGTAGGACCTGGGCCACAGAAGGCTCAGACCGCTCAGACCTATGAGCCAGTCATGGCCTGCCCTCGTGCTTCGCGCCAGCGCGGTGGACGGATCCGAAGACCTGGTCTCCGCCGTCCTCACCGATTTCAATCCGGTTGCCATCCAGGATCTCGCCGAACGGCCGTTGCCTCCGGGGGGCCTGTGGGATCCCACCTATCCACCCATTCCCGATCCGCCTCCGACTCCCCTGCACTGGAGCGTCTGCTTTTCAGACCCTGGTGAACGCGATCGCGCCGGCAGGGCGATCGCGCTGGCGCTGCCACTGCTGAAGATCGAGCGCGTGGATCTTCCGGATGAAGACTGGGCCGCGAGGTCGCAACAATCACTGAAGGCCGTCCGCGCCGGTGCGTTTATCATCGCGCCGCCCTGGGACCTGCCGCCGCCCGCGGCCCACGGCGTCGAGGCGACGGTGATCGTCATCGAGCCGTCGATGGGGTTCGGCACCGGTCACCACGCCACCACCCGCATGTGCCTGCGGCTGCTGTCGGCGCTCGATGTGGCGGATGCGACCGTGCTCGACCTCGGTACCGGGTCGGGGGTGTTATCGATGGCGGCCGCGCTGATGGGCGCTCGCCGCGTGACGGGAGTCGATGTCGATCAGGATGCGATCGACTCGGCCGAATCGAGTGCCAGGCTCAACACCCTGCCGGACAGCATCACGTTCGTCGTCTCCGACTTCAGGAAGGCCCCGCCGGCGCCGGCTGACATCGTGCTCGCCAACCTGACCGGCGGCATGCTGACGTCGAGTGCGGCAGACATCGCCGCCTTGGTCCGCCCGCACGGCCGATTGATCCTCAGTGGCTTCGATCACACCGAGGTCGGCCGCGTCCTCGCCTCGTTCGCTTCATTTACCGAACGACAGCGCCTCAGCGAGGACAACTGGATCGCGCTGGAGCTGCATCGCCGCGGCTAGAGCTGCATCTCGACCGGCGCCCTGAGCCGCTGTCGCACCGCTCGCCAGGAGCGGGAGTCTGCCCACTCCATGTGCGTGAGGAGGTCGCGACCCTCACTCGTGTTCATCGACTCACTGCTTCGGCGGCGTCGACCTGACCGGATTCGGGCGCCGCTTGTTCCAGTTCTCGACCACTCGCCGCAGCTCCTGATACGGATTCTCCTGGTCGTCGACCTGGAAACGCAGCACGGTGTCGTTGTTCAGCCACACGCCGGCGCCCTTCTTGACGATCACCATCGAGGCCGCCTGCATGCCGCGTGTGTCGCCGCCTGCGGCCTGACCGGCTTCGAGCGCGGCCATCAGGCGCAGCGACAGGTGACCCGGTGTTTCCTCGAACGCCTTGATCATGCTGTCGACAACGGCCGGTCCCGCGAGGATGTTGCCCTGCGCGGCGGAGTACTTGCCAAGCTTGCCACCGGCCCACGCGCTGGCCTTCGGGCCAGTGAACGTGGCTGCCTCGCCCTTCAGGTTCATTACCGCAAACTGGCGACCGTGCTTCGTCCAGCGATCCGGAAACGGATCCGGATCGCTGTCCCAGATCGCCTTGATGATCGCATCCGGCGACATGCCCGCCTTCAACAGCGCGATACCCTTGGGGCCGTAGCTCACGTCCACAATGGCCTGCGTGGCCACGATGCCGGCGTCGGCATCCGCGGCCAGCACGCCGGTGAGCGTGAACACACGCGACTGCACCGCCCCGCCAACCTCGCCCGTCTCCGGATCGAAGCCGAGGATCGAGAACGTCGCCACCGGATCGGGATCCTGGAGGCGTTGCTGGGCGTCGACGGTCCGGCTGAAGCCGGACGCCACCGATACGAGCACCGCAACCCCCACGCCACAAACCCCAAGCCCTCTGATCTTCATTTCAGTTCACCCCACATCGTCAGTAACGCGGTCATCGCCACCATCGGCACGGCGTCGGCACGCAGCGTACGGCCGCCGAGCGACATCAGGATAGCTCCGGAATCGTGTGCCGCGGCAACTTCCGACACCGCCCAGCCCCCCTCGGGCCCGATAATCAAGTCGGTCGCGGGCGCTTTCCTGATGCGTTGCACGGCCACGACATCCCCAAGCGCGGCGGATGGTTCAACGCACATCACCCGGGCGGCATCATGCTTCTCAGACCAATACCAGTCCAGCGGCGCCACGGCGTGAATCGGTGGTACGACAGCGCGATGGCACTGCTTGGCGGATGACACGGCAATCCGCTGCCACCGGGCAAGGCGGTTGCTGCGGGCCATCGCGGCCCGGCTCGTTTCCGATCGCTCGGTGATCACCGGCTGGATGCTGCTGACACCCAGCATCACCGCATCCCGAACGACACCATCAATCTTGTCGCCCTTCAACACGCCGATCACCAGGTTGAGACGGACCTCCAGCTCCGGCGCCGGCTCCAGCTCCTCAATCGGCCGGACGGCCGCCGACTTCTTGCCGACCTGCACGATCTCCGCGCGCCACAAGCCACCGCGACCGTCGAACACGTCGACTTCGTCACCCACACCCAGCCGCAGCACGCGTACGAGATGTTCGGCTTCGTCTTCCGGCATCTCGACGCGCTCGGTCGCCGGATTCACGCCGGGCACATGGAAACGCGGGCGCATCACGCGGAGAGTATACTCAGCATCACCACATGTTCTTTCGCGGACAGACAGTCGGCAAGTACCGCATCCTGTCTCCCTTGGGAAGCGGCGGCTTCGGCAGCGTCTATCTCGCGGAAGACACGTGGATCGACAAGAAGGTCGCCATCAAGGTCCCGCACCGCCAGAACCTCGACTTCGGTGAGCTCGTCCAGGAACCGCGGCTTCTCGCCTCCCTCAGTCATCCCAACATCGTCTCCGTCCTGACCGCCGAGAAACAGGACGATGTGTTCTTCATCGTGATGGAGTACGTGCAGGGCGACACGCTCGAAGCGGTGATCGAGCGGGAGGGCCTGCTCGATGTCACCCGCGCGCTCGACTACACCTGCCAGATCGCCAACGCGATGGACCATGCGCACCGGCAGGGCATCATCCACCGCGATCTGCGGCCCGGCAACGTGCTCGTCACCGATCAAGGCATGTGCAAGGTAGCCGACTTCGGCACCTCGCGCTTCCTGGAAATCGCGGCCCATGGCACGACTGTGATCGGCAGTCCGCCGTACATGGCTCCCGAGCAGTTCCAGGGCAAGGCGGTGTTCGCTTCAGACATCTATTCGCTGGGCGTAACCATGTACCAGATGTTCACGGGCGTGCTGCCCTACAACACGCCGCTGCCGAGCGACCTCGAAAAGCTGATGAACGGCGAGCTCGCCTCGCCGCCCAAGCTGAAGAACCCCAGGCTGCCGAAGGCCATCAACGACATCGTGATGAAGGCGATCGCCGCCGACATTCCCTCGCGCTACCAGCGCGCCGCCGACCTGTTGGACGCGGTGCTCGCGTTTCGCGCGCCGGCGCCGCAGCCGGTCAAGCGCCCATGGCGTCCGTCCCCGGCCGCCGCCAATGGGCCGTCTGAAGACGTCCAGGACGTCCAGGCGCGACTCAAGGCGCGCGAAACCGTGCAGCCGAAGTTCTGCTGGAAGTGCGGCAAGGCCCAGCCCGCCCGTGCCGACGTCTGCCCGTTCTGCTCCGAGCAGCAGTAGCTCGCAGCCCGTCGCCCGCAGCCCGTCGCCCGTATTAGAATCCCTTATGGCATTCGCGGGCACTGGCAAGATCTGGATGAACGGCTCGATGGTGGACTGGAAGGACGCCACCATTCACGTCGCTTCTCACGTTATTCATTACGGCACCGGCGCCTTTGAAGGGCTGCGCGCCTACGACTCCAAGCGCGGCACCAACATCTTCCGGCTCGAGCCGCACATGCGGCGCATGATCGACTCCTGCCGTGTTTACCGGATGGAGCCGAAGTGGTCGCAGGCCGAACTCGAACAGGCGGTCATCGACACCGTTCGGGTCAACGGCTTCAAGAGCTGCTACATCCGCCCGGTGGTCTATCGCGGCTACGACTCGCTGACGCTCGACCCTCGTCCGTGCCCGGTCGAAGCGGCCGTGATCGTCTGGGAATGGAACCAGATGATGGGGGCGGAAGCGCTCGAGCACGGCATTGATGTGGGCGTGAGCTCGTGGACGCGCCTGGCGCCGAACACGCTGCCCGCGCTCGCCAAGGGCGCGGCCAACTACGCCAACTCCGCGCTGATCAAGATGCAGGCGATGCTCGACGGCTACGCCGACGCGGTGGCGCTCGACGAGCGTGGCCTGTTGAGCGAAGGCAGCGGCCAGAACCTGTTCCTGGTGCGCGACCACGTGATCTACACGCCGGGCATCGGCTCGTCGGTGCTGCAGGGCATCACGCGCGACACGGTGCTGACGCTGGCGAAGGACCTGGGCGTCGAGATCCGCGAAGGATCGATTCCGCGTGAGTTCCTGTACCTCGCCGACGAGGCGTTCTTCTGCGGCACGGCAGTCGAAATCACCCCCGTCCGTTCGTTCGACAAGATCGCCGTGGGTAACGGAAGGCGCGGCCCGGTGACCGAAGCATTACAGCAGCGGTTCTTCGCGATCATCCGGGGCGACCATCCCGATACACACGGCTGGTTGACGCCCGTCGGTACGGCTGTGGCGGCGAGGTAACCCTCCATGCACGTCAACGAGCTGCTGAAGCTGGCGGTTGCAAGAGGTGCGTCGGACCTGCACCTCAAAGTCGGCAGCTATCCAATGGCGCGCATCCACGGACAGCTGGCGCCCGTCAGCGACCAGAAGCAGCTCGATCACGAACACCTCGTCGAAATGGCGGCGTCGATCATGTCGACGGCACAGCGCCAGAAGTTCAAGGACTCGCAGGAAGTCGACCTCGCCTACAGCGTCGCCGGACTTGGCCGCTTCCGCTGCAACGTGTTCCAGCAGCGCGGCACCATCGGCATCGTGCTCCGCGTCATCCCCGTCACAATGATGAACCTCGACGAGCTCGGCCTGCCGGGGGTGCTGAAAACCATTGCGTCGGAAGAACGCGGTCTGGTGCTGGTCACCGGCGCCACCGGCAGCGGCAAGTCGACCTCGCTGGCCGCGATGATCGATTACATCAACGCCAACCGCACCGCGCACGTCATTACCATCGAGGACCCGATCGAATACCTGCACCGCGACCAACGGTGCATCATCAACCAGCGCGAGATTGGCGTGGACACGCGATCGTTTGCCTATGCGCTGCGCAGCGCCCTGCGCCAGGACCCGGACGTCATCCTGGTCGGCGAAATGCGCGACCTGGAGACCATCGAGACGACGTTGCACGCCGCCGAAACCGGCCACCTGGTGTTCTCGACGCTGCACACGCTGGACGCCACCGAGACGATCACCCGCATCATCTCGGTCTTCCCGCCCCACCAGCAGAAACAGATCCGCCTGCAGCTGGCGTCGGTGCTGAAGGCCGCGATTGCGCAGCGCCTGATTCCCAGAAGCGACGGCAGGGGCCGCGTCCCGGGTGTCGAAGTGCTGGTCGCCACGCCGTTCATCAAGGACTGTATTGTCGACAAGGACAAGACGTACCTGATTGCGGGCGCCATTGCGCAAGGCACGTCCCAGTACGGGATGCAGACCTTCGACCAGTCGATCTTCAGCCTGTACTCGCAGGAGCTGATCACCTATGAAGAAGCCCTGCGCTGGGCGACGAACGTCGACGAGTTCAAGCTGAGGGTCCAGGGCATCTCGACCACCGCGGACGCGTCGCGCGACCAGATGGCCGGCCAGATCTTGGGCGGTCAGCCTGGAACACCAGCCGCCAAGCGGGCCGGCCAGCCGGAAATTACGCGTTTCGGATCCTAGAGCGATTCCCACGGTTCCATCGGTGCCAGCCGGTGGAACCAGACGGAACTGTGTCACCCTGGAGCCGGTTGCAATGGACGCATACACCGTTGCCCTGACGCTGCTCTCGGCACGCGAGTTGTCGGAGGCCCAGCTGCGCGCCAGGCTCACACGGCGGAGACTCGAGGCCGGCGACATCGAGTCGGCGCTGTCGCGCTTGAAGAAGGACGGCACGTTGAGCGATCGGCGTGTGGCGATGGCGATCGGACGCATGGAGAGTGCGGTCAAGAGCCGCGGGCGGTCGCGCGTCATCCAGAAGATCCGCCAGGCGGGCATTGACGGCCATACCGCTGCGCAGGCCGTCAGCGAGGTCTTCCAGGACGTCGACGAGAACGCGTTGTTGGAGCGCGCGCTCGAGCGCCGCCTGCGCGGCACGGCCCTCGAGGAACTGGACCAGAAGGGCCGCGCTCGCATCATCCGCGGGCTCGTCGGGCAAGGCTTCCCCTTGGAAGCGGTGTTGAAACGGATAAGATGAAGAGGTGCATCCCCGGGAAATACGCGCCTCTTTTCTGAAGTACTTCGAGCAGCACGGCCACCGCGTGGTGACCAGCAGCCCCCTGCTGCCCGGCGACGACCCCACCCTGCTCTTTACCAACGCCGGCATGAACCAGTTCAAGGACGTGTTCCTGGGGCGAGAGATGCGCGATTACCGTCGTGCCGCCACCTCGCAGAAGTGCATGCGCGTCAGCGGCAAGCACAACGACCTGGACAACGTTGGTCCGTCGCTGCGGCATCACACCTTCTTCGAGATGCTCGGCAACTTCTCGTTCGGTGACTACTTCAAGCAGGATGCGATCGAGCTGGCCTGGAACCTGCTGACCAGGGTCTGGGGGCTCGACCCGTCGAAGCTCTACGTGACGGTGTTCAAGGGCGAGAAGGGCATCCCGCGAGACGACGAAGGGTACCAGCGCTGGCTGGACTTCGTGCCGGCCGATCGCATCGGCGAGCTCGGCATAGCCGACAACTTCTGGGCGATGGGCGATACCGGCCCGTGCGGACGCTGCTCGGAGATCTACGTGGACCGCGGCGCATCGAACCCGGGAACCGGCCACTTCATTCAGGACGTCGAGGGCGGCAGCGAACGCTTCGTCGAGATCTGGAACAACGTGTTCATGGAATTCGAGCGCAACCAGCAGGGTACGCTCACTCCCCTGCCCGCCCCGTCGATCGATACCGGCATGGGCCTCGAACGCATCAGCGCGGTGATGCAGGGCACGATGTCGAACTACGACACGCCGCTGTTCATGCCGGTCCTCGAGGCGATTGGCCGGCAGTCGGGGCATACCTACAACAAGTCGATGGCGCCCACCGACATCTCCATGCGCGTCGTCGCCGACCACGCGCGCGCGTCGACGTTCCTGATCGCCGATGGCGTCGTGCCTTCGAACGAGTGGCGTGGCTACGTGCTGCGGAAGATCATGCGCCGCGCCATGCGCCATGGCCGCAAGCTCGGCATGCATGAGCCGTTTCTCCACACGCTGGTTGACGTAGTCGTGCGCGACATGGGCGGCGCCTATCCTGAGCTCGAGGCCGGCCGGGCGGCGATCCAGCAGGTCATCAAGGCTGAAGAAGAACGTTTCGACGCGGTCCTGACCGGCGGCCTGCCGCGGCTGGAAGAGGTGCTCGAGCGCGCCGCCAGGGGCAGCAGGGTCGTCCCCGGCGAGGATGCCTTCAAGCTCTACGACAGCCACGGCCTGCCCCGGGACTTCATTGAAGATCTCGCCAGCAACCAGGGCCTGAGGTTCGACGCCGAGGGCTTCGAGGCCGCCATGGAGGGTCAGCGCGAAAAGGCGCGCGCCAGTAGCTCGTTCGACAAGAAGGGTGAGCAGTTCGCGTTTGCGTCGGGCGAGGCGCGTGAATCGCTGCAGCAGGCGGGCGATGCCTTTGAGGGATACTCCGAGACGCTGCTCAAGGGCGTTCCGGTTCTCGCCCTGTTCGACGCCGGCAAGCAGTCGGTTGAGACACTCGAGGCAGGCGCGCGTGGCGGATTCGCGGTGCTCGCCCGCACCCCGTTCTACGTCGAAGCCGGCGGCCAGGTCTCGGACCAGGGCTGGATCGAGACGGCGAACGGCGGCCGCGCCAGGGTCTCGGGGGTCGTCCGGCTGGGCCCCGGCCTTCCGAGGGCACACAAACTCGCGGCGGTCGACAAGCGCATCGCCGTGCGTGACCTGGTGACCGCCGAAGTCGACGTGGCCACACGCGACGCCACACGGCGCAACCACACCGCGACCCACCTGCTCCACGCCGCGCTCCGCAAGGTGCTCGGCATCCACGTCAAGCAGGCCGGCTCGCTGGTCGCGCCGGATCGTCTGCGGTTCGACTTCATGCACTTCTCGGCGGTCACGCCCGAAGAGCTCGCGCAGATCGAGCGGATCGTCAACGAATTCGTGCTGCAGAACGAGGCGGTGAACACCGCCGTGCGCAACACCCAGGAAGCCATTGCGGCCGGCGCCATGGCGCTCTTCGGAGAGAAATACGGCGACCAGGTTCGCGTCGTCTCAATTGGCGACGGCACGTTCAGCACCGAGTTATGCGGCGGCACCCACGTGCGCGCCACCGGCGACATTGGACTGTTCCTGATGACGGAGGAATCCGGTGTCGCGGCGGGCGTGCGGCGCATTGAAGCCGTCACCGGTCTCGGCGCCTACGCCCTCGCGCGGGCATCGGTCAGCCAGGTCGAAGATGCCATCGAGGCATCCGGGGCCAAGCCTGGCGAGCTGGCTGCGTGGATCGAGTCGCACCAGCAGCTGCTCGCCAAGTCGCAGAAGCAGATTCAGCAGCTCAAGACCAGGCTCGCCCTTGGTGGCGGTGGCAGCGGCGCCGCTGATGACGACAAGATCACCATCGGTGACTCGACGCTGATCGCGCGGCAGATGTCCGACGTGGATTCTGAATCCCTGCGCACGCTCGCCGATACGCTGAAGTCGCGGCTCAAGAGCGGCGTCGTGGTACTCGCCGCCGCGCTGCCCGAGGGCACAGTGTCGCTGGTGGTGACCGTGACACCTGACCTCACGAAGAAGGCGCCGGCGGGCCAGCTCGTAAAGACCCTCGCGCCGATCGTGGGTGGCGGCGGAGGGGGGCGTCCGGACTTCGCCCAAGCCGGCGGCAAGGACGCGAGCAGAATTACAGAATTGCTAGCGGCTGCTCAGAAAGAGGTCACGCGACTGCTCGAGTAGGCTTGAGCGGCGCTGCGGTGACCGGGGCTTTCTCCAGGCTTTCTGCGCCTGCCGTGGCCGGTGCTCTGCGTCTGCGACCCGGCCCGAAAGTTGCCGATAAGGTAGACTGAAACTCTTGTACCGAAGCCTTGTCGCTCTAACGCTCATGCTTTCGGTGGCGACCCCTGCCGCAGCCCAGATCTACAGCTGGCGCGACGCGGGCGGACGGCTCGTGCTGTCCAATTCGCCGAAGGCTGAAGAGCACGCGCAAGACACCTACGAAGTTCACGGCTCCGCGGCGTTCCGCGCTACCACCCCGGTCACGACCAGCAAGCGGAGCGCGCCGTACGAGGCCGCCATCGCCGAGCACGCGCTACGTCACGGCGTTGCCGTGGACCTGGTGCGCGCGGTCATCCAGGTCGAGTCCGCGTTCAACCCATCCGCTGTCTCGCCCAAAGGCGCCATGGGGTTGATGCAGTTGATGCCTGCCACAGCCGAGGAATTGGGTGTCACCGATCCCTTCGACCCGGAGCAGAACATCCGCGGCGGCGTGACCTACTTGAAGCGCTTGCTCAATCGCTACGACCAGAAGCTCGAACTGGCCCTGGCCGCCTACAACGCCGGCAGCAGCAACGTGGACAAGTACGGTAAGTCCATCCCGCCGTTCAGGGAAACGCGGAATTACGTCGAGAAGATCACCCAGGCCGCCCCGCCGGCACCGGCCAATGCCATCTACAAGTGGATTGAAATGGTTGATGGCAGGCCGGTTACCAAGATCTCGAACAAGCCGCCGGCTTCGGGGAACTATCAGATCGTGGGCAAGTAGGCCAATTGGCCTGATATAATTACGTGTTTGTCTTTCTTCCGAAAATCGAGGTTCTAGACAGTGGCAAAGCGCAATAAGTCGGCCCTCAAGGCCAACCGGCAGAATATCAAGCGGCGCGAGCACAACCGCGCGCTCCGGTCCAGGCTCCGCACCGGCCTGAAGAGCATCCGCAAGTCGCTCGACGTCAAGGACGTGGACGGCGCCAGGAAGGCGCTCCAGTCCCTGCAGTCGCTGGTCGACAAGATGGCCACCAAAGGCATCATCCACAAGAACACCGCGTCGCGCTACAAGTCGCGGCTCGCAGCCAGGATCTCCAAGTAAACAATAAGGGCGCGCGATCGCGACGCGTCGACTAACGCGCGCACAGTTCGACGACTAGGCACTCCAGCAGATGCTGCGGCGTTCCCGCCGATGACTTGATCGCCAGGTCTGTCCGGAACACGGCTTCCAGTCCGCTTCTCACCTTCGTATCCGGGCGCAGGCGGATGGTGGCGGCTCGCAGCTGGCCGAGAATCACGGGCGGCTGGACGCCGCCGTCGATCAGCGCCGACACCTCTCGCAGGGCTCGCGCCGCGTTGGCGTGTTGCACGGCCTCCATCAACGCAAAGGTGCCTTCGGATTCCTCCTGGGGAATCACCACGTCCTGCACGTGCTGGATCGTGATCGCCGACTCGCCCGCAGCGTAGAGAATCAGCTTTTCGATTTCGGGTCGAATCCGCCCAAGAGTCAGCCCGGTCGACGACAGCAGCAGGCTGATCGCCTTCGGATCGATCGTCAGCTCGTCCTTCTCGAGGCGCTTGGTAATCCACGCCTCGGCCTCGCGCGGATCGTGAAGCGTGCCGCAATCCACCACGTCGGCATGCTTTCTGAGCAGTGTGACGACGCGACGGTTGCCGTCGAGCGGTCTGGAGACGAACACCATCGTGGTCATCGGCTCGGGATTCCCGATGTAGGCCTCGAGCTCTTCCGCCGGTGTCGTCGCCAGCGCCCGCTTCCCTTTCTTCGGAACCTCGGGTTCGCTGTCTTCGCCGTCCTTGGCGCGTCTGGGAGCGAGGAGACGGTCTGCCTCGTGCACCATAATCACGCGCCTGGGCGCCATCATCGGCAGCGTGCGCGCGCTCGAGAGCAGCGCGCCGATCAGCTGATCGCGCCCGCCGGCGTTGGTCGCCTCGTTGGCGTAGAAGCTCTGGACGTTGAAGGCGTGGAGGCCTTCGTCCACGACACCCGCAAACTCCAGCGCCAGGTCGTGACGGGACTGGAGGTCGTCCCCCTCGAGCAGATACAGCGGCCCGGTCTTGCGTGCCTTGATCTGTTTGCGAATCTCGAGAACTGTGCTCATTCGCTGGAAGCCTGGAGGCCCGGAGGCCCGGAGGCCTGCTTAGAACGCCTCGAGAATAGCAGAGACGACCGACCGCGCGAAGTCCACCGACAGGCGGTCGAAGGCCGTGCGATCACCGCCGATGAAGGCCGCCACGTCGGTGCCGCCGCTCGGGCTCGCCAGTTCGTACTCGTCCGAGAAGGACAGCGCGGGATTCTCCCACAGCGTCTTCTGGGCCCTGACGTCCTCGAACTTGACCTTGATGCCGACCGTCACGCGGACGCGCGAGGCCAGCCGCTGCTCGTTGAGGCTGACCGGCGCGATGCTGATGGCGGTGATGTCACCGCGCACCACTCCGTCCACGTTCTCGTCGGTCGGCACCACGGTGTAGCGGCGCGTGCTCTGGAACTCGAGTCGTACCCGCTGCGTGAGGACCTGCTCTACGGTCTGATACGGCGTGCCGTTGCCGAACATCGGGATACCGAGCGTCTTGATGTAGTCCGGCAGAAACGAGCCGCGGCCGCTCAACGCATAGCCGCACGACGACGCACTCACGCCCGCTGCCAGGATCGGCAACGTCCTGAGGACCTGACGCCGGGTGACGCCCCGATGGCCCGATGTCCCGATCGCCTGCTTCATACCACCACTGAGACCAGTTTACCCTTGACGATAACGACTTTCTTGATCGTTTTGCCGGCGATGTGCGCCTGCACGTTCGGCTCGGCGAGGGCAATACGCTCCAGCTCTGGATTCTCGACGCCAGGCGCGACCGTGACCACCGCCCGCAGCTTGCCGTTGACCTGGACGGGAATCTCCAGCTCCTCGGCCTTCGCGACCTCGGCGTCGAACACCGGCCACCTGGCCGCGCGCAGCCCGTCGGCGTGGCCGTAGATCTGCCACAGCTCTTCCATGGTGTGCGGCGCAAACGGCGACAGCATGACGATCAGCGCCTCGATCGCTTCGCGCGCCACCCTCGGCGCCTGTGCGGACCGCTCGCCCTTTTCGGCGAACGCGTAGAGCTCGTTGACCAGCTCCATCATCGCCGATACGGCAGTGTTCATCTGCTGGCGCGCATCAATGTCGTTCGTCACCCGCTTGATGGTGTCGTGCGTCTTACGACGCAAGGCCCTCTCGGCACTGGTCAGCGCCCCGTGATCGATCGCCGTTCGGGTTGTGGCGTGTGTGCCTGCTGCGGCCTTGGTGTCCGAGCTTGCTGCGCCTTCCGTGGCCCACTGATCGGCGGCGCGCCACACGCGGGCCAGGAACCGGAAGCTGCCCTCCAGCCCGGAGTCCGTCCACTCGACTTCCTTCTCCGGCGGCGCCACGAACATCACATACAGGCGCAGCGCGTCGGAGCCGTACTTCTGAATCATCGAATCAGGATCGACGACGTTCCCCTTGGACTTGGACATCACGGCACCGTCTTTGAGCACCATGCCCTGCGTCAGCAGGTGCGTAAACGGCTCGGTGTGCTCGACCATGCCCAGGTCGTGGAACACGCGCGCAAAGAAGCGCGAGTAAATCAGGTGCAGGATGGCGTGTTCGACGCCGCCGCTGTAGAAGTCGACGGGGCACCAGTAGCCCACCTTCTTCGGATCGAACGGCAACTGATCGTTCTGCGCGTCGGCAAACCGGTAGAAGTACCAGGACGAATCGACGAAGGTGTCCATCGTGTCGGTCTCGCGTTTGGCGGGACCACCGCACTTCGGACACGTCACGTTGACGAACTCCGGCACGCCGGCAAGCGGTGAGTCGCCGCGGCCGGTGAACTCCATCACCTTCGGCAACTGCACCGGCAGTTGGTCGTCCGGCACCGGCACGATGCCGTCGACCGGGCAGTGCATCATCGGAATCGGCGTGCCCCAGTACCGCTGGCGCGAGATGCCCCAGTCCTTGAGACGAAACTGCACCGTGCCATGACCGATGCCTCGCTCCTCGGCATCCTCGGTGATGGCCTGGCGGGCCGCGTCGGCGGGCATTCCGCTGTAATCGCCTGACTCGACCAACACGCAATCGTCCGTGGCCGCTCCAGCGGGCGAGCCGTCGCGTGCGACCACGACTGGTTTGATCTCCAAGCCATACTTGGTGGCGAATTCGCGGTCGCGGTCGTCATGGGCAGGCACACCCATCACCGCTCCGGTGCCGTACTCGCCCAGCACATAGTTCGCAATGCAAATCGGAATGGGCAAGCCGGTGTACGGATTGATCGCGAATCGCCCCGTGAAGAAGCCCTCCTTCTCCACTTCGCCGGTCAGCCGGCCGGCGCGATCCTGGGCGCGATACTTCTGCGCCTTCGCCAGGAAGGCCGGTTCGTCTTCGGACTCCTTGGCAAACCTCGACACCAGTCCGTGCTCGGGCGCCAGCAGCATGAAGGTCGCGCCGAAGATGGTGTCGATGCGGGTGGTGAACACCTCGATCGAATCGTTCGCACCCTGAATCGGGAACCTGATGCGTGCGCCTTCCGAGCGCCCGATCCAGTTCCGCTGCATGGTCAGGACCTTCTCGGGCCACTTCGCCAGGCCGTCGGCGGCCACCAGCAGATCGTCGGCGTAGTGCGTGATCTTGAAGAACCACTGCTCCAGGTCCTTCTGCGTGACCTGGCTGCCGCACCGCCAGCAGGCCCCGTCGATCACCTGCTCGTTGGCGAGCACGGTATTGCAGCTCGGGCACCAATTCACGGTCGAGCGCCGGCGGTACGCCAGGCCCCTCTCGAACATGCGCGTGAACAGCCACTGGTTCCAGCGGTAATAGTCCGGCAGGCACGTCGCCAGCTCACGGCCCCAGGCGTAGCTGATGCCCAGGCGCTGCAACTGCCCCTTCATGTGGGCGATGTTGGCGAGCGTCGACGTTTCGGGGTGGATGCCGTTCTTGATGGCGGCGTTTTCGGCCGGCAGGCCAAACGCGTCCCAGCCGAATGGATGCAGCACATTGAAGCCCTGCAGCCGCTTCAGGCGAGAAACGACGTCGCCGATGATGTAGTTGCGGACGTGTCCGACGTGCGCGTGCCCGGACGGGTAGGCGAACATTTCAAGGCAGTAGAACTTCGGCTTCGAGGGATCCTCGGTGACTTCGAAGGCCCTCGTGTCCGCCCAATGGGCTTGCCACTTCCGGTCCAATTCTTGAGGGTGATATTCGGCCACGATAACTGCTAAGGATAACGTACGGCGCCACGGAGACACGGAGGCACGGAGCTACGTTGGGAAGTAGCCGAAGTGCTCCGTGCCTCCGTGTCTCTGTGGGGCCTTCAGCGGGCCACGTCGATCACCATCGTCAGGCTGTCGCGTAGCGCATCCAGGTGATAGCCGCCCTCGGTCACCAGCACCACTCTGCCCTCGCAGAGCTCGTCGGCGACCGTCAGCAGCTGCCTGGTGAGGCGGCCGAAGCCCTGGGTGGTCATGCGCAACTGGCCGAGCGGATCGAGCTCATGGGCGTCGAATCCTGCCGAGATCATCAGCAGATCGGGCTTGAAGCCACAAAGCGCCGGATACACCTGCTCTTCGTACTGGCGCTCGACCTCCTCGTCTTTCGTTCCAATCACCAACGGCAGGTTGAGCGTGAATCCCACGCCGGCGCCCCGGCCTTTCTCCTCCGCCGCCCCGGTGCCCGGATACAACGGATATTGGTGCGACGAGACGAACAGCACGGTGGGATCCTCGTAGAAGATCCACTGCGTGCCGTTGCCGTGATGGACGTCGTAGTCGACGATGGCCACGCGCGCGCAACCACGCGACCGCGCGTACGCCGCACCGACGGCGATGTTGCTATACAGACAGAAGCCCATCGCGCGATCGGCTTCAGCGTGATGCCCAGGGGGCCGAACCAGCACCAGTGCTCGCGATCCGCTGGGTCCATCCAGGACCCGATCGACGCCGGTCAGTACCGCACCCGCGGCCAGCCGTGCGATGTCGTCGGAGTCAGGCGAGGTGAACGTGTCCTCGTCGATCATCGTCGCCTTGCCGCGTGTGGCGACGATCGCGTCGATGTGTTCCTGCGTGTGCACGCGGAGCAGATCTTCGTCGGTCGCGGCCCGCGGCTCGATCACCTCGCCCCCCTGTTCCTTGAACGACGCCGCCACCGCCAGCAGCGTCTCCGCACGCTCGGGACGTTCAGGGTGGCCGGCTGGAGTCACATGATCGACAAAGCGCCTGGAACTGACGAGCACTAACGACATCGCTAAAGGGTATCCCGTGACAACAGGCGCCGGCACTCCGTCCGGGCTTCGGCCAGTGAGGCCTCCAGCGCCGTGAGCGCCGACCGCAACGCCTGGGCATCGGCGTCACGCGGCACATAGAGGGGCGGGCGAATCGCCATCGCCACCGTGGTGAACGGCTTGGGGATTTGGGTACGGTCCCACGACTTCATCGTCCAGCTGGATGCGGCTTCACAGTGAAACGGCATCAGCGGATTGCCCGTGGCCTTCGACAGCCACACTGCGCCGGGCTGCGCGACTTCAGCGGGGCCCCGGGGGCCGTCCAGGGTGAAGGCCACGCCGTGTGATCCGACCGTTTGCACGAGCTGCCGCAGTGCCCTCGAACCGCCGCGCGACGTCGATCCGCGCGCGATGCCGAAGCCGAACTTCATGAGGATGCGCGCTATCCATTCGCCGTCGAAATTCTCGCTGGCCATCGCCACGATGCCGCGCCGTTGGAAGTAGTGAGCAGCCGGAAGGATGCGGCCGTGCCACAACGCGAGAACGGGGTGCTCGCCCCTGGCTCGGATCGCTTCGTCGTGCTCGGCGCCGCTGACCTGCCACGTCCAGGTCGAGCCCAGGGCGCGAAGGACCGGATACCCGAGCGCTGCGATGGCCGCGACCTCGGTGCGCTTGCGCGCTGACGCGGACCAGTCGGCGGTGGTCACATGCCCTCGTACGAGGGACCTTCTCCACCTTCAGGCGCGACCCAGGTGATCACGCCGTACGGATCCATGATGTCGCATGCCTTGCAGTGCACGCAGTTCGACGCGTTGATCTGCAGCCGCCGCCCGCCGGCGCCATCGTCCACCATTTCGTAGACGTTGGCCGGGCAGAACCGCACGCAGGGGTGGCCGTACTCGCTGCCGCAGATCGAGTGGCACACCTCGGTGTGGACCAGCAGGTGCACGGGCTGATCCTCGTCGTGATGGGTGCCGGAATAGTGCGCGCCGGTCACTTTGTCGAACGTGACCTTGCGATCGATCGGCGCGGCGTTCGAGGCCGCCAGGATGTCGCGCTTGCTCATCCCGTAGTACTCGGCGATGGTGCGCATTGCCTTGTGGCCGGCGTGGCCGCTCAGGTCGGGCGGCAGCACGCCGCCCGTAAACATGGCCATGCCCGCCGCGACGCTGCCGGCCACCAGGCCGGCGCCGAAGGCCTGATGGACGTTGCGGACCGGGTAGAGCTCCCTCCTGATCGGGCTGGCATCGACACGGGTCTTGTAGGCCGACAGGGCGGCGGCCGACGTATCGCCGGCGCGAAGCGCATCGAACGCGGTCTCGGCGGCCAGCATGCCGCTGCGCATCGCCAGGTGGATGCCCTTGAGACGCATTGAGTTGACGAAGTTCGCGGCATCGCCGGCAATCAGCGCGCCGTCCACGAAGAGGTGCGGCTGCGTGTGCCACCCGCCCTCGGGCACCGCCTTCGCACCGTAGCGCACGATGGTGCCACCGTCGAGAATGCCCTTGATGTACGGGTGCAGCTTGAAATGCTGAAACGCCGCGTGCGGATCGAACAGCGGGTCGTGGTACTCGAGGCCCACCACCATGCCGATCGACACCCGTCCGTCAGCCATCGCATACAGCCACGTGCCGCCGAACTCTTCTTCGCGCAGCGGGTAGCCGAGCGTGTGAATCACGGTGCCCGGCTTCAGCCGATCCTTCGGAATGTCCCACAGCTCCTTGATGCCGATCGCAAACTGCGCCGGCTCGGCCCCGGCGCCGATGTTCAAGTAGCGATAGAGCTGCCTGGTGAGATGGCCGCGCACCCCGTCGGCGAAGATCGTGACCTTGGCCTGGATGTCCGCCCCCGGCTCAAACGCGCCCCGCGGCTGGCCATCCTTGCCCACACCACGATCGCCGGTGCGGACACCGGTGACCCGGTTTCCCTCGATCAGCACCTGCTGCCCCGGGAATCCCCAGAACAGGTCAATGCCTTCAGCTTCGACCTGCGCCGCCAGCCACTTCGTGAACTGACTGAGCGAAATGATGTAGTTGCCGTGGTTCTGGAACGGCGGGGGCGTGATCGGCAGGCGGACCTTGCTCTCCTGCGTCAGGAAGTAGATGTTGTCGTTGTCGACCGGCGTGCCCAGCGGCGCGCCTCTGGACTTGAAATCAGGAACGAGATCCTGGAGCGTGGACGGGTCGAGCAGCGCGCCCGACAGCTGGTGAATGCCCGCCTCGCGCGCCTTCTCGATGACGGCGATCGACAGCGGTTCGCCGCCCCTGGCCTTTTGGAGCTGAGCGAGTCGCAGTGCGGTCGAAAGGCCCGCGGGCCCTCCGCCGACGATCAGGACGTCAACGTCGAGGGTCTCACGGCTCACTTTTGCAATTCTGCAATGATTGCCGGTGCGAGTTCAAAGAGATCGCCCTGCACTCCATAGTCGGCCACCTCGAAGATCGGCGCCTCGGCGTCCTTGTTGATGGCAACGATGGTGCGCGAGCCCTTCATGCCGACCAGGTGCTGAATCGCGCCCGAGATGCCCAGCGCGACATACAACTTTGGCGCCACCGTCTGGCCGGAACTGCCAATCTGCCGCTCCATGGGCAGCCAGCCGTTGTCGCAGATCGGCCGGGAGGCGGCCAGTTCGGCGCCAAACGCCTTTGCCAGCTGCTCCGCCACCGCGATGTTCTCCTGCGACTTGATGCCTCGGCCAACCGAGACAATGCGTTCGGCCTGCGACAGATCGACGGCCGCCTTGGCTTCCTGGAACGGCGCCTCGGGCCGCTGCCGCAGCTGCGACTCATCGATCGTGATGGTCGCGCTGCTGACCGACGAAGCCGACGCTGCCTTGGTGGCGGCGTCCGCCCGGAACGCGCCGATCTGGATGGTGATGAAATGCGGCGCCGACCCCTGCGGCTGCACGTCAGCCGTCATCTTGCCCTGGAACATCGGCCGCGAAAACGAAACGCCCGCGCCGGCTTGCCCTGAGCCTGCCGAATGGGTGCCCCTCACGCTGATGACATCCGTCACGAGCGCACGATCCATCCGTGTCGCCAGCGCGGGCGAGAAGTCGCGCGTCTGGTAGGTGTGCGGCAGCAGGACGAACGTCGGCGACACCTGCGTGACCACCTGCTGAAACGCCTGCACGAACGCATCCGGGCTGTACTGCGCCAGCGCGGCGTGGTCGATCGCGATCACCTCGCCGTAGTTGGCCAGCTCACTCGCGACCGGCCCGACGTTCTGGCCGGCCACGGCAATCGTGATCGGCGCCGCACCCGAGCTGCCTGCCAACTGCTGCGCCGCCGTAATCGTCTCCAGGCTGGCACGGTTCAGCTTGCCGTCTTTCTGTTCGGCGATGACGAGAATCATAGGACGCGCGCCTCCTCGCGAAGACGCTTGACCAGCTCCCGGGCGGCTTCGGCCGGAGCACCGGTGATCATCACCGTCTGCTTGGCTTTCTGCGGCGCATACATCGCGACGATCTTCTGCCGCGCGGCCAGGCCCGCCGGAGCCGCGACCTTGGCGATCTCCTTCTTCTTCGCCGCCATGATGCCCTTCAGCGTCGCGTAGCGCAGCGTATTGATGCCGCTCTGAATCGTCAGCAGCGCCGGCAGCGGCATGGTGATGTACTGGAACCACCCGCCCTCGAGCTCGCGCTTGACGCGCATCGAGCCGCCCGCCTGCCCTGAGCCGGTCGACGGGTCGATGTTCACTTCCATGATGATGGTCGAGTGCGGGACACCGAGCTTTTCACCCAGTACCGGGCCGAACTGCGCATGTCCCTGGTCGTCGCTCTGCAGGCCGGTGAGGATCAGGTCGAACTTCTGCTCCGCCATGGCCGGCGCCAGCGCCGACGCCGCGGTAAAGGCATCGGCGGTCGCCAGCGCGTCGTCTTCGACGTGCAGCGCGCGATCGGCGCCACGCGCCAGCGCCTCGCGAATCACCTGCTGCACGCGCGACGGGCCGGCGGAACAGACCACCACTTCCCCGCCGTGCTTTTCACGCAGCCGCAGCGCTTCTTCGAGCGCGTAGGCGTCTGGCTCGTTCATTTCGTAGCTGACGTCCTGATCGCGGACCCAGGTCTTGTCGTCGTTCAGGCGCGGCTGCCACTCGCGCGTCGGAACTTGTTTGATGCAGACTGCGATTTTCATTTGGTTTGGGCTTAGGGCCTTAGGGGCCGAGGGAGCCAGCGGCCAAGCTGAAGCCCCCACCCCCCTGCGCCGCTGGGCCGCTATTCCTCGTATCTCTTGAACAACAACGCTCCGTTGGTGCCGCCGAAGCCAAACGAGTTCGACAGCGCGTAGTCGATCTTCATGGGCCGTGCCCGGTGGGGCACGTAGTCGAGGTCGCATCCCTCATCGGGCGAATCGAGGTTGATGGTGGGCGGCGCCAGCTGGTGCCTGACCGCCAGCGCGGTGATGCCTGCTTCGAGACCGCCGGCGGCGCCGAGCAGGTGGCCGGTCATCGACTTGGTCGACGATACCGCCAGCTTGAAGGCCTGCTCGCCGAACGTCCGCTTGATTGCCGTCGTCTCGATGCGATCGTTGTGCGGCGTCGAGGTGCCGTGCGCGTTGATGTAGTTGACCTTGTCCGGGCTGACGCCGGCGCGATGCAGCGCCGCCTGCATGACCCGCACCGCGCCGTCGCCGTCTTCCACCGGGGCGGTCATGTGATGGGCGTCGCCCGACATGCCGTAGCCCACGACCTCGGCGTAAATCTGCGCGCCGCGGCGCCTGGCCAGCTCGAGTTCCTCGAGGATCAGGATGCCGGAGCCTTCGCCCAGCACGAACCCCTCGCGGTCTTTATCGAACGGACGCGAGGCGCGCTGCGGGTCGTCGTTGCGCTGCGACAACGCACGCAGCGCCGCAAAGCCGCCTACGCCCATGGGACAGACCGCGGCCTCGGTGCCGCCGGTGATCATGGCGTCGGCCGCGCCGCGCTTGATGATTTCGAACGAGTCGCCAACGGCGTGCGCCGACGCCGTGCACGCGGTGCACGTCGCCAGGTTCGGGCCCTTGGCATTGAACCGGATCGACACCTGGCCCGCCGCCAGGTTGATGATCGAGGACGGGATGAAGAACGGCGAGATCTTGCGCGGCCCGCCCTCGAGATAGACGCTGTGCTGCTCTTCGATGGTCGTGAATCCACCGATGCCCGAGCCGATGAACACGCCGATCCGCGGCGCCAGCGCGTCGTCGATGGTCAAGTTCGCATCGTCGATCGCAGACTGCGACGCCGCGATCGCGAACTGAATGAAGATGTCCATCTTCTTCAGTTCCTTCTTCTCGATGAACTGCAGCGGGTCGAAGTTCTTCACCTCGCCCGCGAACCGTGTCGAGAAGGCCGCCGCGTCAAACCGCGTGATCGGGCCAATGCCGCTCGTGCCCGCGCACAGGGCATCCCAGCTCTGCTGGGTCCCCATGCCGACCGGCGAGACCAACCCCACGCCGGTCACTACGACTCGCCTGTTCAACTGGACCTCCGCCCTTGCGGCAGTCCGGCTGACGCCGGATGCCTTTACTTCTTCTTCGCGTGCGCCTCGATGTAGGTCACCGCTTCCTTGACGCGCGTGATCTTCTCCGCCTCCTCGTCAGGAATCTCGATGCCGAACTCCTCCTCGAACGCCATCACGAGTTCGACGGTGTCGAGCGAGTCCGCGCCCAGGTCATCGACAAACGACGCATCCGGAGTCACTTCCTCCTCGTCGACGCCCAACTGCTCCACGATAATGCTCTTCACCTTGTCGGCAACGGCCACTGTCCCCTCCCTACATGTACATCCCGCCGTTGACGGCGAGAACCTGACCTGTAATATACGACGCCTCGTCGGACGCCAGAAAACCAACCGCGGCGGCAATCTCCGCCGGCGTGCCAATCCGGCCCAGCGGAATCAGCGTGGACCAATCCGTCTTTGCCTCATCGGCCAGCGCCCTGGTCATGTCGGTCTCGATGAAGCCCGGCGCGACGACGTTGACCGTGACCTGGCGCGACGCCACTTCGCGCGCCAGTGACTTGCAGAATCCAATCAGGCCGGCCTTGGAGGCCGCGTAGTTCGCCTGTCCGGCGTTGCCCATCTGGCCCACGACGGAGCTAATCGCGATGATGCGGCCGGCGCGCGCCCGGATCATCGGCCGCAGGGCGGCCTGGCACAGCGTGAACGACGCGGTGAGGTTGGTCGCCAGCACCTCGTCCCAATCGCTGCGCTTCATCCGCAGCATCAGCTGATCCCGTGTGATGCCGGCATTGCTGACCAGGATATCGAGCTTGCCGTACCTGTCGATGACGCCCTTGATCAACCCCTCGACCGCAGCGGCGTCGGTCACGTCCACGCCGAGCGCTTCGGCCTTGCCGCCGGAAGCCGCAATCGCCGCGGCGGTTGCCGCGGCGTTGGCGCCACGCGCCACGCAGACCACGGTGGCGCCACCGGACGCCAGCCGCTCGGCAATGGCGCGGCCGATGCCGCGCGACGCGCCGGTAACAATGGCAATCTTGCCGTCGAAGGGGGTCAGGACTGTTCCTCGATCGCCGCAAGGTCATCCGGACCTTCGACGTTCTGAATGGTGGCGCCGCCGGCGATCTTCTTCACCAGACCCGACAGTACCTTGCCGGGACCTACTTCAACATATCGGGTGACGCCTTCCGACGCAAGGCGCTGAACGACGCTTTCCCATCGCACCGGCGAGGCAATCTGCGCGATCAACGCATCGATCGACTCAGCCGCCGTCCGCTTCGGCTGTGCGTCAACATTGGCAATCACCGGCACCCGTGGATTCGACGACGGCGCGGAGCGTAGCTCCGGCGTCAGCCGAACCTCGGCCGGCTTCATCAGCGCGCAATGGAACGGCGCGCTCACCAGAAGCGGAATGGCGCGCCTGGCGCCGAGCGCCCTGGCGCGCTCCGATGCCCGCGCGACGGCGGCCGCCGTGCCGGCGACCACAATCTGGCCGGGCGCATTCAGGTTGGCGGGGCTGACGACTTCACCTTGCGCCGCTTCGTCGCAGGCCTGCTTCACGCCGGCCTCGTCCAGTCCGAGAATCGCGGCCATCGCGCCGGCGCCCAGCGGCACCGCTTCCTGCATGTAGCGCCCGCGGTTGCGCACCAGTCGCACCGCGTCAGCAAACGCCAGCGTGCCTGCCGCGACATGCGCCGAGTACTCACCGAGGCTGTGGCCGGCGACCAACGCGGGCCGCACGCCCCTGGAGTCCAACAGGCGCCACACCGCGACGCTCATGGTCAGAATGGCCGGCTGCGTGTTCTCGGTCAGCGTGAGCCGATCCGCCGGCCCGTTGAAGATCAGGTCGCTCAGCGATTCGCCGAGCGCCGCGTCGGCTTCAGCGAAGGTCTGGCGGCAGATGTCGAACTGGTTGGCGAAAGCCTTGCCCATGCCCACAGCCTGCGAGCCTTGTCCGGGGAAGACGAAGGCAATCACGACTGGTCTGAGTGTTCTGTGCCTGCTGTGGCCAATGCACTCATTTCCGTACTCACACGTTCCATCATCCCGTGGCCTTCGCTCAACTTCAACGCGACGTTGCCGGCAAACCCGGTGCGCGCCTACCTGGCCCCCATGTGCGCGAACTGCAGCAGGTGCACCGGCTTGCACTCGACCGTCGCGCCGGCGTCCGGCAACACGGCCGATCCGGCTTGCACTGGCACGCTTGGCGCCAGCGCCGGACGATCGGCACCCGGCAGCATGCCGAACACCGCATGCGCCGCAACCACGCTCGCCCCGGTGTGCCCGGCGCTGAACAACCCCGCAGCCTGCCCCGCCGCCACGTGCTCGGCCTCGCGGCCGATCAAATCGACGCCGATGCCGTGATGGCGCCCCGCCGCCACGGCGCCATCAACGGGATGGGCCGGCGCATGATCGCCGCCCATCGCATCGACAGCGATACGCATCGATGTCTTAGTCTTCGGTGACAGGTCTGACTTGGCGTGCGCGGTAGTAGCCGCAGTACGCGCACACGCGGTGGGCGGCCTTCGGCTCGCCGCACTGCGGGCACTGGCCGGGTGTCGCGGCCTTGAGCGCGTCGTGCGTGCGGCGTTTCCGGCCGCGGGTCTTGGAGTGTCTGCGTTTCGGGTTCGGCATTGTCTTAGTCCGTGCCTTCTGTGCCTTCTGCGGCCCGCTTCAGTAACGTCTTCAAACCAGCCATCCGGGGATCCTCCCACTGCGGATGGCAGTCGCAGGGAGCGGTGTTCCGGTTGGTTCCACACTGCGGGCAGATTCCCCGGCAGCCGTCGGAGCACAGCGGCTTCATCGGCAACGTCAGGTAAAACTGCTCGCGCAGCAGCTCGCTCAGGTCGATCTGTTCGTCGTGATAAAACGTCATCGCCACGTCGTCTTCCTCGACCTCGGCCTCCTCGTCGGCATCCTCCTCGGGCTCCGCCGCGCCATGCGGCAGGTAGCGCAAGTCGAATTCGCGATCGACCGGCAACACAAACGGCTCGAGACAGCGGCTGCACGCCAATTCGAGCGCGGTCTTCACGGTGCCCACCAGCCGGAAGCGATCGTGATCCTTGTGAATCACCATCCGGAGGTCCACCGGGGCCGTAACGCGATACTCCTCGTCCCCCGCCGGAAGATCGGCCGGTTGGAAGACCTTGGCAAACTCGGTCTCCGGCCGCCGGATATGGGACAACTCTAAGCGCATTGCCGGTCTCTCTTGACGGCCCGACCATACCGTGAACTGTCAGCTATTTCGTCGCCAGACCAGACTTTTCAGTATACCATCCCGGCAGTCTGGAGGGCGTCATGAAACGCTATGTGGTTGCAGGACTGTTGGTTACCACCGCACCAATGCTGGCGCAGACCGCCAGGCCGGCCGGTGGCGGGACCGCCTGCGGCAGCCTCGCGGCCCTGACCATTCCGGACGTCACGGTCAACGCCGCCACGGCCGTCGCGGCCGGCGAGTTCAAGATGCCAGGACCGCAGCTTCCAGGCTCGAATCCGCCGCCCCTGCCGGCGTTTTGCAGGGTCGAGGCCACCGCGCGCCCCACCAGCGACTCCGAGATCAAGTTCGAAGTGTGGATCCCGCCGGTCGACGCCTGGAACGGCAAGTTCCAGGGTGTCGGCAACGGTGGCTACCAGGGCTCGATCTCATACGGCGCCATGGCCAATGCGCTTCGCCGCGGCTACGCCACCGCCAGCACCGACACGGGCCACACCGGCGACGACGTGCGCTTCGGGCAGGGGCATCCGGAAAAGGTGATCGACTACGGCTGGCGGGCCGTGCACCTGATGACGGAACACGCCAAGCTGATCCTGCGCAACGCGCAAGGGCGCTTTGCCGACAAGTCGTACTTCGTCGGGTGCTCCGCCGGCGGCCACCAGGCCATGTCGCTCGCCCAGCGGTTCCCGAATGACTACGACGGCATTATCGCCGGCGCGCCGGCCCACAACCGCATTCGCCAGACGTTCGGCTTCGCGCACGCCTGGCTGGCCACCCACAGCGCGGATGGTTCGCCCATTCTCACCGCGGCCACGCTGGCGCTCGTGACGACAGCAGCCGTGGCAGCGTGCGATGCCAACGACACCTTGAAAGACGGCCTGGTCGAAGATCCGCGCAAGTGCGCGTTCGACGCCACGTCGCTGGTCTGCAAGCCGGGCGCGGACGAGTCCACCTGCCTGACACCGGCGCAGGCCGCGGCCGTAAACAAGGTGCACGACGGAGCGAAGAACCCGCGCACCGGCGAGCAGATCTTCACCGGCTGGCCGAAGGGCAGCGAGGCGTTCGGCGAGTCCGCCGGCCAGAGCTGGCGTCAGTACATCACCGACCAGAAGGAACCGTCGCGGGTCGGCGTGTTCAAGTACTGGCTCTTCAACGATCCGAACTGGGACGTGCGCACGCTCGACTTCGACCGCGACTTCGCGTACGCGAACGAACGGTTGCCCTACATGCACGCCGTCGATCAGAATCTGGCGCCGTTCAAGAGGGGCGGCGGCAAGCTGATCGCGTACGCCGGCTGGATGGATCCGGTTGTGCCGCCGCAGGACACGGCGGCGTACTACGAGGGCGTCGCCAAGGCCATGGGCGGCTACGCCCAGACGCGCGATTTCTTCCGGTTGTTCATGGCGCCGGGCATGGGACACTGCTCAGGCGGTCCAGGGCCAAACAGCATCGACGCGCTCACCGCGCTCGAGAATTGGGTGGAGAAAGGCATTGCTCCGGACAAGCTGATTGCGTCGCACTCGGCCGGCGGCAAGGTCGATCGCACACGCCCGCTCTGCCCCTATCCGGCCGTGGCCCGCTACACCGGCAAGGGCAGCATTGATGACGCCGCGAACTTCGCCTGCGTGGTGCCGCAGGCGCCGAGTGCGACCCGCACGTCACAGTAGTCGGCGCCCGTGCCGGCGGCGCAGTCTCAGTCGAATCGCCGGCCGGTCTCGACCCAGGGCTTCGGGATGAAGAGTTGCTCGAAGAGGCGGACGGCGTAACGATCGGTCATGCCCGCCAGGAAGTCCAGCGCCGCCACGTCGGCACCCTCGTGCTCCACCGTTCGAAGATCGAGGAACTCCTCCGGACGCTGCCGCACCTTCTCCCACAGGCCGCCGAGAATCCCTGACGCCTTGCCAAACTCGGCGGTGGCGACTTCGTTCTCGTACACCGCGTCAAAGAGGTAGCTGCGCAAATCAATCAGCGCGTGCAGCACCGGATCGCTCATGCGGATCTCGCTGAGCCCGCCGTCGAGTGATTGATGCACCACGTCGGTCACCAGGGCGCCGATGCGCGTTGACGACGAAGGGCCAAGCAGCTCCACCGCCTCCTTCGGAAGGCTGGCCTCGCCGATGATCCCCGCCCGCACCGCGTCGTCGATGTCGTGATTCACGTACGCGACGATGTCGGCCACGCGGGCCACCTGGCCTTCGATGGTGCTGGCCCGATGCTCGGGCGGCGCGCCGACCGGCAGGCCGTGCTTCCCCTTCGAGTGGCGGGCGATGCCGTCACGCACCTCCCACGTCAGGTTCAGACCCTGCCGATCGTTCTCCAGCACATCGACGATTCGCAGGCTCTGTTCGTAGTGGTTGAATCCGACGGGCGCGAGGCCGCTCAAGACGCGCTCGCCGGCATGGCCGAACGGCGTGTGTCCCAGGTCATGGCCGAGGGCGATGGCCTCGGTCAGTTCTTCGTGCAGGCGGAGCACCTTGGCGATGGTGCGGGCAATCTGCGCCACTTCGAGCGTGTGCGTCAACCGCGTGCGGTAGTGGTCGCCGGTCGGCGAGAAAAACACCTGGGTCTTGTGCTTCAGGCGGCGGAACGCCTTGGTGTGGATGATGCGGTCGCGATCGCGCTGGAACGCCGGCCGGATGGGGTCTTCGGGCTCGGCTCGCACGCGCCCCTTGCTGGTGGCGCTCGTGGATGCCTGCCGCCCCAGAATCTCGCGCTCTCGCTGCTCGAGTTGTTCGCGGATCGATGCGCTCATGCGCCTGTCATTATCTCCTGCGCGCGCACAATCGCACGCAGGAAGCTGGTGCCGTTGGCGAGCGGTCCGACTCCGAAATTCTCTGCGAGCGTCTGGCCCAGGTCCGCGAACGTGCTGCGGGTGCCAATGTCGACGCCGGCGTTCACGCGCGCGCCGGCCAGCAACACCGGGACATGCTCGCGCGAATGGTCGGTGCTGGGCGTCGTGGGATCGTTGCCGTGGTCGGCGGTGATGATCAGCACATCGTCGTGTTGCAGCCGCGGCAACAGGTTCGCCAGACGCGCATCGAACCGCTCGAGATTGGCCGCATACCCGGTCGCATCGTTGCGGTGACCATACACGGCATCGAAGTCCACCAGGTTCGCAAAGATGACGCCGCGATCCTGCGAAGCCATCAGCGCGGTAATGCGATCGATACCGTCGGCGTCGCTCTTGGTGGGGTTGGAGGCTGAGATGCCACGCCCGGCGAACAGATCCGCCACCTTGCCGACGGACGTGACCTGATGCCCGGCCGCCACCAGGCGATCGAGCAGTGTTTCGGCGATCGGCGGCATCGCGTAGTCATGCCGATTCGAAGTGCGCTGAAAGGACCCCGGCAGGCCGATGAATGGCCTGGCGATCACGCGCCCCAGGCCCATGCCCTTGACCGTGAGCTCGTAGGCGACCTCGCACCATGCGTAGAGCTGCGGCACCGGCACGATACCCTCGTGCGCGGCGATCTGGAACACGCTGTCGGCGGAGGTGTAGACGATGGGCGACCCGGTCTCCATGTGCTGGGGACCGAGATCGTCGATGATCGCGGTGCCCGACGCGACCACGTTGCCGATCGATTTTCGGCCGATGCGTTTCTCAAATTCGGCGATGACCCCCGCCGGAAAGCCAGACGGGAAGGTCGGGAACGCGCGATCCAACACGATCCCCATCAACTCCCAATGGCCGGTGACCGAATCCTTCCCCTTCGAGCGCTCCGCCATGCGGCCATACGCGGCGGTCGGCAATGCGACGGGTGGGGTCTTCAGATCGACGAGCCTGGACAGCCCCATCGCCGCAAGAGTGGGAATGCTGAGCGGAACGGCGGCGGCGATGTTGCCGAGAGTGTTGCTGCCTTGATCCTCGTACAGCGCAGCATCGGGCAGCTCGCCGATGCCGACGCTGTCGAGCACGATGACGATGGCGCGGGAAAACACGTGGCGGGTGTGTCAGCTCTCTGCGCCGTCTGCGCCTTCTGTGCCGGTAGCTGCTGCGGCCGTCAGGGGTGATGCGACGAGAAGTAGTTCGGCACGTTCCGTGGCGTGCGAATCGTCGCAATCGCGTGCTTGAAAATCAGCTGATCCATGCCCGCGTGTTCAACGATAAGTGCGAATCGGTCGAAGTTCTTGATGCGGGCCTCGAACTCGCGGCCGTCCAGCAGGTGCACGGTCACGGGCAACTTCTCCCGCCGGGCATAGTTCAGGAACACGTCCTGAATGTTGGGCGCGCCGGTCTTGGCTTCGGGTATCGGCGACATGACTGTCCGTCCTTACAACAGGCCCCGCGCGGCCAGCTCTCGAATCACGCTGTCCTGCACTTCGGCGTGAGTGCCGGGACCGTCGAACCAGGTAAGGTTAGGCTCTTTCCGGAACCAAATCAACTGCCGACGAGCGTATTTCCGGTTCTGTTGCGCTATAAGTGCACGCGTTGACGCCTCGTCCCTGACCCCGCGGAGGCATTCCGTGGCCTGCCGATAGACCAGGCCGCCGAACGGGCGCGCGGTGATCGGCACGCCGGAGGCGAGCAGCCCGCGAATCTCGTCCATCAGCCCACTTTCGAACTGCGCGTCGACGCGCCGGGCCAGCCGCTCAGCCAGCCAGGGCGCGGGCATGCGCAGGCCGATGGCGCCGACCTGCACATCGCCGGGCAACGGCGACACGGTGTCATCGAAATGCGCGGTCAGCGGCTTGCCGGTCTGGAAATAGACCTCGAGGGCGCGGATGAGCCGCTTCAGATCCCGCCGCTGAATACGGGCGCCGGACTCGGGATCGATCCGCGACAACATGCGATGCAGCCTCTCCACGCCCTTGCTCGCCGCCACGCGTCCGAGGCGGCTGCGAAGCCCGGCATCCTTGCCCGGCCCCGGGAACAGTCCTCGCGTCAGCGCGCGGTAGTAGAATCCGGTCCCGCCGACCAGGATCGGCAGCTTCCCTCTCGCGTGGATGTCCGCCACCGCCGCCGCTGCCTCGCGGGCAAACCGCGCGGCGGTGTAGTCGTCGGTTGGATCCGCCACGTCAATCAGGTGATGCGCAATGCCGCGGCGCTGGTCAACGGGCACCTTGTCGGTGCCGATGTCGAAGCCGCGGTACACCGCCGTCGAATCGCAGTTGATGATTTCGCCGTTGAAGCGCTCGGCAATGGCCAGGCCCAGCGCACTCTTTCCAGTGGCTGTCGGCCCCAGTATCGCGATCAGCGGCTTCACTGTCCGTTTGGCGATTCGTTGTACAAGAACGTGACGGTAAAGAAGGCCTTGTCGTCCGGATATTGAGGCGGCAGCGCCACCGTGGGGTTGGAAGCCAGCAACGCATTCACGGCGGCGGTGTTGAACGACTCGATTTCAGACGGCCGAATGACCGTCACATCCGTCAGGGCGCCGTTGCGATGCACGAAGAACGTGATCACCACCCGCCCTCTCATGGTCATCGCCGCCATCGGCACGAACCAGTTGCGGCGCACTTGCGAAACGAAGCGGCGAATCCACGGACCGAACTCAACGCCCTTGGTATCGAACTGGAGCGGACCGAACTCCTGCACCTGGCCCTTCTGGTGGTTGAAGGACTCGTTCTGGACGTACTTCTGCAGGTTCTTGAGCGCTTCACCGAGCGAACCGCCGGCCGGCGGCCGCGCCGGCTGCGGCCTCTGCATCATCGCCATGTCGGCCTTTTGCTGCTCGATGGCCGACGGCGTCACCACCTCGGGCGCGGGCGGAGCGGGGTTGGGAGCCGGTCCCTCGCCCCGCATCCGTTCGTCGGGCGTCGTCTCGGTGCGCTCGGCGGAGTTGCCCTTTGCCATCGGCAATGGGTTCTCGAGCGTCGAGGCGGACTTTTCTGGCGAACGCGCGCTGCGGTCGAGGTCCGACAGCTCCACGCGATCGGGCGTGCGCGACGGCGGCAGTTCCATCCGCGGCTGCACGAACACGAAGCGGGGCTGATCCTCTCGGCGCGGCTGCTGCTGCGGTGGGGGCTGGAGCACCTGCCCCGGCAGAAATCGCTGCAGATACTGCGGGGCAAACAGAAAGACCGCGACGATCATCGCGTGAATGACCACCGACACGAATACACCATCGCGCCGGTTGATCGCCGACCCGACCGGTTCGATGTCGCTGTAGCGATCGTCGAAGTCGAAGTACATCAGGGATTTAGTGGAAATTATAGGGGCTTCTGCCCTGTATACAAATAGACGGCGCCGAACATGAATGGCCGGGCCTGAACCTGTGAGAACCCTGCCTTGGACAGGATCCGTGCGAAGTCGGCACCGTACGGAAACGCTCCGATCGACTCCGGAAGGTAGGTGTAGGCCGCATCGTGGCGTGACACGGCGCGGCCGATCCGCGGCAGCACGTGGCGCGAGTACCAGTGATACACAGGGCCGACAATGCGGGAGTGTGGTGTGCCGAATTCGAGAATCGCCACCCGCCCGCCTGGCGTTAACACTCTTAATAATTCCCGACAGGCGACCTCAGGCCGCTGGACGTTGCGGATCCCGAAGGCAATGGTCGCACCGTCGACCGAGGTATCGCTGACCGGCAGGTTCATCGCGTCCCCTCGGATTAACTGGATGCGCTGCGCGAGGACGGCGCCCCTCACCTTCTCCAGGCCGTGGGCCAGCATCGCACCGGAGAAATCGACGCCCACCGCCCGCGCGGCGCCGCGCCGCGCGCACCCCAGCGCAACGTCCGCGGTGCCTGTGCAGACGTCGAGCACGCGTTCCCTGCCTGTCAGCCGAAGTGAATTGATCGCACAGCGACGCCAGTAGCGATCGACGCCGCCCGACAGGACGGTGTTGAGCAGATCGTAACGGCCGGCGATCGCATCGAACATGCCGGCGATCGTCGCGGGCGTCTTGTCCAGCTCGCGTATGCCTGCTCCCTG
>VFZG01000028.1 GCA_016871275.1 Acidimicrobiia bacterium | reverse complement strand
AACCTCGTCGACACCTATCCGTCGCTCGAGGCGTACGGCGATGCGGCCCGATGTCCGATGGACCACTCGAAGTATCTCGCCGTCCGGCACTCGGACGGGAAGTTCAATGACCTCAAGCGCCCGTCGACGGGGTGTGCCGGGATGCGGTTCGGGCGCAATGTGCCGCGGCATCTTACCAAAGCCCCGACGCCGGAGGAGCTGCTCACCCCGAACCCGCGCCTGATCAGCGAGCGGCTGTTGCGCCGCCGCGAGTTCAAGGCGGCGGGATCGCTCAACCTGCTGGCGGCGGCGTGGATCCAGTTCATGGTGCATGACTGGTTCGGACACTATGATGATGATGACCATCACGTCGACGTCCCGCTCCCTGACGGTGACGACTGGTCGGACGGACGGATGCACGTCCACCGCACGCGGGTGGACGCCCCGCTGGCCGAGATCGACCACACGCTCCCGGCATACCAGAACAAGAGCACGTCGTGGTGGGACGGGTCGCAGATCTACGGATCCACCGAGGCCGAGACGGCCAGGCTCCGCGTGCGGGCCAAGGATGGGAAGCTCTTTGTGGAGGATGGGCACGCCGATCACTTCCTGCCGCGGGACCATCGCGGGATCCCGATCACGGGCTTCAGCGACAACTGGTGGACGGGGCTCGAGCTCCTGCACACGCTCTTCGCGCTCGAGCACAATGCCATCTGCGATGAGCTCAAGCGGCATTATCCCGACTGGACCAGTGACCAGCTCTTCGACACCGCGCGGCTCGTGAACTGCGCCCTCACGGCGAAGATCCATACGCTCGAATGGACGCCGGGGATCCTCGCCCATCCCGCGGTGCAGCTCGGGATGAAGGCGAACTGGTGGGGCGTTGCCGGCGAGACCCTCCGCCGATACTGGGGTCGTGTCTCCGCCAACGAGGCGGTGGCGGGGATCCCGGGCTCGCCGACCGAGATGCACGGCGTCCCATACTCCCTCACCGAGGAATTCGTCGCGGTGTACCGGCTGCATTCCCTGCTGCCGGACACCGTGCGGTTCCACTCCCTCGCCACCGGGACGCTCGCGGTCACGCTCCCGATGAACGACATCGTCTTCGACCGGGCCCGCCGTCCGATGGAGCACGGGCTGACGTTCCAGGATCTCTTCTATTCCTTCGGGATCGCGAATCCGGGCGCCATCACCATCCACAACTATCCAGACTTCCTCCGGAACATCGTCCTGCCGGACGGCAAGCATCTGGATATGGCGACGGTCGACATCCTGCGGGACCGTGAGCGTGGCATCCCGCGCTACAACGCGTTCCGCCGCGCCTTCCATATGCGGCCGGTGAGGACGTTCCTCGAGCTGACTGGCGGCGATGCGGCGCTTGCGGCGGAGCTCGCCGAGGTGTACGGGGATGTCGAGCAGGTCGACCTGCTCGTCGGGAACCTCTGCGAGCCGCTGCCGGAGGGCTTCGGTTTCAGCGACACGGCGTTCCGGGTCTTCGTCCTGATGGCCTCGCGCCGTCTGAACGCCGACCGGTTCCTCTCGGAGGACTTCTCGCGCGAAATCTACACGCAGCCCGGGCTCGATTGGGTGCAGAACAACACGATGGTGGATGTGCTGATCCGTCACTTCCCGGACCTCCGCGCCACGCTGCGCGGCGTGCCGAATGCCTTCGCCCCGTGGGGAGTGGTGGGTGAGGCCCGGGTCGCGGCGGCGCGCGCCGCCGGAGGGACGGCCTGATGGGCGACCTCCACCATCTCCACCACGCCCCGCGGCCGCTCCGCCTGCGGACCTTTGCCGAGGTCTTGCGCGAACTCGAGCATCTCGACGCGGCACGCGACACCTTCGTTACCCCTGGGTGGGACGTGCCTCACACGCTCGATCACTGCGCCCGCAGCATCACGCACTCCCTCCACGGCTTCCCGGTACTGAAGCCGGCGATGTTCCGCGCGACGATCGGGCCCGTCGTCTTCCGGATCTACGATGCAATGGGCCGGATGCGGCACGACCTGTCGCAGGAGATCCCGGGCGATCCGATCGCCCCAGCGGCCCAGACGTGGGAGCAGGCGGTCACGGCGATGCGCGAGCGGATTCACGCGTTCGATCGGTGGACCGGGCCCCTGCAGCCGCACTTCGCCTATGGGCGGCTCACCAAGGCGCAGTATGAGCGGGCCCATAGCATGCACGTCGCCAACCACCTGGCGATGTGGCACTACGCCACCTAGTCATGCGTCATGCCTCCCGGTCCGTCCCGCACGTCCTCTGCCTCGGTGGCGGGTACGTCGCCATTTACCTCGCCCGGGCCCTGCGAAGGCGCATCCGCGCCGGCAAGGTGCGGCTCACGGTGGTGAGCAACGAGAACTTCCAGTGCTTCCACGGGCTCGTCCCGGAGATGCTTACGGGGACGCTGCAGCCCACCGACATGCTGAGCCCGGCACGGCGCCTCTTCGCGCCCGGGGACTTCGTCAACGCCGAGGTGGAGTCCATCGCCCTCGAGGCGAAACGGGTGACCGTCGCGCGGCAGCTCGACGGTCGGCCGCTCGACCTCGCGTACGATCACCTCGTGCTCGCGCTCGGGATGACCGAGCACCTCGGGCGTTTCCCTGGACTCGCCGAGCATGCCTTGCGCCTCAAGTCGTATGCCGCGTGCTTCGCGGCGCGGAATCAGTTCGTCGAGATGCTCGAGCTCGCCGATATGGAGCCCGATCCCGAGGAGCGGCGCCGGCTGCTGACGTTCGTGGTGGTCGGCGGGAGCTTCGCCGGCTGCGAGGTCGCGGGCGAGCTGAGTGAATTCCTCCCCCTGGTCGCGCGGAAGCACTTCCCGAACATCGACGTCGGCGAGATCCGCATCGTGCTCGTAGCGGCGACGCCGACCCTCCTTCCCGAGCTCGGGAGCCGGGAGCCGTGGACCTCGGCGTACATCGAACGCGTCTTCTCCGAGGATCCGCTTATCGATGTGCGCCTGAACACCATGCTCGCCTCGGCGTCCTCCGAGGAAGCGATCCTCTCCGATGGGACGCGGATCCCGACGCGGACGGTCGTGGCGTGCGCTGGGATGTCCACCGTGCCGGTCGTCGCCGGGCTTGAGGTCGAGCGGAACGCGCAGCAGCGGATCGTGACCGACCGCTTCGCGCGGGTGCTCGGCCGCGAGGAGGTTTGGGCCGGAGGGGACTGTGCGGCGGTGCCGCTCCCCGATGGGGGCACCGCCCCTGGCCTCGCCATCTGGGCGATGACCGTCGGTCGGCTCATCGGCCGGAACATCGGGCGCACCCTCGACCGTACCGCCCTCGAACCGTACCGATTCACCGGGCTCGGGGATGCCTGCGCGGTCGGCCATCGGCGGGCGATCGCGAAGCTCAACGGCGTGCCGATCCACCTCACCGGGACGGCGGCCTGGCTCGTCTGGCGCGCCTTCATGCTCCTGTACCTCCCGCTCTGGCAGAAGAAGGTGCGGGTGCTCTTCAGCTGGCTGATGACCGCCGTCGTCGGTCGCGACTTCCTGAACCTGCGTGGTGATGCGCCGATGAACGTCGCCCGCGCACTGTTCGACGAGGGACAGGACATCGTCCGAGAGGGGGACGTCGGGACGAGCCTCTTCCTCATTCAGGAGGGGACCGTGGAAGTGCTGAAACGCGGCGCGGATGGCATCCAAGTACGCATCGCGACCCTCGGGCCAGGGCAGCAGTTCGGTGAGGTCGCCGTGTTCAAGCGCGTGCGACGGACCGCGACCGTGCGCGCGACCTCGCGGGTCCGACTCATCCAGATCCGTCGGGATGCTGCGGCGATGTTGGCCGGCGCCAGTGTCGCGCTCGAACGGCAGTTGGGAGGATCGGCACCCGGAGCCGTCACTGCACGAACGGCCGGAAGCCCGTCATGGGGTTCCGGCCGTTCGTGAGTCACGTCATTCAGTCGGGGCGAGAGGATTTGAACCTCCGACCTCCTGCTCCCGAAGCAGGCGCTCAACCGGGCTACGCTACGCCCCGATGTTCGGTAAAGTGTTCTGTCTCACACCTACAACCTGACAGCTACCCTCACGCGCTTGGAGAGACTCAAACTCCCAACCTGTTGATCCGTAGGCAGAGGCGCTATCCAATTGAGCGACGAGCGCCCAGGCACACATGAGCCTCGGCGACCTGACGCCCGCCGAGCGTGAAGCGCCGCCGCAGATCAAGAGCGGCTGTTTCACGGCGGCCGGTATTACGCGCAAGAACAGTCTGACCGGCAACCCCGCCAAGCTCTACAGCTTTATATAAACGTTGTTCTTCTCCAGCGACCGCATCATCGCCCACACAATCGCGAAGAACACCGCGAACATCGCCGCCCCCCAGTACAGCGGCGAATCTTTCGGCGCAAACGGCTTCACCGCCCCTTCAACCAGCATGTGCAAAACATAGCCTGTCAACGCGTTCACTCCCAACGTGCGAAACACGCCCACGCGCCATCCGCGCTGGTCGCACAGCCACAGGAATACCGAGTAGGCGGCCAAAGAAAATCCCGCCGCGAAGAGCAGGTACGAAACGCTCCCCGCTTGCTGGCTCATTGTCCACATGTCGCGTTCATGCCACGGTGCGACGAAAGGCGGCGCCGCAAGAACGCCTCCGTTTGTTAAGCACGATAAAGCGTAGCCCCCAAGCATCGCCGCCACCGACACCCAGGCAAATCGCGCATACGCCGCCGCCCGCCCATTCGACAGCAAGTACGCACAAGCCAGCGACCCGAACAAAGTCGGAATCGTCCATGTCAGGAATCCCAGCGCCCCGCCGTCGATCACGCGGTTCTCCCGCAACCACGCATGCCACCACGTTGCTGAAAGAACCACATGCAACGCCGCCGATCCAACCATCCATAGCACCTGCGCGCGCGCCGCCAACGCGATCACCGGCAGCACCCACAACGTCGTCACGCCGATGTGCACCAATGCCTGAAACAACGATCGCCGCCACGCCGTCGAGAAAAACTCGCTCCACGAAAGCTCATCAAACGTTGCGTATTTGCCGTCCAGGTGATATACGACCGCGCCGACAAGAATCAATCCCAGCGCCCTCTTCACCGCTTTCCAACGCGGTGGATTCACCAACCGCAACGCAAAGCCGACCGCGAAGAAGAACTGCGGCATGATCGTATCGGCGTAGCTGCAATAGGTGTTGTGATGCTTCAGCAGCGGATGCACCGCCGCGAAACTGCCGAGAAAATTGACGAGGAACATCCCCGCCACCGTGTAGCCGCGAAATTGATCGAGCGAATGGAGCCGCTCCGCCATCCAGTCAGGTTACACGATAACCGCGCCGAGCAGCCGTTTCCCCTGCACCTGCCCGAGCGCCCGTTCCATTCCATCGAACCGGCCCATCTCGCGTTCCACAATCACTACCGTTCCATCGGCGAACATCGTCATCGCCATTGGACGATACGCCGTCTGAGCGGCCTCTGGTGCACCGAACGCCGGTTCGCAGACCCAACGTCCACCAAGCCCGCTGCGCAAGGCCGACCACACGGCAGCACATTCGGGGCGGGGTGAGGCCGGTGCGTCAGCGCGAGGACGCAGACTCCCGCCGCATCACTATCCTGGTATCGCACCGCTTCTCGACGGTGCGGATGGCAGAGCTGATTGTCGTGCTGGACGGGGCACCTTCGGCCGAGACCAGCACGCACGAGGAGCTGATGGCGAAGCGCGGGCAGGACGCCGAGCTCTATGCCATCCAGGCGCGGGCGTATCAAAAGTAAGAAGTGAGAAGGCGGCAGGCCGAAGGAAGCACGGCGCGCCGGGTGTATGATCGCGGGCGCGCGGCCCAGATGCAGATCGACGCCAGGACACTCGAGCAGGGCACCACCATCGAGGCCGACGTGTGCATCGCCGGCGCTGGTGCCGCCGGGATGACCATCGCGCTGGACCTGCTGGGCTCCGGGCTGTCGGTGGTGCTGCTCGAGAGCGGTGGCCCCGCGCGCGACGACCAGAACGACGCGCTGTCAGAAGGCCGCATGACCGGCATCGACACATGGGACCTGCGCCGAATGCGGATCCGGGCCCTCGGTGGCACCACGGGACACTGGAACGGCTGGTGCCGGCCGCTGATGCGCCAGGACTTCGAGCAGCACGACCACATCCCGTACAGCGGCTGGCCGCTGAAGTACGCCGACGTCGTGCCGTGGTTTCGCAAGGCCTGTCGAACGCTGGAGATCGGCGAGTTCCAGTGGGACGCCGACGAGCGTGCCAGGGCCACGGGCAAGCGCCTGTTGCCGGTATCGGACATCATCGAGCAGCGCTACTACCAGTTCAGCCCGCCCACACGCTTCGCGTCGAAGTACGGTCCGGTGCTGGCACAGGCCAGCGACGTGCGCGTGCTGACCTTCGCGAACGTGGTCGACGTGCGGCTGGACGACTCGCGGCGCCGTGTCGACGGTTTCCTGTGCCGGACCCTCACCGGCACGACGTTCCGCGTGCACGCGGGCCGCTATGTGCTGGCGCTGGGCGGCGTGGAGAACGCGCGGGTGCTGCTGGCATCACGGTCGCAGCAGCGAGAAGGCGTGGCCAACGGCCACGACGTCGTCGGCCGGTACTTCATGGAGCACCCCCACTACTACCGGGCCATCGGCGGTGTCCATCCGTCGGCCCTCGATCTCGGGTTCTACCGGCGCGGCGAGTCCGACTGGAGACGGCCGGACGGGTCCGCGGTCCAGATGCTCGGGGCGCTCGGGCTCGCGGCGGAGGTGTCGAGGCGAGAGCGGCTGTTGAACTTCTCGGCGACGTTCCAGGCGCCGGGCACCGCGCCGTCGACGCCGGCTCCGGTGGTGGAGGACCGCCTGCCGCCCGCCGCCGCGCAGGCTCTCGTCACGCGCGGCCGCGGCGGCTACGAGACCACGCTGTTGACGGTGCGCGCCGAGCAGTCGCCGATGCCGGACAGCCGCATCACCCTGACCGCGGAGGTCGACGCCCTGGGCATGCCGCGCGTGGCGCTCGACTGGCGGATTGCGCCCGAAGATGACGTGCAGATGCGCCGCGCGATGGTCCTGCTGGCGCGGGAGCTCGGCGCGAAGGGGCTGGTGCGGCTGCGCGTGCCAGGCGACGCCACGCGGTTCGTGTGGCGTCAGGATCCCGGCGGTCACCACATGGGCGCGACGCGCATGGGTCGCGACCCGAAGGTGAGCGTCGTCGACGTCAATTGCCGGACGCACGAAGTGCAGAACCTGTACATCTCCGGCGCCTCCGTGTTCACGACCGGCGGCGACTCCAACCCGACGCTCACCGTGGTGGCCTTCGCACACCGGCTGGCGAACACGCTCCGCTCCGAGCGCCGACAGGAGCGGTCGACCGGATGACGTCGTTGCTCCGGCGCGAGTTCTTGCTGCGGGCCCTCGCCGCCTGCGGGACGGTGGCATATGCCTCGGCCGGCCCGCGTGGCGCGGAGGCCGCGGGCGCTGTGCCCGGGGCCGCGCGATCGATCAGCGCCGGCTACTTCGGCGACCAGGTGGATGCCGTCCGCGTCATCGGCGAGGCGCATCTGCGACAGCTTGGCGTCGAGGCTGGAGACGCGTCGATTCGGTCGGCCGCGCGCACCACGCTCGCGATGATCGAGCGCGCCCGCGATCAGCCACGCGCCATTCGCGCCCTCGAGCAGGCGGTGCGGCAAGACTTCGAGCGAGGCCGCACGGTCCAGGTCGAGGGGTGGATCCTCTCGAAAACTGAGGCGGACCTGTGCGCGCTCAGCCTGCTGGAGGACGACCTGTCGCGCTGAATTGTGGCTGTCGTCGGCAAGGTCCACGAGCGCGGGTCCGAAAAAGAGGCCCGGCGTCAGGTCGAACCGACCTGCGCGGCCAGGGCGCCCACGGCTCACTCACACGGTTGGCGCCGGCCGAAGCCCTGCGCGTGCAGGTCGTCGTGGTGGTCCACGGGCGTGGAGTGCGTCACGAGTCTGTTCCGGGTTTCGGGGGCGTCACCGGACCGGATGATACCAATCCTGTGCTGGGATTGAGGTCACGCGTCCGTCTCTCTCCACCCGCGCCATTCCGGGCGGCCGCGATTGGGCGCCCTCATCGCTGCTGGTAGATCCGCACGTAGTCCACCAGGTATCGGTGAGGGAAGCGCGAGTCGTCGATGCCCCTCTGCCCGCCCCACGAGCCGCCGATGGCCAGGTTGATTAGCAGGTACTGCGGCTGGTCGAACGGCCACGTCCGCGTCCCCGTGCCCTCGTTGAGGAAGGTGAAGTACTTCTGCCCGTCCACGAAGATTTCGATCCGGTCCGGATACCACTCCATGGCGTAGACGTGAAAGGCGTCCCACGGATTTGCCACGTTGATGCTCGCGGTCTTGTGGGTCCCGCGACTGTAGGCGGCGGTGTGGATGCTGCCATGCACGCGGAGCGGATCGAAGCCCACATACTCCATGATGTCGATCTCGCCGCACGTCGGCCAGCCCACCTGGGTGCGGTTGGTGCCGAGCATCCAGATGGCCGGCCAGGCACCGTTGCCGGTGGGCAGCTTCGCCCGGACCTCGACCCGCCCGTACAGGAACTCGAACCGCCCGAGCGTGTTGATGCTGGCCGAGGTGTAGCCGTAGCCCTGGTACGCCTCCTTCAGGCTCTCGATGACGAGCACGCCCGCTTCGGCGCGGACGTTGGCCGGTCGCGACGTGTAGTACTGCGCCTCGTTGTTGCGGACGTAGCCCAGCTCGTATCCCCATTTCGAGGAATCGAGGGCGCCGGGCGCGTCGAACTCGTCCGAGAAGACGAGCATCCAGTTGCCAGAACCTGGAATGGCCGACGGGGCAGTTGGGGCCGCCGGCGGGCGATCCCCGCCGCAGGCCACCACCTGGGTGAGCACAAGGAGAAGACGGGCGGTCTGGAGCCGCACGCGAGCGAACATAGCACTGTCCGGGACGAGTGCGTCGAGCTTCGTGGTCTGCGCTACATGGGGAGCGCACGAAGCACGACGTGCAGCCGCGGCGTGGCCTCGATGCCGATAAGCCGTATGGGCGGCCTCTGCTGCACCGAACGCCGGTTCTCAGACCCAACGCTCGAGCACCCCTGATAGACTGCCGGCACCGTGAGGCTGCACGCGGCCAACGTCACGTTCGCCTTCCACCGAACACTCGTGCTCGACGATGTGTCCCTCACCGTCGAAGGCGGTAACTGCGTGGCGCTGGTCGGCGAAAGCGGTGCCGGCAAGACGACCCTGCTTCGGTGCTTCAATCGGATGGTGGCTCCACTGTCGGGCGAAGTGTCCGTGGGTGGCACCGATGTGGCGCTTCAACCGGTGGCCGAGCTCAGGCGGCGCCTCGGCTACGTGCCCCAGCACGGCGGGCTGCTGCCGCACTGGACGATCCTCGGCAACGTCGCGCTCGTGCCCGACCTGCTGCGCCAACCCGATGCGTCGACCACGGCGCTGGCCGCTCTGGAGCGCGTCGGCCTGGCGCCGGAATTCGCACATCGGTATCCCAATCAGTTGTCAGGCGGCCAGCGGCAACGCGTGGCGCTGGCACGCGCCATGGCCGCGCGCCCGCAGGCGATGCTGATGGATGAGCCCTTCGGGGCCCTGGACGCCATCAGCCGGTCCGAACTGCAGACGCTCTGTTCGGCGATCCGTCGCGAGTTGCGGATCACCACGCTGCTGGTGACGCACGACCTCCTTGAAGCGGAGCTGCTCGCCGACGAGATCGCGGTGATGCGCCAGGGCCGAATCGAACAGCAGGGCACACTTGAGGCGCTGCTGGCAGCGCCGGCAACCGACTATGTAGCGTCGCTGCTGGAGCGCGCGCTGCCGAAGCGAGAGGCACGCGCGTGACGCGTCGAGCCATCGCGCTGGTTGTGGTGCTGGCCTGCACCGGCCTTGCGGGCGGACGGGCGCAGGCGCAGACGGAGGGCGCACGCGGCAGGCCGATCGTGGTGGCGTCGAAACCGTTCGCCGAATCGTACCTGCTGGCCGAAATGTTCGCCCAACTGCTGGAACACCACGGCGTCTCGGTCACACGTGTGCAGGGACTCGGCAGCACGGAAGTGGTGTTCGCGGCGGTGCGTTCCGGGAGCGTTGACGTGTACCCCGAGTACACCGGCACCGGGTTGACCGCAGTCCTGAACGACCAACTGGCGCCGGAGCAACGGGCCGATCCGCGCGCGGTGTTTACGCACGTCTCCAACGCGTTCGCCTCGCGATTCGGGGTGCGGTGGCTGCCGCCGCTCGGATTCGAGAACACGTTTGCGATGGCGGTCCGGCCCGACACGGCGCAGCAGTACGGGCTGCGCTCGCTGAGCGATCTCTCTCGCGCGCGCGCGAATCTCAGGGCCGGTTTCACCGCCGATTTCATCGATCGCCCCGACGGCCTCAGGGGGCTGCGGACCAGCTACTCGATCGATCCAGCCAGCGTTCAGCCGCTGTCACCAGCGCTCAAGTACCAGGCACTGGCCAGCGGCAGCGTGGACATCATCGACGGCTTCTCCACCGATGGCCTGGTGGCACGCTACCAGTTGGTGGTGCTGCTGGACGATCGCCGCTTTTTTCCTCCCTACGAAGCCGCCGCCGTGCTCAGTGCGAGGGCCGCGGGCCAGGCGGAGGTGGTGTCGGCCCTGACCTTGCTCAGCGGCAAGGTCAGCGAGTCGACGATGCGCGAGTTGAATCGGCGCGTGGAAGTGGACCGCGAGGACATCGCCGTCGTCGCAGCCAGCGCGCTGCGAGGCCTCGCTCTCGTGTCAGCGGGGGATGCCGCCGGTCCGACTGGGATCGCCGGCGCGTCTGGTTTGCCCGGCTATCTGTGGCAGCGCCGGTGGGCCCTGCTGACGCACACCATGCGGCACTTGTGGCTGGTTGCGCTCGCGCTCACCCTGGGGGCCCTGGTCGCCGTACCGCTGGGGTTGATGCTGGAGCGCTTCCGGCGGCTCGCCGCCTCCGTGCTGAGTGCGCTTGGCATTCTTCAGACGATCCCCAGCATCGCTTTGCTGGCGTTCATGGTGCCGCTGTTGGGGATCGGCATGGTGCCGGCGTTGGTGGCCCTCTGGTTGTACGCGTTGCTGCCAATGGTGCGTGCCACCTACGGCGGCGTGCGTGACGCCGATCCCGATGCCGTCGAGGCGGCGGAGGCGCTCGGCATGACCGCCGTTCAGTTGCTGATTAACGTCCGGCTGCCGCTGGCGGCACCGGTGATCATGGCCGGCGTCCGCACGGCGGCGGTGATCACGGTTGGCGCCGCGACGCTCGCGGCGTTCATCGGTGCGGGGGGGCTGGGTGAGCCGATTGTCACTGGACTCGCGTTGGCCGATTCCCGGATGGTGCTCTCAGGAGCGTTGCCGGCGGCCGCACTCGCCGTGGTCGTCGATGGGGTGCTGGCGCTGGTCGAACAGCGGCTGAGGCCGGCTCACCTTCGCGTGTCATCGCCGGTCGATCGTCCCTGACCAACACCGCTGGCTCACCCCAGCCGATTGAGCGTGTAGCGCATGATCGAGGCGTGGACGCCACCCTTGGCGCGTTCGAGGGCGTAGACCTCACCGACGGGCCCAGAAGACCTGCCATGGATCGCCGCGATCGCCGCGCCGTCTGCCGCCGTCAACCTCAACGACACCGCATCGGCAATCGACTGCAGATGCCCGGCGTGCCGCGCGCCGACGATGATGCCTGACACGCCAGGTTGATCCAGCACCCATCGCATCGCGACCGCACCAATGCCGACGTCGTGACGCCGTCCGATGGCATGCATGACCGCGAGCAGCTCCTGGAACAGCTCCCATCCGCCGAACTCGTCGATGATCAGTCGATACTTCACGAGCGATCGATTCTCCAGCTCGCCCGCGGGCGCGGCAGCGCCAAGCCATCGCCCGGACAGGAACCCGCCCGCGAGCGCGCCGTAGCACAGCAATCCGATCGAGCTCGACGCGCATGCAGCGGCCATGGCGTTGGCGGGCCGTCGATCGAGCACGGAGTACTGCACCTGGTGTGAGAGAACCGGGACGCCGGCGCCGGTCATCTCCGCAAGCTTCAGCCGATCGAAGTTGGTCAGCCCGAGGTGCCGGATCTTGCCGGCCCGCCGCAGTTCGGTCAGCCACAGCGCGGCCTCGACGTAGCCCGGCGTGTCGTAGTCCCACCAGTGCAACTGCACGACATCGAGCGCGTCCATGCCCAGGCGCCGCAGCGATCGGTCGATGCCGCGCACCACATCGGCGCGCGCGTGTGCGGCCAGCCGATCGAGATCGGGAACGTACTTGGTGTGGACCTGCACGGCGCCGGCGCGCTCCGGCCGGGTCCGCCGCCACTGCCCAATCAGCTCTTCGACGCCGGTGTAAATGTCTGCGCAGTCGAACGTCGTCACGCCCGCATCGACGAAGCGATCCATGTCCGCGAGCGCCGCTGCAGGATCGATCGCGCCGTGGCCACCGGCCAGTTGCCAGCCGCCCTTCAGGACCCGGGAAATGTCGTAGCCCGGCGCCAGCGTGACTCTCGTCATTGCCCGCCGCGTGGCAAGGGGACGACGGTGACCTCCGAGTGCCGGAAGGTGCGGCGCGCGGTGCGCGTGACGCGAAAGCGGCCCCCGCAGTTCGGATCGGGGCACGCGATGTCGGCGTCGGTGGTCATCCAGTCGTGCGGATGCGTGTCGCGCTGCTTGGCCGGCAACACCGGCAACAGCGCGGCGAGCGCGTACATCGAGACGCTCGCGGGTCCCAAGAACACCAGGTTTTCACCCTGGACGTCGAAGGCGTGACCCATGCGATGGCTGCACACCATCGGCCGCTCTCCGGCCACCACCTCCACGCGCAAGTCGTACAGCTCGAACGAATCGTCCGGTGCTCTATCGGTCGGCGCCATACCGCGTACTATATGTCGTCGTGCCCATCGTCCAGCTCCTGCTCGGAGCGCTGCTCGTCTGCGGTGTTCTGCTGACAGCGGCGTGGATACGTTCCCTCCGCCGCGACCCCACGCCAGGGCGCGCCACCGTCCTCGACATCGTGGTCGGCTTCGTCGTGAACTTCTTCGACACGCTCGGGATCGGCTCGTTTGCCACCACGACCACCGCCTTCCGGCTGTTGGGAAGGATCCCGGACGAACTGATTCCCGGCACGCTGCTGGTCGGGCTCGCGCTGCCGGTGGTCGTGCAGGCCTTCATCTTCGTCACCATCGTCGAGGTGAACCCCGCGCAGATGGCGATTCTGATCGGGTGCTGCGTGGCAAGCGGCTGGCTTGGCGCCGGCGTGGTGGCGTCGATCTCGCGGCGCGCGATCCAGCTGGCGATGGGCGGGTCGCTGCTGGCGGCTGCGGCGCTGATGTTGCTTAAGATGATGGAGCTGATTCCCGCCGGGGGCACGGCGACTACCCTTCCGCCGTCGGCCTTTGCGATCGCGATCGTGACCTCAGTGGTGCTGGGCGCGCTGTTGACGGTCGGGGTCGGCAACTACGCGCCGAGCCTGATCGTGTTCAGCCTGCTCGGCATGGATCCACGGGCGGCGTTCCCGATCATGATGGGATCCGGCGCGTTTGTGGCGACCGTCGCGGGCGTGCGCTTCGTCACTCGCGGGAAGTTCGACCGGCATGCCGCCCTCGGGCTGGCGGCCGGCGGCATCCCGGGTGTGCTGGTCGCGGCCTGGTTCGTGCGATCGCTGCCGCTCGATGCGCTGAGATGGGTGGTGCTGATGGCGGTGGTGTATTCGGCGATTTCGCTGCTGCGCGGGGGCTCGCGATATCATCGTCCTACCGGACATGACGCTTCGCGAGATCATCGGTCAGCGGCGGCTGACGGCGCTGCTGGCACGCGCGATTGAGCGCGACTCGCTGCCGCCGACGCTGCTGTTTGCCGGTCCGTCGGGTGTCGGCAAGTGGGCCGTGGCCCGCGCCACTGCCCAAGCCGTCAACTGCCAGGCACGGGCCGCCACCAGCGATCTCGCCGTTGACGCGTGCGGCACCTGCCGCGCCTGCGATCGCATCGCGCGCGGGGTGCACGTGGACGTCATCATGCTCGAACCGGACGAACGGGCCTCGATCAAGATCGATGTCGTCCGCGACGTGCTGTCGCGCACCTCGTTCCGCCCGTTCGAAGGACGCAAGCGCGTGGTCCTGATCCGCGAGGCCGACACGCTCGAAACCGCGTCGCAGAACGCGCTGCTGAAATCGCTCGAAGAACCGCCGCCGGGCACGATGTTCATCCTGACGACGGCGGTGCCGGGGGCGCTGTTACCGACGGTGCGATCGCGCTGCATGCGCTTGCGGTTCGGACGGCTCACCTCGGCGGAAGTCGCGGCGGCATTGATGCGCGACCACGGCTACAGCGAGGCCGAAGCCCGCGAGGCCGCGCCGGTGGCCGACGGCAGCCTGGGCCAGGCCCTGGCGCTGATCGACAACGATGTGTCGATGTTCCGCGACCTGGCGATGGCGCTGCTGCGGCACACCGCCGGCCGGGCCGATTCCCAGTCGCGCGTGCAAGGCGCGTCGGCGCTGCACACCGGAGGTGCCAAGAAGGAGCGAAGCCGCGAGGACGTGGCCCTGGTTCTCCGGCTGATGGCGTCGATGCTGCGGGACCTCGAGGCCATCAATGCCGGCGCCGATCGCGCGGTGATCGCCAACCCGGCACTGCTGGAGGAACTCGAGGCGCTGGCGCGTGCCTACTCGGGCGACCGCGCCCGGGCCGCATTCGGCGCGGTCGATCGCGCCCTGACTGCGCTGGAGCGCAACGCCGGGACGAAAGTCGTGACTGAGTGGCTTGCGGTGCAGATGTGATGCGCCACGGAGACACGGAGGCACGGAAGTCTCATATGGACGTAGGCCTAGAAGAATCAGCTTCGCGCCTCCGTGTCTGCGTGGCCCGACCGTGTTGAGACGCCCGAGGATTGCGTTGACCGTCGGCGATCCTGCCGGTATTGGTCCCGAGATCGCTGCGAAAGCTGCGGCGGATCCCTCGGTGACGGCCGTGTGTGAGCCGATCGTGTTTGCTGCGCCGCACTCCGATGCGATCCGGCCCGGCGTGGTATCGGCGGCGGCGGGGCGCGCCGCGTACGACACGATCGTCCGGGCCGTGGAGGCCGCGCACCGGCGCGAGGTGGACGGCATTGCGACGGCGCCGGTCAACAAGCTGGCGTTTGCCCAGGCCGGACTCCCCTGGAAGGGCCACACGGATCTGCTCGCCCACCTCTGCGGCACGCCGGATGTGGCGATGATGTTTCATTCGCCGCAGCTGAAGGTGGTGCTGCTGACGGTGCATGTGCCGTTGCGCGATGTGGTTGCGGCGCTGACCGCGCCCCTCGTCGAGCGGACCATCGGGCTGACCGTCGAGGCCATGCGCCGCTTCGGCGTCGCGAAACCGCGGCTGGCGCTGGCCGGACTGAACCCGCATGCGGGCGAGGGTGGGGTGATCGGCGATGAAGACGGCGGTGTGCTGGCGCCATGCGTCGAGCGCGCCCAGGCGATCGGCATCGACATCCGGGGTCCCATTCCTGGCGATACGGTGTTCGTGCGCGCCTCGCGCGGGGAGTTTGACTGCGTGATCGCGTGCTATCACGATCAGGGGTTGATTCCGGTGAAACTGCTGGCCTTCGGGCAGGCCGTCAACGTGACCATTGGGCTGCCGATCATTCGCACGTCGGTCGATCATGGCACGGCGTTCGACATCGCCGGCCAAGGCGTGGCCGATCCCCGCAGCATGATCGCCGCGGTGAAGCTCGCCGCCGAGTTGGCGGCGTCACGATGAGCGCCCGCAAGAGCTCCGCCGCGGGCAAGGCCACCGACGACAAGGCATCGACGCAGCCGATTGCCGACAACCGCAAGGCCTTCCACGACTATCACATCCTCGAGACCTTCGAAGCCGGCATTGCGCTGCTCGGCACCGAGGTGAAGGGCATTCGCGAAGGGCAGGCCAACCTGCGCGACAGCTTCGCGCGTGTGGAAAAAAGTGAAGTGTGGCTGTTCAACGTGCACATCAATCCGTATAGTCATCGCGGCTACGTGGATCACGATCCGAAACGAAAGCGGCGGCTGCTGCTGCACAAGCACGAGATCCGGAAGTTGATCGGCAAGACGGTGGAGAAGGGGCTCACGCTGGTGCCGACCCGGTTGTATTTCAAGAACGGCAAGGTCAAGGTCGCCCTGGCGCTGGCGCGCGGCAAGCAGGCCCACGACAAGCGCGAGACGCTGCGGCGCCGCGAGGTGGATCGCGAGACGCGCGCGGCCGTGAAGGAGCGGGTCCGCCGGTGAAGGTGCTGGTCACCGGCGCGGCCGGCCAGTTGGGGCAGGAACTGGTGGTACGCTTGCAGCCGTTGCACGACGTGGTGGCGTGGAGCCGCGCCGAGATGGACTTGACGCGGCACCGGGACGTGCGCGAGGCGGTGCTGGCGATTGGGCCGGACGCCATCTTCAATTGCGCGAGCTTCAACCAGGTCGATCTGGCCGAGGACCAGCAACTGACGGCGCTCGAGGTCAATGCGATGGCGGTCGGGACGCTGGCGCGCGCCGCCGCGGTGCTGGGCGCGGTGCTGGTGCAGTACAGCACCGACTTCGTCTTCGCCGGTACCGCAACCGCCCCGTACTCGGAAGACGACCTGCCGGAACCCCGCAGCGTTTATGCGCAGTCCAAGTTGATCGGCGAGTGGCTGGCCGCCGACGCCGGCCGGTACTACGTGCTGCGCGTTGAGAGCCTGTTCGGCGGTCCGCACCGACGGAGCAGTGTCGACCGGATTGTTGAAGCGATTCGCGCCGGGACGCCGGCCACGGTGTTCGTCGATCGCGTGGTGTCGCCCAGCTTCGTGGCCGACGTGGTGTCGGCGTCGATGTTCGTAGTCGACTCACGCCCGGCGTTCGGCCTGTATCACTGCGTGAACAGCGGGCACGCGACGTGGTTCGAGGTTGGTCGAGAGATTGCCAGGCAGCTGAATGCACCGGACACGGCGCTGTCGCCGGTCTCGGTGCACGACGTCAAGCTGCGCGCCTCGCGTCCGCAGTTTGCGGCGCTGAACAACCACAAGCTGGCCCGGGCCGGCTTTGCCATGCCGTCATGGCAGGATGCCCTCGGCCGATACCTGACGACATGACCCGCATCGCCGTCGCCGCGCGATCGTTTGCCAGGAACCAGGCGCTCCGGGCCGAGCTGAGCGCGCTTTACCCCCACGTGACTTTCAGTGAATCCGCCGCGCTGCTGCAAGGCGACGAGCTGGTCGGCCTGCTGCGCGGCCACGAGCGCGCGGTGATTGGGCTGGAACGAATCGATGAGGCGATCCTGTCGCAGCTGCCGGAACTGAAGATCATCAGCAAATACGGCGTGGGGCTGGACGGGCTCGATATCGACGCCATCGCCCGTCGCGGCATCAGGCTGGGTTGGACGGGCGGCGTCAATCGCCGCTCGGTGGCGGAATTGACGCTGTCATTCGCGATTGCCCTGGTGCATCGCGTGCCGGAGACCGCCTTCGGCCTGCGCGACGGCCGCTGGAACAAGTTGGTGGGCCGTCAGCTTACCGGCCGGACGATCGGCATCATCGGGTGCGGGTTTGTCGGCCAGGACCTGGTGAAGCTGCTCGCGCCGTTCGGCGCTCGTGTGCTGGCGCACGATATTCGTGATTACTCCGAGTTCTACCGCGCGCACGGAGTGACGGCGGTCGGCCTCCACGAGTTGCTGGCCGAGTCGGACATCGTCACGCTGCACGTGCCGCTCGACCAGTCGACCCGCGGGATGATTGGCGCCGCTGAGCTGGCGCGCATGCGGCCGGGCAGCTATTTCATCAACGCCGCGCGTGGCGGCCTGGTTGATGAAGACGCGCTGGCCGACGCGCTCGAGCAGAAACGCCTGGCCGGAGCCGCATGCGACGTTTATGTCATGGAACCGGAAGCCCACCCGCGGCTGCTGTCGCTGCCGACGTTCCTCGGCACGGCCCACATCGGCGGCAGCACCGAAGAAGCGCAGCTGGCCATGGGGCGCGCGGCCATCGAGGGCCTGGAGCACAATCGCGTGCCCGGCGGCGGCTGGCCAGCTTGACGGGCTGGCAGGCTAGCAGGCTAGCGGGCTAGCGGGCTAGCGGGCCAGCGGGCTGGGCCAGCAGGTAGAATACGAAGATGCGAATTCTGATCACCGGCGGCGCAGGCTTCATCGGCTCGCACCTCGCCGAGGCGCTGCTCGACGGCGGCCACACGGTCTACGCGCTGGACGACCTGTCCACGGGATCGATCGACAACATCACGCACCTCAAGAGCCATCCCAACTTCCACTACACCATCGACACCGTCTTCAACGATCCGCTGGTCGCTGAGATGGTGGATCGGGCGGACGTGGTGTTTCACCTCGCGGCGGCGGTGGGCGTGAAGCTGATCGTCGAAAGACCGGTGCACACCATCGAAACCAACGTGCATGGCACCGAGGTCGTCCTCCGCCACGCGGCGAAGAAGAAGAAGCTGGTGTTCATCGCCTCGACGTCCGAGGTCTACGGCAAGAGCGCCAAGGTCCCGTTCAACGAGGACGCCGACCTGGTGATGGGCGCGACCACCAGGCACCGGTGGGCGTATGCGTGCAGCAAGGCGCTCGACGAATTCCTGGCGCTCGCCTACTGGAAGGAATCGCGCCAGCCGGTGATCGTGATGCGCTTCTTCAACACCGTGGGGCCGCGCCAGACCGGCCAGTACGGCATGGTGGTGCCGACGTTCGTGCGGCAGGCGCTGGCCAACGAGCCGATCACCGTATTCGGCGACGGCACGCAGTCGCGCAGCTTCACGTATGTCGGCGACGTGGTTGGCGCGCTCGTCAAGCTGATGGTAACGCCGTCGGCAATCGGCCAGGTCTACAACGTCGGCAATACCGAGGAAGTGTCGATTCGCGGGCTGGCGGAGCGGATCAAGGCGCGTACCGGCAGCTCCTCGGAGATTGTCACGATCCCCTATGAGCAGGCCTACGAGGCGGGCTTCGAGGACATGCCGCGCCGGGTGCCCGACCTGGGCAAGATCCACCAGGCTATTGGCTACACGCCGAAGGTCAAGCTCGACGAGATCATCGATCGCGTCGTCGAGGAGAAGCGCGCCTACGCCGGCGCCGGCCGCGCGGTCACCTAGAGGAGCGAGGCGGCGCCTCGCCTTGGCAGCCTGGCTGGCCCAGCCGCCGGCCGGGCCTTGTTCATAGTGTGAACACGGTTCGAGACTTTTCGTTCATTTCGTGAACCAAGCGTGTATAATGCCCGTTCAGATTCTGAACATGGTGCGCGTCAACCTGTGACTCACCAAGCCGGAGGCATGTTTGCGTGACCGGTCGTTTCCTGTAAACAGTTGAAAAACAAAGAGATGCGGCATACGTCGCCGGCGGCGATGTTCAGCCTCCAGGGCGAGGTGGCGCTGGTGACGGGCGCGTTGGGACGGCTGGGCCGTGAGTACGTGCGCACGCTGGCGCGGGCTGGTGCGGCGGTCGGGGCCATCGACGTGGCCGGCGAGGCCGGCCTGTTTGCCGACCTGATGGCCGAGGGTGCGCGCGTGCAGGTCGAACTGGCGGACCTGTCCGACAAGGCGTCCGCGGATCGCGCGATCGGTGCGATCGCCGCCGCCTTCGGAGGGCCGACAATCCTGGTCAACAACGCTGGGATGGGCTCGTCGCCGGCGGCGGCCGGGCTCGAGAACGGTCGGTTCGAAGACTACCCGGAAGTGGCCTGGGACACGATGATCGACTCGCACTTGAAGACGGCGTTTTTCGCGGCCCAGGCGTTCGTGCGGCACTACCGCGCGGCCGGCCGGCGCGCCGGCAGCATCATCAATGTGTCGTCGACCTACGGCCTGGTATCGCCGGATCAATCGGTCTACGACTACAAGCGGGCCGGCGGCGTGACCTACTTCAAGCCGGTCGGCTACAGCGTGGCGAAGTCGGGCGTGCTGAACTTCACGCGATGGCTGGCGGAGTACGGCGCCCCGCTCGGCATCCGCGCCAACACGCTGGTGCCCGGCGGCGTGCGCGAGGCCGATCATGCGCCGGAGTTCGTCGCCGAATATGAGAAGCGGACGCCGCTTGGCCGCATGGCGACCGACCAGGACTACAACGGCGCAGTACTGTTTCTCGCGTCGAATGCCTCTTCCTACATGACCGGCGCCACGATCGTGGTCGATGGCGGCTGGACGGCGAGATAGCCATGGGTGAGAAAGACTTTTCGGATCGCGCGTTGGTCGGAGACGATTCGCTCTCATTCGTGCCGCTGGCGGCCTTCCAGGCGATTCGTGGCGGCATTACCGATCCGATTGCGCGGGCTGAGGTGCTGGCGGACCTGTGCCGCATCAACACCCTGTTCATGATCATGCAGGCCGGCTCGGGCCACATCGGTTCCAGCTTCAGCTCGACCGACATCATCACGTGGCTCTGGACCGAGGTGCTGAACGATCCCAACGGCGACAGCGCCGACGCCGACGTCTATTTCTCGTCGAAGGGGCACGATGCGCCGGCGTTGTATTCGTTGCTGCTCGCGCTCGAGAAGCTGGACTTCGGCCTGCTGCCGAAGCTGCGGCAGCTGAACGGCCTGCCGGGACACCCCGACGTGAGCACGCCGTTCATCGCCACCAATACCGGCTCGCTCGGCATGGGCATTTCGAAGGCCTACGGCATGGCGCGCGCCAACCGCTACACCGGCCGGGGTGGACGCATTGTGGTGATGACCGGTGACGGCGAGTTGCAGGAAGGGCAGATCTGGGAGTCGCTCCAGCCGGTCGCCAACGAGCAACTGTCCGAAATCACCGTGATCGTCGATCACAACAAGTTCCAGTCCGACACCGCGGTCGCGGCGGTCAGCGATCTGGGCGATCTCGAAGCCAAGTTCCGGATCTTCGGCTGGGAAGTGCGCCGCGGCGACGGCCACGACTTCCAAGTGCTGCGCGATGCGCTGTCGCACTTCGACACCGTGCACGACAAGCCCAAGGTGTTGATTGCCGACACCATCAAGGGCAAGGGCGTGTCGTTCATGCACGGCATTGCGTGCGGCGATCAGACCTACCACTTCCACGCCGGGGCGCCGTCGCTCGACAATTACCTCAAGGCCACCCGTGAGTTAATCGCCCGGGTCAATGATCGCCTCGAATCGCTCGGCCGGCCAGGGGTTGCGCTGGAGTCCGCACCGCTGCCGACGCGCCTGGCGCCAAAGAACCCAGAGAAGATTGTGCTGGCCTACGGCGACGAGCTGCTGGCCATGGCCCGCAATCGCAAAGAGATTGTCGTCATGGACGCCGACCTGCTGTCGGACTGCGGCATCGAGGCGTTCAAGGCGGAGCTCCCCGAGCGGTTCATCGAGTGCGGCATTGCCGAGCAGCACATGGTGTCGGCGGCCGGCGGCATGGCGCTCGGCGGCATGCTGCCGGTGGTGCACTCGTTTGCGTGCTTCCTGTCCACGCGCGCCAACGAGCACATCTACAACAACGCCACCGAGAAGCGCCGCATCATCTACACCGCCACGCTCGCCGGCCTCGTGCCGGCCGGTCCCGGTCACTCGCATCAGTCGGTGCGTGATATCTCGGCCATCGGCGCCGTGCCCGGACTGGTTGCGTTCGAACCGTGCAGCGAGCGGGAAGCGCGTCTGGCGATTCGGTGGGCCGTCGAAGAGAACCCGGAGAGCACCTATCTCCGGTTCGTCAACGTGCCCCTCGATCTTCCCTACACCATGCCGGCCGACTATCGCCTGCAGGTCGGGCGCGGCGTGACGCTGCGGCAGGGGTCGGATGTCGCGATTATCGGCTACGGCACGATGCTGCTGACCAACGCCTGCAAGGCGGCCGACGAGCTTGCCGCGCAGGGCATTTCCGCGGCCGTCATCGATCTCCCCTGGCTCAATCGCATAGACGATCAGTGGGTGAAGACGCTGGGCGGCTACAAGCAGATCGTCACGCTCGACAACCACTATCTCGAATACGGCCAGGGCGTGATGATTGCCGCCGCGCTGGCGCGCACCGGTATCCGCGCCGAGGTGTCGCCGATCGGTCTCGCCGAGATCCCGGCCTGCGGCGCGAACGCCGACGTGCTGGCGTATCACGGTCTCGACGCCGCCGGCATTGCCCGCGCCGTGACGGCCCGCGCTGTCGTCCGTAGATGAGCTATCCCGCACTCGTTCCGCACTGGATTGCCGGCGTCGAAGTGACGCCCACCACTGCGCCTGGCGCGACGCCGGGCCAACCGTCAGACTCCACCACATTCGAGAAGCGCAACCCGGCGAACGATCAGGTGATCGCGCAGGTGGCACGGGGCGGCGCTGCCGAAGTAGCGCACGCACTGTCATCGGCGGCCGGCGCGGCTGCCGAATGGGCGCGCACGCCGGTGCCGAAGCGCGGCGCCATCCTTGGCCGGGCCGCGCAGCTGTTGCGGGAACGCGAAGCGCAATTCGGAAACATCGTCCAGGCCGAAACCGGCAAGCCGTGGAAGAACGCGGTCGCCGAAGTCGCCTCGTCCGCCGACCTCGCCATCTTCATGGAAGGCGAGGGCAGCCGGCTCTACGGCAAGACCCTGCCGAGTCCGATCCCCAACCGCTCGGTGCAGACGCTGCGTTCGCCGATTGGCATCTGCGCGGCGATCATGCCGTTCAACAGCCCGCTGGCCGGCGTGGCGTGGAAGGTGTTTCCGGCGCTGTTGTGCGGCAACGCGGTGGTCGTGAAGTCGCACGAGCTGACGCCGTACACGGCGGTGGCCGTCGGACAGCTGTTGAAGGACGCCGGTGTGCCCCTTGGCGTCTACAACGCGGTCCAGGGTTTTGGCCCCGATGCCGGCGCACCGCTCGTCCAGGACGATCGCGTCGGTGTCGTGAGCTTCACCGGTTCCTCCGCCACCGGGAAGTTGATCCAGAAAATGGTCAGCGAGCGCGGCGTGCTCGCCAAGGTCTGCCTCGAACTCGGCGGCAAGAATCCGTTCGTGGTCTGCGACGATGCCGACATTGAGCTGGCGGCGGACCTGGCGGTGGCGTCGGCGTTCATTGACGCGGGACAGCGGTGCGCGTCGGGCAGCCGCATTGTCGTGTTCGATCGCGTCTACGACGCGTTCCGCTCGGCTTTCCTCGCCAGGGTGGCCAAGGTGAAGGTGGGATCGGGCGCCGACGACGAGTGCGGCCCAGTGATCTCGCGCGCCAGTCTCGATCGGCTGATCGGGCAGGTGGAGGGGGCCGTGACGCGGGGCGCGACACTGGTGGCCGGTGGCCGGCAGGCGCCGGGCCTGGCACCCGGCTATTACATGCAGCCAACGGTGCTGGAGCAGGTGTCGCCGACAGACGACGTCTCTCAACACGAGCTGTTCGGCCCGGTGACGTGCCTGTATCGGGTGAACGGGTTCGACGACGCGGTGACGCTGGCCAACGGCACGCACTACGGACTGACGGGCGCGATCCACACGACCAGCCTGCACCGGGCGCAGGAATTCATCGCGCGCTACCAGGGCGGCCTGGTGTCGATCAACGGCGCGACCTACGGCGCCGGCCCGCACATGCCGTTCGGCGGCGTGAAGAATTCCGGCAACGGCTTTCGCGAGCCGGGCACCGAAGCCCTCGATGTCTACACCGAGTTGAAGACGGTCGTCATCAACCACGTTCCGGGAAAGGCGTGATGGCGAAGCGCAAGGTCTGTTTCCCGATCACCAGCCGCGCCTACTACGGGCGCAGCCAGTTGCTGATCCGGAAACTGCACTCGCATCCGGACATCGACCTCACGCTGATGCTGGGCGGCTCGATCCTGCTCGACAAGTACAGCCGCCATATCGCGGACGACATTGCGGCGGGCGGCTTCGACATCGAGGCGTCGCTGTTCAACGTGATCGAGGGCGGCAACCACGTGGCGATGGCCAAGACCGCCTGCCTGACGGCACTCGAGTTCACCAACAACCTGTACACCAGCGAGCCCGACATCGTGCTGATCTGCGGCGATCGCTTCGAACAGCTGGCGATCGCCATGGCGGCGGCGTACCTGAACATTACGGTGGCGCACATCGAGGGCGGCGACGTGACCGGCAGCATCGACGAGAGCGTGCGTCACGCGATTACCAAGCTGGCGCACCTTCATTTCGTCACCAACGAGGGCGCGCACCGCCGGGTTCTGGCGATGGGCGAGGATCCGCGCTACGTGTTCAACACCGGGTCGCTGGATGTCGAGCTGGCGGCGCACGTCAGTACCACCATCACCAACGAGCAGATCAATGCGCTGGGGGTCGGCCATGACGTGGACATCGAGCGGCCGTTCCTGATGGTGGTGCAGCACCCGGTGACGACCGACACCGACAACCGCGCGCACCTGGAGACCACGCTCAGGGTGGTGTCGTCGTTCGATCTGCCGACGATCTGGTTCTGGCCGAATCCAGACGCCGGCACCGGCGAGATGGCCGACAGCCTGCGCCACATGCGCGAGAAGCACCCCGAGTTGACCGCTCACATGCGGTTCATCACCAACGTGCCGGCCAATGATTTCGTCGCGCTGCTGGCGCACACCGCCTGCCTGGTCGGCAACTCATCGGCCGGCATCAAGGAGTGCTCCTACCTTGGCACACCGGTGGTCAACATCGGCGCGCGCCAGCAAGGCCGCCTGGCGGCGGAGCACGTGACGCAGGTCGGTTACGACGCCGCCGACATCGGCGCGGCGATAGCGACGCAGCTGGCGCACGGCCGCTACGCGCCGTCGCACATCTATTTCAAGGACAACGCCAGCGACAAGATTGCCAACCTGCTGGCCACGACACCGTTGTACACGCAGAAGCGGTTCTTCGAAGTGAGAACTGAGCAGTGAGAAGAGAGCAGTGAGAAGTCGCACACTGCCATCGTCGGCTCCTGACTCCGCACTTCTGACTTCTCACTTCTGGCCTCTCACCCCTCACTTTTCATGAAGGTTCTTGGCGTCATCACGGCTCGCGGCGGCTCGAAGGGTGTGCCTGGCAAGAACCTCAGGCTGCTTGGCGGCAGGCCCTTGCTGGCCTACACCGTGGAGGCCGCGCTCGACACCGCCGTCGATCGGCTGATCCTGTCGACCGACGATCCGAAGATCGCCGAGGTTGGCCGATCGCTCGGCTGCGAGGTGCCGTTCATGCGCCCTGCCGAGCTTGCTCGTGACGAGACGCCGCACCTGCCCGTAATCCAGCACGCCGTGCAATGGCTGCGCGATCACGGCAATTACCACGCCGACGTGGTCGTGATCCTGCAGCCGACCTCGCCGCTGCGCTCGGCGATCGACATCAGCGGGGCGCTGCGCATGCTCGAATTATCGGGCGCCGATTCGGTGGTCAGCGTCACGGCAGTCTCCGCGCACGCGCATCCCCTGCGGATGCTGCGCCTCGACGAACGCGGCGAGGCGACGCTGTTCGTCACCGGCGCGCCGGTCCGCCAGCGCGTCAATCGCCGGCAGGACCTTCCCGACGCCTGGGTGATGAACGGCGCCGTCTACGCCTGCCGCACCAGCCGGTTGTTCGACGCCGAGTCGAGCCTGTACGGCTCACGCGTTGTCGCCTACCCGATGCCGGCCGACCGATCGATCAGCATTGACAGTGTCGATGACTGGGCCGAAGCCGAAGCGGCCCTCGCACGACAGCCGCACGACCACCATCACCACCACTAGCGAGGCAGCGCCGGACCGGTCACACATTCCGGTCCGCCTCGCTCGAGCAGCGTACCTGGCCCGCCTCCGGCGGGCGATTCGAACGTGACCGACCACCCGAAAGCGAACGTGAAAGCCATGGACGTTGAAGCACATCGCGACCTGCGACTCCTCGAGGCCGTGCACGAAGACTCGCGCGTGACACAGCGCGGTCTGGCCAGCAAGCTGGGCATTGCCCTGGGGCTCGCCAACGTCTACCTGAAGCGGATGATTCACAAGGGCTACATCAAGTGTGTCAACGTCCAGTCAAACCGTATCTCGTACCTGATTACGCCGCGCGGCATTTCCGAGAAGGCGCGGCTGACCTACGAGTTCATCGACTATTCGCTCAACCTGTATGGCGAGGTCCGGCATCACCTTCGCGAGGCGATGCAGGACTGCGCCGCCGCCGGCAAGCGGGTGGCGATCTTCGGCAGCGGCGAGGCCGCCGAGCTGGCCTACCTGTCGCTCAAGGAATCGGGCATGGAGCCGGTGGCGATTTTCGACCACCAGGGCGGCCGGGTGTTCCTGGGCATGCCGGTCCGGCCGATCCAGGATCACGTCAACGTGGACCACGACCTGATGATCGTTGCCACGCTCGATCGGTCGCGCGAGGTGTCGGCCGAGTTGTCCCGGGCCGGCGTTCCGAAAGACAAGCAGTTCCCGCTGCGCAAGGATCCGGAACCGGCTCCGAAGCGCGCGCGGTCCGCTCCGGTTCGTTCACGTTCGACCAACGGCAAGCATTTCTGAGGCGTTCAGATTCATGGCTCTGACCAACAAGCGCATTTTCATCACCGGCGGCGCAGGCTTCATCGGTTCGCACCTCGTGTCTCGGCTGGTCGACCACAACGAAGTGGTGGTGTTCGACAACTTGCACCGCGACGCGCTGCGGTTCGCGCACCTCGAAGGCCACCAGAACCTGACCTTCGTCAAGGGTGACGTGCTCGACTTCGCCGGCGTCCGCAAGGCCATCGAGGGCAGCCAGATCGTGATCCACTGCGCCGCCATCGCCGGCGTCTACACGGTGGACCGCAGCGCGGTGCGGACCATGGAAGTCAACATGCTGGGGACGCACCAGGTGGTGAAGGCCGCGCTCGAGGTCGGCGTGGAGCGCTTCGTCGAGTTCTCGACCAGCGAGGTGTACGGCTCCTTCATCCACAAGGGCAAGGAGGATGACTTCACCCCGATCGGGCCGATCGGCGAGAGCCGGTGGGTGTATGCGGCCAGCAAGCTGGCCTCCGAGCACCTGTCGTACGCGCACTACCGCGAAGACAAACTGCCGCTGGCGATCGTGCGGCCGTTCAACGTCTACGGTCCCCGCCAGGTCGGCGACGGCGCGATCCGCGGCATGGCGCTGCAGGCGCTGCGCCATCTGCCGATCACGCTCTACAACGACGGCACGCAGATTCGCTCGTGGTGCTTCGTGTCCGACTTCTGTGATGGCGTGCTGCGCTGCTGTGAGAACCCGGCGGCCGTCGGCCACGCGTTCAACATCGGCAATCCGCAGGGCACCGCCACCAACTTCGAGCTGGCCAACCTGATCATCCGATTGACCAACTCGAAGTCCGAGATCGTGTTCAAGCCGCACCCGGGTCCGGAAGTGGAATTGCGCGTGCCGGCGATCGACAAGGCGATGACGCTGCTCGGATACCGTCCGACCGTGTCGCTCGAGTCAGGCGTGTCGCAGGCCGCGGCCTGGTATCGCGATAACTACGATGCGGTGGCGGGGAAGAGATAGGCGGATAGGCGAACAGGCGAATAGGCCAATAGGCGAATGGGCCAACAGGAAATGAAAGTCGTCGTTACAGGGGCGTCGGGGTTCATTGGGCACAACGTGCTGCTGCGGGCGCCGCGGGAGTGGGCCATCTACGCGGTGTATCACTCCACGCCCGGCCTCGAGGCGTTTGTCAGGCAGCACGGACTGACCCACGTCAAGCCCGTGAAGTGCGACCTGATGTCCGCCGCAGACGTCTCGGCCATGGCGCGCTCGATCGGCGGCCGGCCCGACGCGATGTTGTATCTCGCGGCCAACGGGGATCCGGCGGCGTCGGCCAGGCGGCCCAGGTGGGATCTCGAATCGAACACGGTGGCGTTCGTGAACACGCTCGAGCAGTGCCCAGCCGAGCACGTGGTGTACGTGTCATCCGGCGCGGTGTACGACGGGCTGCGCGGCGACGTGACGCCGCAGACGCCGGTGTCGCCGCGGCTGCCGTACGCGATTGCCAAGCTCGCCTCCGAGCAGTACCTGCGGTTCTTCGCCGAGCATCGCGGGGCCGTGGGCAGCTACGTCAACGTGCGCTTCTTCGGTGCCTACGGCCCGTACGAAGCGCCTCGGAAGATCACCACCCGGTGGTTCGAGGGCATGGCAGCCGGTCAGCGCGAGTTTGTCGTGCGCGGTGATGGCAACAACCTGATCGATTTCATGTACGTCGACGACGCGGTGGATGGCTTCCTGGCGCTGATGAAGGCCAGGGGTGAGCGCCGCACCGTGGACTTCGCGTCGGGCTCGCCGATCAGCGTGAACCACGTAGTGCACGCCATGGCGAAGGCGATCGGCGCCGAGGTGACGATCCGGCACGAGGGCCACGTGCCCGAATACATCGAGTTTCGTTCGGTCGATACCGCGATGCGCGACCGGTTCGGCGTGACGCCCGGGATCGCTCTCGCCGCTGGCTTGGAGCGACTGCGGATGCACCTTGCAGGGATCAGGAAACAGGAATTAGGAATTAGGAATTAGGGATTAGGTCTCGAGGATGAGCGGCAAGCAGAAGGTCGTGGTTCTTGGCGCCGGCCCGGCCGGCATTTCGGCAGCGTGGCGGCTGACCAGGCTGGGATATCCGGTGACGGTGCTCGAAAAGGACGAGGCGGTGGGCGGCATGGGCCGGACCATCTCGCTCGGTGACTACAAGGTCGATTTCGGGCCGCACACCTTCCACATTCGCGAAACGGCGGAGAGCAAGCAGATCCTCAGGACCATCACGCCGTTCTTCGGGGAGAATCCGCTGACGCTGGTGCGCGGCACCCGTGTGCTGCTTCGCGGCAAGGAGTACGTCTACCCGCTCGAAATGCTGCAGGTGCTGTTCGGCGTCAATCCATTGCTCTCGGCGCTGATCATCTGGGACTACGGTCTCGCCACCATCAAGTCGATGTTCGCGCCGGCGAAGACTGAGGATTCTTTCGAAGAATGGGGTGTCCGGAACCTTGGCCGCACCTTGTACGACTTGTGTTTCGGGATCTACTCGGCCCGGGTGTGGGGACTGCCGACGACGCAGATTTCGTCGAAGCAGGCGCAGCGTGTCGCGAAACTGAACCTGAAGAACATCATTCTTCGGACCCTCGGCATCAAGGCGGACCCGACCACCTATTTCACCAAGTACTTCTACCCGCGTGCCGGGATCAGCCAGCTGTACGAGGGGATGGCCGCCGAGATCCGGGCAGCCGGCAACCAGATCCTGCTGGGTTCGCCGGCGATCCGGGTCGAGCGCGAAGGCGAGCGCGTCAGCCAGGTGGTGTATGCGACGTCCGGCGGTGACAAGACGATTGCGTGCGACGTGCTGTTGTCGACGCTGCCCCTGCCGGCGCTGGTCGGCATGGTATCGCCGCCGCTTCCCGAGTCTGTGAGCCGGCACGCCGACCGGCTTCGCTATCGCAGTCTCAAGTTGATCTACATCGCGCTCAAGCGCCCACGGCTGACGGACTACCACTGGATCTACCTGCTCGACGAGCACTTCCGCGTCAACCGCATGTCGGAGCAGAAGAACGTCAGTCCCGACATGGTGCCGAAGGACCGCACCATCCTCTGCATCGAGCTGTCGCTGTGGAAGGACGAACCGCTGTGGAAGGCGAGCGATGAGGAAATCTACCGGCTGGCGCTGCGCGACCTGATGAAAATGGGATACGGCGTGACGGAGTCAGAAGTGGACGCCTACTACATTGCCGAGATCCCGACCGCGTACCCGGTCTACGAGCTGAATTTCGAGGATCACCTGATCCCCGTGCTCGACGGCGTGCACCAGATGCGCAACCTGATGACGTTGGGCCGTCACGGGCTGTTTCTCAACAACAGTATGGACGACAACGTCGGCCTGGGCTTCCAGGTGGCGGATCACATCGAGCAGCAGGGCGCCGACGGACGTGTCTGGGTGGCCGAGATGCTCGAGTTCATGAAACTTCGGTTCGCCGGAAAGTAACGGCGATTCCAGCGAGCGCCAGCACGACAGGTTTCACGGGCAGCGATTGGCGAGCTTCGCACAACAACGGCACGTGCACAGCGGTCACGTAGACAATCGGCAGCGACAGCATCACGGCCTCCAGCCAGCGGCCGTTGAGGGCGAGGCGCAGCGCGCCGACGGCGGCAATGGCGAGCAACAATACCTGCACTGCCCACATGGCGCGAATCGCGACGGGTGGCAGGCGGTTGATGTCGCCGTATCGTACCGGGACTTCCGCAGCCCACAGCACGAACAGCCCACGCGTCAGTCGCCTGATCGCGTGACCCATCGGATCCTGGCGTATGTTGGCAACCGCCTGGGCGAGATACTCCCGATCGGCGTCGACCCTGGCGCCGGCGCGCTCGATTGGATCGGTCGGTGTGTCCCAGATCGCGCGGATGTCGCGCCACTGGTTGACGTAGTCCAGCATGGGCGCGGCCGGCAGGCCGTACTCACCAGCTTTGGCGACGACACGGCGATTGAGTTCGGCCCGATCGGCGGTCGCCTCGGCAAGGTTCGTCAGCTCCGCTTGCACGCGTCCGCTCCAGCGGCCCTGCCAGCTGCCTTCCCACAGGCCGCGGCCAATGCCCCCGGCCGGAGAAAGCGTGATCTGTTTGAGGTTCACGTAGTTGTAGGCGAGCCACGGCACCAGCGCGAGTGCGGCGGTGACGGCCAGCGCCGCCCAGTTCTTCAATCCGGCGCGCGACCGCTGGGAGCGGACCAGGAGCGGCACGGCGATGGCGAAGAAGAACGGCATCAACACGAAGGCCGGCCGGACCATCGTGGTGGCGGTGAACAGCGCACCCGCAAGGATGTAGTCCCGGCGGGCACCTCCCTGGACGGCGCGCAGGCACACCAGGATGGCGGCGGTCGCCATGCACGCGGTCCACAGTTCCGTGACGATCAGCGATCCGAAATAGGGCAGCGGCGAGTACAGCGCGGTCATGCCGGCAGCCACCAGGGCGCTGCGATCGCCCAATGCGCGGCGGGCGATCAGGAACACCATCAGGCAGATCGACACGAACACCAACGCCTGCGCGGCGGCCACCGCGAGATCGTTGTCGACACCAAACAGTTTGTAGACGACCGCGACGAAGGCGGGATAGCCCGGCGTGCGGATCACCTCCGGCACGAATGCCTCGGCATCGGCATAGCGCGTGAATTCGCCGGTCGTCGCGAGACTGGCGCCGAGGCGCTGGTAGCCGGTCTGATCGGTCCACGCCGTCCGGGAGCGCCACTCGCCCTGCTGGTAGACGATGTACAGCGCGGCGTGGGCGAGCGCGACCAGGCCCACGATCAGGGCGGCGCGGCGAATCATGACGGCCTCATCCTATTCGGCCAGCAGCTCGCGATACACGGTGACGATGTCGGTCACCAGGCGGCTGATGTCGTAGAGGGCGAGCACGCGTGCCCTGGCCAGGCGTCCCATGTCGACGCGGTCGGCCGGCGCGGCGAGCAACTCGTTGATGGCGCGCGCCAGCCCATCGGCATCGCCGAACGGCGCGGTGCGGCCGGTGTCCGGACCACCGATGACGTCGGGCACACCGCCGACGGCGGTGCTCACGCCCGGCACGCCGGAGGCCATCGCCTCGATCAGCGCCACCGGGGTGCCTTCGTTCCGCGACGTCAGCAGGAACACGTCGGTGGCCGCGTAGATGACCGGCAAGTCGCGACGCCAACCCAGCATGCGGACACGATCGGCAATGCCGAGCGTTGCCGCGTAGGCCGTGAGGTCCGCGGCCAATTCGCCACCGCCCGCGATCATCGCAATGGTCCCGGGGTGGACTGCGATCACGCGCTTGACGGTATCGAGAAACAGCCGATGGTGCTTGATCGCGGTGAGGCGGCCGACCGTGGAGACGACGTGCGCGCCGGTGGGCAGGTCAAGGGCGAGACGCGCCTCGCGGCGCGCCCGTTCGTCCACCGCAGCGAACGGCGCCAGGTCGAAACCGAGCGGAACGATGCGGTACTTGGCCGCGGTGCCGATGCGATACGTCTCAAGCAGGTCCTGGCGGATGGCGGGCGAGATGGCAATGATGCGGTCGCTGATCGCCGCCAGCGCGCGCTCGATGCTGATGAACATCGCCGTCGCGAGCGGGCTGAAATAACCGTCGAGCACGTGGCCGTGGTAGGTGTGCAGCACCCTGGCTCTCGGCGCCGAGCCGCGCGTCGCGTTGTAGGCCATCGCCGCCACTCGGCCCAGCACGCCGGCCTTCGCCATGTGCGTGTGCACGATGACCGGCTTGATGGCCCTGAACTCACGGTAGAGGCGCCGCAGCGCGCGCAGGTCGTCGAGCGGCGACAGCGGCCGGCACAGCGACTCGAGGTAGCGGGCGTCGGCACCTGGCGGAATGAGGTAACTCATGTCGCCTTCACCGCCGCCCAGCCGTCCATACAGCAGCGTGCTGCGGAAACCGTGCGCGTCGAGCGCGCTGGTGAGCCGCGTCGCCTGGATCGACGGTCCACCGATATTCAAGCGCGTGATGACGCGCGCCACGGGCGATACCTCTGCCACCGGCCGCTATCGTTCCTTAAATCCGGCCCGATCGGCAACCACGTTGTGCTCGCCCCATGAAGCCGGTCGTGATCGTCGTGGCGGCGGGTGCGGCGCTGGCCGCCGGCGCCGCGGCGAGCGCGTTCTGGGTGCCGCAGCGATGGGAGTGGGTGCTGTACACGCAGTCGTCGGGTGCCAACGAGATCCGGATTCCGATTGGCTACTGGTTGGTCGTGACCGCGTGGCTCCTGGCGCTGTCACGCGCCACTCGTTCGCCGCTACGAGCCATCGCGCCGCGGGCGATCGTCATCGCGATCGTCACACACATGCTGGTCCTGCTCGCGGCGTTCAGTGCGATCCTGGACGATGGTGGTGCGTTTACTACCGGAGCCTACCAGTCATACGCGCGGATATTCTCCGTGACGGTGCTCGCGGTGTGCAGCGCGGCCGCGGTGCATGTCGTTCAGAACATTCGCCAAACGTCGGTGGCAATGGCGTCGCCAATCGTCGCGGCCGCGGGTCTGCTGGCGGTGATGCTGCTTTGTGCCGAGCCGGTGCTCGCATCGGCGGCGATCGTCACCGGTAGGATGGCGTGGACCGCCGCCGGCCGTCGGCACTTGAGGGCCGGAGCCTCGTGGGTGCGCGCCTGGCTGGCCGGCGAGCGCGCGTTCATGGCCACGCTGTTCCTGGCCGCGCTGGCATTGCGGCTGCTGTACTTGCAACGCGTCATGAGCAATCCGGGTTATGTCGAGACCGGCGCCGACGGCCCGGTGTACGACGAACTGGCATGGTCGATCGCACAGGGCAAGGGCATTCGTGAATCGTTCACGGAGCGGTTCCCGATGCTGCTGCTTGGCTATGTCTGGTTCGTGAGCGGGATCTACAAGATCGCGGGTCACAATTACTTTGCCGTTGGCGCGGTGCAGGCGGTGATCGGGTCGGCGGCCTGCGTGGTGTTCTACCGCGTCGCCCGCGAGATCTGCGGTTCCGCGATCGCGCGGACCGCGGCCTGGTTTGCGGTGATCAGCTTCCCGCTGCTGTTCGCGGCGGCCGCCATCGGCCACCAGGCGATTGACGTGTTCCTGACGGTGCTCATCGTGTGGATGCTGGTGAAGAGCACGCCCGCGTGGCCATGGTGGCGCTGGGTCGCGGTCGGGGTGGTGTTCGGCCTGGCGATTGCGGTGCGCGAGACCGTCACGTTCTTCTTGGTGTTCGCACTGGTGTGGATCCCGTTCCGGTTCGCGCGGCCCTGGTCGTGGCGCGCGGCGAGCGCCGCCGCCATCGTGTTGGCGGCGGTGCTCCTCACGCTCGCACCGATCACCGCGCCCAAGGTGGCGACCGGCGCACAGCGTGACAAACTGCGCCATCACTTTGACCTGCTGTATCGCGGTGATATGGATCCCGTTCGGATGCGCGACGATATCGTGGCGCCGATGAGCGATCCGTCGGCGGCGCTCGCCCAGCTGCGAGAATCCCCGTCAATGGTGCTCGGCACGCTGGGCCGCGCGTGGATGAGCAACTTTGCGGTGCAGTTCTTCGCGCAACCGTACGGCGGTTTCGATTTGATCTTTCTGAGAAAGGGCACCGCGTACTACCATGGCCTGTGGTTCTACGCCTACGCGTTGGCGATTGCCGGCGTAACTCTGCTGCTGTCGCGGGTGCGGAATGACGCGCACGGCGGCGCCATTGTCCTGGTGCTCGGCCTGATTGGATCGCGCACGCTCCCGCACGTGATTCTCGAGTCGAACTACCGTCACCGCGTGCCCATTGAACCGTTTCTGATCCTGCTCGCCGCGACCACTGCCGTGACCGTCGCCGGCCTGGCGCGTCGCAGCCCAACGGAGGCCATCCGGTGAAACTCAGTCGAAAGAAGAAGCTCCTCTTCGCGCTGCTGACGATGGCGATCGTCATGACGGGCGGGCTGGTGTTGATGCTGGCGGCCGACCTGGTGCTGCATCATCGCGCCGAGCGCTCGGCCGGGTTGAACCGCTGGGGCTACCGGGGCCCGGTGATTGGGCGCAGGGCGCCAGGCGAGACCCGCATTGCCATGCTCGGCGGCAGCACGGCGTTCGGCTACGGTGTGAAGTGGGATGAATCGATCGTGGCGCTGATGGAGCAGCGGCTCATGCAGTCGCATCCCGAGCGCAAGTGGAGCGCCGTCAACCTCGGCTACAACACCGAGGGGGCCTACGCGTTCGTCGACAACCTGCGGGACTTCGCGTTCCTCGACTACGACGTGGTGATCTTGTACGAGGGCTACAACGATTTGCCGGGTGATGCCGATCCCAACTATGTGACGATGCGCCAGCAGTCGCCGGTGTTCCGGACGACCGGCTATTTCCCGATCCTGCCGCTGTGGCTGAAAGAGAAGGCCATGGCGCTCCGTAGCGGCGATGTCAACAACGCCTACGAAGCCAACCTCGATCCCTCGAAGAAGACCGTGTTTCGACCGTCGATGGCGGCGCGTGCGTCGGCCTCGGCCCTCGATGTCGCCGAGGCGATGACGAGTGCGCTCGAGCGGCAGTTGGAGGGCATAGCCGCGCGTGATCACGTCGTGATTGGCAGCCGCCCGGCAACCGCCGGATGCCCGGCGCCGTGGTCGGACTACTGCGAGTCACAGCGGCGGGCGATCCAGTTCGCGCTCGACACCGGCAAGAGGGTGCTGGTGGTGTCGCAGCCGCATCCGTCGGCCGAGCGTTCGAAGGAGCGTCACACCGACCAGCAGCAGGCGCTGACGGACATGCTGGCACGACTCTTCGGCCAATCACCGCGGGTTGGCTACTTCGCGGTGGGCACACGCGTCAGCCTGACCGATCCGGATCTGTGCTTCGATGGCATGCACCTCAGCGTCGACGGCAACCGTATTGTGGCCGACGCGTTGATTGAACCGCTGATACAACTCGTCTCGAAGTCGTAGCCGCGTGATTCTTGCCGATCGTTTCGCGGCGAGTGCGTGGCCGCATTTCGCAGGCATGCTGGTAGTGTTGACGCTGGTAGCGGCCCTGTCCCCAATGCCGTATCCGACCGATCAGGCGATGATGGAGCGGGTCGGGCAGGGGGTGATCGTGCCCGGTTGTGCCGACTTGAACTGTTTCCGAATCCTCGTGCCGGCTACCGTGGAGGCGCTACCCGGGTCCTCGACGGTGCGGTGGCGCGGCTTCGCAGTGGTGGCCAATGCCGGCGCGGCCATTGCGGCGGCGTATCTTGCGCTGGCCCTCGGTTTGTCTGCCGCTGGCGCCACCTGGACCGCGTGGCTGGCGGCGACGGGTGCCGGCTCGTTCGCGACGGTCCATCATCCGTACAACGCGGATCCGTTCGTGCTGCTGCTGGCGCCGATCGTGACGTCGTTGTTACTGCGCGACCGGATGATGCCGGCAGGAATCCTGGCGACGATCGGGATTGTCGCGAAAGAATTCGGCGCGGCGGCGCTCTACATCTCCGCGACGGCTGCGGCGCTCGGGCGGCGCTGGCGCCAATCGGCGAGGCAGTTTCTGCTGGCATTCGCCGTGACCGGCCTGTGGCTCGCGTTGCAGCTCTGGTTGATGGCGGCGTTCGACTACAGCTACAACGACAATCCCTCTTCGAAACTGCTCTCGGGCGGCTATCTTCGCCTGTGGGTGGCGCACGTCACCCCGGTGTCGGCTGCGGCGGCCGTGTTCGGCGCGTTTGGCGCCGTGTATCTGCTGCTGCCCTCGGGCTGGTCCCTGGCGCCGGCCCGTCTGCGGCAACTCACGCTCGGCGCGATTCCAGCGATGGCGGTGCTGGTCTATGTGGCCACGCCGGAGCGTGCGTTGTGGAACTTCTTCTTCCTGGTGTTGCCCCTCGCGGCGCTGGTGCTCGAGCGTGCCTCTACGGCGGTCGCGGTTGCCTTCATCGCATCGCTGGCGATCGCCAACCTGCGGATCGGCGGCCAGCTCATGGCGCTACCAAGCTCTCGCTACGCCGTGGCTACGTCCATCGTGATTGCGCTGATCGCCATCTGGCAGGCGCGGTCCAACCGCCCAGGGCACACTGCATATGAAGCATAAAGGCCCGGCGAATCCGGAAAAGGCGTTCGGCGTTTCAGTCGGCATTGTCCTGTTGCTCATCGCCGCCGCACTGATGTGGAGCGAGCGAATCACCGCGGCGCAGATCCTTGGACCAGTTGGCGCCGTGCTGCTGGTGTTGGGACTCGCCAAGCCGATGTGGCTCTACTATCCGAGCCAAGCCTGGTGGAGGATGGCGATGGTGCTCGGCTTCATCAACGCCCGCATCATCCTGAGCATCCTGTTCTTCTTCGTGCTGACGCCGCTGGCGTTCATTTGGCGGCTGATCGGCAAGGACCCGTTGACGCGCCGCCGGAGTGCCTGGACCGGCTGGTCGCCGTACCCGGAACGCTATCGCGACCGCCATCATCTCACCCGCATGTACTGAGGACCACCATGGCAAAACGTCGAGTGCTCGTTGAGTTCTGGCAGTTCCTGAAGGAGGAAAAGAAATACTGGCTCATGCCAATCGTGATCGTGTTCCTGCTGTTCGGCCTGCTGATCGTGTTCTCGCAGTCGAGCGCGGTCGCGCCGTTCATCTACACGTTGTTCTAAGAGTTGCCGACCTGCATCCTCGGAATCTCCGCGTACTACCACGACTCGGCTGCCTGCCTGGTCGTGGATGGACGCGTCGTCGCGGCGGCGCAAGAGGAACGATTCACGCGCAAGAAGCACGATGCGTCGTTCCCGTCGCAGGCGGTGGCGTACTGCCTGCGCGAAGCCGGCATCACCGCGTCACAACTGACGGCGGTGGCGTTCTACGAGAAGCCGCTGGTCAAGTTCTCGCGGCTGCTCGAGACCTACATCGCCTCGGCGCCGCGCGGCCTGCGCTCGTACATCATGGCGATGCCGTTGTGGCTGAGCGAGAAGCTGTGGATGTCGGACGACATCCTCGAGCATCTCGATGGCTACGAAGGAGACGTGCTGTTTGGCGAGCACCACGAATCGCATGCTGCGTCGGCGTTCTATCCGTCGCCGTTCGAGCAGGCGGCGGTGGTCACGATGGACGGGGTCGGCGAATGGGCCACCTCGTCGATTGGCGTCGGCCGCGGCCAGGAGCTGACCATCCTGCACGAGCTGCGGTTTCCGCACTCGCTCGGCCTGCTGTACTCGGCCTTCACCTACTTCGCCGGGTTCAAGGTGAACTCCGGTGAATACAAGGTGATGGGCCTGGCGCCGTACGGCGAGCCGACGTTCGTGAAGGCGATCAAGGACCACGCGATCGAGATTGGTGACGATGGCAGCCTGTGGATGAACCAGGAGTACTTCGAGTATGCGCATGGTTTGACCATGACCGGCTCGAAGATGGAGCAGCTGCTCGGCGGACCCGCCCGCAAGCCCGAGTCGCTGCTGACGCAGCGCGAAATGGACCTGGCGCGGTCCATCCAGGACATCACCGAAGAGGTGATGTTGAAGATGACGGCCTTCGCGCACCAGGAAACCGGCATGCGCGACCTGTGCCTGGCCGGCGGCGTGGCGCTCAACTGCGTGGGCAACGGCCGCATTCTTCGTGAGGGTCCGTTCGAGCAGATCTGGATTCAGCCCGCGGCCGGCGATGCCGGCGGCGCGCTCGGCGTGGCCCTCAGTGCCTGGTACCGCCACTTCGACAAGCCGCGCACCAGTCCCGAAAGCGCCGGCACCTGGCAGCGGCCCTCATCCGTGCCGGCACCGGCCATTCCGAAATACGCAGACGGAATGAGCGGCTCGTACCTGGGACCGCGCTACTCCGATGCCGAGATTCAAGCCGCCATCACGAGCGGCGGCTGGGTGGCGACGCGATTCGACGCCGCGGTGCTGGCGGACACGGTGGCCGAACACCTGGCAAGCGAACGGGTCGTCGGCCTGCTGCAGGGGCGCATGGAGTTCGGGCCGCGCGCGCTGGGCGGCCGCTCGATCATCGGCGATGCGCGCTCACCGAAGATGCAGTCGGTGATGAACCTCAAGATCAAGTACCGCGAGTCGTTCCGGCCGTTCGCACCGGCGGTGTTGCGGGAACACGTCGCGGAGTGGTTCGAGCTCGATGGCGACAGCCCGTACATGCTGCTGGTGGCGGACGTCCAGCAGAGCCGGCGGCTGCCGGAAGCCGAAGGGAGCGCCGGCTTGTGGGGTATCGAGCAGCTCAATGTGCCCCGGTCCACCGTGCCGGCGATCACGCACGTCGACTACTCGGCGCGCATCCAGACCGTTCGACGCGAGACCAGCCCGCTCTACTACGACATCATCGCGGCCTTCAATCGCCGCACCGGCTGCCCGGTGATCATCAACACGTCGTTCAACGTCCGCGGTGAGCCGATCGTCTGTACGCCGGAGGACGCGTATCGCTGCTTCATGCGCAGCGACATGGACGTGCTGGTGCTCGAGAACTTCATCCTGGAAAAGGCGGCGCAGCCGAAGCGCGCCGAGGATGAATCGTGGAAGTCGGAGTTCGTGCTTGATTAATTGTCCGGCTGAAGCTGGACGCCACCGATGAGAACACTCAGCGATCAGCCGGAGCGCATGTCGCTGTCGGCCTACTTCGAGCTGCTGATGAACCTGACGCGGCGCGAGGTGAAGAGCCGCTACAGCCAGTCGCTGTTCGGCGCAGGCTGGGCGATTGCGCAGCCGCTGGCGATGATGGCGGTGTTCACGCTGGTGTTCTCGCGGCTCGGCCAGATGCCGTCCGGCGGCGCGCCGTATCCGCTGTTCGCCTTTGCCGCGCTGGTGCCGTGGTTCTTCTTCTCCAATTCGGTCAACTCGGGAACGATGAGCCTGATCACGTATCGCAACATCGTGACCAAGACGTATTTCCCGAGGGAGATCGTGCCGATTGCGCAGGTCGGATCGCGGCTGGTCGACCTGACGGCGTCCTCGGCGCTGTTCGTGGGGCTGCTGATCTACTACAACGTCACGATCGGCGGCTGGATTGCGTTCGTGCCGGTGCTGGTGGCGATGCTGATCCTGTTCACGCTGGGCACGACCCTGGCGACGTCGGCGATCAACGTGTTTTATCGCGATGTCAGCCCGGTCGTGCAGATCGGCCTGCAGCTCTGGCTGTACCTGACGCCGGTGGCCTACCCGCTGTCCGCCGTGCCGGATGAATACCGCACGTTCTTCCTTCTCAATCCGCTGACCGGGGTCGTCGAGGGACTGCGGGCCGTGCTGGTGTTCGGCCGGGCACCTGACTGGGACGTGGTCGGTATTTCGGCGTCGCTCGTCACCGGCATCTTTCTCGGCGCGCTGCTGTTGTTCAAGCGCACCGACAAGTACTTCGCGGACGTTATATAGCGGGCTAGCGGGCTAGCAGGCTAGCGGGGATAAGTTGTCGATCGCCATTCAGCTGCAGAACGTGACCAAGCGGTACAAGACCGGCCGCTCGCGCACGATTGTCGATTTGGTGGCAGGTTCCGCCGACGCGTGGCGCGGGCGCGAGCGCGAGGTCTACAGCGCCAGCCGCGGCGCCATCAGCTCGACGATCCACGCACTGTGCGATGTGTCGTTCGAAGTGCCCGAGGGCGCCGGCCTTGGCATCATCGGCCGCAACGGCGCCGGCAAGACGACGCTGCTGAAGCTGATTTCGCGAGTGACCTGGCCGACCAGCGGCAAGGTGCGGGTGGCCGGACATGTCGTGTCGCTGATCGAGCTCGGCGCCGGCTTTCACCCCGAGCTCACCGGCCGCGAAAACGTCTACCTCGGCGCCGGCTTGTTCGGGTTGACACGGAAGGCGATTGACCGCCAGTTCGATGCGATCGTGCAGTTTGCGGATGTCGAGCGGCTGATCGACACGCCGATGAAGCGCTACTCGTCGGGTCTCTACGCGCGGCTGGGTTTCAGCGTGGCGATTCACAGCAACCCCGACATTGTCCTGGTTGACGAAGTGCTGTCGGTCGGCGATGCGTCGTTCCGGCGCCGCGCGCTCGAAGCGCTGCGGGGACTGATTGCGTCGGGCAAGACCGTGCTGTTCATTTCGCACGACATGTGGAACGTGCGACGGTTGTGCAGCCAGATCCTGTGGATGGAAGACGGGGGGGTGCGGGCCTACGGCGATGCCGGCGAAATCGCCGAGCGCTACATGAACGAGGTCAACCTGCAGGCGCTGGCCAATCAGGGTACGGCGCTGCAGAGTCACCGCGGCGGCACCGGAGAGGTGCGCTACGAGGTGGTGGAGACGCTCGATGGCAACGGACAAAGCTCAGCGTCGTTCATGCAAGACGACGTGATGGTGGTGCGCGCGACCTACACCTCCACCAGGCGCATCGAGCAGCCGGTCTTTCAAATCGCCATCGTCGACGTGGATACCGGCGTGGTCGTCACGACGGCGAGCTCCGCGGGCAGCAATGGCGCCGGCGCGGTCGACGGCCGCGGCGAGATCGACGTGCGGTTCAATCACTTGCCGTTGCGACCGCGCCAGTACGTGCTGAGACTGGCGATTACGGATCGCGATCAGCTCGCGTCGTACGACATGGTCACCGCCGGGCCGCGCTTCGCGATCAGCGGCCAGGGTGGCGGAGTGGACAGCCTGGTAGACGAGCAGGACGGCCTGGTCACCGTGCCGTTCGAGATCAGCCACCGGCCGTCGGCGGAATGAGCGCAGATTCTTGAACGCCGTGTTCATTTCGGTTCCGCACGGCACCAGCGCCGGCAACATGCTGCGGTCCGGCGGGCTGCTCGATCACCTGCTCGAGGCCGATCGGTCGATGACGGTCGTGCTGCTGTCGCCGATGTCGCGTGACGCCGCGTTCGTCCGCGAGTTCACGCGCGAGCGCGTGCAGTTCGTCGATCAGCCGGCGCACGTGCCCCAGGGGCTCGAGGCCCGGCTGTTCTCCATCATCCAGGCCAGTTATCTGAGCCGAGGGCAGACCGAGTCGGTTCGCATCCGGCTGGCCGAGGCGCGCGCCAATGGCAGCATCCGCGCGCTCGGGCTGAAAGCGGCGCTCGGACGGCTGGTCGTGGAGCCGTTCACGCACCGCGGGTCCCGTTATGCGATCTCCGATTGGATGGTCTCGCATCCGGATATGGAGCGGCTGTTCGATCAGCACCGGCCGCGGCTGGTGGTGGCGGCCAATCCCGGCCTGGTGTTCTCCGAGGTGCCGCTGCTGCGCACCGCGCGCCGGCGCGGCGTCTTCAGCATGGCGATCGATCCGAGCTGGGACAATTTCACCAACAAGCTGGTGCCGGTGCGGCAGGTGGATCGCCTGGTGGTGTGGAACGACATCATGAAAGCTCAGGCGATGGCACTGCACGGCTATCGTGCCGAGGCGGTTCGGGTGGCCGGCGCGCCGCAGTTCGATCCGCACTTTCGGCCCCACGCGCGGACCCCGCGTGCCGAGTTCTTCCGGCGCATCGGCGCCGACCCGGCCCGCAAACTGATCGCCCTCACCACCACGCCCCGCTCGCTCTACAGCCACCACGATCACGTGCTGCGTGCCCTGGTTCCGGCGATTCACGGCGGCCTCCTGGACGGCGCCCAAATCCTGGTCCGGCTGCACCCGCGAGACGACGTCAACGCCTACCGCGAGTTCATGAACGTACCCGACGTGATCATCGAAAAGCCGTTTCGCGACACCGTGCCGGTCGCCGACGGCCTGGCAATCGACGTCATGCCCGAACACCAGCGCCACCTCGGCGACACCCTGTGCCACGCCGACGCCGTCGTGAATGTTGCCTCGACGATCACGATCGAAGCGTGCATCTTCGATACGCCGGTGGTCAACATCAGCTTCGATGGTCCCGGGGAGACGCCGTTCGTGCGGTCGGCGGTGCGCTACTACTCGTTTACGCATTACGTCAACATCACCTCGACCGGCGCGGTGAAGGTCGCAACCTCACCTGCCGAGATGGTGGCGATGGTCGCGCGCTACCTTGCGAACCCGGCGCTGGACTCGGCCGGCCGGCGCCAGGTGGTGATCGATCAATGCCAGTTCACCGACGGCCGCTCGGCCGAGCGGGCGATTCAATGCGTGCTCGACGAGCTGGGGGCGACCGGCTCACGCGCCGCAGCGTGACCCGTGAAGATCTGCCATGTGGCCCCCGAGTTGCTGCCGGTGCCGCCGACCAGGGGCGGCGCGATCGAGCGGTGGATCCGCGATGCGGCCGGCCGGCTGGTCCGCCGCGGCCACGACGTCCACGTCATTTCGCGGGATCACGGCAACGGCGAGACCAGCCTCAGCGAGAACGGTGTCCAGTACCACTTCGTGCACATCCCGCCGACGCTCGATACCGGCCTGCCGGCGGCGGTGGCGCGCGGCCTGTGGTACTACGCGCGGGTGCGCGCGTTGCTGGCCGACATCCGTCCGGATGTGGCGCACCACCACAGCCGGCCCGCAGGATTGTGGATGTGCGGTGGCGTCTCGAAATCGGTGATCTCGCTGCACAGCATGGACTACGGCTGGGGCTTCGGCTATCGCGGGTGGGACCGTCCGCTGTTCGCCCGCGGACTGCGGCAGGCGTCCCGGGTGCTGTGCGTCTCCGAGTTCATTCGCCGCCACGCGGTGGAGCGGTATCCCTCAATCGACTCGAAGGCCGTGTCGCTGTACAACGGCGTCGACGGTGAAACATTCACGCCCGGCACCGGTGACGGACGGCTGACCGTGCTGTATGTGGGCCGGGTCGAAGAGCGCAAGGGCGTCCACGTCATCCTCGATGCGTTCGAACGAGTGATCAGTCCGCGGGTGCCTGCCGCAACGCTGAAGATCGTCGGGCCATCGTCGTACTGGACGCGCGGTGACAACGGCTACTACGACACGCTGTCGAAGCGGTGCGCGGCCAATCCTCGCATTGAGCTTCGCGGGCCGACCTACGACGATCGCGAGCTGGCGCAGATTTATCGAGAGGCGTCGGTCGCGGTGATTCCATCGACGTTCCCAGAAGCGCTCGGGCTGACGTCGCTCGAAGCCCAGGCCTCGGGTGTCCCGGTCGTTGTCGCGGATGCCGGCGGCCTGCCTGAAACGGTGTCGCCGGGACGCAGCGGCTTCGTGTTTGCCAATCGGAACGCGGAACAGCTCGGCGAACTGGTGGTCGATCTCCTGGTCAATGCCGAGCGGCGCCGTTCGGCGGGCGCCGCCGCACGTGACTGGGCGATGCAGACGTTCTCGTGGGACGTGATCGCTGCGCGCCTGGAAGCAGAGTATCAACGGTGAAAGTCGCGCTTCGAGACGACGACACGTCGTATTTCACCGACCCGGAACGCCTGCACACGGTGTATCACGACGTGTGGGATCGAGTGCCGGTGTGCCTGGCCGTAGTGCCGCACGCGATGGGATTTGCCGACCAGGCGATTCCCGAGCGCTACTGGCAAGCGCATCGCGCGTTTCCGCTCGAGGAGAACCCTGCCATCGTTGCCGCTTTGAAGGAGTTGGTGAGCGCGGGCCGGGTGACGATTGCCCAGCACGGTTTCACGCACGAAGACTTTCCGGATGGCCACGAATTCCAGGCGGCGTCGGATTTGGAGTCGCGGCTGGCGAGGGGGCAGGCCTACCTCGAGCAGGTGATTGGCACCAGGGTTCGCGTGTTCGTGCCGCCGCACAACGCGTTGTCGAAGCGCGGGCTGGAAGCGGTCAGCACGGCGGGACTGAACCTGCTCGGCTCGTTCCTGTCGTTTCGTCCGTCGATGCGGCCGTGGGAATCACGCACGCTCGCCAACTGGTGGCGCGTGCGGAACTACCGCTCGGCCACGCAGCGCGCAAAGGGCGATCGCCTGATCTACCCGCATGTGCTTCGCTACCGTCATCACGCCGAGTTCGGCTGCCACACGTTGATTCCTGGCACGACGCTGGAGTCGCTGGTGCAGGGCTTCGAAGAAGCCAGGCAGGCCGGCGGTCACTTTTGCCTCGCCACTCACTACTGGGAAGTCGACGTCACGATGAAGGACGTGCTGCTCCGCTTCCTCGATCACGCCGGCCGCGCCCCCGGCGTCGAGTTCGTCGCCGCCGAGCGGTTGTTCGATGCCCACTGACATGGCGGCCGATTCGCCGAACGGGCGCTGGGCCGATCGAGCGGCGTCGCTGTACGACGCCGACTACGCGCGCCGGTATCGCTCGCGGGACGATGAACTGCAGGCGGTCCAGTCGCATCGCGACCTGCTCGAGTGGCTCGGGAAGGTGTGCGATCGATTCGATCGTCCGATCGCTGCGCTCGATCTCGGTTGCGGTACCGGCCGGTACTTCTGGGGCCTGCGCCACCTCGGCGCGCTGACCGGCCTGGACGCCTCGCCGGCGATGCTCGACGAAGCCCGGCAGCCGATTCACGCGGAGCGGCTGGCCGCGGTGCCGATCACGCTCGTCCAGGGCGACCTGATGCGTCACGCGTTTCCACCCGAGAGCTTCGATCTCGTGTACTCAATCGGTGTGCTGGCCGAGCACGTTCCGCTCGATGCCGCTCTGGCAGGGCGCGTACATGCATGGCTCCGGCCCGGCGGCCGGTTCGCCTTCACGACCGTGCATCCGAGGTCACCGTCGGTGCCGGTCACGCTCGCGCGACGGGTCGCGACTGCGGCCGTCGACAGGCTGCCGCCCGTGCTGACACCGGCGTTGCATCGCCGGCTGGTGGTGGGCGGCCTGTATGCCGATGAACGCTGGATTCGTACGCTGCTCGCCGGGCGCCTGGCGATTGAATCGCTTGAGCGCTTTCGCTCGGATGTGCACTTGCACGGCCGTTGTGTTGCGGTGAAGGCGTCATGAGCCGCCTTGCCAACACACCGGTGTGTGTCATCGGCGGGCTGGGCTTCATTGGCGTCAACCTGGTGGATCGGCTGCTCCGCGACGGCGCGGCGGTTACTGTGCTCACGCCGCTGCGGGAACGTCACGCCGATCAGGCCGATGCCTTCGCGCAGCGCGGCGTCCGCATCATCGAGGGCGACCTGCGCGATCGCGAGCTGATGCCGCCGGTCATCGACGGGCAGCAGGTGGTGTTCAACCTGTCAGGTCAGTCGGGCGCGGTCCGGAGCATGGAAGATCCGTGGGCCGATCTCGACGTCAACCTGCGAGGCAACCTCGTGCTGCTGGAGTCGATCCGCGCGTCGCGGTCCCGCCCCAAGCTGGTGTTTGCGGGCTCGCGGCTGCAGTACGGCCGGCCGGCGACGCTGCCGGTGCGCGAGGACGACGGCGGCGAGCCGCTGTGCGTACATGCCCTCCACAAGCGGACGGTCGAGGAATACCTGAAACTGTATCAGCGCCTGTACGGCGTCGAGTACGCGGTCGCGCGCATCACCAACCCGTACGGTCCCGGCCAGCCGAAGGGCCGGACGGCGTACGGCATCATCAACCGGCTGATCCACCTCGCGCTCGCCGACGAGGTGTTGACGATCTACGGCGACGGCCAGCAGCGCCGCGACTACGTGCACGTGGCCGATGTCGCCGACGCGCTGGTGGCGATGGCGCTGTCGTCGAAGGCCGGCGGACGTGCCTACAACATCGCCAGCGGCGCCGGCACGCGCATGATCGACGTCGCCAACGGCATCGTCAGGCTCGCCGGCCGCGGCCGCGTGGCGCACGTTGCCTGGCCGCCGCTGGCCGGGCAGATCGAGACCGGTGACTTCGTCGCGGACATCTCGCGCGCGCAGCACGAGCTGGGCTGGACGCCGCGCTACGAGCTCGAGGCCGGCCTCCAGGAGACGATTGCGCACTACCGCGCGGCGGTGTCATGAGCGGGGTGCGCGCCCGGGTCATCTACCTGGCGCATTCCTTTGCCGTCGGCGGGGCCGAGGACATGGTCCTCAATCTGGTGCGCCATTTGCCGCCGGAGTTCGAGCGCGGCGTCGTGTGCATCGATCAGCCGGGTCCGATTGGTGAGGAGATCAGGAAGACGGGCGTCGTGTTTCGCGCGTTGGGCCTCCGTCCGGGACTGCGCCGGCCGGCCGACCTGCTGCGCCTGCAGCAGGCGCTGCACGAACTCCAGCCGACGATCGTGCACACATTCCTGCTCACCGCGAGTCTCTACGGGCGATTCGCTGCGCTGCTGGCGCGGGTGCCGATTGTGATTGGCAGCGAAGTCAACATCTACGAGCGCAAGCAGCCGCTGCACCGGCTGGCCGAGCGCTGGCTGATGCGCCACACCGATGCGGTGGTCGCCTCAGCTGGATCGGTGCGCGACTTCTACATCGATCAGATCAGCGCGGATCCCGCAAAGGTGCCGGTGATCTACAACGCGGTTGACTGGGCGCAGCTCGACACGAGCAAGGGGCGGCAGGAACTGCGCGCCGAGCTCGGTGTGCCGCTGGATGCGCCGGCCGCCGGGATCATCGCCAGGCTGACCGAGCAGAAGGCACACAAGGTGCTGTTCGAGGCCATGGCATCGGTGCCGGAGCTCAGCACCCTTCATCTGATCGCGGTTGGCGACGGCGAACTGCGTGACGAGCTCAGGAGCCGAGCCCAGCGCCTCGGCCTTGCCGCACGCGTCCACTTCGTCGGTGCGC
>VFZG01000027.1 GCA_016871275.1 Acidimicrobiia bacterium | reverse complement strand
AGGCGGGCTTCAAGGGCTGGGTGTCGCTCGAGATGGAGGGCAAGGAGCCGGCCGACACCGCGGTGCCGAAGAGCCTGGAGCTCCTGCGCAAGGCCTTCGCGTAGGTCAGAAGAGGGGTCCGGACTTTGGGACTGTCCGCCTTCGCCGCGCGCTGAATTCTGGCGCGGCTACGGCGAGACATCTCGCCATAGCCCTCGGCGCACGACCATGGTCGTCAAGCTACACATCGGCCGCACCTTCATACCGCGGAACCGACTGCGACCGAGCTATGGCAGTCGAGGTCAGCAGCATTAGGGCCAGCGGGAGCGCCCAGCCGAGCAGCGATGCGAGTCGGAGAGCCGGAGTCATAACACCTTGCTCAGGAAGCGGCGCGTGCGCGCTTCGCGCGGACAGTCGAACAGCTCGTCGGGCGCGCCCTCCTCGACGAGCAGACCCTCGTCGAGAAAGAGCACGCGGTCGGCGACCCGGCGCGCAAATCCCATCTCGTGCGTGACGACCACCATCGTCATGCCCTCGTCGGCCAGCGCCTGCATCACCGCCAGCACTTCGCCGACCATCTCGGGATCTAGCGACGAGGTCGGCTCGTCGAACAGCATCACCTTGGGTTGCATCGCCAGCGCCCGGGCGATGGCGACGCGCTGCTGCTGGCCGCCGGACAACTGATTTGGCCATGCGTCGCGCTTGTCGAGCACCCCCACCTTGTCGAGTAGCGCCTCCGCCCGTTCACGGGCCTCAGCCGGGGCGAGCCCGCGAACCGCGACCGGCGCCAGGATGAGGTTCTGCAGCACCGTGCGATGCGGGAACAGATTGAAGCGCTGGAAGACCATGCCGATCTCGGCGCGTAGCGCATCGAGATCGGTTGCCGGGTCGTGCACCGGCACGCTAAGGGCCGTGACCCGGCCGCTGGTTGCCTCCTCCAGCCCGTTCAGGCAGCGCAGGAGCGTGCTCTTGCCCGAGCCAGACGGCCCGATCACGCACACCACCTCCGACGGCTGTACCTCGCAACTGACGCCGCGCAGCACCGGCAGGGTGCCGAACTGCTTCGTCAGCGCGTCAACGCGTATCGCCGCGGCCATAACGGTGTTCGAGTCGGCGCACGGCGTAGGCGAGCGCCAGGGTGAGTATCCAGTACATCATGGCGATGGTGAGGTACGGCTCCCAATAGCGGGAGTACGCCCCGGCGACGGTGCGAGCGGCGTAGGCCAGCTCCGACAGCCCAACCGCCGAGACTAGCGACGAGTCCTTGAGCAGGGCGATGGCGTTGTTGCCGAGCGGCGGCAACATGCGGCGGAACGCCTGGGGCAGCACCACGTGGTACATCGTGCGGCGGTAGGACAGGCCGAGTGACCGAGCCGCTTCCACCTGGCCGCGGTCGATCGACTGGATGCCGGCGCGAAACACCTCCGAGATGTAGGCACCGGCGTTGAGCGTGAGCGCCAGCACGCCTGAAAGGAGCGCGCCGTAGTCCTGGCGCAGGGTGCGGGCCAGTTCGCCCGACACGATCAGCCCGTCGGCCGGGTTCATCAGCAGCGGCACCACGGCGAAGTGCATCAGCATGATCTGGACGAACAGCGGCGTGCCGCGGAAGAAGCTCACATACACGGTGGCCGGCCAGCGCAGCAGGAAGCGGGTCAGGTGCCGGGCCGGGGCGTGGCGCGCGTTGGCCAGCCGCGCCATCCCGACGAGCAGGCCCAGCAGGGCGCCGAACGTGATGCCGATGACGGTCACGCCGATCGTCATCCTAAGCCCCTGCCAGAACAGCGGCGCGTACTCCGCGATGATGTCGGCGCGGAACCACCCGAACCAGAGTATCGGTTCCGGCTCCATCAGCGGCACCGCGGCGGCACCCGCCCTACGGCGTGGGTAGCGGCGGCTCGGTCTTGAACCACGTGCGATAGATGCGGGCGTAGGTGCCGTCGGCGACAATCGCCTTCAGGCCGCTGTCGAGCCGGTCGCGCAGCGCCGTGTTGCCCTTCTTCACGACGATGCCGAAGTATTCCTTGGGGAAGCCGGGGTCGTTCACTGTCTTCAGCCCCTTGTGTTCCTGCGCGCGATAGGCAATGACGCCGTTGTCGCCGATCGCCGCGTCCAGGCCGCCAGAGACCAGCTCCGCGATGATGAGCGGCGTCGTGTCGAAGCGGCGGATGTTGGCGCTGGTGCGACCGAAGGTGCGCGAGGCGACCTCGTCGGCCGTGCTGCCGGTGACGACGCCCACCTTCTTGCCGGCCAAGTCCTGAAGGTTGCGCACCGTGCTGGCCACCGGCACGGCAATGAGCTGGCGCGCTTCGAAGTACGGCGCGGTGAAGTCGTAGGACTGCCGGCGCCGGTCGCTGATCGTCACGCCCGAGATCACCAGATCCAGGTCGCCATTGTCGAGCGAGGCGAACACACCGGTGAACGGCGTGTTGACGAGCCGCACCGTAATCCCGACCTTGCTCGCCACCGCCTGAATCACATCGACGTCGAACCCGACGATCTGCTTCGCCGGCGTCTCGTAGGCGAACGGCGGATACGTGGCGCTCGAGCCGACGACGAGCGGCCGCGACTGCGCCGCCGCGGTGGCGGCGGCCAGGACGAAAAAAGTGACAACGAACGCAAAGCGGGGCGACGCTGGAGCCACGGGCGAATTCTAAACGATCCGCGGTGGCACTGGCGCGGGCAGCCGAACCGCACCTCCGTCGATACCGCGATCTACCCCGCGAACACCGGCAGGGTCTGAGAGCAAGCGTTCCGTTAACAGTTGCGGTCGCTAATACAGTCTATCGTCCCGGCGCACCGCGGGCGGTGATCGTGGAACTCAAGTAACCGCAGGGGGTATGCCGCCCCGAATCATCGTCGGGAAGCGATAGCGAACAGGTTCACGCCACTCGGGTCAAAGCGAATGCGGTCGCACGGCTGCCCGAACGCGGACTGCGCACACAGGCGATGCATGTCGTCCTCGGAGCGGTGAATCAGCGGCCAGTCGAGCACCTCGTCCATCATGGCACGTGCGGGATTCGACGGGTGGAAGTTGCCGAGAATCACCTGCCCGCCCGGCGCAAGACAGCCGTGGATGAAATTGAGCAGGTTCACCACGAACCGGTCATTGAAGTAGTCGATGAGACCGATCGAATACATGAGATGTTGCGGCGGAAGTTCGAGGCTCGTGCGTCCGAGCGCCAGATACACCAGATTGGCCTGCTCAAGGCGCACGCACGGAGCGAGCCGGTCATCGAGCCGCGCGCGCACGTAGGCCAGTGCCTCGGCATCGATGTCGAGGCAGGTGGCCTGCAGGGTCGAGGGATCGTCAAACGAGGCGAACACATCGAAGAGTTCCTGCGCCGGCCCGCAAGCCAGGCTCGTGACGCGTGTCAGCTGCCCGGCACGACCAGCGATGGCGCGGCCGATTTCCTCCGCCAGCAACGGCCGCCGATTCCGCACGGCTGCAGCCGCTGACTGGTCACGGAGGCAGCGATCCAACAGCGGGCCGAGGCGACCGCTGCCCGAGGGCACATCGGCGTACAGCTGGGCAATGGTCAGGTAATCACCGGCATACCCACGGGGCTTGGCGTACATTCGCTCGCCCAAGTCGCTCAACAGTACATAGGGCAGCAGCTCGGCCTGTAGCCTGGCGCCCACTCGCGAACGCTGTAGTTCGTCGTCAAGATCGGCGACTACGGCGTTCATCTCGTGCACGAGGGACGTAAATGCCTCGCGCACGACAGTCGCCGTCGCCTCGGCGACGATGCCGTCGGCCTTGAGGGCGGCGCGGTCGACGGCCACCAGTTCGGTCTTCATGTCCGTGATGTGCGCAAAGAGCCGCGTGACCGCATCGAAATCGTCAGGCGTGCCGGTGTCGGGCCTGAGCGCCAGTGCCCGGTCCAGTCGCTCGTTCGACACCCGGAGGCGCGCCGCCAGTGTGGCTGCCAGCGCACGGTGTACGCGCATGCCGAGCGGCGGATCCTCAACGCTCAATGCGTCGAGCTCGGCCGTGCCGATGACCAGCAGCAGCGAATTTTCCCTGGCTCGGACGTCGGCCGACGCGGGTTGCTGCTGCACGTAGCCCATCTCGCCGAAAATTTCCCCTGGCCCAAGAGTGGCCAGCACCTCGCGGGTGCGTGGGGACACCACCTCCATGAGCCCCTCAAGCACGATGAACATGGCTGAGGGTGCCCCCCCGGCCCGTACCGCCAGGTGTCCCGAGATGACCTGCTGCTCACGGCTCACGCCGAGCAGCCGGTCGACATCGGCCGGCATCAATGCGCCGAGCAGCGTCAGGCTCGGAAACGGCGTGCGCGTCCGCACCTACTTCTCCTCCGATCGTTCGACCTTGATGCCCGTGTCGGCCTCCAGGGTTGACAGCGCCATGGTCACATCCCCCTTGTCGAGGCGGATGATTTCGAACTTGCCTGTACTGGAGGCATCGGCTGGGTCTGCGAACCGCCGTTCGGTGAACCAGAGGCCGCTAATACGGCGTATCGTCGCCATTCATTTCGCATGCAGGTACGTCGGGATCATAAACGAAACACGCCCCTCTTTGCCGGAGATACGGACGGTCAGCGCCGCCTGCGCGACGCCAATCGGAAAGAGCGGCTCTCCGTTGGCCGTCTTGAGCGGGAACACGACCCAGAACAGCTCGTAGTTGAAGTCCCGGCGGTAGCCACCACGCAGAGCCTTCAGCTTTTCGAGAGCCGGGCTACTTGTTCCCCGTGCGACATCCCTGTCATTCCCGGACGGTCCCAAGAAAACGGACCAGTCGTTCGGGATGACACCCGAACCCTCACGGGGGTCGACTTCCACCATGATCACGACATCGCCCGCCGCAGTCGCCTCCTGAACCAGGTCCTCTGTCTGACTGTCTGTCAATCGCTCGGATAACTGCAGCAGGCGTGCCGTAGCCTGAATCACGTCTTTCGTGAGCCAGGTTGCTCGAAGCTTGTAGTTGTACGAATGCTCGGTGTGAACGACGCGGAGATCGAAAAATCCTCCGACGCGTCCGTTGACGCGCGTCGCCTTAGCAATTCGTTCTGCCTGGGCCGCGCTCCACGTGAGGTAGGACGCCTTGGAACCCGTATCCTGTGCCACGGCGGACAGGACAAGGGCCATCACAGTCATCGCCACAAACAGGTATGGCAGTCGCATCACTTGGCCTTGCGCGTAATGGCGACCAGCTCCTTACCGCCAAGCGCGGTTTTCGATACCGTCATGCCCACCACTTCATAACCGGCCGCCCCTGCTTCCCGGAGTTCCCTCTCCAGAGTGGACGTTTTGGTGGTCGCCAGGAGCTTGTAGTCATACTTGGAGGGAGGCGCCTCTTTGTCTCGCTCAAGGATGCACACGACCTCCTGCCCGCCAAACATAGACTTGAACACCGTTTGGTCGCGATACTCGAATCCTCCGTCTGCCGCTTCCTGCAGCTCCTTCTGCATCGTGGACGTCTTTGACGTGGCGAGAAGCTTGTACGAGTACCTCCCACTTTGGCCGGTCTGGGCAAGGACGGCAACGCCTTCGCTTCCGCCCACGGCGGTCTCCCCGCCCATCACGAACGAGAACCGGAATCCGGCGCCCGCCGCCTCGTTCATCTCCTTCTCGAGCGTGGACGTCTTCGACGTAGCCAGCACGCGATAGTCGTAAGACGTCTGCGCATGGATCTGCATAGGCGCTGTCAGCGTGAGTGCTGCACTGGCCAACGCTACGCGGATCCACATACTGCTCATAAACCCGTCCTTCGGTATTGTGGTCATACGTTCCTCCAACAGGTGATGCCGTCGTGTGTCCGCTCGTTTCCAGGAGTTCCCCCCCCACAGGCCACCCGACGTCTCGACCCGCATGGGTGTGGAGACATGATGGAGACGGACACTGCGTCGAAGTAGAACTTCAACGCAGTCAGTCAGTTAAGTAGTGGAGGCGGCGGGAGTTGAACCCGCGTCCGAGAACACGTCGTCGCAGATCACTACGTGCGTGTCTCCGTTCTCGTGTCGCAGCCGGTTAGAAACGGAGCCAAGTGCCCCGGCCGCCATCCCCGATATGTCTCATGGCCACGCCTCAGGTCGGAACGTGGCCACCAGCCTACTTAATGACGATCAATCCCGAGCCGCAGGCACTCTCGAGTTGATCGCTCACTGGTTATTAAGCAGCGAGAGCGTAGTCTGCGTTCGCAGTTACGTTGTTTTTCCACGGGTTTAACGAGGTGCATGGGCCTCGGCACGCGTTCCGCGATCCCGCACCCCCGTCGAAGCCAAATCGCCCCCATGAGGTCCTCGCCCCAGCGTCACAGCCGCGCAGGCGGGTTGGATCACGTACTGACGGTCCCAGCTTATCTGCCTTCGCGCCTGCGCGCTACGGCGAGACAGCCAGACACTTGGTTGGATGCCACCGATCCAACCTCGGTTACAGCCTTAACACCTCTACTTGCAACGATTTACGAGGCTTTATGTAATACATCCATAAGACTGACAGGGGCATCCCGAGCGCTACGGCGTAGCTTGGCGGCCGCCCAACTGCGCCAGCAACTCCTTCACCGCCGCATCGAGCTGGATGTCCCGGCCGGTGTACGACTCACCCACCGGCCGCTTCACCGCGACGTCAACCTGCCGCGGGGCCTGCTCCATCATCTTGCCGTTGACATCGTCGACGCGGGTGCTCGGGATGCGAAGAATGGTGCCGTCGATCAGCGGCATGTTCGACGTGTAGACGATCCATCCCGAGGTCGGCTCGCCCACGACTTTTCCCAGCTTCAGCGCGCGGTAGCCCTCGGTGAAATCCTCCGCATCCGACAACGAGTGCTGATTCGTCACCAGCACGGTCGGCGCGCCGAGCGCGCGCTGCCCCAGCACGCTGCGGCCGGGCGCCGACGGACCGCCACGCGACGTCATGGTCAGGTAGTTCTTGCGCGCGAACACGTCGAGCGCATACATGTTCACGAAACCGCCGTTGTTGTTGCGCACGTCAATCACCACGCCGTCGCGGGCGTGATTCTCGGTATCGAGATCGATGTTCAACTGGTTCAGCGCCACGTCCGACATGTCGAACATATGCACGTAGCCCAGGCGGCCGCCGCTGGCCTTGGCCACATAGGCGCGATTCTGCTCGACCCACTGCCGGTAAAGCAGATTCTTCTCGGTCGCCTGGTTGGTCGGCCGCACCGCGACCGTCCTGCGATTGGCGCCGGCCTCGTCGGTCGCCACCACCAGGTCAATGCGCCGGTTGATGGTGTGGCTCAACACCTGCTGGAGACTCACGCGCGCCCCCAGCACCGTCCCATCCACCGAGAAGAGATACTCCCCGGCCCGAATGCCGGCCACCGACGCCGGCGTCAGCGGAATGACGTCGGTGACTCTGAAGCGGCCCCTCTGTTCGTAGACCCTCCGATCGAAACGCAGTCCAAGCTTGCCAACCACCGGCGCTCCACCCGCCGGGGCGTTCACACCCAAATGCGATGCGTTGAGCTCGCCGACCATCAGGTTGAGCAGCCGGCGCATTTCATCGCGCGTCGATGCGCCGGAGATCAGCGGCGCATACTGTTCGCGCACGGTGTTCCAGTTCACGCCGTTGAACTTGGGATCGAAGAAGTTGTGCCGCTGGAACGCCCACGCCTGCTGGAAGATCGCGACCTTCTCCTTCGCAAAGTCCACATCCATCTCGGCGGCGATGGCCAGGCGGCGTGACTGGCGGTTTTCCACGGTGACGATGCTGATGCGGCCCTGCTCGAGGAGGTAGACCTCCTTGCCGTCAGGGGTGAAGTCGGCGTCGCTCTTGTTGCCGGGGGTCGACGTCAACTGACGCGCAACCGGTGCGTCCGTCGACAGCTCATCGATCGAAAACGTGTAGAGGTTCTGCTGCCCGGCCGCGCGCCCGTTGAGCAGCAGGGTCTTTCCGTCAGGGCTGATGCGTTGCGAACCGGCATCGATGCCCGTTGGCAGCAGCGACAGCCGCTGGCGGATACCCTCGAACACGATCGGCTCGCCGGATGCTGGCGCAGGCGCGGGATCGACCACGGGCGCCGCAGGCTCGGGCTTCGGCGCGGTCGGCACCGGCTTGGCCGGCTCCTCGCGGAAGAGGTCGCGGAACTGATCCTCGCGGAACTGCGGCGTCCGGGGCGTCAGGTCGATGCGGGCGATCTGCCGCTGCTCGGTGCGTTGACCCGTATCGAAATAGATCGCCCTGCCGTTCGGCGCCCACGAAATGGTGTTGGCAAACGCGTTCGCCACAAAGCTCGCGGCCCTGGCGTTCTTGCCGTCGGCATCGACGATGCTGACGTTGGTGAAGGCCTTCGCCCCCGTGGTCAGAAACGCCAGCCATTGGCCATCGGGCGACCACGCAAACGGCGGCTCAGCCGCAAACGGCGGACGATCGAACATCCCGCGGGCAATGACGCGTTCGGCCTTCGACGCCACATCGACGGTACGCAGCTCGGCATCTCCCCGAATGAACGCGACGCGCTTGCCGTCAGGCGAGAACCGCGGCGAATGGTCGGTGTCGGCACCGGTGGTCAACGGGGTTTCGCTGCGTTGCGTGAAGTCGTAGAGAAACAGGCGCGTTGCGCCATCACGATCGGACGAGTAGACCAGCGTGCGGCTGTCGGGTGACCACGCCAGGTGCGCTTCGCTCTCAACCGTCCGCGTCAGCCGCGTCGCATCGCCGCCGTCCTTGGACGAAGCCGCAAACACTTCACCGCGAACGACGACGGCGACTTTCCGTCCGTCCGGCGACAGCGCGAGATCCGTGAAGCCCTCGGTGAGCGTCACGTGCTCGACGCCCGTCGCCGCCGGGGCGCCGCGCCTGGTGATGGCGACCCGCGAAGCCGCGTTCGTCGTGGTGTCCAGCGTCCAGATTTCGAAGTCATGCTCGAACGCCATCAACCGCCCATCCGCTGAGAGCGACGGCCACAGCACGCGCCCTCGCGTGAAGTTCGTGAGTTGGCGGGGCGCCGCGGTGCCAGTGACCGCCTTGCTCCAGACGTTCTGAACGCCGCCGCGATCGGAGACGTAGAAGAGCGCGTTGCCGTCGGCCGCCCACATCGGCCACATCTCCTTGGCGCCGCCGGTCGTGACGGGTTGATACGACGGCGCCGCCCCGTCACGAGCAATCCACACTTCCGCTTCGTCGAGATGGCTGCGGCCGTTGCGCCACCACTGGCCGGAGGCGGTGGACCGCGCCGTAATCGCCATCGCGGAGCCATTCGGTGATTCGGCTGAGAAGAACTCGTTCGTGTAGCGATCGGCGGCGATTTCCATGGGTGTGCCACCGTCGGCGCTGACGCGGAACACGTCGTTCATCCCGGCGATGTCGTGGCTGGTCGACGAGAAGTAGATCCACCTCCCGTCGCGCGACCATCCATCCAACTGCTCATGGCCATCGTCAAAGGTCAGCCGGATGACTTCGCTGGTCGCGAACGTCAGGAGATAGATGTCGCCGCCGCCGGTGCGATTCGAGATGAACGCGAGCCGTTTGCCGTCGGGCGAGTAGAACGGCCGCGACTCGTTGGCGGGGTGCGACAGCAGCAGCCGCGCTTCCCCGCCGCCGGCCGACACCGCCCAGATATCGCCTCCCGAGACGAAGGCGATTTCACTGCGGTCCGGCGAGATGGCCGGCTCGGTGAAATACGGGCGGGGCACAACGCCGCCGGACGACTGGGCAGAGACAGCAGCCGCCGAGAGCGCCACGAGCAGAAGGGTTCGCATGCGAGGCAGTCTAGCCCGACTCGCTCCCGCGCGGGGACGGGTGACGCTAGGCCGCGCCGCAGGATTCCAGGTATTCGGCGATCGCCGGCTGGCCGCAGTACTGCACCCAACAAAGCGGCGTGCCGTGATGGATCGTGTCGCGGATGTCGAGGCGGGCGCCACGTTCGATGAGCACTTTCACCACGTCCAGATGACCGGCCGCGACGGCCTGGTGCAGGGGCCGAGTGTGGGCGTGCGTGCCCGGCGGATTGAATCGATTGGGATCTTCGCCGGCGGTCGAGGGCAGACGCCGCCGGCAACATCCGCCTGACGTCATCGAGACGGCCGAGACCGGCGGCCACGGCAAGGCGCTCCACCGCAGCACCTCGCTCCACCAGCCGATGAACCCCCTCGAGCATGTTGAACACGAGCGCTGTCTCAATGGGCGATGTCCAATGGCCGGCGCCGTTGGGCTGCGTGGTCAGGTCGCCGTCAATCACTGCCTCGATGGCGCGCGCGAAGCGGTGGACCGGCGAACCTGGATGACCGACGGTCTCGACGTGCGCCGCCAGGCTCGGCCGCGAGTATCAGCAGCGCGCTCAGTGCAACGCATCCTCGAGGGCGCGATGCAGGGCTCCGCCCCGTTCGTCTTCTCTTGTCACCGCCACCCGCCATCGCAATTCCTTCACTGTTTGCAGCATATACTGCCGTTTGTAACGGGGACTGACCCCGCACCAGCGGAATTCGATGCGGTCTCTGCGTACGTGGAGAAGACCATGCGTGCAGTTCTGGCGATCACGATTGTTGCGGTGGCGGCGGGAACGCTCGCAACCGCCGAGGCCCCAACGCGATTCAACCCGATGGTTGAGTTGCTGGCCGCCAAGAAGCCCGTGTTCGGGCTCTATGCGCCGAGCAATCGCCGCTTCGGTGGCGGCGGTCCCTCCGGCGCCGCCCGCCCCGCCACGCCTCCTGCCGACGCGCTGCCTCCGAAGTCACCGGCCGAGATCGCCAAGGAAGCCGTCGGGTTCGCCAACAGCGACTTCATTTTCGACGGCAGCATGGAAGGCAACTTCGACAGCGCCGCCACCCAGTTCCAGCAGTTGATGAACGGCATGGCCACCGCCGGCCTCCTGCTCAAGGCACCGCAGCCGCGCCTCGCCAAGTCCGTCGTCGTGAAGATGAACGAGATTGCCGGCAATCCCAAAGCCGCCGAGAACATCGGACGCCAGTTGAACATGGGCGTCACCGGCATCATGTTCGTCAGCGCCGAGAGCGCCGAGGAAGTGCAGACCGGCATCAACGCAATGCGCTTCGCGTCCAAGGGCGGCACGCGCTCGGACAACGTCGGCAACGCGCCGGCGTTCTGGGGCATGAGCGAGAAAGACTACAAGGAAAAGGCCGACCTGTGGCCGCTCAACCGGAACGGCGAGCTGGTGAACTGGACGATTGTCGAAAGCAAGGCTGGCCTCGACAAGGTGCGCGAGATCGCCGCCGTGAAGGGCGTCGGCGTACTGTGGCCGGGCGCCGGCACGCTGCGCGGGTTGTTCACGACCCAGCAGCCGGACGGCACGCGCCAGCTCGATGAAGCGGCGTGGGAAGCATCGATTCAGAAGGTGCTGGCCGCGTGCAAGGAGTTCAAGGTGCCGTGCGGCTACCCCGCCTCACCCACCGACATCGAGATGCGCATGAAGCAGGGCTTCAGCGTGTTCGTGATGAACTGGGGCGATGCGGGATTCAAGGCGATCGAGATCGGGAAGAAAGCGGGTGGGAGGAATTAGGGGCCTAGGGGCTTAGGAGCCTATGGGCCCAGAGGTTTCTAAGCCCTTAAGCCCCTAAGCCCTTAAACCCCGACCCCCATCCTCTAGCAGCTCACGCACTTGTGGTTGTTCTTCGCGCCCATCCCCTCTAACAGCTTGATCGTCTCTGGATAGGGCTGCGTGCGCTGCACGGGGCCGTTGGCCAGGTCCACCGTGGTCTGGCCGCGCCGGTTGATTTTCTTCACGTCGGCGCCCTTCGACACCAGGTACAGGATCATCTCGTTGTCGCCGCGCGAGGCGGCGTTGTGCACCGCGGTGTTACCGTCCTCGTCTTCGGCATTGACGTCGGCACTCAGTTCATCCACCAGGTACTTGGCGGCGGCGAGCAAGCCGGTCGGCGCGTAGCGATGCGCATTGCCGGCAAAGCCCTCGCTATAGCCGGTGCCGGCGACGGCGATCAGCGGCGTCGCGCCGGGGCCGCCAGTCGGCATCGGGGCTCGGCCCAGCGGATCCGTGTCGCTGCCGCCGCGCGTGCCGCCCTGGCCGAAACCGCGGGAGGCGATCTTCATCGTGCGGATGTTGGGATCGGCGCCGTGCTCGACGAGCAGCTTCATCGCCGCGATGTCGGCGCCCCAGGCGGCGCGCCAGAACGCGCTCGCACCTGAATCGTCCGTGCGCAGCAGCTCGAAGTTGTACTCGGTGAACCACGGCTTGCGATAGATGCGCGCGTTGGGATCGGCACCCTTGTCGAGCAGCTTCTTCATCAACGTCAGGTAGTCCGTCTTCTGCTGCAGATAGGCGCGGGGCTGCGGATAGAACGATCGCGGCTGCCACTGGGTATTGAGCACCGCGTAGAGCGGGAACATGCCGCCTTCGCTCACCAGGTTCGGATTCGCGCCCTGGTCCAGCAGATAGCTGACCAGGTCGAAATGGCCGTTCACCGCCGCCACGATGATTGGCGTCGTCTGGTCCCCGGCACACCGCTGATTCACGTCGGCGCCGGCGGCCAACAGCGCCTCGACCGCCGACATCGAGCCCTGCCGTGCCGCAAAGTGCAGCGCCGCCAGGCCGCCGTGCTTGCCGATCAATTCGTTGTAGTTGAACGGCCGCGTCACGCCGGGCACGTCGCCGCGCTGCGCGGCCTGCGCCTGAACCGGCACACCAGCCTGATCCACCTGCGCGCTTGTCGTCAGGGCCGAGAAGTCCTGGACACGCGAGGTGGCGGCAAGGTCGGCGCCGCGCGCGAGCAGCATCTTCACGACGTCGGTGCGATCGGAGGCGGCGGCAAACATCAACGCCGTCTGGCCGTTGGCGGTCTCCTTCGCGTTCACGTCCGAACCGTTCTCGATCAGGATGCGCACCGCTTCGGTGCTGCCGGAATGGGCGGCCTGCATCAACGCGGTGGCGCCGGTTGATGTCGCAGCTGCCACCGGGGCACCGGATGCAATCAGCGGCGCGATCACGTTCGCGGCACCGACCTGGGCGGCCAGGTGCAGCGGCGTGTAGCCGCCAATACGCGTCTTCGCGCCGACATTCGCGCCCGCATACAACAGCATGGACGCCAGCTCCGCATCGCCGTTGAGCGCGGCCCAGTGCAGCGCCGTCATGCCGTCGCCCTGCGCGGCGTTGACGTCGGCGCCATCCTTCAACAGCTTCCTGACGGCAGCCGCATCTTTCGCCTGTGCGGCATTCGCAATGTCAGCAGGACCCGATGCCGCGACCGCGGTGCTCAGAGTCGCCGCGAGGAGCACTGCGCACAACTTGTTGGTCTGCATCACGCTACCGTCGCCTCCGGAGCCTTATTGAGATCCATCACTGCGTTGCTGTCGCCGAACGACGGCAGGTCAAGGCCGATACCGCGCAGCGCGCCGAGCATGGCATTGGCCATCGGCGTGCCGTCGGCGGCCTTGATGTGCAGGTTGCCCTTGAGCGCGCCGGCGGCATGGCCGGCAAGGAACAGCGGGCAGCGCTTATGGTTGTGCACGTTCGAGTTGCCCATCGGCGATCCGTAGATCAACAGCGAATTCTCGAGCAGGTTGCGGTCGCCGTCCGGCGTCTCCTTCAGCTTCTTCATGAAGTACGGCACCAGGCCGACGTGGTAGCGATTAATCTTCGCCAGATCGATGATGCGATCCTCACGCTCGCCGTGGTGCGATGCAATGTGGAAGCCGGTGTTGACGCCAGTCTCCGGGTAGACACGATTCGACACGTCGCGGCTCAACTTGAAGGCGACGACGCGCGTGACGTCGGAGGCGAACGCCACCACCTGCATGTCGAACATCAGCTTGACGTGCTCGTCGTAGGAGTCCGGCACGCCGATCGGCGCGCCCGGTATGGCGCGCGCTTCGCCCGAGGTGTTCTGCGCCTCGACCTTCTGGATGCGCCGCTCGATTTCGCGCACGTCCTCGAGGTAGTCCGCCAGCCGGATCTGATCGGCGGCGCCGAGTTGCGCCTTCAACTGCTTCGATGATTCCGTCACCCAGTCGAGGATGCTGCGATCGCGGCGGCGGCGGCTGGCGCGCGCTTCGGGCGTGGCGCCGATGCCGAACAACTGGTCGAACACCGCGCGCGGGTCGCGGATCATCGGCAGCGGCTCTTCCTCGGTCTTCCAGCTGATCGAGTCGGTGTAGGCGCACGAGTAGCCGTAGAAGCAGCCACCGGCCTGGTCGACGTTCTCGACGCACAACTGCATGGACGGCATCGGCGTTTCCTGGCCGAACTTCTGCGCGTACAACTGGTCGAGCGAGGTGGAGACCTTGAGGTCGGAGCCCTGCGTCTGCTTCGGATGTGACTGCGTCAGGAACACCGAGGCCGATCGGAAGTGATCGCCGCCGATCTCGGGCGGCGAAAACGCCTCGGCCATCCGCACGTCGGTGTTGCTGACAATGGTGAGGTAGTCGCGCCACGGCTCGAGCGGTGCCATCGCGGTCGGGCTCAGGTCGAACGCCGAGCCGGTGGCGGCAGGCGCCCACAGGTTCCTGGTGGCGCCGAACGCGGTGCTGCCGGCCGAGCCGTGCACCATCTCCATGGCCACCAGGCGCACCTTGCGAGTCTGCGCCGATGCGCGCGCGGGCATCATCGCGTCGAGGAACGGCAACGCCACGGTGGCGCCGAGTCCACGAAGCACGGTCCGACGATGAAGAGGCTGGTGAGTGATGAGATGCATTTATCGCTCCGCTGCGGCGTGAACCGGCTCCGCGACTCGACCCATCGTAAACAACGGGCTGGTCGCCACTCCCTGCACGAACGCTGAGATCTTCAGGCCCTTCTTCTGCGCGTCGCCGATCACGCGGCGCACCCCCCACATGTCCTGGGCCTCGACGCGGCGGCCGAGCGCATAGGTCAACAGGTTCTCCGTGAAGCTGAGCAGCACCACGTCCTGGTGACGCATCAGCGCACCACGCAATCCCGCGGCGCCGGTAATCTGCTGGCCGTCATACAGCACGCCGGTCGTGTCGACACCAGTGCCCGCATCCTTGATGCGGTACTTGCCGGTGACATCGAAGTTCTCGAGCGCCAGGCCAATCGGATCGATCACGCGATGGCACGACATGCAGGTCGGGTTGGCGCGATGCACTTCCATGCGCTCGCGAACCGTCAGCACCTTGCCGTCGTTCTGGCCCTTGGTCTCGTCGAACGCCGGCACGTCGGCAGGCGGCGCCGGCGGCGGCGAGCCCATCATCACTTCCATCACCCACTTGCCACGCATCACCGGTGACGTGCGATCGGCCACCGACGTCAGCACCAGCACGCTGCCATGCGTCAGGATGCCGCGCCGCTCGGGCGGCAGCGTGACGCGGCGGAAGGCGTTGCCGGTCACGTTGGGAATGCCGTAGTGGCGCGCGATGCGCTCGTTGACGAACGAGTAGTCCGCGGTCAGCAGATCCAGGACGTTGCGGTCCTCGCGCACCAGGCTGTCGAAGAACAGCTCCGACTCCTTGACGAACGCATCACCCAGCGTGCGATCGAAGTACGGGTAGGCCACCGCGTCCGGCAGCACGCCGTCCACGTCGCCCAACCGCAGCCACTGGCGCGCAAAGCGCTTCGACAGGCCTTCGGATCGCGGATCGGCGAGCAATCGCGCCACCTGCTTCTCGTACACGCCCGGCGCGCTCAAGCGGCCTGATGCGGCCAGCTTGGTCAGCTCGGCATCCGGCGCCGAGCCCCAGATGAAGTACGACAGCCGCGACGCCAGTTCCGCGTCGCCAAGACGGAACGACTGTCCCGCGCGCAGCGTCGTGGGCGTGCTCTCGAGACGGAACAGGAACTGCGGGCTGGCGAGGATGGCCTCGATGGCGCCGCCAATGGCGTATTCGAAGTCGCCTTCCTTCCGGCCGTCCGAATAGAACTTCATCAGGGCGGTGAAGTCGCGATCGCCGACCGGACCGCGGAACGCCTGCGACGCCAGCGCACGGATGATGCGGCCCGCACACACCGGCTCGTCGGCCGCCGACGTCGGCCGGCACGCGAAGATCTTCCGGCGGCTCGGCGTATCGGAGATGCCGGTGACGTTGTAGGGCCCGACGATGCTGAAGTCCTTGACGTGCGGCAGCGTGGTGATGCCGATCGCGACGCCGATCTGCGTGTCGGCCAGCGTGTGATCGATCGGCGCGATCAAATCGTTGACCGGCCCCTCGAAGCGCTGGATGAACGCCGCGGTGACACGATGCTCGCCGGCGGATACGTGAATCGCCGGCGTCTTCAGCGACAGGCCGGTGGTCGTCTCGGCCATGCGCGGATCGATGCGCAGCAGCGCCTTGCGCTCGCCATCGACCGAGATCTCGATCTGCTCGCCGTCAGTCGGGCCGCCGAACAGCACACCACACGCGTTGCTGTGCAACTCCGCCTTGAAGACGTATTCGCCGTCGGCGGGGAACGTGTGCGGCGTGGAGATGCCGCCGCGCGTGCCGAATGGCGCGCCGTCGGCCCGCGTCAACTGCGATGCGGTCTTCGGGATGCGGTAGTTGGTTTCGGTGGCCGGCGCGTTCCTGTCGCCGATCGCCAGCGCGGTGACCTTGGCCGCCGCCCGCAAATAACTCTCCATCAGCGTCGTCGAGAACGCCTGTGAGTCGGCGACGTTGTCGAAGCCGTTGCTGATCGTGTCGGCGGGCAGCAGGCCCTCGACGTCCACGTCCAGGCCGAGCAGGTCCCTGATGGCGCGGCCGTACTCGGCGCGATTCAGCCGCTGGAACGGGCGCGAGCCCGGATTCGGATTCGTGAGCGCCGCGCGATCGACGCGCGTCTCGAGCGCGGTGGCCAGCGACGAAATCTGCTCGGCCGCCGGCCGGCGCGCGGTCACCGGCGGCATCATGCCGGCGCGCAGCTTGCGAATCATCTTTTCGGTGGTGACGAGGTGTTCGGGAGTGGCCGCACGGGCGGCATCGAATCCGACCAGCGAGAGCTGACCGGCCCTGGCACGATCGTTATGGCAGGTGACGCAGTACTGCTTCACCATCGCGCTTTGTTCGACCGGGCCGAAGGCTGGTGCGCGAGCAACGGCTGGCTTTGGAGCCGGCGGCATGGCAGGCGCTGCCTGAGTCTGCGCGTGCAGTTGAAGGGCCGGAATCGCAGCAACGGCCACTGCGATAAGGACTCGTGTCATGGTGCCTTTCTTGGCGCCAGTATAGCCGACTAAGTGCTGTGCCTACAGAGACATCCGGTGACACCTGCAGGCGGCCCATACGGCGCGGATGAACGGATACGAGCGCCTTTTTCCCGGAGCCCGTGCGAATCAGGCCGACACCAACTCGTGTGTCAGCTCAGCCGGCAGCAGCGGCATAGGGCGATCGTGGTCGAGAAAATCGCGGCAAATGCGCTCGAACTCCGCGGCGGTCTGCGACCGGCGGACCTGCTGCAGGAACGGACCCGGCACGCCCTCGCCCAGGTAGTTGAGGAACTTCTTCATGCGATCGCAGTGCGTCTTCTCCGCGGTCGCGAACGACGCCTGCGTATCCCACAGCGCACGAATGTAGCCGCCGACGTCGCGACCGGTCGGATGCCTCACCGCTTCGCCCCGCAGCCGCTGCCGGATCTGAGTGAACAGCCACGGACTGCGAATCGCGCCGCGGCCAATCATCAAGCCGCGCGCGCCGGTCTCGGCGAGCAGCGCCTCTGCCTGCTCGGCCGAGTACACATGGCCGTTGGCGATCACCGGGCAGTTCATGGTCTGTACCGCCTGGCGGATGCGGTCGTAGTGCACCGGCAACCGATACCTCTGGGCCACGGTGCGCGCGTGCACCGTCAACGCATCCAGCGAGTGCTTCGCGAACACCGCCAGCAACCGATCGAACTCATCGGCCGACGCAAACCCAAGGCGCGTCTTGACGGTGAGCTTGATCCGCACCGCGTCGCGGAGCGCGCCAAGAATCGCGTCGATGCGCTCCGGCTCGCGCAACAATCCCCCGCCGGCGCACTTGCGGTAGACGATCGGCGCCGGGCATCCAAGATTCAGGTCGATCGCCGCGATCGGCAGTTGCTGGAGGAACTTCGCCGTGCGTGCCAGCTCCGCCGGATCGTTGCCGATCATCTGCGCGATGACCGGCCGGCCGGTGGTGTTGGTGTTGATCGCGTGGATGATCCGCGTCTCCGGCGTCGACGAGGAATGCACGCGGAAGTACTCGGTCCAGTAGACGTCGGCGCCGCCGTATTGATGCACCAGCGTCCAGAACGCGCCGTCGGTCACTTCCTGCATGGGCGCCAGCGCCAGGACCGGGCCAGTCTTCAGCCGTTCGTCGAACATCATCCGGCTCAGAACGCCGCGTCACGAATCGGCCATCGGAGTATCGGATACGCGCGCACGCAGATCTCGGGGGGCAACAAGATCCCGGCGGCCGCTATCGTTTGAGCAAGACATACAGACCCGGCAGATACGCCATCGACCAGGCGATGAAGTGCTTGAAGATCGAAAAGCTGGTGGGCGGCCAATTACCATACAGCTCGAACAGGACCACGCCGAACCCGATTGCGGCCACGATCGAGGTCACGAGGCCGCGGCCGATGGCCCTGGCGACGTCGAGCCGGCCGTCGAGATGCGTCTGGAGTCCCGCCAGCATGATCCAGAGAATCAGCCACGACACCAGCATCATGTTGTAGCCGCCGAGCGGCGCCAGCACGTAGAACGACAGGGCGGCGACTAGCCCGCTCAGCAAGCCGCCAACCGCGCCGATTGCAAGCTTGCCTTTGCGCCAGCCGAGATACGCGCCGAGCGCGGCGAACAGCGTCGCACCGTGGATCGAGCCTGATGCCACCTGGTGCTGGGGGATGTCGAGGAACCACACGTAGTCGGCGATGGTGCTGAGCAGCGCCAGCAGCACCGATCCGACAAACGCCGGCGTCAGCAGGCGGATCATTTATCGACCAGCGGCGGCTCGGCCGATCTTGATCATCTCGTCGGCCTGCGGTCCGTTCCCCAAGACGGCGTTGAAGCCCTCTGTGACGCGCTGCGCCACATCCTTCACGGTGGCCGGCAGCATGTTGCCAATCTTCAGCCGCCTGGTTTCCGCAAGCACCTGCTGCGTGGCGGCTTCGGCGCCGGCGCGATCGCCGCCGAGGGCCTGGGTCAGGCTGCCGATGCCGCACGCCAGGATGCTGAGGTGCGGCAGCTCGGCGATCTCCTTGCGCTGCGCGATCGCCTTGGGATCTTCGAGCATCAGCATCGCGAGCTTGGTGCCCTTCGGATTCCTCGGCGACCACACGTCGGCCTTCGCCGCTAGGAAGAAACCGAGCGCGAGCTTTGCTTCGTCGAGGTCGCGGATGTGCGGAATCGTGACGCCATCCGCGCCGGCATCGAGGATCTCCTTGACGCGCGCCCGGGTCGCGTCGGCGCCGTCCTTCGGAATCGGCGGGATGCGGACGATGAGCGTCTTCTTGCTGGCCTTCTTGAGGCCGGAGCCGTACGCCTTCACGGCCGCCGGATCGTAGGCGCCTTCGAGGTTGAGAAACACGAAGTCGTAGAGCGCATTGGCCGCGACCTTGGCGGCACCATCCGCGGTGTAGACCGGCGGCTTGCCGCGCTCGGCTTCGCTGGGCGCGTAGACGCCGAAGGCGATTTTTCCCTGCGGCCACAGATCGAGGACCTGAGCATTGGCGGCAGAAGCGATGAACAGCAGACCAAGCGTCAAGCAGACACGGTTCATGCGCAGATGCTACTCGATTTGAAAGGCTATCCACCGATGACACCGGTTCCACAGATGGCCGTGGAGCCGCAGCGGGCCGAAGGCCCGCCACGAACAGCGAGACGGGGCGGAATCGAAAGACCGACTCGAACCGATGCATGGGTCTTTCGATTCCCCCCCCTCGCTGTTCGGTCACCGGTCTGCGACCGGCGATGCGGCTCCTCCCATCAGGTGACTCCCGAGTCATGCATCTGTGTAATTCGGTGAAATCTGTCGGCAGTTGATTTAAGCTGCGCGGCATGGCAGACGACACCAGGGGCGTTTCGCGACGCGATCTGCTCAAGCGCGCCGGATGGGCCGGCGCCGCATTGACGATACCGCTCACACCGGCGATCCCGGCCGGCGTGGCGGATGCGACGGCCGCCGCGCCGGACCTCGAGCAACAGACGCCGCCGCGACGTGAGCCGCTCGAGAATCTCACCGCCGAAGAGATGGACCTCCTCGAGCTGATCTGCGCCAAGTTGATCCCGTCGGATGCCAACGGCCCGGGCGCGCGCGAAGCGCGGGCCGCGCACTACATCGATCGCGCGCTCGGCGGCGCGCTCAGGGAGCAGCGCGACGCGTATCGCTCCGGCCTGGCCGCGTTCGATCGCTACGTGCGCTCATCGCGCCGCGATGCGTTTGCAAACCTGTCGCCGCGCGACCAGGACTCGGCGTTGATCGACGTCGAGATCGGCGCCGCCACCGGCTTCGCGGGCAGCTCCACGCAGTTCTTCAACATGGTGCGGACACACACGCTGCAGGGCACGTTCGGCGATCCCTACTATGGCGGCAACCGCAACTTCGTTGGCTGGGACCTGCTCGGCTATCCCGGCATCCGGCTCAACGTCTCGCAGGCTGACCAGGCGCTCGGCGCCAAGCTCGAGCCGACGCACCGTTCCGCCTACGACAACGACCTGTTCACCAAGGCGGATCGTCATGACCACTAATCTGAAGCCCACGGATGTCGTGGTGGTCGGACTCGGCGCGGCCGGCGGCGTGGCCGTGCTGCCGCTCACCCAGGCCGGCATCGACGTGGTCGGCCTTGAAGCCGGCACGTGGCTCACCAGGCGCGACTTCGCGCCGGATGAACTTCGCAACAACGTGCGCGACTGGCCGATGGCGGTGCAGAAGGCGCAACTGGAAGTGCCCACGCAGCGCGTCAACGCCAAGGCCAGCACCACGCGCGCCGGCAGCCATCCGATGATGAACGCGGTCGGCGGCACCACGCTGCACTACTGGGCGCAGAGCTGGCGGCTCAATCCGTGGGACTTCAGGGTCGTCAGCGACACCACCAAACGCTACGGTGCTGCGCGCATCCCCGCCGGATCGACGGTGGAAGACTGGCCGTTCGGGCTCGAAGAGCTCGAGCCGTACTACGACAAGGTCGAGTACGAGACCGGCGTCTCGGGCCAGGCCGGCAACATCAAGGGCGCGATCGACAAGCGCGGCAACATCTTCGAAGGTCCGCGCCATCGCGCGTTCCCCATGCCGCCGCTGCGCAGCACCGGCTTCATCGATCGCATGGCGGAGGCCGCCCGCAACCTCGGGTGGCATCCCTTCCCCGGCCCGGCGTCGATCAACTCACGGCCGTACCAGAACCGCGCCGCGTGCATGTATCACGGCTTCTGCAACAAGGGCGGCTGCCACGTGGATGCGAAGAACGGCCCTCACCTGACCACGATTCCGCGCGCGCAACAGTCGGGCCGCCTGCAGGTGGTGACGCGCGCGCACGCGACGCGGATCAACACCGACGACAAGGGCCGCGTGACCGGCGTGACCTACGTGACCGACAAGGCAGAGTTCTTCCAGCCGGCCAAGGTGGTGCTGCTCGCCAGCTACACCTACGAAAACATCCGGCTGCTGCTGCTCTCGACATCAACGGCGCATCCGAAGGGCCTGTCGAACAACCAGGGCCAGGTCGGGCGTCACTACCTGAGCCACGCGCAGGGTGGCGGCGTCACCGCGCTGTTCCCGTTCAACCTGAATTCCTGGTACGGCCTGCCCGCACAGGGCGTGGCGGTGGACAACTTCGCCGACGACAACTTCGATCACGGCGCGCACGACTTCATCGGCGGCGGCAACCTGTGGGTGATGTCGGACCGCCGTCCCATTTCGGCGGCCGGCATGGGCACGTTCGGCAAGGCGCCGGCCTGGGGGCCGGCGTGGAAGAAGTTCGTGATGGAGAACGCCGATCGCACCAACACCGCCTACATCCAGAAGACCACGCTGCCCTACGAGGACAACTACTGCGATCTCGATCCGGTCGCGAAGGATCCGCTGGGCTTCCCGGTGCTGCGCATCACCGCCGACTTCAAGGACAACGAGCGGCGCATCATGGCGCACACCCAGGAAAAGATGTCGGAGTGGTATCGCGCGGCGGGCGCGATTGAGACCCAGGCGAATCCACTCGGCTCCATGGGACCCAGCACGCACGCCTACGGCGGCACGCGCATGGGCCGCAACCCCGAGACCAATGTCGTCAATGAGTGGGGCTTCTCTCACGAGGTGCCGAACCTCGGCGTGCTGGGCGCGTCGGTCATGGGCACGAGCGGCGCGCGGAACCCCACGCTCACGGTGCAGGCGCTAGCATGGCGGACGGCGGAATATCTCGCCAGGAACTGGCGAGGCGTGACGGCGTGATCGCTCGATCGGTCGACTTGGTGACCTGTTGATCTAGGTCAGCTGATCAACCGATCGAGAGATCCACAGGTTCATCTATTTCGGCTTCCTCTCATAAATCGCGACCAGCGCGCCCTGGCCGATGATGTGGCCCTTGATCGCTTCCATCAACTGGTTGCGCGTAAGGCCTTCAACCAGCGGCAGTTCCGCATCAAGGGCGTAGACCGTCCAGGTGTAGTGATGCGGCTTGCCTGGCGGCGGGGCCGGGCCGCGGTAGTACGGACGCTTGAAGCCTGACAGGCCTTGGATCGATCCGGCGATATCGGCCGGGGCGGTCAACGCGACCTGATCGATCGGCAGGTTGGCCGGCAACCCCTTTGCGGTACCGGGAATCTTGTAGACCACCCAGTGCACGAAGGTCTGTCCGCCGAACACCACGTCCGGATCGTCGTAGACCAGCGCGAACTGCCTGGTGCCGGCCGGCGCGCCGCTCCACATCAGGGCCGGCGATTCGTTCTTGCCGTCGGCCGTGTGATCGACGGGGATGGTCTCGTTCGCCTTGATGGTGGGGCTCGTCACGGTCAACGCCGCGGGTGTCTGCGCCGCGGCCGCGGACGCCACGGTCAAGATAAGCGCGGCATGGATAACATTTGCAAGTCGCATGAATCCTCTCCAACTTGAGTATACTTTGCGGCTATGACTCGACTGCGCCGCTGGATTACGAAGCTCTGTGTTGTGGCCCTGTTCGTCGGCACCGCGACGGTGTCGATGCGCGGGCAATGGGCACCCAAGGTTGGTGAATGGGCGACCTATGGCGGCGACCTCGCCAGTATGCGCTACTCCCCGCTCGATCAGATCAACGCGAGCAACTTCAGCAAGCTGCAGCTGGCGTTCCGATTCCGCACCGAGCACTTCGGCCCGCGGCCGGAGTTCCAGTTCCAGGGCACGCCGCTGATGGTCAACGGCCGGCTGTTCACGACCGCGGGCACGCGGCGCGCGGTGGTGGCCATGGACGCGGCCACCGGCGAGCAGTTGTGGATGCACAGCATCAACGAGGGCAAACGCGGCGAAGCGGCGCCGCGCCAGTTGTCGGGCCGCGGTCTTGCCTACTGGAGCGACGGCAAGCAGGAGCGCATCATCTACGTCACCGCCGGTTACCAGATGATCGCGCTCGATGCAGTGACCGGCCAGCGCATCAACGGCTTCGGCACCGGCGGCATCGTCGACCTGAAGCTCGGACTCGATCAGGAAGGCCTCGACCTCACGACCGCGGAGATTGGCCTGCACGCCGCGCCGATCGTCTCGAAGGACATCATCGTGATTGGTGCCGCGCTCCGCGAAGGCGGCGCGCCCCGCAGCAAGACCAACGTCAAGGGGCACATCCGCGGCTTCGACGTGCGCACCGGCAAGCGCGTCTGGGTGTTCCACACCATCCCGCTGAAGGGCGAGTTCGGCTACGACACGTGGGATCCGGACGCGGCCGCGTATACCGGCAACACCGGCGTCTGGGCCCAGATGAGCGCCGACGAAGAGCTCGGCATCGTCTACATGCCCGTCGAATTGCCGACCGGCGACTATTACGGCGGTCACCGCAGGGGCAACAAGAAGGGCTCGCCCGACACGTCGCTGTTCTCCGAGACGCTGCTCGCGCTCGACATCAAGACCGGACAGCGCAAGTGGCATTACCAGCTCGTGCATCACGGCATCTGGGATCACGACATTCCGTGCGCGCCGATCCTGATGGACCTGGTGGTCGACGGCAAGCCGGTGAAAGCGGTGGCGCAGCCGACGAAGCAGAACTGGCTGTACGTCTTCGATCGCGCGACCGGCAAGCCGGTGTGGCCGATCGAAGAGCGCCCGGTGGAAAAGGGCGATGTTCCCGGCGAGTGGTATTCGCCGACGCAGCCGTTCGTGACGAAGCCGCCGGCGTACGAGCGCCAGGGCGTGACGGTCGACGACCTGTTGGACTGGACGCCGGAACTTCGCGCCGAGGCGATCAAGGTCGCGTCGATGTACAAGATGGGGCCGATCTTCACGCCGCCCGTGGTCAGCAAATGGGAAGGCCCGCGCGGCACGCTGATGATTCCCGAAGTGACCGGCGGTGCCAACTGGCAGGGTGGTTCGTTCGATCCGGAAACGAAACGCTTCTACATTTTCACCAACGTCGCCATCACGTCGCTCAACCTGGTGCCGCCCGAGGACAACGCGTCAGACATGCTCTACGTGCGCGGAATCGCCCGCAATCCGGACCCGACGGCGAAACCAGCCGGTCCTGGCGGCGGTGGCGGCCTCAACGTGCGCGGCCTGCCGCTGATCAAGCCGCCCTACGCGACGATTACCGCCATCGACATGAACAAGGGCGAGCAGATGTGGCGCATCCCGCATGGCGAGACGGCGGACAACATCAAGAACAACCCGGCGCTGAAAGGCGTGACGATTCCCCGCACCGGCCGACCCGGCCGCATCGGCGTGCTGACCACGAAGACGCTGCTGATCGCCGGTGAAGGCGGATTCGCCACGTATCCCGAGGGTCGTGGCGCCTACCTGCGCGCCTACGACAAAGCCACCGGCGCAGACATCGGCCAGGTCTTCATGCCGGCGCCGCAGACCGGATCGCCAATGACGTATTCGCTGAACGGCACGCAGTACCTCGCGGTGGCGGTCAGCGGCCCGGGCTACCCGGGCGAGTTGCTGGTTTACAAGCTCGGGGACTAGTCACTACGGGCTACGGGATACGGGCGGCGGGCTACGGGCTACTGTAAGCGGAGCGCCGTGATCTTTGCCTGCTCCTCGGCCGCAATGCGCAGTTCGGTTGCGCGATCGTTCGACAGACGATCGCGCAGCCGCTGCAACGTCTCTTCAGCGCTTTTCCCCGTCGCACAGACGATGAAGATGAAGCCGAATCGCTCGAGGTAAGTCTCGTTGTCTCGCGCGAGGGCATCGATGACATCGGCGCGTGCGGCGCCAACGCCCGACTGTTCTTTCGCCGAGAGATCGTGCGTCGCGGGGAACCGCGCGGCCAGCGCGGCGCGATCGCCAATCCTGGGATGGTGAGAGAAGGCTTCGAGCCAATCCGGCTCGGTCAATCCGAACCACTCGATGCGGGCGGCAGACAACAGCCTGGCGTCCGACTTGAATGGCCGGCGCGCCATCATGCGGTCGACCCATCGTGACGAGCCACAGGCGCGCGACAGGATCGCGCGGGCAGCAGCTTCGTCGCCGCTATCAATCTCGTGCGAGCGTGCCATAGACGCGCAAGCGGCTCACGCCGCCGTCGGGAAAGATGTTCAGCCGCACATGCGAGAACGGCCCCATGCGTGCGAGCTGCATGCCGGAATAGAAATGGCGCTTGTGGGCCGACAATTTCGTCTCAGGCAGGATGGTGGTCCAGCCCATGCCCGCGAGGTTGCCGGTCGCCACGTTTGGCGCCATGACGCCTTCGAGCGAGGCGCGGTCCGGGTAGTTGCCTTTGTAGTGGTTGGTGTCAATCTCCACTTTCGACACGTGCCCGGGCGCACCCAGCCGGATGATTGCCCAGTCGCGGTGGTTGAGGTCGCGGCTTCGCTTCGTCTCCCAGCCATCACCCATGTGCTTCGCGCGATCCGGCATCAGCAGCGCACCGCGAGTGCCGTAGTGCGTATCGCTGGCGGCCAGAAACAACCCGCCATTCTTGATCGACGCAAGATCCACGGCCTTGCCCGGTGGTGCCACGCGATCCCAATCAACCGACACCTCCCCGTAGACCCGCAGGCGCGCCACACCGCCATCTGGGTAGATGCTCAGCCGCAGATGCGTCCACGGACGATGGTCGTCGACCGTCAGGAAGTTGCTGCCATTCCCCCGCAGCGCCGTCGTCTCGAGAATCGTCGTCCAGGGCGGTCCGTCAACGGCGTGCACCGCGGCCCGCGGCGCTGACGGCTGGTCGACCGCCTCGATCGAACAGTGCGACGGGAAATTGCCGGTGAAGAAGCTGGTGTCGACGTCAACGCCACGAATCACGCCCCGCATGCCGAGCTGGACGATGCACCAGTCGTGGCCGGGAACGCGCCGGCGGCGCGACTCCCATCCGTCCATCCATTTACCTCGAGGCGTGTACTTGTCCGGTATCCAGACCGGCGGCTCGGCCTTGACCAGCCCGGCTTTGGACGCGAAGAAGTCGTCGTTGGCGGCAATCGCCCGGCCGCCGACTGTCGCCGACGCAAGATCCGCAAGGTTGGTAAACTCAGGCGCAGTCGTCGTTGTAGCCACCCGACGGAGCGTATCAGCGAAAGGCTCGGCCGGGGACACTTTGCTCGTCGATCACCGTTGAGAGTCCTTATGCCCTCACCGTGCACGCTGTCTGACACCTCGTACGGCAAGTCACGCATCCGCCTGGTGCGGGTGACGCGTCACGGCGATCGTCACCAGCTGCGTGATTTCACGGTTGCCGTCGCCTTCGAGGGCAGGTACGACACCTCCTACTCGGACGGCGACAACACCGACGTGCTGCCGACCGACACCATGAAGAACACCGTCTACGCGCTGGCCGCGCGCGACGGCGTCGGCGAGCCCGAGGAATTCGGTGCGGCGCTTGGCCGCCATTTCATCGCGCGAAACCCGAAGCTCGATCGCGTGGTCGTCGATCTGGTCGATCACGGCTGGAGCCGCGTGACGATCGGCGATCGCGACCACGGCAGCGCCTTCGTCCGGCGCGGGCCAGAGGTGCGCACCGCGCGGGTCGTCACTGGCCGGCAGGGCGTCACGGTGACCGCCGGCATCGGCGACCTGATCATCGCCAAGACGTCGAAGTCCGCGTTCGCAGGCTATCCGCGCGATGAGTTCACCACCCTGCCGGAGACGCACGATCGGCTGTTTGTCACCTCGCTCACCGCAACCTGGACCTACGACGAGCCGGACATCGATTACGCCGCGACGTTCCGATCGGTGCGGACGACCTTGCTCGAGACGTTTGCGCAGCACGTGAGCCTGTCGGTGCAGCACACGCTGCACGCGATGGGCCAGGTGGTGCTCGACGCCGTCGATGTGGTGCGCAGCATCCGCCTCGAAATGCCGAACCGTCATCACCTGCCGATCGATCTCACCAAGTTCGGCATGGAGAACCGCAACGAAGTGTTCGTCGCCACCGAGGAACCGCACGGGCTGATCAAGGCGACGCTCAGCAGGCCTCGCTGACACGTTGAGCCATGCGTATTCGCAGCCAGCGGGTCGTGCTGCCGGACGGGACGCGCCCGGCGAGCATCCGAATTGACGGCGGCAGGATCGCGGCGATTGAAAGGTTCGCCGATGGCCAGCCCGACATCGATGCGGGAGCGATGACAATCCTGCCGGGGCTGGTCGATACCCACGTCCACATCAACGAGCCAGGACGCACCGACTGGGAAGGTTTCGAGACCGCGACGCGTGCGGCGGCGGCCGGCGGCATCACCACGCTGGTCGACATGCCGCTCAACAGCATTCCGTCCACGACTACGGCGGCCGCGCTCGAACTGAAGCGCAATGCCGCGCGGGGCAAATGCCAGGTGGACGTGGGCTTCTGGGGCGGCGTGGTGCCCGGCAACGAGGCGGATCTCGAGCCGCTTGCCGGCGCCGGCGCGCTCGGCTTCAAGTGCTTCCTGAGTCCTTCAGGCGTGGACGAGTTCGACAATGTCGGCGACGCCGATCTGCAGCGGGCGATGCCGAACGTCGCGTCGCTGGGGCTGCCGTTGCTGGTCCACGCCGAGTGGCCGGCCAGCCTGCGGCCCGTCGATCCGCACGCCGACCCGCATCGCTACTCGACCTGGCTGAACAGTAGGCCTCCGGTCGCGGAGCACGACGCCATCGATCGACTGATCGAGCTGTCTGCCCGGACCCGCGCGCACGTCCACATCGTTCACCTGGCATCAGCCGACGCGCTGCCGCTGGTGATCGATGCGCGCGCGACCGGCGTTCCCGTCACGGTCGAGACGTGTCCGCACTACCTCACCTGCTGTGCGGAGGAGATTCGGGATGGCGCGACCGCCTGGAAGTGTGCGCCGCCGATTCGTGAGCGCGATCATCGCGAACGGTTATGGAGGGCCTTGCTCGATGGACACATCGACCTGGTGGCCACCGATCACTCCCCTGCGCCGCCGGCGCTCAAGGACTTGGGCGGAGGTGATTTCATCGCGGCCTGGGGTGGCATTGCCTCGCTGCAGATCTCGTTGCCGGTGATGCAGACGGCGGCCCGGCTCCGCGCCATTCCAATCGAGCGGCTGGCGGGGTGGATGTCGGCGGCGCCGGCGCGCCTTGCCGGGCTGAGCTCGCGAAAGGGTGCCATCACCGTAGGACGCGATGCCGACCTGGTCGTGATCGATCCCGATCGCGGGATGGCGGTGGACGCGTCGCGCCTGTATCATCGGCATGCGGTGACGCCGTACGACGGCGCCCGCCTGACGGGCCTGGTCACGATGACGATGGTAGGCGGGAACGTAGTGTTCGAGCACGGTGAGTGCGTGGGTCCACCACGAGGAGAACTGCTGTCACGCTGATGAGCGCAATCACGACACACATTCTCGATACGTCGCGAGGACGTGCCGCCGCCGGCGTGCAGGTGCTGCTGGAGTTTCGCGGTGAGGACGGCGACTGGCAGTCGATGAGCCGCGGCACGACCGACCTGGATGGCCGCCTGCGCTCGCTGCATCCTGACGGTCAGCCGTTGGCGCCGGGAGTCTACCGTCTCACGTTCGACACGGCGCGCTATTTCGAGACGCACGGCGTGCGCGCGTTCTATCCGGAAGTGGTGGTGGTGTTCGAAACGGCGCCGGGCGAGAAGCACTATCACGTGCCGCTGCTGCTCTCGCCATTCGGCTTCAGCACGTATCGAGGGACGTAGAGGGCTGCGGGTTACGGGCTGCGGGCTGCGGAGGACAGTGCTCACATCGGCCAACAAGACACTCGCCAGGCTCTACCCCGGTGATGCAGTCGGGCGTCAGCCCGTTCACACCTTCATCGGCGGCGCCGATGCCTTTCGGAGTGACTCCGCACAACACGCCGGCCGGCAGGCCCTGGAGCTGCTGGAGGCGTGCGCATCGACGGCGCAGGCCTTGGCGAAGATCCTCGATCTGCCCGCAGGTGACCCGGGGCTTGCCGAGACCGTCCGCGCGCGGGTGGTCGACAAGTTGCGGCGCGAGCCGATCGAGGACTTCCGGCTCGACTTCGAGGATGGCTACGGCAGCCGCCCTGGCGCCGAAGAAGACGGGCATGCCGAATCGGCGGCGATTGAAATCGCGGCCGGGATGCAGGGCGGCACGCTGCCGCCCTTCATTGGCATCCGCATCAAGCCGATGTCGCGCGAGCTTCACGCCCGCAGTCTGCGCACGCTCGACATCTTTGTCACGACGCTGGTGAAGACGGCGCGCCGCCTGCCGCTGAATTTTGCCGTCACCGCCACGAAAGTCATGACGCCGGCGCATGTGAGCGCCGTCGCCCAGAAATGCGCGGCGCTCGAGCGCCGGCTGAAGCTGAAGCAGCACGCGATTCAGCTCGAGCTGATGATCGAGACCCCGCAATCGATCCTTGCGCCTGATGGCCGCGTGGCGCTGCCCGCCCTCGTCAAGGCCGGCCGGGGCCGCGTGCGCGGCGCGCATTTCGGCGTCTACGACTACACCGCGCTTTGCGGCATCACCGCCGCCTGGCAGCATCCACGGCACCTGGCGTGCGACGTCGCGCGCGAGATGATGCGCATGTCGCTCGCGCAGACCGGCGTTATGCTGTCGGACGGATCGAGCAACATCCTCCCCGTTCACCCGCACGTGCAGCAGGCGTGGAAGCGGCACTTTGACGACGTGACGCACTCGCTGGTGAACGGCTTCCACCAGGGTTGGGATCTGCATCCCGGCCACCTGCCCACGCGCTACGCGGCAATCTACGCGTTCTACCTGTCGACCCGCGCCGCCGCCACCGCGCGGCTGAGCAACTTCTTCACGAAGGCCGCCAGGGCGGGCGCAGCATTTGACGATGCGGCGACGGGACAGGCGCTGGTGAACTACTTCAATCGCGCGATCAGCTCTGGGGCGATTACGCTCACGGAGGCGACGGAGACCGGCCTGTCTGCGGAAGAGTTCGACGGCCGCTCCTTCAAATCCATTCTCGCCGCCCGGCAAATGTAACGGGGACTGACCCCGCACCCCCTGTTTTTGATGCAGTTTCTGCGACGGGGCGCCTGTGGCTCAGCCTGGGCTGTTGGCTTGGCGATTGCTTGATCCGCTCGCCGGAGGTGTCTCATGGCCCGGCATTCGCGGAATCTGCCAATCGGTTCTATCGTCCACGTAGTCAATCGCGGGAACGACAAGCGTCCGCTGTTTCAGAACGCCTGGAAATTCGAGGAATTTCTTCGGTTGGTGGCCTGGGCGAAGAGTCTATGCCCCGTGCGAATTATTGCGTACTGCATCATGAGCAACCATTGGCATTTCGTCTTCTGGATCGAGGTTGAGTGGGATGTCTCGGCCTTCCTGCACCGACTGACGACGACGCATGCGGCCAGGTGGCGGAGGGAGACGGACACCGTCGGCGAAGGCCACGTGTATGGGGACCGATTCAAGGGCGTGACGGTCTTCAGTGAGCGGTATTACTTCAATTGCGTGCGCTACGTTGAACAGAATCCGCTGAAGGCGGGCCTGGTGCGCAACGCAGGGGATTGGCGATGGTCCAGTCTCGGTGAACGACTCGGTAATGGCCGCGGGCTACTCTCACCTGATCCAGGCTTGCCGAGCAATTGGAGCGAGCTCGTGAACCTGCCGCTCGCCAACTGCGATGAACAGGAAATCCACAGGTCGCTGAAGCGATATTGAGGATTCTGCGATGCCTACGAGCTGCGACTGGCTAGAACTTCAACAGAATCGGGCGGTGCGGGGTCAGTCCCCGTTACAAATCACCGCACCGGAATCCAGAAGGAGGTCTTGATCAGGAAGATGTTCGGGCCCGGGGCTGTGAGCGAGCGGAAGGCGTCGCCGATGCCGATACGCGATCCCACCACGTCGGTGCCGGCGCGATCCTGCTGCCACACCATGTAGAGCGTCGATCCGCTGCGCCATTCCCAGCGCAGCACCACGTTGCTGCGGAACGACAAGGTGTTGAAGTCGCGATTGCGCAGGTTGAACGACGCGCCATTGGCGGTCACCACCCGGCTGCCGTCGGCATTGACGGTCAGCGAGGTGCCGCCGGAACCATACTTCAGGCGCTCGCGGCTGCGCGGCGCGAGCAACTCGCCGTAGTCGTAATAGCGGCCCGACGCCGCAAACGGCTCGGCATACACATCGAGATTCAGATCCGGCCGGAGCGTCAGCCCGAGCCGATACTCCATCGACATCGTGCTGCGATCGATGAACGCGAAAATGTAACGGCTGTGATAAGTCTCCGGACGGCCGCCCGCCTGCGTGCTCACGTACTGCTGCGGCTCGGTGACGCGATCGTAGTACGGCGACACCGAGAACTGATACCGCGGGCCCGGGCGCATCGACAGCGTGCCCTCGATGCGCGTGACGTCCAGACCGTCATCGTTGACCTGACGGTAGAGGTTCCCGCTCACGCGGGTGCGATTGCTGGCGCGATTACCGAAGTTGACGCTCGTGGTCCAACCGGGACCGCGGCCCATCAGCGGACCACCCCGGGTCAGCGACACGCTGGTCGCGGCGAGATCGCGAGACACCTGGACGCTGGAGGTCCAGTAATTCAACCAGGTGACGTTGACCTGCCCGCGCACGCGCCCGGTCTGCATCAACTGCCGCAGCGTCGTGTCGGTCTGGGCGTCAAGCTGCACGAAATAACTGCGGAAGACCTTGCCCGGCTGCGTCTCGCGCCAGCGGATATTGGCGTTGGTCATCCAGCCGTCGGCGCCATTCAACTGCGCGAGATCGTTGACCTCGAAGTCCTCGGAGTCGATCTTGGTGTTGGCGCCCCACAACCAGTGGCGGCCGCCGGTCTTGTCGAAGTTCACCTGGAGCGACCAGCCCGTCATGGAGGTCTTGGTCGGATCGAGCGGCAGGTAATCGCGATCGGGTCGCTGCGCATAGTGCGAGCTCGATCGCTGCCAGCGCTCAACCGCCCGTTCGGTGCCGTTCAGGAACGAGCCGCCGCCCGAAGCCCGGAACTCGTAGAGGCCGCCACTGAATCGCAACAGGGTGTTGCCAGCCACCGCCAGCGCGTTACGGGAGTACAGATCGGCGAGCGGACTGCCCTCCTCGAGGGTGCGATGCAGGTAATTGACGATGAAGCCGGCAGTCGATGCCGATTGCCCGAACTCCTGCAGCACGCGTCCGACCACGTGCGTCGCATGCGGTGCGACGTCGACGTCGCGCAGCGACAGCGGTTGCCCCGACGCCACGCGGGCAGTCTCGTCATCCGTCACCGCGGCGAGGAACCCGATGGAGGTCCGGGACGGCAACCGGCCGGTCAGCTTCGCCGCCGCGACGATCGAGTTGGCGTCCGGGTAGTCGGCGTAGTCACCGGTCGCCGGACCGATCGGCCGCTGGCCGATGCGGCGCGAATAGTAGAAGTTCGGGTGGCCGATGTTGAACAGCTGCGCGCCTTCGGTGAAGAACGGACGCTTCTCGGGAAAGCGCGTCGCGAATGCGGTCAGGTTCACTTCCGCCGGGTCGGCCTCGACCTGGCCGAAATCGGGGTTGATGGTGGTCTCCAGCGTCAAATTGGGCCCCAACCCCATCTTGATGTCGCCACCGATGCGGCCGCCGAGGTTCTTGCCGTCATCGAACGGATCGTTCCGATCCCGATCGGCGTTCACGGTCGAGCCGCCGGCGACGTACGGCAGCGCCTCGATGCGGCGAGGCGGGACAATGCCCGTGATGCCCGTGAGATCGCCGAACCGCGACGACCAGGCCCGCACCGTACGCGGGATCAGGATCCAGTAGTCCTCCTCGTCGAGCGTCGGCCGGATGCGAGAGAGGTTCAAACCCCAGGTCTGATCGGTCCGCGGATTGAATCGCAACTGTGAAAACGGGATCCGGAACTCGGCGGTCCACCGGTCGCCGCTAACCCGCGCCTCAGCGCGCCACACCGGATCGAACCCGGCATCGAACGTGTCCTCGTTGTCGCTGGCGTGATAGCGGTCGAACCGGACGCCGGCGGCGGTGACGCCGAAGACCGAGGCGGTCCGGCGATCCAGGAAGGTGTCGAACGCCACCAGGATGTGTTCGACCTGGCCGACACTGTCGCGCCGGCCGAGCGGCGCCTGGATGCGGCCGTCCTTGCTGAACATCCGCGCCCCGACATACACCGCGTCATCGTCGTAGGCGATGCGCACGTCCATCGGGTCTGTCGGCGGCGCGCCCTCGGTGGGCTCCTTCTGCACGAAGTCGGTGATCGGCGCCGCCTTCTGCCACACCTCATCGTCCAGGCTGCCGTCGATGCGAATCGATCCGTTCGGCACGCGCGTGGCGGTGGCCTGCTTACGATTGGCCGAACCGTTGATGGTGGTTTGCGCGGACGCTGCTACCGCAAGCAAGCTACAAATGAAGACCAATCCGACGCGCATTCGAGCCACCTATTATCCACCGATTGCACCGATGCGCCTGGCGCGGCTCGCGAGCTCCGCAATCTGTGTAATCGGTGGAATCTGTGGACTACGCCCTTTTGACACGGCCGCCGTCGATCGCGAGCGCGGGCTCGAGCTTCGACGCATCCACCGGATTCTCGACGCCGACGAGGATGTAGCCATCGGAGATCTCAGGGTCGTACAACTTGCCGCGGTCACCGATGAACGCCGTCACGATCAAGGTGATGACCGTCGCGATGATGGCGCTCAGCATCGTCATCTCGAAAATAATGATCAGGTTCGTCCACAGCGGCACGATCGGCATGCCAGACGTGATCAGCGGCCACGAGCGCTGCGACGCGCCGAGCAGGTAGTAGGTCAGCACCAGGCCGATCGCGCCGGCCGCCGTCGCGATCCACGGCATGGCCGTCTTTGCGTCGCGATGGCCGAACTCGAGATGTTCAAACGGCTCCGATGACAGCACGGTAATGTCGGCGTCGGCCACGCCGGCGGCGCGCAGGTTATTCACCGCCTGCTGCGCGAGGCCCGGATCGGCGTAGAGCCCATAGATGCCCTTCACGACGCGGCTCCCGGCGATGACGGTTCGGCCGCGGCGGCGATGCGGTGCGGGTCGCCGGCGCCAACGCCCGACCTGGGCGCCTGCACGAAGTCTCCCGCCTTCATCTCCCAGATGGCGATGATCGGCACCAGCTTCGCGAAGAGCGCGTAGAGCAGGATCATCGCGGCGAACGTCGCCGCCATGATCATGAGCTCGACCGGCGTCGGCGTGTAGGTGCCCCACGAATACGGCAGCGCCTTGTACGACAACGACGGGACCACAATCAGGAACCGCTCGAGCCACATGCCGACCACCACGCCTAACGACGCGACGACGCAGCCGATGATGTTGCGGGTGTAGGGATTCGAGAGCAGCGCGATCGGCAACACGAAGTTGCAAATCACCATCGTCCAGTAGAACGGCGCATACTCACCGCGCTGGGTGGCCCAGAACACGGCCATCTCGTGATGCTCGTTGCCGTACCAGACCGTGAGCCGCTCGTTGAACACGAAGTAGCCCCACAGGATGCTCATCAGCAACAGCAGCTTGCCGAGATTCTCGAAGTGGAGCGGCAGCAGGTACTGCTCGAGATGCAGCGCCTTGCGCAGCGCCGCCATGGCGATAATCAGCGCGGCGATGCCGCTGAAGATCGCGCCGGCAACGAAATACGGTCCGAAGATCGTCGAGTGCCACATCGGCACGTTGGCCATCGAGAAGTCGAACGACACGATGGTGTGCACCGACACCGCCACCGGCAGGATGGCGATCGCCATGATCTGCATCGCCGATTCGAGCCGGTTCCACTGCTTCGTGGTGCCACGCCAGCCCAGCGCCAGCGAGCCGTAGACCTTCTTGCGCCAGCCGGTGGCCTTGTCGCGGATCAACGCAAAGTCCGGAATCATCGGCAGCAGCAGGAACAGTACGCTGCCCGTGAGATAGGTGTTGATCGCGAAGAAATCCCACGCCAGCGGCGAGCGGAAGTTCGGCCAGATTTCCCGATCGCTCGGATATGGGAACAGCCAGAACGCCAGCCACGGGCGGCCGAGGTGGATGATCGGGAACATCGCACCGATCATCAGCGCGAACACCGTGATCACTTCCGCGACGCGTGTCACCGGACGACGCCAGCCGGCATTGACGAGGCGCAGGATCGCCGAAATCAGCGTGCCCGCGTGGCTGATGCCGATCCAGAACACGAAGTTCGTGAGGTACAGCGCCCAGAAGCTCGGCCAGCGCTTGCCGCTGACGCCAATGCCGTACCACAGCTGATATGCCCAGGCGCCGGCGCCGCAGGCCACCACCGTGCCGGCGGCGAGCATGATGGCCCAGAACCAGACCGTCGTGTTCATCACCGGACGAATCATGTCGTCCGTAAAAGGCTTAGTAAGAGTCCTGTTCATGCCAGGGTTGCTTCGCCAGATACGTGATCTTCGGCTCCGCGCCGAGATCCTCGAGCAGCTTGCTGCCGCGCGGTGACGTTGCCAGCCGCGCCACGCGGCTGTTCGGATCGTTCAAGTCGCCGAACACGATCGCCGACGTCGGGCAGGCCTGCGCGCACGCCGGCTGCAGCGTTCCGTCCGCGACGGTCTTGTTCTCTGCCTTTGCCGCGGTCTTCGCGGCCTTGATGCGCTGCACGCAGAACGTGCACTTCTCCATCACGCCGACTTCGCGCACCGACACGTCCGGGTTGAGCTGCAGGTGCAGCGGCTTCGGCCACTCCGGGTTGAAGAAGTTGAAGAAGCGAACGTTGTAGGTGCAGGCGTTGGCGCAGTAGCGCGTGCCGATGCACCGGTTGTAGACCTGCGCGTTCAGGCCATCTTCGTTGTGATGGGCCGCATAGGTCGGGCACACCGCCTCGCACGGCGCGTTGTCGCACTGCTGGCACAGGACCGGACGGAACTTCACCTTCACATCCGGGAAGTTGCCCTCATAGTAGCGCTCGACGCGGATCCAGTGCATGGCGCGGCCGCGCGAGGCCTGCTGCGCCGACACGGTGGGGATGTTGTTTTCGGCATGGCAGGCGACCACACAGGCTTCGCAGCCCGTGCACTTGTCGATGTCAACGGCCATGCCCCATCGATACGCCATTAGCGGAGCGTCTCCACGCCGGTGGATCTGTCAACCACCGTGCTCCGGGCAGCCCGGGGTTCGTTCCGTCGGAACGAGCCGCATGCGTCCACAAGCGGGCTCGCCATTAGTGCTCATCCCCCCTGCCGTGCGCCCATTCAGGGCGCTCACGCGTGGCGCCGGCAAACAGGATCAAGCTGTCGTAGGTCTGCGCATCGCCGACTTTCGCAATCTTCACGCGCGTCGCCGACCACGCCAGCGCGCCGGTGTCACCGACGATGACCGGCGCGAGGATCGAAATCGGGTTCACGCCGCGATTGCTGGCGTAACGGGTGAAGTTGGTGTGGCCCTGGCCGACGGGGATCGCGACAGCATCCGGCGCGATGCCGGGATTCAGGAACGCCGGCGCGCGCAGGCTGCCCTGCGTAGACGTGACCTCGATGATGTCGCCCTGGTGGATGCCGAGCTCCTCGGCCTTCCGCTCGTTAATCTCGACCCAGCTGCACCACATGCCGGACGTCATTGGATCGGGCAGCTCCTGCAGCCACGGCAGGTGCGCCAGCGAGCCGTCGTGGAACTGCGCCGACGCGTACGGCATGAAATGGAAGGGATACTGGGCCGCTTCGCCGTCGAATGAGGGCTCGGTCCAGGTGGGCCGAGCTGCGGGTTGCGGGCTGCGGGCTGCCGGGCTGCCACTTGCCGCTCCTTCACGGTTCAGATACTCCTCGAAGCTGGCCGGCAGGCCCGCCAACGGCGTTGCCAGGCGACGCGAGACTTCCAGGAGCACGTCCGGCGTCGAACGCGTGTCGTAGAGCGGCCGCATCACGGGGCCACATTTGCTCGGCGCGGCCTTCGCGGAACCGCTCTCCGGAATCGCGTCGACCCACGATTCGAGGAACGAGTGATCCGGCAGAATCAAATCCGCCAGCACGCTCGTTTCGTCGATGAATTGTCCGAAGCTGACGATGTAGGGGACGCGCTTGAACGCGTCTTCGACCTTCCACGCCGCCGGCGATGCAAACACCGGATTCACATCGTCGACCAGCAGCACTGTCGGCACGGCGTCGATGATGGCGCTCAGCGGCCGCGTGGCGATGAAGGCTCCGTGCGACGCGAACGACACGCCGCCCGGCTGATTGATCGTTTTGGCAACCTCATTGAGGCGATTCACTGCCGCCGCATGGAAGGCGCCATTGGTGTGCGCCAGCGGCGCGCCGCCGATGATGGCGACCGACGGACCATGCGCGGCGAACTCCTTCGCCAGCCGCTGAACGGTCGCGACCGGCACGCCGGTGACCTCCGCCGCCCTGTCAGCCGTCTCATCACCGGCCATCGCCAGCGCGAGCAGACCCTCGGTGCCGGGCCTGCAGGCGACGAACTCATCGGCGTTGGCCGCCGTCTGCGTCAGCCGCGCATCCACGTGCACGAACTTCGGACGCGCGCCCGGACCGCCCTGCCGCATGCGGCCGTACGCCGCGCTGTGCGCGACCGCGGAGTTCCACGTACCGAGGAAGTCCGCGCCAAAGGAAATCACGTAGCGTGCGTGCTCGAGATCGAACGTCGGCAGTTGATGCGAACCGAAGCTGATCGCGTTGGCGCGGCGCAAGACGTCGTCGGAGAAGAACTCATACGTCACCGGGGCCGTGGCGCCGAACTTCTGCAGCACGCTGGCAATTAGTTCGAGACGGCGATTGTGCCGCGGTTTCGTGAGGTACGCCAGCGAGGCTTGATCGTTTGCGGCCGCCAGCTCGTTCAGCCTGCCGGTCAGCTCCTTGATCGCCTCTTCCCAGGTGATGTCGGTGTAGTGCCCGCTGCCGCGCTCGCCGGATCGCTTCTTGGGCCGATCGAGACGATCGGGGTGATACGTGATCTGGATCGACGCCTGCCCACGGGCGCACAGCTTGCCCTGGCTGATCGCATCCTCGGGATTGCCTTCGAGCTTCTTGGCCAGGCCCATCTTGATCACGCCGGCCTGGCCCGTGCGGAACACTTCCGCATCGCCTTCCATCACGCGCGCAATCACGCCGCAGCCGGCGCTGCACGCCGGGCAGATGCTCGGCTTGTAGGTCGCGAGGCCGGGCACCAGTTCCTCTTCCGGAATGAACCGGATGAGCTGGTTCTCGGGATTCCCGCAGGCCGTCAGCGCGGCGGTGGTACCTGAGATCGCGGTGAGCCTGATGAAGTGACGGCGATCCATGTCAGTAGTGGCAGGTCAGGCAGTCGTTCGACGCCTGCTTCTCTTTGTGGCAGCTCACGCAGAAGCCCATGTCCATGTTGACGGCGCGACGCGCCACCGTCTGCTCCTGCTGGTTGCCGTGGCAGGTCGAGCACTCGACTTGGGCGCGAATGTGCGGCGCGTGCTCGAATCGCACGTGCGACTCCGGGTAGTACGCGTAGACGCGATTCCAGCTGAAGTCGCGGCCTTCCTCCGCCATCTTGGTCATCTGCTGGATCAGCGGCCGCTCGGTCGCGATCTGCGAGTGGCAGATCATGCAGGTGTTGACGCCGGGGATGCCGGCCCGGGGGCCCTGCTCGACGGCGGTGTGACAATCGGTGCACAGCACGCCCTTACCGAGATGAATCTGGTGAGAAAAGTCGAACGGCTGCGCGACCTCGGTGGGATGCGAGCTCATGAACTCGCGCAGAGCCTGGCCGAAGGATGCGCGCGCGGGGGTAAAGACCGGATCGGTCCCCCAGCGCGATCGTCCAGCCGACGCATCGTTCCACTTGGGCTGGCCGGGACTGGCCAGCTCGCACGCGGCCGTCACCGTCAGCAGTACGGCCGCTGCCAGCAACCCACCGGCGCGCAGCGCGCTGCGGCGGGCACGCAGGGCCGTCTGACTACTTACCGGCACCGCCGAGACTGCGGACGTAGTGAACGAGGTTCCAGGTGTCGGCGTCGGTGATCTTGCCCTTCAGGCCCTTCATGTCGTACTTCGGGGGCGCGCCGTTCTGGATGACCCAGAAGATTTCGCCTTCGCTGCTGCCGTGCGCCCATTCCGCGTCGGTCAGGTTCGGCGGCTTCATCGTCTTTGGCGCCATGGTGCTGTCGCCAGCGCCGGTGTTGCCGTGGCAGAAGCGGCAGTACTTCGTGTAGAGCTGCTTGCCGGCGTCGATCGCGGCGGGCGAAGAGGCAAGCGCGGCCTTCATCTTCCTGGCTTCGGCAGGCACCGCGGCCGGACCGGCCGGTGCCTGTGCCAGTACGTTCGAGGCCAACGTCACAGCCCACACCAGGGCCACCGCCAACAGTCCACACACACCACGCATACTCGCGCTCTCCCTGTTCACGCCACTACTCTGGTTTGAAGCTGCATTGCTGCTTGGCCGGCGGCCGCCGCAGGTCTGCTGACGGCGGTCAAAGGATTCTCACACAGCCGCGCGCGGCTTGCAACCAAATGTCTCGTGATGGGGCTATGCGTCCTGGCCTCGGCTTTTTCGATTGGCTACTTGGGGACCACGAACGTTCGACGGAGCGTTCGGACAACGCGCGGCGGACGTTCGGACGGTCGGTCGACGGAGCGTCCGGCGCGACGTATGATGGGCTTAGAGTGAAGTGGCGCTCATCACTTGGGCTGGTATCAGCATCGTTGCTGCTAATGGCCGGCCTGTCGATGCAGACGATGGCCCAGGCGCCGTCGATGACGGTCGTCGCGCGCGACGGCCGTAGGCCCCTCGCGGTCACGTCGATCAACAACCAGGATTACGTCTCGGTCGACGACATCAATGCCGCCTTCGGCACGACCGCGCGCGAAGATCGGCTCGCCGGCGGACTGACGATCACGGCTCGGGGCCGATCGATCGTCCTGACGGAAAACCAGAACGTGGTCTCGGTGGCCGGACGGCTCACGACCCTGCCGGCACCACCGCTGCGCCGCGACGGGCGATGGTATGTGCCGGCAGACTTCCTGCCCCGCGCGTTGTCATCGGCGCTGGACGTGCGGCTCGACTGGCGACGATCCGCGCGCCTGCTGATCGTCGGCGACCTGCGCGTGCCGCGCGTGGTGGCGCGCGTGGATGCCGGCACCACCAACGTGGCGGTGACGTTCGAACTCACGCCATTCACGGACACGCGCGTCAATCCGCAACCTGGTCGACTGATTGTGCAGTTCGATGCCGATGCGCTCGACCTGAGCATCCCGCTGCTGCCGTCGCAGACCTTCGTGACCGGCATTGCCCCCGGCGATACCGCGAACACGATTGCGATGACGCTCGGCCCCCGCACGGCCTCTCACCGCGTCACCACCACGCAGGCAGACGCCGGCACGGGTCGCATCACGATCGATCTGCTGCCGGCCACGACCGACACCGCGCCGGCACCGGCGCCGGCACCGCCGTCGGCCGCGCCGGACACGCGGCTGGTGATTCCCACGCTTGGCCCTTCAACAGGACTGCGGACCGTGGTGATCGATCCGGGTCATGGCGGCGAAGAGCTCGGCGCCCAGGGAGCCAGCGGCACTCTGGAAAAAGAGGTCACGCTGTCTGTGGCGCGGCGGCTGCGGACGCTGATCGAGAGCCGGCTCGGACTGAAGGTGTTCCTGACGCGCGAAGACGACCGCGCGATGTCACTCGACGATCGATCGGCGTTCGCCAACAATCACCACGCCGACGTGTTCCTGAGCATCCACGCCAATACGGCGGTGCGCCCGGCACTGAAAGGCGCCGAGGTCTACTACCTCACCGTGGAGCGCGCCGACGCCGAGGCGAGAAGGCGCGCCGACGAGAACGCGACGACCCTGCCGGCGCTTGGCGGCGGGTCGCGAGCGATCGATCTGATCCTGTGGGAAACCGCGCAGGCGCGCCACCTGGAACAGTCGGCGACGCTGGCCGGCATGATCGAACAGGCGCTGCGGCCGCGCGTGGAGATGAGTCCGCGCGCCATCCAACAGGCCCCGTTCCGCGTCCTGGTCGGCGCCAACATGCCGGCGGCGCTGGTCGAAATCGGCTACTTGTCGAATGCCGAACAGGAAACGCAGCTGGCCTCCGCCAGCTACCAGGATCACGTGGCCCAGGCGCTGCTCGAGGCGCTGATGAAGTTCCGCGAGTTCATTGAACACTAACGGCCGTTCGTACCGAATTCGCGTGCCGGCGCTGACACGCCGCCAATGGATCGCCGGCGCGACGATCGCGTTGGTCGCAGCGGTCTTCTCGACAGGCGTGTTCACCGCATTGAGCCGCCTGCTCAGCCAACCGGGGCCGTCGGATCCCGACGCCGAGGCCGCGGCGCCCGCGCCGGCCCCGCCGCCGGATCCCGCGGTTCCCAAGATCAAAGCGACGCTGTTCTTTGCCTCCGAGGACGGCCTGCACCTGGTACCGACCGAACGCGAAGTGCCGCTCGCCCAAGGCGTGGTCGCACAGGCGCGCTCGATTCTGGAGGCGCAACTGGCGGCCGACGCGCCGGCGCCGCTGGCATCAACGATTCCCAAGGGCACGGTGTTGCGCGGCATCTTCGTGTCGGACCGCAACGAAGTCTTCGTCGACCTCGACCCGTCGATCCGCACCGCACATCCCGGCGGCGCGCAGTTGGAGTTGATGACCGTCTACACGATCGTCAACGCGGTGCTCACCAATCTGCCCAGCCTCCAGGAAGTGCAAATCCTCATCGGCGGGACGGAAGCCGACACGCTGGCAGGACATGTGGACCTGCGCCGCCCGCTGCGTAAGAACGATGTGCTGGTGGCCCGTAGCCCGTAGGCGGGCTGCGGGCTACGGGCTGCTGGCTACTGGCTGCTGGATACTGGATACTGTCTTGATGTCCCGTCTCCACGAGCGCGCCCCCAACGAACTTCGGCCGACCACCATCACACCCGACTTCACGATCCACGCGGAAGGGTCGGTGCTGATCGCCGTCGGCCACACCAAGGTCATTTGCACCGCCAGCATCGAGGACAAGGTGCCGCCGTTCCTGCGCAACACCGGCAAGGGATGGGTCACCGCCGAGTACGGCATGCTGCCGCGCGCCACCTCGACCCGCTCGGGTCGCGAAGCCGCCAGCGGCAAGGTGGGCGGCCGGACGATGGAGATTCAGCGGCTGATTGGACGCTCCATGCGGTCGGTCGTGAAACTCGATCAGCTCGGTGAGCGCACGATCTGGCTGGACTGCGACGTCATCCAGGCAGACGGCGGCACGCGTTGCGCGTCGATCACCGGCGCCTTCGTAGCGCTGGTCATGGCGCTTGGCAAGCTCCGCAAGGCTGAATCGATCAAGACGATGCCGATCACGGACTACGTGGCCGCCGTCAGTGTGGGGGTCGTCGCCGGGATGCCGCTGCTCGATCTCGCCTACGAGGAGGATTCCAAGGCCGACGTCGACATGAACATCGTCAAGACGAGCGCCGGACGATTCATCGAGATCCAGGGGACCGCCGAGGCCGAACCATTCAGCCACGACACGCTGCAAGGGTTGCTGTCGCTGGCCGACAAAGGCATTGCCGATCTGATCGAGAAGCAGCGCACGTTCGTCGGACCGATCCTTGGCCGTTAAGATCCTGATCGCCACCACCAATCCGAACAAGCTGCGCGAGATTCGTCCGCTGCTGGCGGGCCTTGCCGTGGAGCTGGTCACGCTGCAGGACGTCGATCCGATTCCTGAACCGGAGGAGACCGGACAGACGTTCTGGGAGAACGCGCGGCTCAAGGCGCTCGCTTACGCGCAGGGCAGCGGGCTGGTCGCCATCGCCGAGGATTCCGGCCTCGAGGTGGATGCCATGAACGGCGAACCCGGCATCTACTCAGCCCGCTTCATGGGCCAGGCCACGTCCTATCCCGATCGATTCACCGAGATCTTCCGCCGCATCGGCGACGCGCCCAGGACCGCCCGGTTTGTCACCGGCCTGGCGGTCGCGCGCGGCCGCGAGATTCTGTTCGAGACCGAAACGGCCGTTGAGGGCGAGATTGCGCGTGCCCCGGCCGGAGCGCACGGCTTTGGCTACGACCCCATCTTCCTGTATCCCCCGCTCGGCGTCACGACGGCGCAGCTGCCGGATGACGAGAAAGCCGTGATCTCGCACCGTGCGCGCGCCTTTCGCCACCTCCGCCGCTGGCTCGAGTCAGGCGGGGCAATCAGCCTGGCAGGCGCCTGACGGCCAATCAGCGGCATGACCAGCTCTCCGCCGATGAAGCCGGTGGCGCCGGTGACGCAGTACTTCGCCATTCCCCGGCGCACATTCGATTACGCGGTGGCGAGCGCGCGGTCAGCAGCGCGCACGGCATTCAATCCCTCGACAAGGTCGGCGATCAGATCGTCGGCGTGCTCGATGCCCGGCGAGAGGCGAATCAACGTCTCGGACAGGCCGAGCGCAGCGCGCCGATCGGCTGGAATGGAGGCGTGCGTCATGCGCGCCGGATGACACAGCAGCGATTTCACCCCGCCCAGGCTCTCGCCGAGCGCAAACAACCGGCGGCTCGATACAAACGTTGTCACGTCTTGGAGCGTGCCGGCCAGCTCGAACGAGACCATGCCGCCAAACCCCGGGTAGTAGACCTGCGTGACTGCGGGATGCGTTCTCAGGGCGCCGGCAATGCGCGACGCATTCTCGGCGTGGCGCTGCATGCGCAGCTCGAGCGTTTTAATCCCGCGCAGCGTCAACCAGCAGTCCAGCGGCGCGGGTACTGCGCCGATCGCGTTCTGCAGGAACTTGATCGGTTCGAAGATCGCCGCCTCGCGCGCCAGCGCTGCCCCCTGGATCAGGTCCGAATGGCCGGCCAGATACTTGGTGACGCTGTGCACCACGATGTCGGCGCCGAGGCTGAAGGGCTGCTGGTACACCGGGGTGGCGAAGGTATTGTCGACCACCACCAGCGCGCCGCTGGCATGCGCGAGTGCCGCGATGGCGCTGATGTCCGAGACGATCAGCCGGGGATTGGTCGGCGACTCGAGCCAGACCAGGCGCGTCTGGCTGCTGATTGCGGCCTCCACGGCCGTGAGGTCGGACGTATCGACCGGCGTAATCGTCAACTCGTAGCCCGCAAACACGCGCGTCAGGAGTCGGTAGGTGCCGCCGTACACGTCACGCGGCACAATCACCTGGTCGCGCGGTTTCAGGCAGGCGTGCAGAATGGCGTGCTCGGCCGCCAGCCCAGACGCGAACACCGCGCAGTGCTCAACGCCTTCCAGCCCCGCGAGCACCTGTTCGAGGCGCTGGCGCGTCGGGTTGTTGGTGCGCGAGTAGTCGAAGCCCAGGTTGACGCCTGGGCTCTCCTGTTCGTAGGTAGACGTCTGGTAGATCGGCGCAATCAGCGCGCCGGTCAGCGGATCGCTGTCCTGGTGAACGTGTATGGCTCGAGTGGCGAAATGCATGATCTTGTTCCTCTACGCAAGGGTGCGCCGGCCGGCGACGCACCGTTAGATTCTCCGGAACGCCGCGGCAGCCATCCGATGGGTGTTGGCGAGCCTGGCAATCGCCGCATCGACATCCCGGCGGCCTTGCGGACCGATGGACAGCCACCGGGAGCGACCGGTCGCGTGGTCTGCGACGCGCTCGACCGGCAATCCCGCGGCGCCCACGAGCGACGCAATCGCGCTCGATGCCGGCAGCACCCCGGGGCAGGTAATTCGCAGGAACCAGGGCGTTGCCGGAGACGACGGAAAGACGGGGCGAGCGGGCGCGGCCGGCCGTTCATGCGCGAGCCGTTCGTAGGAGGCCGCCTGGATGGCGTCGTCCAGCAGCGTGGCGGCTGTCACGTCCGGCCCGGCGCCCGGTCCGCTGAAGAACAGGTTGCGCACGTGGCGCCCATCCAGGTGGATGCCGTTCAGGGCGCCGCTCAACGACGCGAGCGGCTCGGCTGATTTGAGGACCGCCGGGCCCACGAAGGCGCGCACGCCGGTGGCATCGCGCTCGGCGGACACCACCGCCTTGATGGTCCCGCCCATCGATCGCGCCGCGGCCAGGTCGTCGCTGGTGACGCGGCGAATGCCACTCACGTCGAGCGCTTCACGGGAGAGCCTGCCCCACCCGAACAACGAGGTCAGCAGCACCAGCTTGTCCGCCGCATCGAGGCCGTCGAGATCGCGCGACGGATCGGGCTCGGCATACCCGAGCGCCTGAGCGCGACTCACGGCATCATCAAATGACGCGCCCGGCTGATCGAGGGCGGTCAACACATAGTTCGAGGTGCCGTTGACAACCGCCAGCACGCGCTCGACCGACGCGACCAGCGGGCGTGCCGCAAGCGTGCCCAGGAACGGCACTGCCGAGAGCGCAGTGGCTTCGTAGCGGAAGGCCGAGCCGTTCGCCGCGGCGATCGATTCAAGGTGTGCGCCGTGCTCGGCGACCAGCGCCTTGTTGGCAGTCACGACCGACGTGCCGCGCCCGAGCAGGCGGGCCACCAGCGTGCGGGCCGGCTCGACGGCATCGAGCGCCTCGATCACGACGTCGTACTGGCCGCGCAGGAATGCGGCAGCGCTCACGCTGGTCCGCCCGGGCTTTGGACAATGCCGCTGCTTGGCGAGGTCCCGCACCAGCGCGTGCTCGACATGAAAACGGAGGCCGGCGTGAGCGGTCGCGCCGCGGTCGGCCGCAAGCCGCGCCACGGCCTGGCCCACGTTGCCGAGGCCGAGAATCCCGATCCTGATGGCGCGTTTCGAGGTGGTTGAAACGGGCCTCCGCGCGCGAACGCGCAATGGCCAGGTGGACGTGATCTTCGGCGAGTCGAGCGTCTGCACGGACGGTCTCATCTCTCCCCAGCGTCTGGGGCGGGAGTTAGCACCGACGCTTTGGCTCGGTTGCTGTGGCATCGCAGGGCCCGGTCCCTCCGCCACTCTGGATAAGTGCGCTGCCCCGCGGCCGGCGGGGCGATACATCCGGCCGGCTGGTCGTGCCCGGCACACTTAATCAATATATTTCGATACGATGATTCGTGTCAAGCACCAACATTTCACACCATAATTCCGGCGTGATCTTGCGGATTGCTGCCCTGCTCCTGCTGGTTCCGGCCCTGCTCTCGGCGGACACCTACCCTCGCCAGCCAGGCATTGATGTCCTCCACTACGTGTTCCGTCTCGGGCTCACCGACACCTCCGACGAGATCACCGGTGAAGCCACGGTTACGGTGAAGTTCCTCCGGGACGGCGTGGTGGACTTGTCGCTTGACCTCACGTCGCTCGCCGGCGGCAACGGCATGACCGTCCAGTCGGTGCGGCGCGGCGGGCCGATTGATGTCCCCGGCTCACGCAGCGAGAACATCGTCTTCACGCACACCAACAACCGGCTGCGCCTGGTGCTGCCGCCGCAGTCGCGGGCGGGGCACGAGCTGACCTTCACCGTGCGCTATCGCGGCATCCCGGGCGGAGGGCTGCGCATTGGCGAGAACATTCATCGCGAGCGCACGTTCT
>VFZG01000026.1 GCA_016871275.1 Acidimicrobiia bacterium | reverse complement strand
CGTCGATGCGCCAGCCCATTGCGGGAACGGTCGCCATCGGCGGGCTGAAAGAGGACACCGCCTTTTTCACCGGCAAAGGCGCGGACGGGCAGTTCGTCGCGGCGAGTCCCGTGGCGGTTGACGACCGGGTGCTCGAACGCGGCCGGCAGCGATACGCCATCTACTGCCAGCCGTGCCACGACGCTCGGGGCGATGGCAGAGGCATCTTGTTCCAGCGCGGCAACGTCCCCACGGCCACTTTCCACCAGGAGAAAGTCCTGAAGTACACGGACGGGCAGATTTTCGACGTGATCACGAACGGGTCAGGACTGATGTCGGGCTACAAGTGGCCGATTCCTCCCGCGGACCGCTGGGCCATCGTCGCCCATGTGCGCGGGCTCCAGCGCGATCGGCAGGCACGGGCCGCGAGTGCGCCCGTCGCCGCTGCCACTCCGGCGGAGAAGCCGGCGGGCAACCGCTGATGGAGGCGGCAGGATGAACGGTCTCTCGAACCGCAAACTGCTGTTCGTGCTCGGTCCGGTCACCGGCCTGGTGATGTTCGGCGCCGTGTTGGTGATCGCGACGTTCCTGACCAATCGCGAGTACACGCAGCCGTACCGGGCTCCGGCCGCGGTCGTCGACACGACTCCGCGCGCGGCAGGACTGGAAGCGGAGAGAACGGCAGCGGAAGCGACCGCTCGGGCCACGCCGTACGTCGAGGCGGAGTACCGGGCCTTTCCCGTCGTCGGAAGCCGGGTGGCGATTTGGGCGGTCGCGCAGCTCCACCTCCTGTTTGCGGCGTTCGTCCTCGCCGTTCCGATCTTCGCGGTGCTGATCGAGGCGATCGGCTACAAGACCGGTGATAAGCGATACGACCGGCTGGCCTATGAGTTCACGAAGCTGCTGTCGGTGTCGTTCTCGCTCACCGCGACCTTCGGCGCCGCGTTGACGTTCATGCTCATCATCCTGTATCCGAAGTTCACGAACTACATGATGAGCGTGTTCTCCCCGACCTTTCTTCCCTACGTCGGGCTCTTCTTTGCGGAGGCCTTCTTCCTCTACACCTACTATTACGGCTGGGGGAAGTTCCACCCGCTCGTTCATCTCGCGCTCGGGATCGGCCTCAACATCGTCGGCACCGCGATCATGTTCATCGCCAATGCCTGGCTGACGTTCATGATGTCGCCGAACGGGATCTCCGACGCGGGGGCGCTGATCTCCGTCTGGGAGGCGATCTATAACTTCACCTGGATGCCCATCAACGTCCATCGGGTGATCGCGAATGTCGCGTTCGGCGGGTCGGTGGCGGCCGCGTACGCGGCCTTCAAGTTCCTGCAGGCGACCACCGACGAGGAGCGCGCCCACTACGACTGGATGGGATACATCGGCAACTTCGTCGCCATCATCGCGTTTCTCCCGCTGCCGTTCGCCGGTTACTGGCTTGCCAAGGAGATCTACGCGTATTCACAGACACTCGGCCTCACGATGATGGGCGGCGCGTTCTCCTGGCTCTTCATCATCCAGGCCGTCCTGATCGGGAACCTGTTTCTCGGCGCCAACTACTACCTGTGGCTGGGGATGGGACGGGTGAAGGGGGCGCAGCCGGTTCAGAAGTTCGTCAAGTACCTGCTGATCGCGATCGCGATTTGTTTCATGGTCTGGGCCACGCCGCGCTCGATCATCGCGACCGTTGCTGAAATCCGGTCCATGGGGGGATCATCCCACCCGATTCTCGGCTTCCTGGGTGTGATGTCCGCCAAGAACACCGCGGTCAACATCCTGATCCTGACGACCTACATGAGCTTCCTCCTGTATCGCCGCACCGGCAAGACCGCGACGGTCGCCTGGGCCAAGACCGGCCATACCGCGCAGCTGCTGATCTTCGCGTCCGCCGCGATTTTCGTGATCTTCCTCGGCGTCTACGGCTACTTCGTCGAGGCGAGCGTGCGGATCGGCCTCTCGGTGCCGCAGGTCAGCGCGGTGCTGTTCGCGATGGTGGCGATCACGGCGATCGACTATTTCCTGTACCGCCGCCCCAAGATGACGGCCGACGTGCGCTGGGGGCATATGCCGGCCATCTCGCAGTACGTCCTGATCTTCATCGCGGTGACCTTCACCTGGCTCATGGGGCTGATGGGCTACGTGCGGTCGGGTCTGCGCCAGCACTGGCATGTCTACGGCGTCATTCGCGACACCTCGCCCGACGCGTTCACGCCCACTCTCGGTTTCGCGACACAGGTGGTGTCGGTGACCGTGTTGGCGTTCTTCCTCCTGATCGGCTTCGTGTTCTGGCTCGCGAGCCTGCACGATCTGCCTGATTTCGACCAGCGGTCGTCCCACCCGCACGAGAGGTCGTCGTGACGATCCCACACTCGGTCAGGATCGCGGGCCTCGTCCTGGTGACGACTGCCTTCTATGGGTATGTCGGGCAGTTGGTGCCGCAGCGGGAAGTGCAGCCTCCGACGGAGACCGTGCTCCGAGCCGATATGACCACCGCCGACATGGTCAAGGTCGGCGGCGAGCTCATGGTGGGCAAGGGCCTCTGCATGACCTGCCACACGATCGGCAAGAGCGGGGCCCTGCGGTTCCCCGACCTCGAGGGGGTCGCCACGCGCGCGTCGACGCGCATTCCGGGCATGAGCGAGATCGAGTACTTCGCGAAATCGTTGTACGCGCCTGACAGCTTCATCGTGGCGGGATTCAATCCGGGAATGCCGGTCATCAACAAACCGCCGATCGGCCTCACCGATCAGGAAATCCTCTGCGTGATCGCGTTCCTCCAGACGCTTGGCGGCACGCCGACGGTCACACTCCAAACGAGTCACGCCTACTACACGCCCCCGGGCGGAGCGCCAGCGGCCCCGGGCGGCGCGCCGACCAACGCCACGCCCACCAACACCACGCCGGCGCAAGCCCCGGTGACCCGATGAACATTCCGGTCGTCCTCGCCGTCGCCGCCGTATTTACGTTCCTTCGCTTCCGTCGCGCGAACCTGCTCGTGTGGGCGGGCGCGTGGTGGGTGGGACTGTACGTCATCTTCCGATTTGGCTTCAGCGCGCCGATTCCCGCCTCTGTCGTCTCGCTCTACATGGGCATCGTCTCGATTGCGATTCTGGCGTACGTGTCCTCGAGCGAACAGCGGCGCGAAGAAATCTCCGGCCCCCTGATCCGGTTCATGACCGACAAGCGGTACACCGCGCTCCTCGGCGCCACGGTCGTTGCCATCCCGGCGCTCGCCGCCGCGAATGTCTACGTCCAGATGAACGTGCCCCTGGAGCCTCCTCTGTTTCCGCGGACGGTCCATCCCGCATCGCCGACCGAGATCACCGTCCACGACAAGAAGATCGATCTCGACGCCGGAGAGAACCCTTTCCTGGAACTTGCGGTGTCGCATCCGGAGGAGTTCCGCAAGCACGTCGAGAACGGCCGCCGGGTCTACTATCAGAATTGCGTCTTCTGCCATGGCGACAACATGACCGCCAACGGCATGTTCGTCCATGGGCTCGACCCGATCCCGACCAACTTCGCCGATCAGGGGGCGATCTCGATCTTGCGCGATACCTATCTCTTCTGGCGGATTTCCAAGGGCGGCCCCGGGCTTCCCGAAGAAGCCGCGCCCTGGGACACCGCCATGCCGGCCTGGGAGAAGTTCCTGACGGAAGAGGAGATCTGGGACACGATCCTGTTTCTCTATGAGTTCACCGGCCAGAAACCTCGCGCCAGGGAGGAGGTCCATACGCAATGACCTCCCGTCTCATCGGTCTCAGCGCGCTTGGATATCTCGCAGTCGTGATCGCCGTGTTGTGTGGCGCCCCGTCCGGCCCGATGGAAGCGCAGCTGCGCGCGCTCGCGCTGAGCGACGTCGAAGCGCAGCCTGACCTCGGCACCGAGGCGCAGCGCGAGTCTGGCAAGGTGCTCTACGCGAAGTACTGCGTACAGTGCCACGGCGAGAAGGGAGACGGAGCCGGCGATGCCACCCTGCACCTGCTCCCCAGGCCCCGCGACTTCACGACCGGCAAGTTCAAGATTCGGACGACTCCCAGCGGAGCACTCCCGACGCATCAGGATCTCGTCAACATCATCAGGCGCGGCATGCCCTACACGTCAATGCCTGCCTGGCCGAACCTGTCCGACCAGGACGTCTCGAATCTCGCCTACTACACGAAGACCTTCTCGCCAGATTTCTCGGTCGCCGAGAGTGTCCCAAAGCCCCTGGAGTTTCCGGCCGCGCCGGCGTCCACGAGCGAGACCATCGCGCTCGGCAAGAAGCTCTACGAGGAGAACGGCTGTCTGAAGTGTCACGGCGCGCTCGGCCGGGGCGACGGACCCTCGGCCTCAACCCTGCTGGACGACCTGGGCTACCCGATACGCGCGGCGGACCTCACGCAGCCCTGGACCTTCAGGGGAGGTCCAACCCGCCAGGATATCTTCAGGACCATGACGACGGGGCTCAATGGCACGCCGATGCCCTCGTTCGCCGACGCTTTGCCGGCCGAGCAGCGATGGGCGATCACGGATTTCATCGCCTCGCTGTCCGGGAGCGAGGTGCCCGCCTATACCAACCTTGTCGTCGCCAAGCACGCTCTGGATCCGATCGATCTGGCAAAGGGCGCCGAGGTCTTTGCGTCCGCCCCTGTAGCGCGCTTTCCGATCGTCGGACAGATCATGGAGCCCGGGCGCCAGTTCAATCCTGCCGCCACCTCCGTGACCGTGCAGGCCATTTACGATGCCGAGTCGATCGCCCTGCTCGTCCGATGGCACGACAGCAGAGCTGACAGGACGGGGAAGGCCGATCCGACGCTGCCTGTGCCTCTGGAGGAGGAAGTGGAAGCGGCGAAACCGGCCGCCGCACCCGCGGCCGACCCCGCAGATCCGTTTGCGGACCCGGCCGGGGCAGCAGCCGAAGCTCCGCCATCCGAGTTCAACGACGCCGTGGCGATCCAGATTCCCACGCAGGCGCCGACGGGCGCCCGCAAGCCGTACTTCATCTTTGGCGACGCGCAGAACTCCGTGGATCTCTGGTTCTTCGATTTGGCCCGCCCCGATCCCCTTCAGTTCACGGGCCGGGGAAGCGCCGACGTCGTACCGAACGACACTGGAGACGTCACCGGGGTCGCAAGCTACGACCAGGGAGAATGGTCGGTCATCTTCAAGCGGCCTCTCCGCGCCAGCTCGGGTGTCGCGTTCGTACCCGGTGGGTTCCTGCCGGTCGCCTTCTCGGTCTGGGACGGATTCTCGCGCGAGCGTGGCAACAGCCGAGGTCTCACGGCCTGGTACTCGGTCTACGTCGAGCCGGAAGTCGTCCCCTCGGCCGTCGGTCCCATGGTGAGGACGGCTCTGTTCCTTCTCGTCATTGAGCTGGCCGTGATCGGCTGGGTGCGGTGGTCTCGCCGGAGCGCGGCTGAGCGACAGGGGCGCGAAGGCGGAAGCCACCCGGCTGCCACTCGAGCCTGAGGGTTATTCGGAGGATCTATGTACAAGAGCATCTACGTTCCCGTTGACAACTCAGACCACTCCAACCGCGCGGTCGCGTGGAGCCTGGCCATGGGAAAGGCGTACTCGGCGAAGCTGGTCGGCTGCCATGTCTATGCGGCCAAGCTGCACGACTATCGCTTCAGGCAGATGGAGTACACGCTGCCAGAGGAGTACATCGACGAGGTGGAGCTCGAGCGCCAGCGGAAGATTCACGACAGCCTCATCACCATGGGCCTCAAGCTCATCTCCGACAGCTATCTCGATGGCATGTCGCGCCAATGCCGGGAGTCGAACGTCGAGTTCGAGGCCCGGATGATGGACGGGAAGCATCATGTCGAGATCCTCAAGGACATCGTCGGCTCACCGCACGACCTGGTCGTGATCGGCGCGCTGGGAATCGGGCGCGCCCGCGATAGCGTGATTGGCTCGGTCTGCGAACGTGTCGCGCGCCAATCCGACCGCGATGTCTGGGTGGTCAAGCACGTGCCCGAGCCGGGCGAGGCGGAGCGGGACACGATCCTGGTCGGCGTGGATGGCAGTCCGCAGTCGTTCGGCGCGCTCATGACCGCCATCGACCTGGCCCGCACGTTCGACAAGAAGGTCGAGACGATCGCCGTCTACGATCCCTATCTGCATTACTCAGTCTTCAACGGCATCGTCAACGTCCTCACCGAACAGGCGGCAAAGGTGTTCCGCTTCGAGGAGCAGAATCAGCTGCACGAGGAAATCATCGACACCGGGCTGGCGCAGATCTATCAGTCGCACCTCGAGGTGGCCGAGCGGATGGCGAATGAGGCGGGCGTCGAGATCAAGAAGACGCTGCTCGACGGCAAGCCGTTCCAGAAGATCATCGACCACGCGCGCAAGACCAATCCGTTCCTGATCGTGCTGGGCCGCATCGGCGTGCACAGCCCGAAAGACGAGACGGCGTTGGGAAGCAACGTGGAGAACATTCTCCGCGCTGCGACGTGCGATGTCCTGCTGTCCACGCGCCTCGAAGTGCCGACGGTCGATGTGCGCGCCGAAGAGACCATCCGGTGGACGCCCGAAGCCGAGGCGCGGATGAAGAACGTGCCGGAGCAGGTCAAGGGCATTGCCCGCACCGGCGTCCTGCGCCTCGCCCTGGAAAAAGGGCATTCGGTCATCACCAACGCGGTGATCGACGAGGCGATGGACCGGTTCATGCCGAAGAGCGCCTCGGCCGCGACCAAGGCGTTGGCGGAAGCCGTCGCGCTGGAGCGGGCGAAGTCAGGCCCCGTGTCGATGTGCAAGTCGTGCGGCGTCGCCGCCACGCAGAGCGGCGCCGTCAAGTGCACCGTCTGCGGCGCCACCGACTTCGAGGTGATCTCGCCGGAGATGATCGAGAAGATTGCGGCGGCCGAGGGCGGTCTCGAAGAAGAGACCACCTACGACGGCAGGAAGCTCCGCTGGTCGGAGGACGCGAGGAAGGGCCTCTGGACCATGAAGAACGCCTATCAGCGTCGCCGGGTGAAGGCGCGGGTCGAAAAGCGCGCCCGCATGACGAAGCTCGACACCATCACGCTCGAGTTCGCCCGCCAGGTCATCGAGGAAGAGACGGGTACGCCGCTTGAGATCCAGTCCGCCTCCGCGCCGGGCGCGTCACCGTCTGCGGGAGAAGCCAGGCTCGTGGCCCGCGACGACAAGAAGAACCCGCTGATCTCGACCTTTGAGTGGGCGCCAGACGCCGCCGCCCGCATTCTTCGCGTGCCTGCCGGGTTCATGCGGAGCAAGACGCAGGAGCGAATTGAAGAGCTGGCGCGGGAGCGCGGCGCCTCGACGATCGTGCTGGCCCTCGTCGAGGAAGGCATTGAGATCGGCAAGAAGATCATGGCCGAGGTGATCGCGGCCTACCCCGGTGCAACCAAGGGCGCGCCGGCGGCGGGGCCGCATCCAGCGGCGCACGACCCTGCGGCCTTGCAGCCTCGTAATATCGCCGACGCCCAGAGCAGAGGGCAGGTGGTCCCGGCCGTCGGCAGCGGCTACCTCAACGAGGTGAGCTCGCTGTCCGTGCCACACAAGCCCGGCGACCACCGCGAACACTGATCGAAACCGATTGTCGTCGTACCGCTTCTGCCGCACCGATGACGTCTCGCTGCTGGTCGCCGCGCTGAATCGCTGCTGGTCGCCGCACTTCCCCAGCGAGCCGGCGATGACGCCGGAGGCGTTCAAACGGTCGATCCGCGACCTCCAGGTGTGGTGCAGCAGCTGCATGGTGGCCTTCGCGGGCGCCGATCCGATCGCCGTGCTGATCGGCGCGAAGCGGCCGTCAGGCACCCTCATCCACAGAATCGCCGTCCACCCCGATCATTGTCGCCAGGGTCATGGCCGTCATGTGCTCACATCGCTCTCCTCGAAGCTCGCGATTCTCGGCCCGCCGAAAATAGTCGCGGAGATTCCTGACACGCTCACGCCGGCATGCGAATTGTTCGTCGCCAGCGGATACATCCAGGAAGCCGTTCTCACTAACTACGTCCTCGAGACGCCGGTTGCCGGCGAGCGCATCGACAGTTACGTGATCCCTGTCACGGTCGACGATCTCGCCGCGAATGGACTGCTGGGAGAGCACGATCCGACTGTCTGCTGGGAGCGATCGGTTGAGACCCTCACGGCGCGGAAGGACGACATGCAGGGGTTCGCGATCGCCTCTGATGAACGCCTTGAAGCCTTCGTGCTGTTCTTGCCGGACGGAGAGATTCTGGCGATGCGTTCCTTCATCGAGGACGGTGGAGCACGACTGGACCACCTGCTCGCACACCTCCGCGCGCGCGGCGTCCAGACCCTTAGGATCCAGAAGGTCCACCCGGCGGAGATCTCCGCGGAGTGGCTGGCGATGCTCGGGTTCCGCTCCGCTGGTGCCCATCGACTCTACGCCGCCAAAGCGCGATCCGCGTAACCGGATCGCCCCAACCCTTCGACGTCGCCACCCGGAAAACTCACCACTCGACCAAATACTCCACCTCGGCTTCGCGCGATGTCGAGTTTGAAGGGGAATTCGCGCAACCGGATCGGCCTGACTGGCCCGGCGAATGTTACACCCAGGTACGGTAGGCTAAGCGCTCACCGTGAAGGGCTACCACGACATTGTCGGCGACGGAGGGTCCAGAATCCTCGAGCAGGTGGCCGAAAAGCAGAACCGCATCGCTGACGGGCTCGCCGCCGTGCGCCATCTCGTCGCGGTGGGGTCAGGCAAAGGCGGCGTCGGCAAGAGCACGCTGACGCTGCATCTGGCGGGGGCGCTGCGCGAGCGGGGACTCAGGATTGCGATCCTCGACGCGGACTTCAACGGCCCCTCGCAGGCGCGCATGGCAGGTGTCCAGGACGCGGTGTTCGTTCCCGGCCAGCACCGGATGGCGCTGCCGCGCACCGTGAATGGGATCGCGGTCTTCTCGATGGGCTCGCTCGTCCCGGAGTCGAAAGCGCTCGACTTCGACAGCGCGGCGCACGGCGACTCGCATACCTGGCGCGCCACGAAGGAGTTCGCGCTGCTCGGCGAGATCCTGGCGTCCTCGGAGTGGGGAGAACTCGATCTGTTGATGTTCGATCTGCCGCCAGGAGCCGACCGAACGGTTCAGTACGCAGACTTTCTCGGCCCGCGAACCTCGTTCGTCCTCGTCACGATCCCGTCGGAGGTGTCGCGCGGCGTGGTCGCGCGATCGGCGGCAGCGCTGCTGGCGCGCCGCAGCCCTGGCGACGGCGGGGCGAAGGGACCCAATCGCATTCTCGGTTACGTCGAGAACATGAGCGGCTATTTCTGCCGCGACTGCAATGCCGTCAAACCGCTCTTCCCGCCTTCGCGCAACCGCTTCAACGAGGCGGACTCCCAACCAACGCTCGAGATCCCGTGCCTTGGGACCGTGCCATTCGACCCCGAGCTCGCGCGGCACTGCGATCGAGGGATGCCTTTTGCGGCACTGCCTGACACACCGGTCCGCCGCGCGCTCGACCACGTGACCCAGAATCTCCTGGACAGCCTCTCATGAAATTTCTCTGCGTGCCCTGTGATACCCCGATGAAACTGCAAACCGTCGTGCCGCCGGATCGCGGTTCATTGTCCGTCGTCTACTCGTGTCCCGCATGTGGCTACGAGATGGCGATGTTGACCAACGCCTACGAGACGCAGGTCGTGCAGTCGCTCGGCGTGCGGATCGGTCCCGCCGACGCGCCAGCGAAGGGGGATGGCAAGTGTCCGTTTCCCGGGATGATCCCGGCTGGGGACGGCACCGCCGAGCATCGCGTCGGCGAGCCCGTTCCCGTGCGCTGGACCGTCGCCGCCCAAGCCAGGCTCGCGAATATTCCCGAGTTCGTTCGCCCCATGGCAAAGACCGGCATCGAGAAGTTCGCCCGTGACCGAGGGGCCCTCGAAGTGGACGAGACCATCCTGGACGCGGCCAAAGACTTCTTCGGCATGTGATGAGCGGCGTCGACGGATTTGCCCGGCCGTACGTGGTGTCATGGAACCTGACCTACCGCTGCAACCTTGCCTGCGAGCACTGCTATCTCGACGCCGGCGGCACGCCGCAAGTCGGCACCGAGAACTTCGCCGATCGCAGCGAGCTCGGCACCGGGGAGTGCTTCAGGGTCATCGACGAGATTGCCGCCTTCGCGCCTGAGTGCGTGACCATCCTGACGGGCGGCGAGCCGCTCTTGCGGCGCGACATTCTCGAGATCGTCAAGCGCGCGGCAGAGCGCGAGTTGTGGGTCGTGATCGGCACCAATGGCGTCCGCATCACCGAGAACCTGGCGACCCGGCTGGCGGAGGCCGGCGCGCGCGGGCTGTCGCTTTCGCTCGATGCCCTCGACCCCGATCGTCACGACGGCTTCAGAAAGGTCCGTGGCGCCTGGCGAAACACGGTTGAGGGAGCCCAGATTCTCAACCGGACTGGGCTGCCCTTCATCGTGCAGACGACCGCGGGGTCGCACAATCTTGGCGAGCTCGACGCGATCGCCGACTTCGCCCACGATCGCCTCGGCGCCAAGGTCTGGAACCTGTACTTCCTGGTGCCGACGGGACGCGGCCAGTTCGTGTCGGACATCACGCCCGCCCAGTACGACGACGTGCTCGCATCGCTCTACCGGATCCAGGCCAAGTACAAGGGGCGGATGCTCGTGAACGCGAAGTGCGCGCCGCACTACATCAAGACCGTGCTGGAAAAGGCCGGTTCGCCGGCCGAGGCGACCGCAACGGCTGGCGACTCCCTCTCCGGGGCCGGTCTGTCCCTGATCAGGACCTACTCCGGAGGCGCCGGCGGATGCCCGGCAGGCACGCACTACATGGGGATCCGGCCGAACGGGGATGTCACACCGTGCCCGTACCTCCCGCTCTTCGCGGGCACGCTTCGCACCGCGAGTCTCGCGGACTTGTGGACGTCCTCGGCCTTGTTCACCGACATTCGGCGCCGGACGTCACTCGGCGGGCGATGCGGCGAGTGCGAGATGAACGGGCACTGCGGCGGCTGCCGCGCGCGTGCCTATGGGATGAGCGGCGACGTGATGGCCGAAGATCCCCTCTGCACTCACACGCCCGGCACGTTCACCGGGTCGCCGCTGCTCGCCATCCGCGGCCTGGCGCCAAGCGTGCCCGCAATCGAGTACGGCCCCGAATCACCCTCGACCATCGCGTGGGACGATGAGGCGGCGGCGCGGATGAAGAAGATCCCGGCGTTTGTCCGCGGCATGGTGATCAAGGCCGTCGAGGAGTCCTGCCGCAAGGGCGGCCTCGACCGCGTGACCGTGGAAGAGCTGGAGCGAATCCGCGCCCGGATGCCCACCCCGAAGATGTTTGGTCAGCCAGGGCGGCCTGCCCCGCCGTAGCACGAAGTGCGACGGCAGGCGCAGAAGCCCTGGCGGCGCCCTACCGGAAGGGATCCGGCGCGCTCTGCTCCGCGATTTGTTCCTCCAACCACTTCTGGAACTCCTCGGCGGTCTGGACGGTGACGAATCCCCGCATCCGGGCATGGCCCAGGCCGCAGAGCTGCGCGCAGGCAATCTCGTACTGGAACTCAGGCTTGCCCAGCCGCGTTCGCATCTCCGCGGTCGTGACGTTGGGGATGAAATGGATCGGGATGGTGAGACCTGGAATCGCGTCCTGCTTGACGCGGAACTCGGGCACGCCAAAGCTGTGGATCACGTCCTTGCTTCTGAGCCTCACAATCACCGGCCGGTTCACCGGCAGATACAGCTGATTGAGCGTCGTGACGTCGTCCTTCGCGGCCGGATCGTCGCGATCGAGTCCGAGCGGGTTGGTCTGGAGATCGAGCAGCTTGATGTCGGTGCGGCCGAACACTCCGTCGGGGCCTGGATAGTGGACGTTCCAGGCGAACTGCTCGGCGGTGACCTGAACGGTGAGCGCTTCACTGGCTGAGGGCATGCCCTCGACCCTCGCCGCCCATAACGGAATCGCGAAGCCGACCAGCAGAACGCCTTCGATCACGGCCACGGCAATCTCGGAATACTTCGACGCCGGCGACGTGACGCCCACGTAGTCGGCGACCGGGTTTCGCGATTTGCGGAACCGCACCAGGCAGTAAAGGAAGAATCCGCCCCAGCCAATGAACAGGATGAACATGAACACGTGGATCCAGCCAATCAGGCTGTCGATCTGTCCACCGTGGGCGGCCGCCAGCGGCGGCAGTCCGAGCCATTCGGTCATGTTCTCGTTGCTCCTCCCTGGAGTTCCGACCATTCGTTGTCGAGATCGATATCGGCCATGAGCTTCGCGCGTTTGCGGAGATAGAGGAAGAAGCCGACAAACGCGCCTTGCACCGCAAAAGTGACGATCAGCAGCGCCAGAATACCGAGCCTCGACGCATCAATCATCGAGGTCTCTTCCGCCCCGAAGCATACCGGGCAGGCGAAAGCCTCCGAGCTGCTGAAGATCAAGAGGAAGACCGCCATTGTGATCGTTCGGACCTGTCCCGCCGAAGCTGCGAAGCTGCGCAGGCGGATCATCGCAGCGTCCTCGTCTTGCGCAGGAACCACGAGTCGTAGACGACCAGGCCAATCGCCACGGCGAACGACGCGATGCCCGCGGGGAGGCTTGCGCTCCCGGTCCCGAGCCCGGCCACGCCAAGGCTCCAGAGACCCACCAGCACCGCGAGAGCGGCGGAACAAAGGATCAGCCCCGCGTGGATAAACCTGAGATTCATTTGTGCGCGTCGTCCGAATGGGCCGGCTCGGCTTGGGGTATCCAGAACCCGTTGCTGTGGGTGAGCGACGGCAGGGCCAGCAGCACGACGAAGAAGGCAGCGGTGAGGGCGAGGACCGCGAGAATCAGCTTCTTCTCAGAGATCAGGTGCATGAAGTAGCACGCCACGAGCCCTCCCTTGACGGTCGCGACCAGTAGCGCCACGCTGACGGCAGCCGGCACGGACAGGTGGAGCCGCGAGACCGCCACGGTGATGACGGTCAGCACCATGAGCGCGACGAACACCATGATGTAGACCCTGACGTGCCGGTCGATGTCGGCAGGATCGTGACCGGCGTGATCGTCGTGGTCGGTCGTCGCTAGGTGGTCGCTCATCAATGCCGCCTTAGAGAAGATACAGCGTCGGGAAGAGGAAGATCCAGACCAGGTCGACGAAGTGCCAGAAGAGACCCGAGTGCTCGACCCGGTTGGTGAACCAGACCGGATTCGTGTTCCAGAGCTTTGCGCCGGGGCCCCAGAAATAGGCGTTCACCACCATGCCGCCCAACACATGGAGCATGTGCAGGCCGGTCAGCGTGTAGTAGATCGCAAAGAAGTTGCTGTGGCTCGGATACTCCCCGAGGTGCAGGTGATGGCTGTATTCGAAGTACTTGACCACCAGGAAGACGCCCCCGAGCAGGACCGTCGCGGCCATGTAGATCCGGAAGGTCCCGAAGCGGCGGCGCATCAGCGACGCCCACGCCATCACCATCGTCACCGAGGACGCGATCAGGACGATCGTGTTGAACGTGGCGAGCCGGTAGTCGAGAACGGTGTCGCCGCGCGGCCAGCTCGGTGACCCGGTGCGAATCAGGATGTAGCTCGCAAACAGCGCCCCGAACAACATGACTTCCGAGGCCAGGAAGAGCCAGATACCGATCTTGCCGTTGTTCAGACCAGTGTCGCGCCGTACCTCGACGGTGTAGGGAATATCCATCTCGTATCAGGCCTCGAACTGGGGCGTGAAGTCCTTGTTGGCTCCGGGCACGCTGTACTCGTAGGGCCCGCGATGCGCCTGCGGCGCGACCGCGAAGTTGCCGTGCGGCGGCGGCGAGGGCGCGGACCACTCGATCGTCGTGGCCTGCCAGACGTTGTCCTCGGCCTTCTCCCCGTTGCGGATGCTCCAGAAGAAGTTGAAGATGAACGGGATCTGGAAGAGGGCCATGATCCACGCGCCCCACGAGGAGACGGAGTTCCAATGCATGGTCCCCTGGGCGAAGTCGTAGGCCGAGCCGGCGTCGAACAAGCGCCGCGAGACGCCGGCCAGCCCGACCAGGAACATCGGCATGAAGACGACGTTCATGCACACGAGCGAGCCAAACCAGTGGACCTTGCCGAGTGTCTCGTTCATTCTCCGCCCGGTCGCCTTGGGATACCAATAGTAGATACCCGCGAACAGCGCGAAGATCGTCCCCGGCGCGACGACGTAATGGAAGTGAGCAATGACGTAGTAGGTGTCATGGAGCGGGATGTCCGAGATGTTCAAGCCGAGGGGCAGGCCCGTCAGACCACCGATGCCGAACATCGGGAGAAACGAGATCGCAAAGAGCATCGGCGTGTTGAAGCGTATCGATCCGCCCCAGAGCGACACCACCAGCGCCGTGAGAATCACGACCGACGGAATCGAGATGATCATCGTCGTCGTTTGGAAAAACGCCGCCATCGCCGTTCCCATGCCGGTCATGAACATGTGGTGCGCCCACACGATGAACGACACGAAGCCGAGGAACACGATCGAGTACACCATCGAGCGATAGCCCCACAGCGGCTTCCGCGTGTTGTTGGCGATGATCTCGGCCACGATGCCCATGGCGGGCAGGATCAGGACGTAGACCTCGGGATGCGCCAGGAACCAGAACAGGTGCTGCCACAGCACCGTGTTGCCGCCGCCGGCATTGGCGAGGACCTGGCCGCTGACCACGAGGCCGCTCGGCATGAAGAAGCTCGTGCCGGCCACGCGATCCATCAACTGCATGACACCAGCGGCTTCGAGCGGCGGGAAGGCCAGCAGCAGCAGGAACGACGTGACGAACTGGGCCCACACAAAGAAGGGCAAGCGCATGAACGTCAGCCCCTTGGCGCGCAACTGGATGGTGGTCGTGAGGAAGTTGACCGCGCCGAGCAGCGACGAGGTGATCAGGAAGATCATGCCGACGAGCCACCAAGTCTGGCCTGAGCCGGCGATGACGGCGAGCGGCGTGTAGGACGTCCACCCGGATTGCGCGGCCCCGCCGGGGACGAAAAAGCTGCCGAGCATCGTGATGCCGCCGAGGAACAGGCACCAGTAGCTGGCCATGTTGATCTTCGGGAACGCCATGTCCGGCGCGCCAATCTGCAGCGGCAGGACGAAGTTGCCGAATCCGCCGACGGCGAGGGGCACCACGCCGAGGAAGACCATGATGGTGCCGTGCATCGCGCCGAGCTCGTTGTAGAACTCAGGCAGCATCGTGCCGCCCGGCATGCGCGCCTCGCCGAAGAGCCCGCCGATCAGCGGCAGTGGGACGCCTGGATACGCCAGGTTCCAGCGCATTAGCATCATCAACACAAAGCCGAAGAGCAGGAACAGCAGCCCCGTGACGGCGTACTGGATGCCGATGACCTTGTGGTCGGTGGAGAAGACGTACTTGCGCCAGAAGCCGAGTTCTTCGTGATGAGCTTCGTGCGCGCGGTGCGCCGCACCGGCGGCGACAGTTCCCGGGTGACTCATTGGATTTCTACTCCAGATTTTTCTACTTCGCGCCGGGAACCGCGAACTTGAAGTCCTGGGCCTTGGTATCGCTGCCGCTGACTGTGATCGACGCGGTCTGCGTGCCAAGGCGCTCATGCCACGCGGTGATCTCGTAGGTGCCGGCATCGAGCCCGGCGATGGTGAATTTCCCGTCCATGCCCGTCGCCGCGAAGAAGGGATGCTCGAACACGCCGATGTACGCACTCATCCATGGATGGACGTCGCACTTGATCTGGAAGATCGGCTCCGGCTTGGCGAACGTCGTGCTCGCCTCTTTGCTCGTGGCCGGCATCGCCCGGTTGAATGACGGGTTGATCTTGGGAAGAGTGTGGACGTTGTGGAGAATGCCGTCGGAGTTGAGGATGCGGTAGGCCTGACCGACCATGATCCCCATCGCGTGCGGCATGTATACGCACCCCTTCTGATCGAGCGTCACGGGCGTCGAGGGAACGGGGAACTTCTTCCCAGCCGGCAGGCCCTTCGAGACCCAGACGATGACGTTCGCCATCGTCTGGCCATTGCCCAGGACCAGCATTTCAGCCAGGACCGGCTTGGTGTGCTTCTTGGCGCACGCCGGGTCGGCGTCCATGGCCAGCGGCTTGAGCGCGGGCGGTTTGCCGGTGAAGGTGATGGTGCCGGTGATTGTCGACGCGGCCATTGCCATGCCCGGCCACGTCAGCACCAACAGTCCAGCTGCAAGCCACCGCCTGTTGCCAATTCCGCGCATGCTCGTCTCCTTGGACATCGTCAACCTCATCCACGCCGGCCCGGATGGGCCGACTCTACACCGAGCCCCCTGCTGGCGCAACCCCTCAGACGTTCTCGAAGGCCAGCGATTCGCCGAGTCTCGGGTCACCGAGCGGCACCAGCGCCTGGCGCCGCATCAGCCAGCTCGCGGCCGCCACGAACGACCCGCCGACCGCCATGAACGCCGCGCCATCGAGCAGCGACGGGCCGAATCCCTCGGGATGCAGGCCCGGCATCACTTGCCAGTACAGATCGACGAAGTGCATGAGGAGGATCCAGGCGCCGCCAACGGCCAGTGTCGCGCCGTTCCGCTTGACGCTCCGGCCCATCAGGTAAAAGAACGGCGCCATGAAATGTCCAAACAGCAACAGGAGCGAGACCGTCAACCAGGACCCCTCCATCCGTGCTTTGTACCAGATCGTTTCTTCCGGCAGGTTCCCGTACCACATCAGGAAATACTGGGAGAACGCGATGTAGGCCCAGAACGCGGTGAATGCGAACAGGAACTTGCCGATGTCCTGCAGGTGCTCGGCACTGATCACCGTGTCCAGCAGCCCGCTGCCGCGCATCGCCGGCACGACGACAGACAGCAGCGCGATGAACCCCACCCAGGAGCCGGCAAAGAAATACACGCCGAACATGGTCGAGTACCAGTGGGGCGTGAGCGACATGATCCAGTCGATCGAGGCAAACGTCTGGGTCAGCGCCAGGACGATGATCGCGGGTCCGGCGAACTTGCGCAGGCGCGCCGACACCGCGTGATCGCCCGTCGCGTCCTGGGAGCGTGAGCCGCGGTAATACACGACGGCGATGAAGGACCAGATGCCGAAGAACAGCGCCGCCCGAATCAGGAAGAACGGCACGTTCAGATACGGCGCCTTCCAGGCCAACAGCGCGTCGTGTTCCGCCGCGTCGGCATGAGACCATTCGTACAGATCGTGCAGGCCAAAGAGCAGGGGGACGAACAAGGCCGCCATCACAGGAATCGTGGAGAAGATCGTCTCCCCGATCCGGCGCAGGACAATCCCCCAGCCTCCCTGGGCCGCGTACTGGATCAGCACGAAGAACAGCGCGCCGAGGGCCAGGCTCGTGAAGAAGAGGAACGACACCAGCCACGAAAAGAAGAATTGCTTCGGATTCCCCGGGGCCAGAATCGCGCACGCCACCGCCCCCAGCAGCGCCAGGGCACCGGCAATGAGGGGCAGGCGGTTCCACGAGTGCCCCGGCGGGATCGTGGCTTGCTCGGGACGCAGCTCAACGTGATCGGCCATCACGACTCCAGCAGCTCGACGCTTCGCGCGCCCAATGACTTCATCAACGTCGCCGTGCCCGACGGATCGAACCGTGGATCCCACGATTCAATCGAGATGAAGAAGGTGTCGTCGCTCGCCCGCTCGAAGACCTTGGACTTGAAGAGCGGATGGTGGTGCATCGGCAGCCGGTTCAGGCCCAACATGCCGAAGACGGCGCCGAGCGCGCCGAAGAGCACCGCGACCTCGAAGGTGATCGGAATGAAGGCGGGCCAGGTGAAAAACGGCTTGCCGCTGATCACCAGCGGATAGGCGGTGGTGTGGACCCACCACTGCAGGAGGAACCCAGCCGCGGCCCCCGTCAGCGCCAGCACGAGCACAATCCAGGGGAGCGTCGACCGTCGGAGCCCCATCGCCTTGCTCAGGCCGTGGACGGGGAACGGCGTGTGGGCGTCCCATCGCGAGAAGCCGGCGTCTCGGACGCGCTCGCACGCGCGATAGAGCTCCGCCGGCGTCGTGAACTCGGCCAGGACTCCGAAATACGGCCCCTTCGGCAGCCGTGGGACCAGCGGCATCTCGAAGCGCCACCGGGAAGGGGCTGGCTCGACCATCGCGACCGGGACGACCTCGTGATGGAGTGCGATCTCGCGCTCGGCGACTGCGTGTCCGTGCTGCCCATGCGGATTGGCCTGCGGCAGGACCGTCTTGACTTCCGCGGTGGCCACCATCGGAAGAAAGCGCACGAACAGGCAGAACATCGTGAAGAACAGCCCGAAGCTTCCAAGCAGGCACGCGATGTCCCAGACCGTGGGACTGAAGTAGCCCCAGGAGGAGGGCAGGAAGTCACGGTGCAGCGAGGTCACGATGATCACGAACCGCTCGAACCACATCCCGATGTTGATGACGATCGACACCGCGAAGAGGATCGGGATGCTGGTGCGCGCCTTCTTGAACCAGAAGACCTGCGGACTGATCACGTTGCAGCTGATCATGATCCAGTAGGCCCAGGCGTACGGTCCGCCCGCGCGGTTCAGGAACGTGAACACCTCGTAGGGGTTCCCGCTATACCAGGCGATGAAGAACTCCGTGGCATAGGCGTAGCCCACGATCGTCCCCGTCACCAGCATGATCTTCGCCATGTAGTCGAAGTGCCGGAGGGTGACGATGTGCTCGAGTTTGAATGCCCAGCGGCAGATCACCATGAGCGTGAGCACCATGGCGAACCCGGAGAAGATGGCGCCGGCGACGAAATAGGGCGGGAAGACCGTCGTATGCCATCCAGGGAGAAGCGAGACGGCGAAATCCATCGACACAATCGAATGGACCGACAGCACGAGGGGTGTCGCGAGGGCTGCAAGGATCAGGTATGCGGATTCGTAGTGATGCCATTGCCGCTGCGAGCCACGCCATCCGAGCGCGAAAATCCCGTAGACGAACTGCCGGGTGCTGGTCTTCGCCCGATCGCGCATCGTCGCCAGGTCGGGGATCAGGCCGACGTACCAGAACAGGACCGAGACGGTGCCGTAGATGCTGACGGCGAAGACGTCCCAGAGAAGCGGGCTCCTGAAATTGGGCCACATGTCCATCTGGTTCGGTAGCGGGAACATCCAGTAGGCGACCCAGACGCGTCCCACATGAATCCCCGGGAACGTCAGGGCGCACATCACCGCGAAGATGGTCATCGCCTCGGCCGAGCGGTTGATTGAGGTGCGCCATGTCTGGCGGAAGAGAAACAAGATGGCCGAGATGAGCGTTCCGGCGTGGCCGATGCCGACCCAGAACACGAAATTCGTGATGTCCCATGCCCAGCCGACCGGCTGGTTGAGGCCCCAGATGCCGATTCCCTCCCAAAACAGCCACGCGACGGCAATGCCGAGGAGGCTGAGGAGTCCGAGCGACGGAATGAAGAAGAGCCACCAGCCGATCGGCGTCGTCCGCTCGACCGGCTCCGCAACGGCCTCGGTGATGGAGTGGAAATCCGGTGATCTCAGGATCAGCGGTGGGTGGCCCGCGACAGGGTTGTGAAGCAGATCTGCATCCGGCTGGGCCAATCCGTATCCTCGCTTTGAGTTTGAACGGTGGCCGTTTTTACCATCACGCGTCGCAGTGAGTCAAGCCGCTGGCGCCCTGGCACCTTGGCACCTTGGCAACCGAGGACTATCATTCGCCCATGCCGAACCTCTCCCGCAAGCAGTTTCTGGGCCTTGGCGCGGCGCTTGCCGGCGCCACGGGCCTGCGGTCGTCCGGCCTCGATGCCTTCGCGACGCCCCCACCGCCGGCCGCGCAGGCTGCAGTCGCTGCCGGGGCCGCGCCTGACCTGATTGTCACCAACGCTCGCGTCCTGACCAGTGATCCGTCGCTGCCGCGCGCCGAGGCGTTCGCGATCAAGGACGGCCGGTTTGTCGCGGTCGGCTCGACCGCCGACGTCCGCAACCTGGCGGCTGCCAGGACGCAGCAGATCGACGCCGGCGGCGCCACCATCACGCCCGGGTTCATCGACTGCCATTGCCACGTCAGCGGCGTCGGCGAGCTGTTCAGCGTCAACGCCAATGTCCCGCGCGTGCGCGAGCTGCAGGCCAACCTCAAGGCCAGGGCCGACGCGACGCCGCCCGGCCAGTGGGTTGAAGCCATCATGTTCGACGACACCAAGCTGGACGTGCCGCTCACGCGCAAGGAGCTGGACGAGGTCTCGCGCGATCACCCGATCGCCGTCAACCACCGCGGCGGCCATACCAGCTGGTACAACACCAAGGCGTTCGAGCTCGCCGGCATTACGAAGAACACGCCGGATCCGGATCACGGACGCTTTTTCAGGGACGACAGCGGCGAGTTGACCGGACGCGTCGCCGAACTGGCACGCGGCGTTTTTGGCAAGGTCGGCACGCGTGAGCGCTTTTCGCCCGAGCAGCAGCGCGAGCGCGGCAGAGCCGGGATGGTCCACATCTCGAAGTTGCTCACCGCCGCGGGCCTGACCTCGGTGCACGATGCCAGCGCCGGCCGTGCCCGCATTCAGGCTTACCAGGATGCGCGGGACGCCGGCCAGCTGCGCCATCGCGCGGCCTTCCTCGTCGCCAACGGCGAGACGTTCAACGCCTTCAAGAGCGCCGGCATCGCCTATGGGTTCGGCGACGACAGCCTGCGGTGCATCGGCGTGAAATACGCCGCCGACGGCTCGGCGTCGGAGCGCACCATGCGTATGAGCACGCCGTTTGTCGGCACCAGCGACTACGGCATTCTCACCATGACGCAGCAGGAGATCCACGACGCGGTCGAGGACGCGTGGCGCGCCAACATGCGGCTGGCGATTCACGCCAACGGCGACACCACCATCGACATGGTGCTCAAGGCCTACGAGCGCGTGCAGCGGCAGTGGCCGCGGCCCGATCCCCGCAACCGCATCGAGCACTGTTCACTGGTGAACCCGGAGTTGCTGGCCCGGATCAAGGCGCTCGGTGCCATCCCCACGCCGTTCTGGACCTACGCGCACTATCACGGCGAGAAATGGGGGTTCTACGGCCAGGAAAAGATGAACTGGATGTTCGCGCACCGCTCGTTCATCGACGCCGGCATTCCCGTCCCCGGCGCCTCCGATTACGGACCAGGCCCCTTCGAGCCCCTGATGGCCATTCAAAGCATGGTCACCCGCAAGGATTTCAGTGGTAATGTGTGGGGGCCAAGACAACGGATCACAGTAGACGAGGCGCTGATGGTCGCGACCATCAACGGCGCGTACGCCTCGCACGAAGAAAACACCAAAGGTTCGATCACCGCGGGCAAGCTTGCGGACTTCACCATGCTGGCCCGCGATCCGCACGACGTGAATCCCGACGAGATCAAGAACATCGCGATCCTGAGGACCGTCGTCGGTGGCAAGACCGTCTACGAAGCATGAGCGACGATCGCAAGTATCGCCAGCGCGGCTACCAGGACGACGACCGCGATCGCCGTCCGAACGGTCCCCGGCCGGAGGGCGGCGGCACCCGGCCCCAGCGTGAGCCCGGCGCGCCGGCCGGCGCCCGGCGCATTTCATCCGAAGGCGCGCGCAACCCGCGCATGATGAACTCGCGTCAGGTCGCCCGTTGCGCCCGCTGCGGCACCATCGCCGATCCGCAGGTCATGTCGCTCAGCAAGTGCGCCAAGTGCCAGGTCGACATGCGGTCGTGCATCCAGTGCGTGAACTTCGACCCCGGCGCCAGCTTCGAGTGCGCCATCAAGCTGCCCGCTCGAGTGTCCCCCAAGGACATCGCCAACAGTTGCCAGCACTTCAGCATTCGCACGTCATGGGAGCGCGAAACCACCGCAGCCGTGGCTGACAAGGGCGCCAGCCCCAAGGAACCCAGCGGGGCGAAGAAGGCGTTCGACGATCTCTTCAAATTCTGATGGCCGGATCGCCCGATGGCCTGATAGCCTGACCGGATGGGACTGCTGTCGCCGCAAGACGAAGCCACGCTGAAGCAGCACTTGTCCGGGCTTGTTCATCCCGTCCAGCTCGTGCTCTTCACGCAGACGTTTGGCGGCTCCGACAGCGGCGACGTGGCGAAGAAGATTCTCCTCGAGATCGCGTCGCTGAACGAGAAAATCACCGTCGTCAACAAGAACTTCGTTCTCGATTCGGACGACAAGGCCAAGTACAACGTCACCATGGCGCCGGCCATCGTCGTCCTGAGCGACGGCGTCGACACGCGCATGCGGATGTACGGCGCGCCCACCGGCTACGAGTTCGTCGGCCTGGTTGAAGCCATCATCGTCGCCGGCACCGGCACGATCGATCTCGATCCCGAAACCATGACCTGGATCCAGGCGGTGGACACGCCGACCCACATTCAAGTGTTCTCGACGCCGACTTGACCGCACTGTCCGAGGGCGGTCGTCCTCGCACACAAGATGGCAGCAGCAAACGAGCACATCACGGCCGATGCGATCGAAGCGACCGAGTTCATGGATCTGAGCCGCAAGTACCGCGTCACCGGCGTGCCCAAGACCATCGTCAACGAGACCATCGAGATTCTCGGCGGCCTGCCCGAGAAAATGTTCGTCCGGCAGGCCCTGGGCCTGCCCGAAGAAGCCAGCTCGTAGTACGGACACGGTCGAGTGCTCGCGGCCTGACATGCCCGAGGCATACCGGATTGTCCGGGTAATCTATCGTTTCATCAATCCCGACTGACCGCTGCTGAGGCGGGCTCGCCGGATTCTTTCGAGATCCTGCGGAAGGACCGCCGCATCCGCCACTTCGACGGCTCCGGCGGCACTCAGCCTCAGGGCAACCGACACCAGCGCGTGGACGGCCTCGCCGCTATCTCGCAGGGTTCCAGAGAGCCGCAGCCGTGACGTCACCTTGAACGGGTCGCCATCGCTGGCGACCTCGCCTCGCTCGACTTTGGCGTCCGGCATGGCATGCTGCAGCGCCTTCACCGTGAACCGATAGCCGGCCGGCCCGCGCGACAGCATCAGGATCAGCGGATCGTTCGGCGCCGTGCTCAACAGGCTTTCGAACGTCGCGCCGTTGATGATGAACTGCGCTTTCCTGTCGAAGAATCCGTCCGGCAGATCGAGTGTGCGCCGGTTGAAGCATTCGATCACCTGATCGATGCCTTCGATCAGGGTTTCCTTGGAGCCCACCGGTTACCGTCCTCGAGCACGAACCGCGTTTCTTCCGGGACATCCCACCCAGGAATCGTCGGATAGAGCGGGTCGCCTGGCAGCGTCAGCGTGACTTCCTCGCCGTTCTTGAAGAAGCCCGGCATGACTCGGACGATTGGACGCCGCTTCACCCAGTCCAGCACTTCGTCGATCGAGCGCAGTGGCGCGATCTGGCAAATGGTGGTGTAGGTCGGCGGCGGCAGCAACAACTCCTTCCGCCGAAAGCGCGCGATGGCTTCGGCGGGCGTCAACCACTCCAGTGCCGTGGTCTCACCCTCGTCGTGCCTGGCGACCTGGTCCCGTGGCATGCGGGCCAGGAAGAAGAAGGTGTCGTAACGCCTGATCTCGATTTCCGGCGTCACCCAGTGCGCCAACGGGTGAAGGTCGTCGACGCCGATGCGGACGTTGGCTTCCTCCTGCAGCTCGCGCACCGCCGCGGCGCGGAACGCCACCGTCTCGTCGTGTACGAGCCGATCGCCCTGGTCAACGCGGCCGCCGGGAAACACATACGAGCCCGCCATGAATGCCACCTGGTCGTTGCGGCGGACCATCAGAATTTCGAAGGCACTGCCCCGCGCCCTGAGCGGCGTCGAAGGGTCGCGGAGCACGACGACGGTTGATGCGGGACGAGCGGGAACGATCTCGGTCACAGCAGCGCTCCGCTAAGTGTAGTCTGTCAGCGTGATAGAGAGAAAAGACGCCGACGGCATTCGTCTCCTGAGGCTGGCGCACGGCAAGGTCAGCGCCATGGACATCGAGCTTGGCAACAGGTTCATCGCCGAAATGACCGAGGCGATGGCGCCTTCGGTGAAGGCCGTCATCATCACCGGATCTGGGGCGTCGTTCTCCGCCGGTGTCGATCTCTTTCGGCTCGTCGAGGACGGCGCCGATTACGCACGGCGGTTCCTTCCCGTGCTGGACGAACTCCTGCGGGTCACGCTGACGTTCCCGAAGCCGGTGGTCGCGGCGGTCAACGGCCACGCCATTGCCGGTGGCTGCATTCTCGCCGCCGCGTGCGATCACCGCATCATGACGGAAGGCAACGGCCGCATCGGCATGCCGGAGCTGGCGGTGGGAGTGCCCTTCCCCGCCCTGCCGCTGCAGATCATCGCGGCGCGTATACCCGACGGACACCTGCGCGATCTGGTCTTCACCGGACGCACCGTCCAGGTCGACGAAGCAAGGGCCATGGGTTTGATCGACGAGCAATGCCCGGCGGGGATGCTGCTCGATCGCGCCACCGAGGCGGCGGCCAGACTGGCATCGATTCCCGCCGGGGCCTTCGCCTTCACCAAAGAAGCGTTCTACGCGCCGATCCTGGAGCGAACACGACTGCTCGCAGACGTGAACGCTCGGGTGGTCGATGCGTGGGGGCAGCAGCACACCTATGACACGATCAAGGCGTACCTGGACAGGACCATCAGGAAGTAGTGGCTATTCCCAGACCCAGTCGCGAATCGACAGGCCAAGCTCCCGCCGATCGCGGCTGCCGTAATCGGCCGGCCGCCACGTCCTCTCGATCGAGGTCTCGATCGTCATGTGTGCCTTGCCGGGCATCGCGGGAATAGCGAGGAAGATTGGCGTACGGCGCAGATCGCCTTCGTACACCAGGCGTGCGTCCGCCCAGATTTGCGTGCGCACCGGATTGACATCGGCATCCGGATGATCGATCCACGCCACAAACTTCAGCGCCTTGCCTTTGACCGGGATCACGGCCAGTGAATCCTTGAACGTCCATCTTCGGCCAATCGGGTTGCCGCCCGGATCCGGTTCGAGGTCAAGACCATCGTCTGTAATGTTGTAGCCGTAGCGGTAATACCAGCCGAACCGCTCGGCGCGGGCGCGCGGGCGCAGATCGCCGAATGCGTGTACGGTCGTGAGGCCGACGTGCAGCACGACCAGGGACGCGGCGGCAAGCAGCGCGGGCCGTGCCCAGTCCCGGCTGGGAGTCGTCTGAGGGCTGCCGTTCTCCGTCACAAACCAGAACACGAACACCCAGAACGTCAAGGTGATGGCCACCGACTGCGATGCCACGCCGAACATCGAGGCGACAAAGAAGGCGATCAACACCCCCCGGAGCATCCCCGATGCCAGCCGATCGCCGCCGCCGGCCGAAAACAGCTCGCGGGCAAAAACGACACACCACCAGATCAACGGGATGATGCCGAGGGTGCCGAGCTCGGCAAGGTGATGACGCCACCAGGCCTGTGCGTTGTCGGGCGCCGGCACGGTCCGTCCCGCGGCCTTGCCGTAATCGTGCGCCAGTGCGTGGTACATGCCCACGCCAACGCCGGCCAGCGGGTGCTCACTGATCATCTGGATCGCCGCCGGCCCGTAGCCGAACCGATCCCAGAGCAATTCATTGGCGCTCGCCGCGATGCCGCGGTCGCCGAAGAACGGCAGGTAGTTCTCGAGCGTGCCGCGCTGCACGATGGTGTGGGTGGAGGCGCCTTGCAATATGAGGGCGAGACCGCCACTGATGACCAGGGCCGCGCCGGCGCCGATGCCGAGCTGACGGCGCGTGAACACGCCGGAGCGCAGCACCTCGACGATCGCCATCGCGACACTGAGGGCCACTGCCGCCAGCCCGGTCCGCGAGCCGCAGAGCCACGCGGCGCCGCCGCCGAGCACCAGGCCACCGCCGGCAATCAGCAACGACCACGGTCGATCGAGGTATCGTGCAAACACCATCGCGCCGATCGTCCAGAAGCCGGCCACCGCGCCCATCTTGTTGGCGTCACCGAGGGTGCCAGTGGCCCGGATCATGTACTCCCAGAATCCCGGCTGCAGGAACCCGAGATCGACGAACCCCTGGTAGAAAGTGACGGCACTGGCGGCGGCGGCCGCCGCCAGCAGTCCGGCGAGCACTTCGCCAGTGAATCGTGCGCGCCCGTGCCGGTACCACCGGCACAACGCGTCGATCCACAACAGGCCGACGTTGTGTCCGAGAGCGAAGTACGCGATGTTCAAGCCCACATCGCCCGGGCTCATGCCGATGCTCGTGTTGGACACTCGCTGGAGCGCCAGGATCCACGGCGCGAAGTCCGCCTCTCGCAGGAACACGATCGGCCAGGTCAACGCGACCAGCGTGGACCACGTCACCAGCGGCCACTGCCATCTATCGGGCACCGACCATTGCAGCGCGCCACGGTCCGAGCAAATCAGTCCCAGCAGCGGCAGACTCCAGATGACATCCAGCCAATAACCCCGGCCACCGGTTGTCACCAGCATGATCGCCGGCAACAGGTAGAGCAACGCCATCAGAATCGGAAGCGTGAGGTGCCGGTAGCGCTGGCCGACGGCCGCCAGTACGGTAAACCCGGCGGCGCCGCCCAGCATCAACTCAATCGGATGATCCGGCGATGGGGCAAGGTAGGCGAGAACCAGCGCGGCCAGCACCGTCGAGACGATCACCGCGATCCGGGTAGCAACGAGAGGGGTCATCCTGTCTGTGCCGTTTGTGGCCTATCGCGCGAACGAGATCACGGTCTCGATATGTTCGGTGTGCGGAAACATGTCGACCGGCTGCACGCGAGTGACGCGATAGCCGGTCTTGAGGATACCCGGCAATTCCTTGGCCAGCGCATCGGGATTGCAGGACACGTAGACCGCCCGCGCCGGCCGCACGCCCTCGAAGATGGCGGCGAGCACTGCCGGCGGGCATCCCTGCCTCGGCGGATCCAGCACCACTGCATCCCACGGCTCCCGGGCGGCCCTGACCAGCGCCTCTTCCACTCTCGATGCGACGAAGCGAATCCTCGCACTCTGGAGTCGATTCAGACCCACGTTCGCCTCGGCGTCCGCGATGGCCTGGCGGTTCTCCTCGATCGCGGTGACGAGGGCACCCGCCTGTGCGATCGGCAGGGAGAACAACCCTGACCCGCAGTACAGATCAAGGACGCGCTTGGCGGCCCCGACTTCCTCGAGGACCACTCGCACGAGCTCGCCGGCGGCGCCGACATTCGTTTGAAAGAACGCCGTTGGCGAAACAAGGTACTTGACGCCGCCCACGACCTCTTTGACGTGGCTGCGGCCTTCGATCTTGAGGGTCTCCTCCCCCACCATGAAAGGGCCCGGCTGGTCGTGAATGTTGACGAAGAACCCGTCGGGCTTCTCCTTCGACGACAGGACCTTGCGCGCCGGGGCGCGCAGTGACTTGTCGTTGCGGCGCACGACCAGCAGCGCCGATGCTTCCCGGCCATCGTCTGTGGTCCGAACGATGATGTGTCGAAGGATTCCAGGCGCGACGCGCGCCAACTGATCGCGCACCACAAACGCGATCCGGTTCCCGCGATCGTGATGAACCGGGCACTCCTGAATGGGAACGACCTTCCGGGAACCGAGCGCGTAATGGCCCATCACGCCATGACCAAACACGAACGCGACCTTGTTTCGAAAGCCGGCTTCCTTCGGGGACGGAATCACCGAGGCGACGTCACTGCCAAGCAACCGCGACAGCTTGGTGCGCTTGCTCGCCAGTTGCTCGGTATACGGCACGCCGGGCAGCGTGCACCCACCGCAGACACCGAAATGTTTACAAAACATGAGTAGCAGGTATCCGGCAGCCAAGATCCAGAAGCCGGTGTGTCTGTTCTGGCATCTGGCTACCGGTTACTGGTTACTTCACTTCGAGCAGTTCTACCTCGAAGACAAGTGTCGCGTTTGGCGGTATGACGCCGCCGGCGCCGCGCTCACCGTAGCCCATGTGCGGCGGAATGGTGAGCACGCGCTTGCCGCCGACCTTCATGCCCTTGAAGCCCTGATCCCAGCCGTGGATCACCTGGCCTGCTCCGAGCGGGAATTCGAACGGCTCGCCGTGATCCTTCGAGCTGTCGAATTTCTCGCCGCGATTCTCGGGCTTGCCGCCGTCGTACAGCCACCCGGTGTAGTGAACGCGCACGGTCTTGCCTGGTGTCGCTTCGGCGCCGCTGCCGACAACGCTGTCAACGATCTGCAGGTCCATAGATCCTGAAGGGCCGCAGGCAATCGCCGCAGCCAGCAATAAGGTGATGAAAAGTGCTCGCGTCATAAAAGTTGTGGCGGAGAGGAAGGGATTCGAACCCCTGGAACCCGTGAAGGTTCAACGGTTTTCAAGACCGCCGCTATCGACCGCTCAGCCACCTCTCCGTGTTGTCAGTAGCCAGTATCCAGCATCCAGTAGCCGGATGCTACCGGCTACTGGCTGCTAATCACCGATCGTCCGCCCATGAACGGCCGCAGCGCCCCCGGGATCTCCACCGAACCGTCCTTCTGCTGGTAGTTCTCCAGAATCGCGATCAGCGTCCGGCCGACCGCCAGGCCGGAGCCATTCAGCGTATGGACGTGCTCTGCTTTGCCGGTCCCGTCCCGCCGGAACTTGATGTTGGCCCGCCGCGCCTGGAACGCTTCGCAGTTCGAGCACGATGAAATCTCGCGATACGCCTTCTGGCTTGGCAGCCACACTTCAATGTCGTATGTCTTTGCCGCCGAGAACCCCATGTCGCCGGTGCACAGCGCCACCGTACGATACGGAAGCCCGAGCCGCTGCAGCACCGTCTCGGCGTTGGCGGTCATCCCTTCGAGCTCGTCGTACGACGTCTCGGGCGTCGCAAACTTCACCAGTTCGACCTTTTCGAACTGGTGCTGGCGAATCAGTCCGCGCGTGTCGGCGCCGTACGATCCAGCTTCGCTGCGGAAGCATGGGGTGTACGAGGTGTAGTTCAACGGCAGCAGGCGGCCATCGATGATTTCGCCGCGGTACAGGTTGGTGACCGGCACTTCCGCCGTGGGAATCAGGTAGAGGTCCCACTCCCCTGCGATCTTGAACAGGTCCTGCTCGAACTTCGGCAGCTGGCCGGTGCCGTACAGCGTCGCCGACGACGCCATGAACGGCGGCAACACCTCGGTGTAACCGTGCTCGTTGGTGTGCAGCGACAGCATGAAGTTGATCAGCGCGCGCGACAGCTGTGCGCCGGCGCCCATCAACACGGCGAAACGCGTGCCGGAAATCTTCGTCGCGCGCTCGAAGTCGATGACGCCGAGCTCCACGCCGAGGTCCCAGTGCGCCCTGGGCTCGAAGTCCATGGTGCGAAGCTCGCCCCACGTGCGCACCAGTGCGTTGTCGGCTGCGCTCCGGCCCACCGGCACGCTCGAGTGCGGAACGTTCGGCAGTGTCTCGAGCACGCCCGTCCGCTCGCGCTCAACAGTGTCCAGTTCGGCTTCGAGCTGCTTGATGCGCCGGCCGCGCTGCTTGCTGGCTTCGAACAGGTGCGAGACGTCCTCGCCCGCCTTCTTGGCGCGCGCGACCTGCTCACCCGAGGCGTTCTGCTCGCGCTTCAGCTTCTCGGTCTCCTGAATCAACCGGCGCCGGTTCGACTCGGCCGCCGCAAAGGTCTGCAACTCGGCCGACACGTCCTTGCCTCGGGCGGCCATGGCGGCCCTTACCGCTTCCAGGTTGTCGCGGACGAAGTTGGAATCGAGCATCCTCGACTATTCTATTTGAGTGAACGCCCGGATTCGTAAGGCTGTGTTCCCCGCCGCCGGCCTCGGCACGCGCTTTCTGCCTGCCACCAAGGCCCAGCCGAAGGAAATGCTGCCGCTGGTCGACAAGCCGACCATTCAATACGGTGTTGAAGAAGCCGTCGCCTCGGGTGTGCCGAACATTGTCGTGGTCACCGGCCGTGGCAAGAATGCCATCGAAGACCACTTCGACGTGTCGAAGGAGCTCGAGGCGTTTCTCGAAAGTCGCGGCAAGCAGGACCTGGCCGACGAGGTGCGCAAGATCTCGGAACTGATCCAGGTGTCGTACGTGCGCCAGGGCGAGCCGCTCGGCCTGGGGCACGCGGTCCTGGTCACCGAAACAATCGTCGGCGACGAGCCGTTTGCCGTGATCCTCGCCGACGATGTCTACGACGCGACGCCGCCGGCGCTGAAGCAGATGATCGACGTGTTCGAGCGCGCCGGCGGACCGGTGCTGGCGGTCGAGCGGGTGCCAATGGAAAACGTGTCGGCCTACGGCGTCATCGCCGGCGAGCCGGCGCCCGCGCTCGGCAGGGGCGTCTACCGGATCACGGACCTGGTCGAAAAGCCGCCGCGCGAACAGGCGCCCTCAGACCTGGCGATTGTTGGCCGCTACCTGCTGACGCCGGACATCTTCCCCGCTCTCCACGAGACCGCGAAGGACAAGTCGGGCGAGATTCAACTCACCAATGGACTGCGGCGGTTGCTGAAATCGCGGCCGCTGTACGCGCTGGAGATCGACGGCGTCCGCCACGACACCGGCAACAAGCTCGGCTTCCTGAAAGCCAGTGTCTATTTCGCGTTGAAGCGGCCGGACATCGCGGATCAGTTCCGCGCCTTTTTGAAGAACCTGTAGTCACAGGAAGTCGAAGTGGTGGCGTCCGGCGTCAGGCGGACTGTCGCTAATCGGTCTTCGTGTCGGTCTTCGTGGCGGTCTTCGTGGCGGTCTTCGTGTCAGGTTTGGTGTCTGGTTTGGTGTCAGTCTTCGTCTCGGTCTTGGCCTCGCCCGCCGCCGGCGTCGTCGCGCCGCTGTCGCCCTTGCGCGCGTAGTCGGTGATATACCACCCTGAGCCCTTGAACTGAATCGCCGGAGACGACAGCAGCTTCTTCACCGCGCCGCCGCACTTTGGACACACCTCGATCGGCGCATCCGAGAACTTCTGGATCACCTCGAAACGATGGGTGCATGTGTCGCACTGATATTCATAGAGGGGCATTTGGTTTTCCCGTTCGCCCGTTCGCCTGTTCGCCCGTTATTCCAGCACCGAATCGTCGGGCGATTCGAGCATCAGTTTCCGCAGCGCCCAGAACGGCGCCGAGCCGTGCGACATCAACGAGTCGTGAAACGCGCGCAACGACGGCTTGCCTTCCTGCTCCTCGTGCCAATCCTTTCGTAGCTTGAGCAGCATCATCTTCCCCGCGGCGTACACCAAGTAGGTCGGATCGAACGTGCCGCGTTCGGCTTCGCGCCGCGCGTTTGCTTCCTCGAGAAACGCCTCGTCCCGGAAAAACCGCATCCCCTGCTCCACCGACCAGTCCTCGGTGTGGAGGCGGATGCCGACGATGAAGCGGGCGAGGCGAACGAGGGCTTCGGCGAGCTGCCCGAGCTTCATGGCGTTGTCGCCGCGGCCGAAGCCGGCGTCGAGCATCATCTGCTCGCAGTAATGCGCCCAACCCTCGATGTAGGAGGCCGGCGCGAAGAGCGTCGAGCGGCGAACCTTCGATTCGACCTTTCGCAGAAACTGGTAGTGAAGGAAGTGCCCGGGATAGACCTCGTGAATCGAAATCGACCAGAGGGTCGGCAGGTTGAAGTCGAGCAGGTGCTCGGCCTGACGATCGCTATCCCATTTCGGATCGACGTCCGTCAGGTAGTACATCGCGCGGGATGGCCTGGTCTCGAACGGACCCGGCGTCCACATGCTGGCTGACGACCAACGGAGAAACTCCGGCGTCGGTGCCACGCTGATGCTGCCCGTCTCGGGCATCGACATCACCTGGTGTCCGGATAGGAACGTGTGCAGCTGGTCGAGTTGCGCGCGCGCCGTGGCAATCAGCTGGCCCGGCTCGGGGTGCTGCCGTTTCGCCTTCCGCCACGCCTGCACCGGATCGCTGCCATTGAGGCGGCCGGCGAGCTGGCGGAATTCTTCCTGCGTGCGTACGAGCTCACGGGTGGCGATCGTCAGCAGGCGATCGACCGGGATGTTCAGGCCCTCCTCGAGACGGAGCTTCTGTTCGAACCGATCGCGGCCAAGACGGAACGAGCCCTTCGCCTTGGGCCGGACGTCGTGCTCGAGATCGTTCACGTAGGCGCCGATCGTCCGCACCGCCTCCTTGCAGGCGTCGTCCAGATCGCCAAGCAGGTGGATGTCGTCGACGGTGGGGAAGGCGCGGGGCAGGTCGCTGTCGATGAACGACATCGCGCCGCGCCAGGTATCGATCCCCACCTTCACGTAAATCGCGGCCGGTTCCTTGATGTTGTCGCGGGCCGCCTGCACCAGGCGCGGTAGCTGGCGGAGCTTGGAGAGCACGCGCCTGGCCCGCTCCGATTCCGGCGCATAGGTGAAGATCGTTTGCGCCGCCAGGCTCACCGCGAGCGTCTCGGCGTAATAGTGTGGATTGCGCTCCCAGGACCTGACGGCTTCCAGCTCGAATTGCCGCGCGCGAATGTTCGAGGAGACGATCTCGTGCTCGATCTTTTCCTTCGCCGGCAGCTGATTGACCGGGATGCCGTCGAGGCGGCGCGCAAAGCCGGCCAGCGCGCTGACGTGCGTGTCGATCGCCGTCTGCCGGTAGTCTTCGAGAAGATCGTCGTGAACATGGACCCCATCCATGGTGGCCCCGGTGGGGTGCACTTCGTAGAGGAAAGACAGGTAGTCGTCTACGAAGTGAGGTAACGGTTCAGCCGCGTGCATGCCTTCCTGTGTCTGTCAGTCAGCCAGGGGAGATCTTTGCAATGGTAGCTTAAAATCCGGAGATGGCTCGCGACTCGAAAGGCGTCCTGTATGTCGTCGCGACCCCCATCGGCAACCTCGAAGACATCACCCTGCGGGCGCTCAAGGTCTTGAGGCAGGTGCAGTTGGTGGCGGCTGAGGACACGCGCCGGTCTGCGACGCTACTGCGCCACTACCTCATTGAAACTCCGGTAGTTAGCGTGCACGGGCACAACGAGCGGAAGCGTATTTCACTGGTCACGGGGCGCTTGAGCAAGGGGGAGTCGGTCGCGCTGGTCACGGATGCTGGGACCCCCGGAATTTCCGACCCTGGAGCCACCCTTGTGGCCGCCGTCAGGGACGCCGGATTCGTGGTCGAGCCAATTCCGGGGCCGAGTGCGGTGGCAGCGGCCATTTCAGTAGCGGGGGAGACCACCCAAGGGTTCACGTTCCTTGGGTTTCCACCAGTTAGGTCAAAAGACCGCACTAAATGGTTTGAGGAACTCCAGGGAGCCTCAAGATCGCGCCTGGTTGTATTCTTTGAAGCTCCTCACCGCATCGCAAAAACACTACGGGAGCTCGATTTTTATGTTAAACAACCAATTTTGGTCGGTCGAGAAATCACAAAGCTCCACGAGGAGTTCATCCGCGGCAACCCTGGCGACCTATCAGAGAGGTTTTCCCAGCCCCACGGCGAGTTCACGGTGATTGTCCCGGCCTCAAATTCTCAGGAAATCGAGTCTGTGGCGCCATCGGACGCCGAGGTGGTGGCCGTTTTTGGTCAAATAACACAAAAAAGCCACTTCAGCTCCAAGCGAGATGTGGCAAGGGAAGTAGGAGAGCGGCTAAAGATGACAGCGAAACAGGTTTACGCCGTTATGGAGCGGAATAAATAGGTAGTATGACCAAATTCTACTAACATTCGCTCTAATAGTAAGATACAGCGTTGTCTCACCCTCCACTCGTGACCGATATCCACGTCGTCATCCTCGGAGCCGGCAAGGGCACCCGGATGAAGTCGGCATTGCCCAAGGTCCTGCACAAGATTGGTGGCATCACGCTGATCGAGCGGGTGGTGCGGACGGCATCCGGTCTCGAGCCGGCAAGCATCACGATTGTGGTTGGTCACGGCGCCGACCAAGTCCGCGATTCGCTTTCCCGGCAAGACTCCGTCCGGTTCGTCGCGCAGGAACGACAGCTGGGAACCGGTCACGCGCTGCTGCAAACCCGCTCCATCCTCGAAGGCAAGGCCGGCACGGTCGTCTTGCTGTCTGGTGACGTGCCGCTGCTGAGAGTCGAGTCGCTCCAGGCGCTACTTGCCGCGCACAACACCGCGGGCGCGGCCGCCACCGTCATCACCGCGAACATGGCACGCCCCTTCGGGTATGGCCGCATTGTCCGCACCAACGGCCGACTCACGAAGATCGTCGAGGAGCGGGACGCAACGCCGGCGCAGAAGGCCCTCACCGAGATCAATTCCGGCATCTATGCCTTCGAACTCGCGCCGTTGTTTCCGGCGCTCGATTCAATCGGCAAGGCCAACAAACAGGGGGAGTACTACCTCCCCGATCTCGTCGCCATTCATCGCAAGCAGTCGCGGGTCGTCGAAACGTGGACCGTGGAGTCCGCCGGCGAGATCCGCGGTATCAACAGCCGCACCGAACTCGCAGAGGTCACCAGCATGGTCCGCCAGCAGAAGAACGAAGAGTTGATGGCCGCCGGCGTCACCCTGATCGATCCCGCAACGACCTATGTCGACGCCGACGTCGTGGTCGGACCCGACACGGTGATCTACCCGTGCGTGTATCTCGAGGGCTCCACGAAGATCGGGGCGGCCTGCGAGATTCACTCCGGGACGCGCCTCGTCAATTCCACGATCGGCGATCGCGTGTGTATTAGAAACCACACGGTGGTCACTGATTCCACAGTCGAGTCAGGCGCGTTTCTCGGTCCCTTCGCCCACGTGCGTCCCGGATCGCAGGTCGGCGAGGATGCGCATGTCGGGAACTTCGTCGAGCTGAAGAAAACCTCGATGGGCAACGGTGCCAAGGCGAACCACCTGGCATACCTCGGGGACGCGACCATTGGCGAGAAAACCAACGTCGGCGCCGGCACCATTACCTGCAACTACGATGGCGAGAAGAAACACCGAACCGTGATCGGCGCCAACGTTTTCGTGGGCAGCAACAGCACGCTCGTGGCACCGGTCACGCTCGCCGATGGATCGTACATTGCAGCCGGTTCCGCGGTCACTGCGGATGTGCCCGCCGGCGCGCTGGCCATCGGCCGCGCCCGCCAGGAGAACAAGGACGGCTGGGTGAAGAAACGTAAAGAAACCAAGGCGACAAACTGATGTGCGGAATCGTCGGCTATATCGGGCCAAAGGCCGTGGTTCCAGTTCTTCTCGATAGCCTTCGCCGGCTCGAATACCGCGGCTATGACTCCGCCGGAGTGGCTGTCGTCCAGGACGGCGCCATTGAAGTGCGCCGGAGCGCCGGCAAGCTGATCAACCTCGAGAACGCCATTCAGGGGCAGCCGCTCGCCGGCGTCTATGGCCTGGGCCACACCCGCTGGGCCACACACGGCCGGCCCACCGAGGAGAATGCGCACCCGCACCGCGACGGCACCGGCCGCATCGTCGTGGTCCACAACGGCATTATCGAGAACTACCTCGAAATCAAGCGCGAGCTGATCGCCGACGGACACAAGTTCGAGTCGGAGACCGACACCGAAGTCGTCGCGCACCTGGTGCAGAAGGAGTGGAAGAACGACGGCCTCGAGAACGCGGTGCTGCGCGCCATGCAGCGCGTCCGCGGCCTGTTCGCGCTGGTGCTGCTGTCGGCGGACGATCCCGAAAAACTGGTGACCGTTCGCAACGGCCCGCCGATTGTCGTCGGCATTGGCGAAGGGGAGTACTTCGTCGCCTCGGATGTGCCCGCCATCCTGAGCCACACGAGGAACGTCGTGTTCCTCGACGACCGCGAGATGGCCGTGATCACCGCGAACGGGGTTACGTTCTCCACCTTCGAGGGCGCCGCTGTTGAGCGCACGCCGACCCGGGTAACGTGGGATCCGATTTCGGCGGAGAAGGCCGGCTACAAACACTTCATGCTCAAGGAAATCTTCGAGCAGCCGTCGGCCGTCCGCGAAACCGTGCTGGGCCGCGCCTCGCTGGAGACCGGCCGGATCCACCTGCACGAAATGTCGATCTCTGACGCGGACCTGGAGGCGATCGACAAGATCACGATGCTCGCGTGCGGCACATCCTGGCACGCCGCACTGGTCGGCAAGTTCATGATCGAGGAGCTCGCCAAGCTGCCCGTCGAGGTGGATTACGGCTCCGAGTACCGCTACCGGGATCCGATCGTCAACAGCAAGACCCTGGCCGTCGCCATCACGCAGTCTGGCGAGACCGCCGACACGCTGGCGGCAATGCGCGAGGCCAAGCGCAAAGGGGCGCGCAGCCTGTCGATCTGCAACGTGGTGGGCAGCATGGCGACGCGCGAGGCCGAAGGCACCATCTACACGCACGCTGGTCCGGAGATCGGCGTGGCGTCAACCAAGGCCTTCACCACACAGCTTGTCGCCCTCTACCTGTTCGCGCTGAAGCTGTCCGAGGTGCGCGGCACCTTGTCGCGGGCCGAGCGCTGTGACCACATTGCCGCGCTGATGCAACTGCCCCAGGTCCTCGAAGACACGCTCAAGGACACCGCCAGGCAGGTGAAGGAGATCGCCGGCAGATTCCACAACCGCACCGACTTCCTGTATCTGGGCCGCGGCATCAGCTATCCGATCGCGCTCGAAGGGGCGCTGAAGCTGAAGGAGATTTCCTACATCCACGCCGAGGGCTACCCGGCCGGCGAAATGAAGCACGGCCCCATCGCATTGATCGACGAACACATGCCGATCGTCGCGCTCGCTACGCACGATCACGTGTTCGAGAAGATGCAGGGGAACATCCAGGAAGCCAAGGCGCGCGGCGGCTCGATCATCGCCGTCACCACAAAGGGCGATACCACACTCAAAGATCTCCTGAGTGACAACGACTGCCTGATCGCAATTCCCGCTACACAGCGGCTGTTGGTGCCGGTGGTAATGTCTCTGCCGTTGCAACTTCTTTCGTACTACATTGCCGTCCGTCGCGGCTGCGATGTCGATCAACCGCGCAATCTGGCGAAGAGTGTCACGGTAGAATAGGCGAGGTGGATCTCCTCTCCTCGCTGAATCCTGCACAGCAAGAAGCTGTACGACAGACCGAAGGCCCGCTGCTGATCCTGGCGGGCGCCGGCTCGGGCAAGACGCGCGTCATCGCGCACCGCATTGCCTATCTCGTCTCCGAGCAGATCGCCTGTCCGGATCAGATCATGGCGGTCACCTTTACCAACAAGGCCGCGCAGGAAATGCGGCAGCGTGTCGAGGCCCTGCTTGGCATGGACTGCCGGACGATGTGGATCTCGACGTTTCACGCTCTCTGCGCAAGGCTGCTTCGTCGCGAGGCTCACAATATCGGTCTGAGCCGCGATTTCACCATCTACGACTCCGCCGACCAGCAAGCGGTCATCAAGCAATTGCTCAGGGAGTATCGCCTCGCCGACGAGACCTATCAGCCGAGGCTGGTGCTGGGCCGAATCAGCGCCGCCAAGAACCGGATGGAGGGCCCGGAGAGCTTCGAACACACCTGGAACGTGCGGGACAAGGAGATCGGCAGGCTCTTCACCGGCTACATCAAGGCGCTGCGGGACGCCAGCGCGCTCGACTTCGACGACCTGTTGCTGGCCACCGTGGAGTTGTTCGAGAAGAACCCGTCGGTTCGCGAGCGCTATGCGCGCCGGTTCAAGTACGTGATGGTGGACGAGTATCAGGACACCAACCGTCCGCAGTATCTGCTGATGACGCAGATCGCCGGCCGGCACCGGAACCTGGCGGTGGTCGGCGATCCCGACCAGTCCATCTACAAGTGGCGCGGCGCCGACCTGCGCAACATCATGGACTTCGAATCGGACTTCTCCGATGCGCAGACCGTCCGCCTCGAGCAGAACTACCGGTCGACGGAGGTAATCCTCGACGCGGCGTCAGCCGTCATCGCCAACAATCGCAATCGGAAGAAGAAGGCGCTGTGGACCGACGTCAAGGGCGGCGCCAAGATCAGGTTGTTTCGCGCGTCGGACGAACTTGAAGAGGCCGAATACATCACCCGTATGGTCCGGAAGCAGCTCGACGAGGACTACAAATCCCTGACGGCGGTGCTGTATCGCATTAACGCCCAGTCGCGCGCCGTTGAAGATTCGCTGCGCGCCGCCAGGATTGCCTATGTCATTCTTGGTGGTGTCGGGTTCTACGAGCGCAAGGAAGTCAAGGATGCGCTCTCGTATCTCAAGCTCATCCTCAATCCCCACGACGACGTGGCGATCAGGCGGGTGATCAACGTGCCGGCCCGTGGCATAGGCAAAGGCGTGATGGACACGCTGGAAGCCGTGGACGTCTCGGAGGTCGACCCGAACCTGCCGCCGCTGCTTGCGGGGCTGGCGCCGACTGTGGCGCGAAATTCGCTGTGGACCAAACTGGTCATCGCGGTAGACGGCAAGCGGTTGAGTCCCCGCCAGGTGGCGTCGCTTGCGGCGTTCCGGGACCTGATTACCACGCTTGCCGATGTCGCCCGCCGGGAGCCGGTGTCGATCCTGCTTGGCAAGGTGCTCGACCAATCCGGCTACCTGCGGGATCTCCGGGAAGACAAGAGCGAAGAATCCGAGGCCCGCATCGAGAACCTGATGGAGCTCGTGTCGGCTGCCAACGAGTACGAGTCCAGGGAAGCCGAGCCATCGCTTGGCGGGTTCGTCGATCGTCTCGCCCTGCTTTCGGATGTCGACAAGGACCAGGGCCAGAAGGCCGAGCCGAAGGTCATGATGATGACCCTTCATTCGGCGAAGGGTCTCGAGTTTCCGACCGTGGTGCTGGCGGGTCTCGAAGAGGGCCTGTTCCCGCACTCGCGATCGCGAGACGACGAAGCCGAGCTCGAAGAAGAACGGCGTCTCTGTTACGTCGGCATTACCCGCGCCCGCCGGCAACTGGTGCTGACCAGCGCCCAGCGCCGCCGGGTGTTTGGCGAGTATCAGAACACGGAGGCCTCACGGTTCATCGACGAGATTCCCGCCGATCTCATCGAGCAGGACTTCCCGGCGGCAGCGCCGCGCTACACCAACAGCCTTGGCGGCGGAGCGAGCTCTCGGCCAAATCCGTACGCTCGCCGGTATGCGCCCAGCCAGCGCGAGGATCCGGACGCGAAGGTCCCGACCAGGAATTTCCGCTACGAGGAGGAGGATCAGACCCCCGGTCTTCGACCGGGCGCGCGCGTTTCACATGCCCAGTTCGGTCCAGGAACGGTTGTCAGCGTCGAAGACCTGGAAGACGATCAGAAACTGGTGGTGAAATTCGCCTCCGTCGGGACCAAGACGCTTCGCGCCCGCTACGCCCGGCTGCAGCGCGTTTAGTTCCGTCGCCGATACACCTGGAAGCGCTTAGCGAGTACGCGAAGATGGCGGCCATCGCCACGCACCAGAACCCGTTCCCGGTGCGTGGTGACGCCGCCATCGCGCCTGTCATGCCCTGACCAGGCGGCTCAGGACGCGGGCGAAATCCCCGAAATCCTGGTGATGATCGGGCGGCCTTCGCGGCCGCCGCCGGAGACGCGCTCGATGGTGATGAGGAGGGTCTTCTCAGACGCCTGGCCTTCCGGCGACTTGAAGTTTGCCTTCACCGTCACGTCCTTCGTGATCGTCTCACCCTCGAAGGTCTTGGGGTCGAGCCCGGCTTGGCCCGGCTGCGACAACGACGCCTCGGCGACGCCGGTGTTGCGCCGGATTGCGGCGGTCGCCGACGAGGTGTTGCGGGCGTGCTGGGCGATGCCCTCGCGCCACTTGTCCCACTCGGCCTTGACCTTCTCCTGGGCGGCGGTGAACTTGGCGCCGGCCTGGGCCTCGAGCTTCAGCACTTCTTCGATCGCCTTGATGTTGGCGTTCTGATATTCGATCTTCGTCGTGAGGAACGCTTTCTCGGCGTCCATCGCCTTCCGCTCGGCCTCGAACAACGGCTTGAACGTCAGCGGCGTGCGGGTCTCCGCGCCAATGTTCTCGATCGTGAAGTCCTCGACCGTCCCCTGCGTCCTCGGATCGATTACCACCGCCGACATGCGGCCGACCGTGGTGTTGTCGCGGCTGCGGGACGCGCGGAAGAACTGCGTCAGGAACTGCTGCTCCGGCGGGCGTGAGCAGCCGATCACGAACCCCACCGACGGAATGATCAACAAAGCGGCGGCGACGGCTTTCTTCATTCGGTTCCTCCAGGAGTCTCTTCCGCCGGTGGTGCCGCGGCCGGCGTCTCGTCGCCGTTTGCGGCCTCAACCAGCGCCACCGACACGATCTTGTCTTCGCCTTCGAGATCCATGAGCTTGACGCCCTGCGTGGCGCGGCCGACGGTGCGAATCTCGTTGGCTGGCGTACGCAGGATTTTGCCCTGTTCCGTCATGACCAGCAACTCTTCGTTGGCGTGGATCTGGGTGATGGCGACCACCTGGCCGTTCTTGTCGGTGACTTCGACGTTCTTGACGCCGAGGCCGCCGCGGCCGGTGACGCGATACTCTTCGAGCCGCGTGTTCTTGGCGTAGCCCCTCTCGGTCACGGTCAAAAGCGTGCCGCCGGGCTTGGCGACCTGCATCGCCACCACTTCATCGGTCTCGCGCAGCTGGATGCCGCGTACACCGTAGGCGGTGCGGCCCATCGCGCGCACGTGGTCCTCGCCAAAGCGAATCGCCTTGCCGTCCTTCGTGCCGATGAAGATTTCGCTCTGGCCGTCCGACAGCTGGACGTCGATCACCGCGTCGCCCTCGTCGATGCCCATGGCAATGATGCCGCCGGCGCGCGGATTCGAGAACGCCGACAACTCGGTCTTCTTGATCGTGCCGCGACGCGTGCCCATCACGATGAAGCGCTGGTCGTCGAACTCCTGCACGGCCAGCATGGCCGCCAGCTTTTCTCCGGACTCCATCTGCACCAGGTTGGCGATCGACTTGCCCTTGCCGTCCGCGCCAACGTCCGGGATCTCATGGACCTTCAGCCAGTAGGCGCGGCCGCGATCCGAGAAGATCATCATGTAGGAGTGAGTCGAGGCCACAAACAGGTGGTTGACGACGTCTTCCTCACGGGTACGCATGCCAATCCGTCCCTTGCCGCCGCGGTTCTGCGTGCGGTAGGTCGTGATCGGCGTTCGCTTGATGTAGCCGGTATCGGTGACGGTCACCGCGACGTCTTCCTCGGTGATCAGATCCTCGATGCCGATGTCGTCTTCCTCGTCGATCAACTGCGTGCGGCGCGGGTCGGCGAACTTCTCCTTCACCTGCTTCAGCTCGTCGACGACAATCTGCAGCAACAGCCGCTGGCTGGCCAGGATGCCTCGCAGCCTGGTAATCAGCGCGGTCAGCTCCGCCAGCTCGTCGAGAATCTTCTGCCGCTCCAGGCCGGTCAGGCGCTGCAGCTGCATGTCCAGGATGGCCTGGGCCTGGATGTCGCTGAGGCCGAACGTCGAGGTCAGGCCGGCCCTGGCTTCGGGCGGCGTCTTCGAGCCGCGAATCAGCGTGATGACCGCATCGAGGTTGTCGAGCGCGATGCGGAGCCCGTCGAGAATGTGCGCGCGCGCTTCGGCCTTGCGCAGCTCGAATTCAATGCGCCGGCGAACCACGTCGCGGCGGAAGTCGACGAAGTTCTCGATGACGTCGAGCAGGCTGAGCACCCGCGGGCGCCCGGCCACGATGGCCAGCGTGATGATGCCGAACGTCTGTTGCAGCTGGGTGTGCTTGTAGAGATTGTTGAGAATCACCTCGCCAGCCTCACCGCGCTTCAGCTCAATGACAATGCGCATGCCGGAGCGATCCGACTCGTCGCGCAGGTCTGAAATGCCTTCAATCGTCTTTTCACGAACCAGCTCGGCGATCCGCTCGAGCAGCTTGGCCTTGTTCACCTGGTAGGGGATTTCAGTGACGATGATCTGTTCGCGATCGCCCTTCCTGGTCGTCTCGATCTCCGCCACGGCGCGCACCTGGATGCCGCCGCGGCCGCTGACGTAGGCCTCGTGAATGCCACGACGGCCGACGATCATGCCGCCGGTGGGGAAGTCCGGACCCGGAATCAGGCGAATCAGCTCCTTGAGCTTCGCTTCGCGCGACAACGGCGCGGGCGGCTGATTATCAATCCCGATCAGCGTGGTCTCGATGAACCAGACCACGCCGTCGCACACCTCGCCGAGGTTGTGCGGCGGGATGTTGGTGGCCATGCCGACGGCGATGCCCGTCGATCCGTTGACGAGGAGATTCGGATACGGCGCCGGCAGCACCGTCGGTTCCGTCGTCGTCTCGTCGAAGTTCGGCTGGTAGTCGACCGTGTTCTTGTCGAGATCCGCCATCAGGTTCTCGGCCAGCGCGTCGAGTCGGGCTTCCGTGTAGCGGTAAGCCGCGGGCGGATCGCCGTCCACCGAACCAAAGTTGCCCTGGCCGTCGACCAGGGTCTGGCGCATGTTGAAGTCCTGGGCCAGCCGGACCAGCGTGTCGTAGGCCGGCGCGTCGCCGTGCGGGTGGTAATTGCCGATTACTTCGCCGACGATCTTCGCACACTTGCGATAGGCGCGGTTCGACGCCAGCCCCATCTGCCGCATCGCATACAGCACGCGGCGGTGCGCCGGCTTGAGCCCGTCGCGCACGTCGGGCAGCGCCCGCCCGATGATTACGCTCATGGCGTAATCGAGGTACGAGCGCTTCATCTCGTCTTCGATGTTGACGGGTATCTTGTTGCTGTTTGCGTCCACTAATCCCTAATCCCTAATTCCCTGTTCCCTCATCCCCGCCTAGACGTCGAGGTTCTTCACTTCAAGGGCGTTGTCCTCGATGAACTTTCGGCGTGGCTCAACCTGGTCCCCCATCAGCGTGGTGAACATTGAGTCCGCCTCGGTGTGATCCTCGGCCTTCACCTGCAGCAGCGTCCGCACCTCCGGATTCATCGTCGTCGTCCAGAGCGTCTCCGGATTCATCTCGCCGAGACCCTTGTAGCGGTTGATCGCGACGCCTTTGCGGCCGAGTGTGATGAAGTAGTCGATGAACTCGTCGATTGACTCCAGTTGCGCCGCGCCACCCTTGACCGGCAGCGCCGGCGCTTTCGCGCCCGCCGCCGGTGCCACCCCGATGGATGCCAGGGCGTCCTTCTCCTCGGCCGTCAGCGTCTCGCCGGTCTCTTCATTGATCGCCTCGTCTTCAACGGACTCCGTGCCGGTGACACGCACCTCCGCGGGGCCCTTCCGCATGGAGCGCACCAGCGCCGCGATCTCCGCATAGCTGGCGACCAGCGTCCGGAACTCACCGGAGGTGACGAAATCGGAACCAATCGTGTCGTAGCGCGAATACCCGCTGGCGCGATCGTCGATGTTCAGCGACCACGCGTTGTGTTCTTCGTCGCGCAGCACTGTGATGTTACGCACCGGCGTGGTGAGTTGATCCGCCAGGCCCTGCAGGATCTGCTGGTTGTCGAAAAACGCCCGGCCGCGCGCCTCGCGATCGAGCAGCGCTTCAACCACATCGCGTGCATGGCCGCGGCGCTCGATGTTCGACACCACATTCCGATACGCGATCACTCCATGCAGCAGCTTCTCGAGGTCGCCTGCCGCAATCTGCTGGCCGTCCGCCGTGCGGATGGCGCGGCCGTCGACTGCGCGATGCACCAGGTAGTTCTCGAGCTCGCGCTCGTCCCTGATGTAGGTTTCCTGCCGGCCACGCTTGGCGCGGAACAGCGGCGGCTGCGCGATGTAGATGTGGCCGCGTTCGACGAGCAGCGGCATCTGCCGGTAGAAGAACGTCAGCAGCAGCGTGCGGATGTGCGAGCCGTCCACGTCCGCGTCGGTCATGATGATGACGCGGTGGTAGCGCAGCTTCTCGATATCGAAATCTTCCGTGCCGATACCGCAGCCCAGGGCCGCAATCATCGTCTTGATTTCGTCGGAGCTGAGCATGCGGTCGAGACGTGCCCGCTCCACGTTCAGGATCTTGCCCTTGATCGGCAGAATCGCCTGGAATCGGCGATCACGGCCCTGCTTCGCTGAGCCGCCTGCTGATTCACCTTCGACGATGTAGATCTCGGCCTGGGCGGGGTCTCGCTCCTGGCAGTCGGCGAGCTTGCCCGGCAGTGAGCTGCCATCGAGCGCGCCCTTTCGGCGTACCAGGTCGCGGGCCTTGCGGGCCGCATCGCGCGCGCGGGCCGCATCCACCGACTTCTGGACGATCTTGCGGGCAACCGCCGGGGTTTCCTCGAGGAACGCGCCGAGCTTGTCGTTGACGATCGCCTCGACGATGCCTTTGACTTCAGTGTTGCCGAGCTTGGTCTTCGTCTGGCCTTCGAACTGCGGCTGCGGAATCTTGACGCTGATGACCGTGGTCAGGCCTTCGCGGATGTCGTCGCCGCTGATGGTGGTGTCTCTGAGATCCTTGGCGAGGTTGTTGGCGGTCGCATAGGCGTTGACGGTGCGCGTCAATGCCGCGCGGAACCCCGACAGGTGCGTGCCGCCTTCGTGCGTGTTGATGTTGTTGGCGAACGAGAATTCCTGCGGGTTGTAGCCGTCGTTCCACTGCAGGGCGATCTCGACGTCGATACCGTCGCGATTGCCGTGCATGAAGACCGGCTGCTCGTTGACCACGCCCTTGTTCTTGTTCAGGTGCTCGACGAACGAGCAGATGCCGCCTTCGTAGTGAAAGTGATGGCTCTTACCCTCCTCGCGCTCGTCGGCCAGTGTGATGGTGACACCCTTGTTGAGGAACGCCAGCTCACGCAGACGGCCGGCCAGGGTGTCGAAGCTGAACTCGGTGATCTCGAAGATCTCCGGGTCGGGCTTGAAACTGACCTTGGTGCCGCGGCGCCTGGTGGTGCCGGTGACGCTCAGCGTGGTCAGCGGCTTGCCGCGCTCGTAACTCTGCTGGTGGGTCTTGTCGTTGCGCCACACTTCCAGTTCGAGCCGCTCCGATAGCGCGTTCACGACCGACACGCCGACGCCGTGGAGGCCGCCCGACACCTTGTAGGCGCTGTTTTCGAACTTGCCGCCGGCGTGCAGCACCGTCAGCGCGACCTCGGCAGCCGACTTGCCGCTTTCGTGCATATCAGTGGGGATGCCGCGACCGTTGTCGATGACGCTGACCGAATTGTCGAGGTGAATCGTGACGGCAACTTCCGTGCAGTAGCCCGCCAGCGCTTCATCGATCGAGTTGTCGACGACTTCGTATACGAGATGGTGCAGACCGGCCGGCCCCGTGGAGCCGATGTACATCGCCGGGCGCTTGCGAACCGCTTCAAGACCCTCAAGGACCTTGATGCTGTCTGCGCCGTAGTCGGCGCCGGTCCCATTCCCGTTTCCGGGGTGCTGCTCTAGTTCAGACAAAAGTTATCCGTGTCTATCCTGAAAGCGTCGATCAGACCCGCATCGGCATGATGACGTAGGTGTAGTCGTCGTCATCAGCTCCCACCGGCTTCATCACCGCCTGGCTGACTTCGTCCTTTAACTCGAGCGCGACGACGTCCGATTCCACGACGTTGAGAAAGTCGAGGACATACTGCGCGTTGAAACAAATCGTGATCGACGGACCGTTGTATTCCACAGGAATCGGTTCGTGCGCCTCGCCGAACTCTGGACTGCTCGATGTTACGTTCACCTTGCCTTTCTCAAGAATCATCTTCACCGCGCGCGATCGCTCGTTCGAGAGAATCGCGACGCGCTTGACGGCCTGGGCAAGGCGATCGCGCTCGAACTCGACGGTCTTGTCGTTGCCCTTTGGAATAACGCGATCGTAGGCGGGAAACTGACCGTCAATCATGCGCGAGATCAGCAGGCGCGGCCCAATCTCGAAGAACAGGTGATTCTCACCGCGCTCATACTTCACGTCCGTGTCGCTCTCGGCCAGCAGGCGCGACAACTCGGACAGCGTCTTGCGTGGCAGGATGGCCTTGATCTCGTCGCCCTTCTTGCCGTCGTGCCTGCTGGTCACGAGGGCCAGGCGATGACCATCCGTGGCCACCAGCGTCATGTCGTCGGCTTTAAGGATAAACTGCGCACCGTTGAGATAGAACCTCGTGTCTTCACCGGTGATGGCAAACTGCGTCTTGCTCACCATCTGCAGCAGCGATTTGCCGTTGATGGTCGCCTTCACGCCGCCGCCCGCTTCCGGCAGGCTGGGAAAATCCTCCCTCGGCAGCGTCGGCATTTTCGAGCTGAACTGACCGCCCGACACCTTCACACTGGTGCCGGCCTTGTCGGTCTCAATGTTGACATCGCCTTCAGGCAGCGCGCGGACCACTTCGTAGAACTTCTTGGCTGGAAGCGTGACCGCGCCAGGCTTGTTCACCGCAGCCTCGCAACGGCTCCGTAGCGCGACTTCGAGGTCGGTCGCCAGCATCGTGCACTCATTGCCGGTACCCTCGAGCAGCACGTTCGCCAGGATGGGGATGGTGTTCTTGCGCTCGATGATCTGCTGGAAAAATTGCAGTTCACTCACAAGATCGGCTTTCCTGGCGACCAGTTCCATAAGCGCTGCTTAACCTCTGAAAATTGAGTGAAAAGCGAAGATATAAAAGTATATAAGATCTAGGTGTTGTTTACGAAATTTCCATCCACAACAACACCTTTATTTTCAAATACTTAAACTGTGTATTTTTCGGTGAATGCTTCGCGCGTTCCCGGGCCGCCGTCAAGGGGTCTTTCGCCCCATCCTCAAGCCGCGCAATTTATACACATTAAACCTGTGGAAATCCCCAGTCTCAGTGCTTGAAGGAGTCGAGCAGGCCGGCCACCTGTTTATCGAAACTGGCGTTTTTCTGACGATGCTCTTCAACCTTCTTGATTGAGTGAATGACCGTCGAATGGTGTTTACCGCCAAAACTGCGGCCAATATCGGGCAACGACGAGGCCGTCAGCGCCTTGCACAAATACATAGCCACCTGGCGCGGCATTGCAACGGACTTTGCATTATTGCGTGACTTTAACTCCACCGGCTTAAGGTGGTAGTAGTCGGCCACCTTCTTTTGAATCTGCTCGATTGTGACTGACTTCTCATCAACGGAAAGAACACTGCGCAACACTTCCTGAGCCAACGCGATGGTCAGCGGCTTGGTGGTGAGCGATGAGTAGGCAATCAGCCTGATCAACGAGCCTTCAAGCTCGCGGACGTTGGTTCGTACGCGGGTGGCGAGGTACATCGCCAGGTCGTCGGGCAGCGGCACGCCCTCCTCTTC
>VFZG01000025.1 GCA_016871275.1 Acidimicrobiia bacterium | reverse complement strand
GGGGCGGTGCGCGACGCTTCATTGCCCAGCCGCCGCTCGGCATCCGCAAGCTGGCTCGCTTCGAGTTGCAGGTCGCCCATCGCGCGACGCCGCTCCTCCGGCCGCGCGCCCTGCATCTGCCGCTCGATCCCGCGCAGCGCTTCGCCGGCCTTCTGACCGCGCGCGCTCGCCTGCTGCGGATTCTGGTTGCGTAAGTCACCGGCCGCCTGCCGCATCTGCTCCGAGACGTCGCGCAACTGCTGACTGCTCGACCCGGCAGGTCCCTGCTGACCGGCCGGCTTTCCGTCTTGCCGGCTCTGCCGGCCAGTGTGGCCGGCAGACCGTTGGCCCTGGGTGTTCTTGGCGAGCTCTTCCGCCTGGCGACGGAGTTCTTCCTGATCCCTGCTCAGCCGCTCCAGTTGCCGCTTCACTTCTTCCGGCGTCATCTGCTGCTGGTTGTTTGCCAGGTCGCGTTGCTGCTTCGACAGACTCTCCTGTCGGCGGGCAAGATCGCGGATCTCCGCCAGCGGGTCCTGCTCTCCCCCGTTCTGCGACGCGTTTTCCGTCGTCGTGCTCTGCTGTTCGTAGTTGGTCTGCTGCCGCTTGCGCAACTCCTGGTCGAACAGCGTGGACAGATCGGGTTGATTCCGATTGCCGTTGCCGCCACCTCCCTGCGCCTGTTGCATCCTCACCATGCGCCGGCGAATGTCGGCGGCGGCTTTCAGCAATTCGGCAAGGGCCTGCTCCTGGTGCGGCAACGCCGGAGCGAGGCGCAAACGATCGAGCTCGGCCGCCGCGCGAACCATGGCATCCACGGCCTTCGGCAGCGGATCGTCTCCAGGGCGCGTCAAGCCGCGGCTTTGCGGACCCAGGCGGCGCCGCTGGGCAGCCATGGCACCCGCCATCTGCTGCGCCACTTCTTCGGTCTTCGCCTTCAGTGCCGATTGCGCCTGTGCCACGGCCTTGACGTCCTGCGGCGATTGCGCGCCGGGACCGCCACGCCGAGCGCGCGCATCCAGCTTCCAGGTCGCCGCCATGACGTCTTTCTGTTGTGCGATCAGCTCCTCGAGGCCGGTCTGCGGCTGGCCCAGGCCGCCGGCCTGGCTTTCGGAGGCGACAAACTCCTCCTCGTACGGCTTGACTTCGAGAAAGAAGATGTCGCTGCGCGACTCGGCCGGCCGACGGCCTCGCCCCACGTCGGTCGCACGAGCGTAATACGTCACCACATCGCCCGGCTTGACGTTGAGATCTTCCAGGAACACGGTGTGCAGGCCGGTGGCCACCGAACCGCGGATGGGTGCACCGATCTTAACGACCTGCTCCTTGCCCGCCGCGGACTTGACGACCAGTTCCAGCGAGCGCAACTCGTGGTCGTCATCGGCGCGCGCTTCAATGGCCACTTCCTCGAGCGGCGACACCTGCTTGTCTCCGGCCGGCCGCATGACACGCACGTCCGGAGGACGATCGTTGAGCATGCGGATGAAGTATTCGGTGCCGCCGTCATTGGGCAGGCCATCCACGTCATGCAGCGCGACTCGATACGACCCGTCCTTGCTGACCCTGAGATCCGCGGTGAAGACCTGGTTGTGGCCGGTGAGCGTGACGCGCTGGCCGTCGTTCATGTCCAGCCATCCGTTGGCGACCGCCTTGTCGGTCGTGATGGTGAGCTGCACCGTCGTGCCGGAGGGGGCGAAAATGTCGCCGCTGTCTTGTTCCGAGTGCGACTCGAGGCCCAGGCCCGGCGCATAGTCGTACTTCAGGTCGATCCGCGACACCGCAGCGGGCCGAATCACCTGCACATCGAACTCGTTCGATCGTGCCGCCCCGGCGGTCACCACATACGGGAACGACACCGTGATGTTGTTCAACGTGATGGCAAACGTGTCGGTGGATTCGCCCGGCTTGCCCTCCGGAGCGTTGGCGAAGGAGGGCAACATGCGCGCGGTGCGCGCCTGGTCGCCTCGGCCCACGACGATCTGCGGTATTACCCCGCCGTCGATGCCGGGAATGCGCGCGGTCACCGTCACCGGCTGTCCTTCCCGCACCTTGATCGAGCCTGGCGTGACATCGATGGCGTAGAACGACGGCAGCAGGTAGGAGCCGGCGACGTCAATGGCCCGCGACGCCGACGGCGCGAAGAACCAGAACGCGACGGCGAAGACCAGCGTGCCGGCGGCCCCGCCAATCGCCGCCCGGATCATGCTGTCGTGCGTCACGATGCGATGTGCATCGACACCGCGTGCCGCCCGCACGGCGTCGGCCACGAGGAGTTCGACCAGCGGGCTCGGTGCGGCGTCGCCCTGGGAGTCGATTTTTCCGACGGCCGTCACGACCACTTCGTCGAGATCGCCGGCCTGCTCTTCGATGAAACGCGCGACCTGGCGATCGGTCGGCTGGCGGCGGAGGGGAAGAAACGCGAACCACAGGGCGACGCCGGCGACCAACCCGGCGGTCGCGACCACGAACACCAGCGGAATGCCCTCGTGCGCGATCAGCCAGATGGCGAGGAGGCCGACGAGCAGCATGGCACCGGCCGTCGACGCTCCCAGCATCCACGCGCGCAGGAACGCGCGGCGCGACCAGCGCGCCCGCGCACTTGCCAGAATTGCCCGCAGTTCCGCGGCCCTGTCGGCCATGAACGATTTTACTCCGCTGTCACCCCTGGCACCGTGGCACCCTGGCACCTATGTAACCCGGCGCCCCACCAACGCTTCACCCGCCAGCGCGACCAGCATCACGACCAGGCCAATCTGCCACCATCGCTGCCGGTCCTCGATGTCACGAGCGGCCGTGCGTGGCGCCTGCGGACCAGCGCGGCCGGTTCGCTCGATGGCATTCGTAAATTCCTCCGTCGTCATCGCGGCGGGATTCGATTCTTCCGCCCGGGCCCGGTCCCGTCCCTGTCGAGACGGGGTCCCGCTGCGCGCCAGGTAGCGCGCGGTCTCGACGACAAACGGCACGAACGACGGATTGAGCGGGAAGCGGCCCCACTGATTATCGAGATCCGACGTGAAAACCATCAATCTGCCGGCGCCAACCGCCTGCTCGGTCAGCGCGGCGTCTCCCCCTGCAAAGCGCGCCAATACCGTCCGCCCCGTCTGGTCGTTGAGACGCCGGTGCTGCTCCACCCGGACGTCTCCGAGGGCGCCCGACGGATTCAGGAACGGACGAAAGATGGGGTGGCGGCCGTCGCTGGCAATCATCGTCGCGCCGGGCACGCGCACCGGCTCATCGGCGAACGACATCGGCGTTCCAACCACATCGCTGACCGTCCCGGGATCCAGGTCCGGTCCCAGCGTGAGGAGGACCTGGCCGCCCCGCTGGAGATAGTTTCGCAGCCGCTCGCGGCCGGGGCGATCCAGCGTACGTGTGCCGAGCACGAACACCGCACCAACCTTGGCCAGATCCGACTCCGTCCACTTCACGACGTCTCGGCCATCCTGTACATCGACATCGAATTCGCGCCCGTTGTCGGCGACCGCCAGCGCGCGCTCGAGATACAGTCCGCCGGTGGCGCCGGTGGGATCCGCGACCACCACGCCGACGGTCGTCGCACGGGCAGGTTCAAGCGCAACGACATGGACATTGTCGGCTTGGTATCCGGTCGCATCGTCCACGCGCACCTCGGCGCCGCCGGACGAGGGCAGCGCGCCTGTCAGCTCGACATCGGCCGCGCCAAGCGGCGCGAGGGCCACATCTGCCCTGGCGACTTGCTTGCCGGCAGCCAGCAGCCGAACCGGCGTCCGCACCTCGCTGTTGCCGAAGTTCTGGATCGAGGCGGACACGGAACGACCGCGGCGTTGCGCCGCTGTCACCGCCAGGTTGCCCGGCGGCGGAGCGACGCCCGACACATCAACGCTCACGCCGTCCGGCAATCCCCCGTCGTCGTTCGACTCCCATCCAATCTCCTGCAGGTCGGTGACGATCGCGACATGACCGTCGCGAGTCCCGAGCACCTCGCTGACACGCGCGAGCGCGGTGCGATAGCGGGTGCCGCCGGTCCCGGGCGATAACGCGGTCAGCGCCGATGCGATCGCGGAGCGATCGGTGGTCGGCTGGACCAGGATCGTCGCGGCCTCGGCAAAGCCGATCAGCGCCAGCGCGTGGTGTGTGGGTGCCGCGTGCAGTGCGCGCGTGGCGGCCTGGCGCGCGCGATCGAACTGGCCCGGGGCAGACATGCTCATCGAGGTATCGACCGCGATCACGGTGAGGGGCGCGGCCGCCGGCGCGACGGTGGCGGCGAAATACGGCCGCGCGAACGACAGCGCCAGCAGGATCAGCGCCGCCACTCGCAGGGCCAGCAGGATCAACTCACGCAGCTGCCGGCGGCGATGCTGCTGCACGGGCACTTGCGTCAATAGCCTGACTGCAGGAAAGTCGACCACCACCTCGGTCTTGCGATGAAACAGGTGCAGCAGGATCGGAATCGCCGCCGCGATCAGGCCAATCAGGAACAGCGGCGAGAGAAAGGACATCGGCCTAGATGGCTCGGTGGCGTGTCATCAGGTACGCCATCAACCCCAGCTCGAGCGGCTGCGACGTGTCGAGCAGGCAGTAATCAATGCCGGCAAGCCCCAGCTCACGCCGGTAGTAACCGATCAGGTCCTGCATTTTCCGGATGTAGTCATCACGCACCACGCCTGGCACCGCCATGACCTCTTCTTCGGTCTCGATGTCCCGGAACCGGGCCGCCTGCTCGAACGGGAACTTCAGCTCGTATGGATCGAGGATGTGAAACACGATCACGTCCGTACCTCGATACCGGAAATGCTTGAGGCCATCGATCACGGAGGCTGGATCGTCGAGCAGATCGGACACCAGCACCACCATGCCGCGCTTGCGGACTGCAGCGGCCAGATCGTGCAGCGGCTTCGCCAGATTGGTGCGCACGCCCAGCTGCAGGCGTTCGAGCGCCAACAGCACGGTGCGGAGATGACCCGACCGCGCGCTGGCGGGCAGCAAGACCGAAATGCTGTCGTCGAAGGCGATCAGCCCGAACGAGTCGCGCTGCCGGTGCATCAGGTAGGCGATCGCACCTGTGAGATACGAGGCATAGTGCAGCTTGGTCACTTCGCCAGAGGCGTAGCCCATCGACGCGCTGACGTCGATCAGCAGATGACACGCCAGATTGGTTTGCTCTTCGTACTTCTTGACGAAGTGCTTGTCGGAGCGCGCAAACACCTTCCAGTCCAGCGTCGCCAGGTCATCACCGGGCAAATACTGCCGGTACTCCGCAAACTCCACGCTGAATCCCTTGTACGGACTGCGATGCAGGCCGGTCAGGAATCCTTCGACGATGGTGCGGGCCTGCAGGTCGATCGTGCCGAGCCGCGCAACGATCGCCGGGTCGAGGTAGCGCGCCGCTGCCACGACTCACAACCCGCTGGCCGGGAGTGGGACGGCGTCGAGCAGCTGATCGACAATGCGATCCGCAGTGATGCCTTCCGCTTCGGCGTAGAAGTTCGGCAGCACGCGGTGGCGGAGGATTGGCTTGGCGAGCGCCTGGATGTCTTTGACCGACACGTGATGACGGCCGTGCAGCAAGGCCCGTGCCTTCGCGCCGATCACCAGCGCGTGCGAGGCACGCAGACCGGCCCCCCACTTCACCCATTTCTCGATGAAGTCGAGTTTCTCGCCCCGCCCCGGGCGGGAGCTGTCGGCAAGGCGAACCGCGTATCGCACTACTTCTTCAGCCACCAGCACCTGGCGCACGTACTCCTGGACGGTGAGGATGTCCGCGCCGCTCAGCACGCGATTGGGTTCCGCCCGCCTGGTGCTGGTGGTATCGGTCACGACCCGCACCTCATCGTCTTCCGACAGATAGGTCATGACCACGTTGAACAGGAAGCGATCGAGCTGCGCCTCGGGCAGCGGATAAGTGCCTTCCAGCTCGATGGGGTTCTGCGTGGCGAGCACGAAGAACGGCCGCTCCAGCGGATAGGTGCGGCCGGCCGCCGTGACGTGATACTCCTGCATGGCCTCGAGCAGCGCCGCCTGCGTCTTCGGCGGCGTGCGGTTGATCTCGTCGGCGAGGATGATCTGCGCGAAGATCGGCCCTTTCACGAACCGCAGCGCGCGCGAGCCATGATCCTCGTCGAGAATCTCGGTGCCGGTAATGTCGGCCGGCATCAGATCGGGCGTGAACTGGATGCGCTTGAAGCTCAGATCCAGGATCTGCGACAGCGTTTTCACCAGCAACGTCTTGGCGAGTCCAGGGACGCCGGTGATCAGGCAATGGCCGCCGCAGAACAGCGCCATCAGCACTTCGTCAACCACTTCATCCTGCCCGACGACGACCTTGCGCAGTTCGGCGAGAATCTTCTGACGGCTGCCGGCGACCTGCTCGGCCAGCCCTTCAACGGCGATGCTGCTTGGATTCATTAGTGTGTCAGTGAGTAGATCACTTCATTGATCAACATCTGGTAGGCCTGCGCGGTCCATTTGATGTAGCCCTGGTATTCCTGCGCGTTCGACCACTCGACACCATCGCCCATATCAGTGTTCCAGTTGATCAGTACCATCGGGCGGCCCCGGTCGTCCAGAATGCCGCGCAGGTGCGCGGTGAACCCGCCCTTCTCCCAGGTGCGGCCGCTCAGGAACGAGCCGAGGCCTGGAATCTGCGGATAGCGGTCGATGCGATAGAAGCACGAAAAAATCGGGTGTGGCGGCGCCATCTCGACGATGTCGCGGTCCGGGAACACCCGCTTCAATTGTCTCTCGGTGAGTTGCCACTCGAACGGACCGTGAAAGTCGTCGAATGTCAGCGTGCCGCCGCGCAGCAGGAACTCCCGCAGGATCGGCACTTCACTGTCCTTCAACACCAGGTTGCTCGGCTCCACGATGTAGATCCACGGGTGCTCCCAGAGCCTCGGATCGTCCAGGGTCAGCACGATCGGCTCGCCGACCTCGATCGCCGTGACCGACTTGATGCGGCGGGAGAGGTTCTGCTCCGCCGCCGGGGCATCGATGGCCCAGGGCTCGTCCCAGTACGCCAGACGCGACGCCGCTCCACCCTCGGTGTCGTAGGAACCGTACTTGATGCGGACGAAGGTCCATTTCAGGCCGGCGAACCTGCTGCCGTCGACCACGGGCAGCTGTTCGGATACCGTCCGGGCAAAGCCGGACGCCACTGGATCGGCGGCGATGACCGCCATCACCAACGCGGCGAACGCCCAGCGGCGAAGCATCACTACCTACTGCCTTCGCTCAGCTTCAGCAGCAAGTCCTGTGCCCTGGTGAAGCTCGGCGCCACCAGCAGGGCTTCGAGCACCTGCTTGCGCGCGTCGTCGCGCTGGCCGGCCTTCAACAGGGCTTCAGCGAGATCGGTGTGCGCGGTGGCCTTATCGGGCGGCTTGGTCGCCAGCGCGACGCGGAACAACCGCACGGCCTCGGCGTGGTCGCCGCCCTGCATCGCCAGCCTGCCAAGCAAGGCATGCGCCGCGCCATCGAAGGGGTCGACAGACACCACGCGCTCCAGCGCCAGCCGCATGCGCGCCGGCTCCTTGTCGATGTCGAGCAACCCGACCAGCGCGCGCGCCGACGCCACGTCGGTGTGACTGAACGCGATCAGCTTCTCGAGCGCGCGGGCCGCCGCTGCCTTGTCACCCTTCTTCTGCGCCAGCATCGCCATCAGGGCGTAGGGGCTGTCTTCACCCGGCGCATTGGGCAGCAGCTCGGCCGCCTTCCCGAAGTAGGTCAGCGCGGCATCGGGATCGCCGCTCATCAGCGCCTGGCCCGCCGTCAGCTGCGCGACGAAGCTCTCCGGATGTTTGTCGGCCAGCGCCCGCACCTGCTCCGCCGACATCTTCTCCTTCAGATCGGCGGGAATCTTCAGGGTGGCACGCAGCGCCGCGTAGCGCTTCTCCAGCATGCCGTCGAACTGCTGCTGCAGTTCGTCGATGTCGATGCCGAGCGCCTGCTTGATGGCGGTTTCCGTATCGCTGCCGTCCGCATACGACTGCACCAGCGTGCGCAGGCTGCGCTGGCCGTAGCGCTCGACGATGTGCTCGACGACCAGCGATGCCTGGTAATACGCGTAGGAAATCGTCTGCGCGCTGGCGAAGCCCGAGTTCAGCTCGCGGATCTTGATCACCTGGCCGCGATCCACGGCGCGCGCGAACGGGATGTCCATCTCGCGTCCCCAATCGGAACGCGCGCGGCGCTCCTCGAACACCGAAATGCCCTCGCTCAGCCACCGCGGCAACCGGTTGCCCGACAACTGCAGCGTCACGACGTGCGCCAACTCGTGCCACAGCGTCTCGCCCCAGTTGAACACGCCGGGATCGCGCGCGGTCGGCGAGTCGATCGTCACCACCCGCCCGAAGCAGGCGCCGAGCGCGCCGAGCATGCCCGGCAGGCCCAGCGTGCGGACGGCGAAGTCGTCGTGGTTGGGGAACATCTCGATCAGGATCGGTCCCTTCGGCGTGAACTCCCACCGCCGGCTCAGCGCGTCGAGCGCCTCGCGCGCCAACTGCGGCACGTAGTGCTTCATCACCGGCGATTCATCCGGCGCCAGCCGGATGACCATGTCGCCGTCCCTGATGGTGTCGAACGGATCGAGGCGATCGAGCATCTCGAGCAGGTTGTAGGTCATCACGTCCCAGCGATCGACGCGGAACGCGGTCTCGAGATTGCGGCGCGCGTTGCGCTCGTCGCCGGTGCGCAGCAGCTGCGCGCCGAGATCGGCGACGGCGCGGATGTTCTCGCGATCGAGCGCGATCGCCCGGCGGGTGTGCTCCACCGCTTCGTCAAAGCGGTAGTAATGGGCGGTGATGCCGCCGACCACGCGATGGATCTCACCGTAGGTGGGATGAATCTTCAGCGCCTCGGCAATCGTCTGCTGGTAGTCCTGGTCGCGGCCCTCGACGTAGGCCATCGCGGCCCGCATGGACAACGCTTCGAGATGCTTCGGGTTGACCGCGAGGATCTTGTCGACCGCCGCCTTCACGTCAGCCTTCTTGTCCTGGTAGACGGCGAGGTTGGCGAGCACCAGTAACGCGCCGAAGTCGTGGGCGTTCTGCGCCAGCGCGCGCTGCGCGAACACCGTCGACTGCGGCGGGTTCTCGTCCATCAGCGCCCTGGCCATGCCCAGCAGCGCCGGGCCGTATTCGGGATCGGCCTTCAGCGCCTCCTGGTACGACTTGGCCGCGTCGGCCTTGGCGTACTTCTCGAGGAACAGCTCACCCCACTCCGCGTTGATCCGCGGATCGGCCGGCGCCAACGCAATCGCATCGCGGAAATACGACTGCGCATCGTCCACGCGGTTCAACGCGCGGGCGGCGCGAGCGGCGCGGAGGAAGTCGCGCGCGGTCGGGTTGGCAGGCTCGCCGGCCAGGATCAGCATCAGCGCGCGGCGGCCCTGGTCGCGCTTGCCCGTCGCCAGCTGCAACAGCCCGAGTTCGAGTGCCGCCTCGCCGGCGGTGCCGGCCGATGCAAACGGCTGCAGGAGGGACTCGGCGCGCGCGTAGTCGCCCCTCGCCGCCACCGACAACGCGTAATACACCGCGACCTGTTCGTCCTTCGGGAACGATTGCGCGATCGTAGCGACTTCGTCGAAGCGTCCGCCGCGGTACGACTTGTCGGCGTTACTGCGCGACGTGGCGAGATTCTGCTGCTCGGCGGTGACGAGCGGCGTGAGCCCGGCCGTGAGCAGTACGGCCAGTGCGAGAAGAGCAAGACGGCGAGCCATCCTGGTTGGAGTATAGCTGTGGTCCGCCCAAAGGCGGACGCCACACCGCAGCGTCCGGCTTGAGCCGGACTTGCTGTTAGACGAACGGGCTAGTACAACAGCCGCCAGGTGAAGAACATGACCGCCACAAAACCCTGGAGCAAGGCGAAGAATCCAACCCAGGCCTGGCGGTGCGCGGCCGGCACCGCGAGTCCCAGCCACATGAAGACCGGGAACAGCACCGACGTGATGCGCCCGATCGACAGTAGGCCGCCCATCGCCATCGGCGGCAGTATCGTCCCGACGATCAGCACCGCGTACGGCAAGCCCAGCCGGCGATAGACCGGCCAGATCGAGATCAGCACCAGAGCGATGGCGGCCCAGTACAGGGCGTTGGTCGGCTGATCTCGGGCGAACTGGTACACGCCGTGGTCGGAAATGAACGCCGCCGGTTCAGCGACGAGCGCGTCGATGGGGAGATACGTCCGGCCCCAGGCGGCGTTCTGCTCTGCCCAGGCGAAGGCATGCCCGGTCAGCCGCCAGACGAACGCGGAGTACGCCAACATTCCGAATCCCGCCGCCGAAGCAGCGAGCAGGCCCTTGCGGATGCTGCCGATTTCGGCGGCCGTCGGCGTGACCAAACGCATCCGTGTCCGATCCACCAGCGGCGCCAGCGCCATCAGGCCCAGCACGACCGAGAGCAGAAAGCCGTTCGGCCGGGTCAGGCCGCAGACGAATCCCCAGATCGCCGCCCGGCCCAGCTCGCCGCGCCGGAAATGATAGGTCGCGGCGAGCATCGTCAACAGGAACAGGCTTTCCGTGTACGGCACACTGAAAAAGAGCGCGAACGGATACGCGGCCAGCAGGGTCATGCCGGCCGTGGCCGCCTCCTCATCCCCCAACTCCAGGGTGGACAGCCGCATGAAATAGATCTGCGCCGCGAAGAACGAGACGATCGAAATCGCCACGCCGGTCCACAGCAACTGATGGCCGAAGAACGCCGAGACGTAGCGCATCGCCATCGGGAACGCGGGAAAGAAGGCAATATTCTGCTGTGCGGTCGCGCCGACGCTGGGGTCGAACTGGTACCCCTGCAGCGCAATGGCAACATACCAGCCCGTATCCCAACGCGCCGGAAGGTCCAGCAAGTGGTGGTCGTAGATGCTCCAGCGCGCCGGATTGGCGTCGGGAAAGCCGACCAGCAGCACCGCGAGCAACCCAACCAGGAACACCCCGCCGCGCGTCGCAACCAGCACGGGCCAGGCCCGCTGCGTCTCGGGCCGCTGCCACCACGCGCGTGTCACCGCCACGACATTTTGCGGCAGCGGGCGCTGCCGCACCAAGGCATGCCGAATCGCGACCGCGATGCCGCTCCACAGCGCCGGCCGCCACCAGCTCGTGACCGACAATTCGACGTCGAAGAGCCAGACCCGGAAGCCACCGGCCACCAAAACCGAGATCGACAGCAGCGCCATCACAATCGCGAGGCCATCCAGCGCTCTGGCCCATTGGGGCAGCTTCATCCGATCATTAGTGTACTCGCCCGAGTGCGCGGTCTTCGACGCGAATGCGCGAGATCATCAGTCGGCCGAAACCCACCACCGCCAGCGTGCCGGTGATCGGCGCCCAGACGACCGCCGCGACGCTGACGATCTCGCCGACGACGGCCAGGTAGTTGGGATGCGAAAGGAATCGGTACGGACCGGTGACGACGAGCGGCTCGCCCGGCACGACGAGCACGCGATAGCTCCATTTCGATCCGAGCGACGAGATCGCCCACACCTTGAGGGCCTTGGCGAAGCCGAGCAGCGCCAGGCCGCCGGCCAGCACGTTCGGCGGCGCGGGACCGGTCAGCATGCCTTCAATGCCCATCGCGATGAAGGCGCCGGGATACGCCCAGCGCATCAGGTTGATCACGTCGCCGGCGGGTTCGATCGCGCCGCGCGCACGTAACAGCCTTTCGTTGAACGAGGACAGCACCGCCTCGCCGCCCATGACGAGCAGCATGGCGACGGTGGTCAGCAGCGCGATCGCTAATGCAGGATCCACAGATTACTCAGATACCACAGATTCGTACGCACGCGGCACGCTCGTCGGCGGCGCTTGCGCCGCTCGACCGTCTCAATCTGTGCCATCGGTGGCATCTGTGGACGATCGTTCTGGGCAGTCTCCGGCGTAGCGAATCATCTGCGCGAACACGGAGGGAAGAGCGCGGGCCACGGAGGCCGCGGCGATCACGCCTGCGGGAGAGGCGACCAAGGCGCGCATCGTCCGGTTGAAGCGCCACTTCGTCCGAAAGGCCGCGCGGCGCCGCACAGCAAGCTCGAGGTGCGCGCGATCGATCGACAACGTTCCGCCCAGCGCCTCCCGGACAACGGCCGCCGCCAGCTCCGCGCCCATCAAGGCGAAGCGGAGCCCGTCGCCGGTCATCGGATCGATAAACCCTGCGGCATCGCCCGCCAGCAGCAGGCCCGGCTTCCCCGCTGCGGTCGCGTCGACCGCCAACGGGCCGAGCATGACCGGCGCCGATACCGCGGTCGCGCCGGCGAAGCGTGCCGCCAACTCCGAGTCGGCGCGCAAGTGTGAGAGCAGCATCTCTGCCGGCTGCGCCAGCGGATGCCCGCCTGGGGTCGCGACCAGGCACACGTTCGAGAGACCTCCCGGAACGGGAGCGACGCCGATGTAGTAGCCCTGGCGGACGTGCATCTCGCCAAACGCGCTCATCCCGCTGACGCCGGTGAAGTAGCCGCCGATCGCCCACCGCCGCGGGCGCGCCGGCTGCTTCGACAAGCCGCGGCCAATCGCGATCGCCGACCGGCGGCCATCTGCCGCGATGACGATTCGCGCCGGATGCGTCAGTGACCGGCGCTCGCGACCTGTCGCCACTACCCCACCCACCCGGCCATCCCGCATCGACACGTCGCGAATCGCCACCTGTTCCTCGACCGACGCACCGGCGGCGATCGCGCGATCGAGCAGCCAGCAATCGAGCGCGCTGCGGGTGATCGATCGGCCGGCCATGCCGCCGCCATACTCGCCCCGTACGCGCACCCCGCCGGGCCCCGTCAGCAGCATGCCGCCGATCGGGTCGCTCCGTTCGATCAGTGACAAGACCTCCCCGTGACGCCGCAGCACCGCCAGCGCGCCGGGGTTGAGAGTGTCGCCGCACAGTTTGTGACGGGGAAAGCGCGCGCGTTCGAACAGGCGAACCTTCAGGCCGGCACGCGCGAGAATCGTCGCCGCCAGCGCACCGGCCGGTCCGGCTCCCGCAATCGCGACGTCATCCATCGGACTTGCCGAGCACCAGCGCGCTGTTTTTCGATCCAAACCCCAGGCAGTTGCACAGCGCCGCCTGCGGCGACGCGGCGCGGCCCAGGTTGGGGATGAAGTCGAGATCGCACTGCGGATCCGGATGCGTCAGGTTGATGGTCGGCGGCAGGAAGCCGCGCGACAATGCCAGTGCAGTGGCGACGACCCCTGCGGCGCCGCTGGCCCCTTGCGGGTGGCCGATCATCGACTTGGTCGACGAGCCGGGGATCGATTCGGCCAGCGCGCCAAACGCGGTTCGCGTGCAGCGCGACTCGATCGCGTCGTTCAACTGCGTCGACGTGCCGTGATAGTTGATGTAGCCGATCTCGTCTGGGGCGCGGCCCGCCTTCGCCAGCGCCTCCTGCATGCAGCGCACGATCTGCTCGCCTTCGGGATCCATCTGGACGCGATGGTAGGCATCGCACGTCGAGGCGTAGCCCTCGATGGTGGCGTAAATGGCGGCGCCGCGGGCGCGGGCGCGCTCCTCGAGCTCCAGCGCCATCATCCATGCGCCCTCGCCGAGCACGAAGCCGTCGCGGTGGCGGTCGAACGGGCGCGAGGCCTCGGCAGGTCGATCGTTGAAGTGCGTGGAGACGGCGCGCATGCGCGAGAAGCCGAAGATCATGCCGGGCAACACGCATCCGTCGGTGCCGCCCGAGAGCAGCACGTCGCACTCCCGCTGGCGCAGCAGCATCATGGCGTAGCCGAGCGCATCGGTGGAACTGGTGCAGCCGGTGGACAACACGTGGCTGATGCCGCGCAGACCCAGCGCAATCGAAATCTCGCTCGACACCATGCCGCAGATCCCAACCGCGATGGCATAGGGCGTGACGTGCTGGCCGTTGTTCTGGAAGAAATCGCGGTACTGGCGCTCACCGACGTCGATGCCCCCGCCGCCGCTGCCGATGATGACACCGGCCTTGGGCTCGGCAAACGACAGGCCGGCATCGTGCCACGCTTCGCGCGCCGCCAGCACGCCGAACAACGCCGCGCGCGAGTAGCGCTTCGGGTCGGCCCTACCCTCCTTCGGCCCCGGTTCTCCCTGGAGCGCGATCGCCGACGCGAGGTCGACGGAGGGGACCGGCGCGGCCACCTGGCAGGGATAGGTCGACGCGTCGAAGTCGGTGATCGCGCGGGTACCGCTCCGGCCGCTCTTGACTGCGCTCCAGAATGCCTCGCGACCGGCGCCGAAAGCCGACACGACTCCGATTCCCGTAATCGCAACGCGTGGCTGTGTCACTGAGTCATCCCTATAATAGGCGGTGTGACGCAGCTGTTCCGATGGGCCGGCGCATTGCTGTTTCTATTGTCGCTGCTTTCCATGCCGGCCCTGTACTTTTTCCGGCTCGGCACACCGGCGCGTCCACACGACTCCACCGTGCGCGACGCGGTCACCAACGTCATCCTCTTCACGATCTTCGCGCTCCACCACAGCGTCATGGCCCGTAGCGGCGCCAAGGCCTGGCTCACGCGATTCGTGCCAGCGGCGCTCGAACGCAGCGTCTATGTGTGGATGGCCAGCCTGCTGTTCCTGTCCGTGTGCCTGATGTGGCAGCCGCTGCCCGGCATCGTCTGGGACCTACGCGGGCCGGGACTGGCGCTATCTCTCATGCAGCTGTTCGGGTTGGGGTTGACGGTGAGTGCCGCCCGGAGAGTCGGCGTCCGGGAGCTTGCGGGCCTGCAGCCGCCCAATCCGGCGCGCCCAGTCGAATTCCGCGCCGACGGACCATTCGGCCTGGTGCGTCACCCGATCTATCTGGGCTGGGTGCTGCTGGTGTTCGCCACACCGCTGATGACCTCGTCGCACCTGCTGTTCGCCGTCGTCTCGACGATCTACCTGGTGATTGCCATCCCGCTCGAAGAAGCGCTGCTCGTCAAGACCTTCGGCGAGAAGTACACCGCCTATCAACAGCAGATGCGCTGGCGGCTCATTCCCGGACTGTGGTGACGGACGTTCGACGGGGTGTTCGACGGGCGTTCGACGGACGTCGAACGTTTGGCCGAACGTCCGTCTGAACGATAGGATGGTGGCGTGGCGTTTGACGAGAAAGCGTATTTCCAAGACAAGCCCGAACACCGTCCCGCGAAGTACGCATGCCCGCGGTGCAAGCGCACCAACGAGTACTCGATCAGGTGGATGCGGCGAACGAAGCGGAAGGATCGCCAGCCGCAGGGCGCCGAAGATCGCGCGAAGTACGACAAGCTGCGCGACCACCTGCTGCGCTTAGACGATGAATTGACCTGCAAGACGTGCGGAAAGAAGTTCGAGGTGCCTTCGCACCACTCCCTGCTCTTTACCGATCAACTGGAGGGCTTGCCGAAGGACGAGGACGTCGCCGACGCCGACGTCACGGCCCCGGCTACCCCGCTTGACCGGTCCCAGCTGCCAGCTCGCTTTACCCGCCCTACCAAGGGATGGAGGGGCTGAGCGGCCGGGCCGACGGCTGCACGCCGTTCGGCGCTGATATCCTGCTGGAGATCCTCACATGACCACACCGGTGCTGACGCCTGAACCTGGGTGGGTGCCCGCCGAGCCATTCCCCTCGCCGGAGGGCACGTTCCTCGCCGAGAACCATCACGTCCGGCTGGCGTACTTCCGCAAACCCGGCGAGCCGGCGCTCTATGCGAAAGCCTGGTTCGGTTCGAAGACGGCGGGACCACCGGGCCGCGTGCACGGTGGCGCCATGGCGGCCACGCTCGACGAAGCGATGGGAGCCGCCGCCTGGATCGACGGCCATAAGTGCCTGGCGGTGAGCATCACCATCAACTTCCTGGCGATGCTGCCACTCGAAACAGAAACCACGGTCGAAGCCCGCGTCGATCGGGTCGAGGGCCGCAAGATTCATCTGCGATCCGCCATCAAAGACCCCTCAGGACGCGTCGTCGCTGAAGGGTCCGGATTGTTCATCGTTCTGCGGGACGATCAGTTGCGCGCGATCGAACGCCCGTAGCGCTCATTTCACCACGGTGATCAGCGTCCAGATCTTCGGGACGTTGACTTTTTCCAGTGACACCGGCGACAGACCGGCCTGCTCGAGGAAGCCCGGCAGGTCGAGGTCGGCCTTGAAGCCGATGTGCACCGTCATCGGCGAAATGGCGGTCTCGATCTTCGACATCAGCGGGTTCGCGCTCTTGAAGTGATTGAGAATCACCACCCGTCCGCCGGGACGGCACACCCGGTACATCTCGCGCGCGACGGCCACCGGGTTTGGCACCACGCTGATCACGTACGGCGCGTAGACGACGTCGAAGGAGTCGTCGGCGAAGGTCATCTTCGTCGCATCCATCTCCATCACGTCGCAGTTGGTGAGACCCTTGTCCGCGATGCGTTGGTTGGCCTTCTGCAGCATGCGGCTCGACAGATCGATGCCGGTGATGCGCGCCGCACGCGGATACATGCCGAGGTTGATGCCGGTGCCGACGCCCACTTCGAGCACGTGCGTGCCCGGACGAATCCGCATCTTTTCGAGCGCTTCGATGCGCCCGGGGTGCAGCGTCGGCCCATAGGTGTAGTCGTAGACTTTCGCGATGTTCTGGTAAACCATGTGCATGAACTCGGTCCCATAATGCGTGACCGAGAGCGCCTTGGCGTTACCCGAATGCTGAGTCTGCTGCTCGAATAGGCTCATATCTGCTCACTCGCCGAACCGGCACCGGACTATACCACGTCAAGCACGTCGAGAGCCGCGTCCAGTCGGCCCGCTGGTGTGGCGATCTGCACTCCAGCCGCCATCGCCTTCACCGTCGTCGCGATTTCCCGTGCAATCGCCACACCCTCGGCGACTGCTGCACCATGACTGCCCGACCGCTTCATGCGCTCGACCAGGGCGTCGGGCACGGTCACGCCCGGCACTTCGTTGGCCATGAACTCCGCGTTCAGGGCGCTCTCGAACGGCCAGATGCCGACGATGATCGGCAGCCCCACGGAGTCGACGCGCTTCAGGAAGCGCTCGAACGCCGCGACATCGAACACCGGTCGCGTCACGGCGAACTCCGCCCCCGCCTCGACCTTGTAGGCGAGGCGCCGAATCTCCTGCTCCAAATCGCGCGATGGGTTCACCATCACGCCGGTGTGGAACGCCGTCGGCTCGCCAATTGCCTGCCCGCCAATGCCAAGGCCATGATTCAAACGGTTGATCACGTTCGTCAAACCGATGGAGTCGACGTCGAACACGGCGGTCGCGTCCGGGATATCCCCGAGGTTGCGCACATCGCCGGTGATGCCGAGCACGTTGCGTACGCCCATCGCGTGCGCGCCGAGCAAGTCCGACTGGATGCCCAGCAGGTTGCGATCCCGACACGAATACTGCAACAACGCTTCCACCGCCGCGTGCTGCTGCACGAGCACGGCCATCGACAGCGCGCTCATGCGCGCGCCGGCACGCAGGCCGTCGGGGATGGTCACGACGTCGACACCGCGGCTGGCAAGCCTGGCGGCGTCCGCCAGCGCCCGCGACGACGAATGGCCGCGCGGCGGCACCAGTTCGATCGCGCGCACGAAGCCGCCGTTCACCAGCTTCTTCGCCAACGCCGACTTCTGTTCGCGCGCCACGCCAGGCCGTGCGTTTGGCTGGCTCGCCACCGGCAGCACCTGGACGTCTGCCGCGCTGGCCGCATGTCGCGCCAACCCTGGCGCCATGGACTTGGCCGCCAGCGCGATCTGCCGGATATGCTCCGGCGTCGTGCCGCAGCAGCCACCCACCAGCCGCACACCAGAAGCGATGAAGCGGCGCGCGTACGACGCCATGTACTCCGGTGAACAGAGATAGAGATTACGGCCCTCGATGTCGCGGGGTTTGCCCGCGTTCGGCTGCGCCGAGAGCCAGACATCGACGATGTCGGAGATGCGCTCGACCGTTTCAAGCATCGGCGCGGGCCCGACGCTGCAGTTGACGCCGACCACGTTGGCACCGCGGCGAATCAGCTCGGGCGCGAACTCCTCGGCCGGCGCGCCGTCGAGACTGGCGCCGTCCTCTTCAGTCGTCATCTGGGCGACGATCGGCAGGTCGCACACACTGCGCACCGCGGCGATCGCCGCGCCAATCTCGTTCAGGTCACGAAACGTCTCGAGCACGAACAGGTCCACGCCACCCGCGAGCAGCGCCGTGGCCTGTTCCCGGAACAACACTTCGGCTTCGTCCACGCCGGTCTTGCCCCACGGCTCCACGCGGACACCCAGCGGCCCGATCGCACCGGCGACGTAGGCCTCGTCGGCGACGCCGGCCTGGTCGATCGCGGCGCGCGCCAGCGCCGCGCCGGCGCGGTTGATCTCAGCGACCTGGTCGCCAAGACCGAAGGCGCGCAGCTTCATGCGATTGGCACCGAAGGTGTTGGTCTCGATCACGTCGGCGCCGGCCTTGAGGTAGTCGCCGTGCACGTCGATCACCAGCTGCGGATGCGACTGGTTGAGGGACTCGAAGCAGCGATTGATGAAGACGCCCTTCCCGTACAGCATCGTGCCCATGGCGCCGTCACAGACGAGCACACGATCATCTAACGCATTGAGGAAGGGCTTCTTCACTTAGGTCGTGACCCTACGGACGGCCCCCGTGGCCGCGCGGTTCGCTATCGGGCAGCGGCCGGCGCTTTCTCGTTCGCCGCGGCTGGGACCAGCAGTTCGGTCTTGTCCCACACGAAGTCGTCTTTGCTGTAGACGGCAAGCTCGTAGTCCTTGCCCATGAAGATCGCCGACACCGGGCACGCTTCTTCGCAGTAGCCGCAAAAGATGCAGCGGGTCTTGTGAATCTGGTAGGTCGACGCGTAGCGCGGGCCGGCCATGACGGTGCCGTCGTTCTCCGCCGCTTCGAGGTAGATCGCGTCGGCCGGGCAGGCCACGGCGCACAGACCGCAGGCCACGCACTTTTCGAGACCGTTCTCGTCGCGCATCAGCACCTGTTTGCCGCGATACCGCGGAAACATCGGCACTTTCTGGTCGGGGTAATTCACCGTGATGGGCTTCCGGAACAGGTGCTTGAACGTGAGCGCAAAGCCTTTCGCGATCGGACCGAGCATAAGTCTTTGGATGATACCATTTAAGGCCTCCGGGCAGTCAGGCCTTCCGGCCTCCAGGAGGCCCGGAAGCCCGGAGGCCCGAACGCCTGATGCTGCAAGAACCCAAATTCCTCAGCGCCGACCAGTTTCTGCTCACCACGCTGGTCGTGAAGCTGGCGGCCATGGCGGCCCTGGCCACCATGCTGACGCGCTACCGGCGTTTCCGGCACATCCTGATCTTCGAGCAGCGCAACTGGCCGGACCGGCTGGTCTTTGCCCTGGGTCTGGCAATCCCGATCACCGCCGGGGTCGCCGCCCGCGTGCTGCTCAACTACGACGCCGCCGACCTCACCCTCGAAGGTGCGCTGCTGGCAGGGCTCATCGCCGGCCCCTACACCGGCGCCATCGTGGGGCTATCGCTGTCCATGCCGGCCTTCGCCGCAGGCGAGTACGGCGCACCGTTCTTCGCCGTGGGCTGCGGCTTTGCCGGCGGCGGGATTCGCGAAGCATGCCCCAAGGAAGACATCTGGAGTTTCTCGCCGTTTATGATCTTCAGCCTGCCGCGCCATGTCTGGCGCATGGTGCGCGACATGGAGGTCAACTGGCAGGTGATGCTGCTGCTCGCCGCGCTCGGCCTCGAGTTCATCCGCCAGCTGGTGGGCCGGGAATATCCGTTACGGCTCTTTCACCTGTCGAGCCCCGACCGCTGGCTCACGCTGATGGTCTACATCGCGACGGTCCTGATCGTGTCGACGCCGATCAAGATCTGGAACAACGCGCGAATCGAGCACCGGCTCCAGGAGCAGGAGAAGCTGCTGCTCGCTGCCAAGGTCGAAGCGCTGAAGAGCCAGATCAATCCGCACTTCCTGTTCAACACCCTGACGTCGGTGTCGTCGTTGATTCGCTCGCAGCCGGAAACTGCGCGGGCGGTGATTCAGAAGCTGTCGGGCCTGCTGCGAACACTGCTGCAGAGCCAGCAGCAGTTCGTCACGCTGCGTGACGAACTCGCCGCCATCGACGAGTACCTCGACATCGAGGTCATCCGCTTCGGTTCGCGCCTGCGGGTCAGAAAGTCGATTGCGCCGGAAACCCTGGACATCATCGTGCCCAGCCTTCTGCTGCAGCCGCTGGTCGAAAACTGCATCAAGCACGGCTTCGCCCGGAAGGTCGGCCCCGGCACCATCACGATTCGCAGCCGCCGCGAACGCGACCTGGCCATCATTGAGATCGAAGACGACGGCCTGGGCATTTCGGATGAGCGGGTGCCGCATGCGCTGTCGACGGGCATCGGCCTCAGTAACGTCAGCGAGCGATTGCGCGTCCTGTATGGCGCGTCAGGCCGGTTTGTGCTCGTCGGTTCGCCCGGCAAGGGGTCGGTGGCGCGCGTGGAGCTGCCATTTACCCATCCGATCGACGACCGGATTACCGCATGACGCCGGGCGCGCTGACCGCGGTGGTGGCAGACGACGAGCAGCTGGCGCGGGACGAGTTGTGCTTCCTGCTGGGCCAGCTGCAGGGCGTGGAGGTCGTCGGCCAGGCGGCCAACGGCGTGGAGGCGCTCGATGAAATTGCCAGGCGGAGGCCGGACGTGGCCTTTCTCGATGTCCAGATGCCGGGCCTGACCGGCTTTGAAGTCGCCAGAAAGTTGATGGAGTCGGGAACCGGACCGGGCGTGATTTTCGTCACAGCATTCGACCAGCGCGCCATCGAGGCCTTCGAAGTGAACGCCGTTGACTACCTGTTGAAACCGGTGGACCCGGGCCGGCTGGAAACGGCGGTCTCACGAGCCCGCAAGCGCCGCGGCGAGCCGGAGCCGCTGGCGGGCCAGCTCGACCGGCTGGTCCGGATGATGGCGGGCCAGCAAGGCCGCCGCGATCAGGTGGCCGTCAAAGTCAGCGACCGATTCGTGCTCGTGCATGCGGACGACATCATTCATGCGTCCCTCGTCGAGGATTCGATTACTATAGTGACGGATCAGGTATCGGGGACGTCCAACGACCGGACCCTGGAAGAGCTGCACGAGCGGCTCGATCCCGAGGTGTTCTGGCGGGTCCACCGATCGCACCTGGTGAACATCAACAAGGTGAAGGAGATCGTTCCGTGGTTCAGCCGGAATTACATCCTCAGGATGACAGACGCGAAGGCGACGGAAATCCCGGTCAGCCGATCGCACACCCGACGCCTGAGGGCGTACCTGAAGCTGTAGTCTTCGCCGACCCCGGCGACGAGAACCCGGTCACTCTCCAGACCACCACCGATCCGTTCGCGCGGCCGGCCGCCACGCCGCTGCCGCTGCACGTCGAGCACGATTCCCAGCAGATGATGCGCCGCCTGGAAGTGTGGCGCGACGAATTCTTCGCGTGGGTCCGCACGCTGGCGTCGGCCGCCGTCTACGCCACGCTGATCGTGACGTTCGGCTTCCAGGTGGCGCGCGTCGAAGGGCAGAGCATGGCCCCCACGCTCGCCGATCAGGACCGCCTGATCGTCAACAAGCTGCGCTATCGCCTGAGCCCGCCGCAGCGCGGCGACATCGTGATGCTCCACTACCCGCTGAACCCCGACAAGTCGTTCGTCAAGCGCGTCATTGCCGAAGAAGGCGACACCGTGCGGGTGGTGGACGGCCGCGTCTACGTGAACGACGTGCCGATGCGCGACGACTTCGTGCCGGCCGAATATCGCAGCCACGACGACTGGGGCCCGCAGGTGATTCCCGAGGGCTACTACTTCGTGATGGGCGATCACCGCAACAATAGCTCCGACAGCCGTCACTGGGGATTCGTGCCGAAGAAATACATCATCGGCAAGGTCCAGGTGCGGTGGTGGCCCGTCCCGCACGCGCGCGTGTTCTAGCAGGTTGAAGTCCAGGTCTCCTGACCTCCTATCCTCCTGTCAGGTGACTCCTGTCAGGTGACTCCTGTCAGTACCCCAAATCCGGCTCAACCCTGAATCTCAGCGCCTCACCCCGCCTGAATCGATCGAGGTTGTCCGCAAACAGATCGACCACCTCGTCCCAGTGTCCCTGGCGGAACCCGGAGGTGTGGGGCGTGAGAATCACGTTCGGCATCTTCCACAGCCGGTGCTCTGGGGGCAGCGGCTCCAGCGGAAACACGTCGAGCGAGGCGCCGCCAAGATGACCGGACTCCAGCGCGCCCATCAGCGCGTCGGTATCGACGATCTTCGCGCGGCCGACGTTGACGACGATTGCCCCCTTCGGCAGTTGGGCGAACTGCGGCGCCCCCAGCAGCGAGTGCGTCTGCGGCGTGAGCGGCGCGGCGATCACCAGCACGTGACATTGGGAGAGAAACTGATCGAGCTGCTCGCCGCCGAAGATGCGCTCGATGCCGTCGACCGGCTGCGTCGAGCGGCGGCGCATGGCCATCACGCGCATGCCGAACGCGTTGGCGCGCGCGGCAATCTCGGCGCCGATGGTGCCGACGCCGATCACGCCGAGGGTACGCCCCTTCAGCAGCCAGGGGATGCGCGGGCCGGTGAACTCGTTCTGCACCCACCGCGCGACGCGCTGGTGATGCAGCGCGAACGGCAGTTGCTTCGCCAGCGCCAGCACCACCGCCATCACGTGCTCGGCAATCGGCACGGCCTGCACGCCGCGGCTGTTGCTCACGGGGATGTGTCGCGCGAACAGCTCCGGCAGGCAGATCGTCTCAACCGCCACTGCCGAGGTGTGCACCCATCGCAGCTGCTCGGCGGCCGCCGCTTCGGCGGCCTTCAGGATCCAGGTGTAGGCGACGTCGCAGTCCGTCAGCCCGGCGGCACGCTGCTCATCGCTGGTCGCGTGAATGAACTCGACGTCGGGAAAGCGCTGACGCAGCCTGGCCACGCCGTCAGCCGGAATCTGCCACTGATGGACGGGCTGCTGGATCGAGACGAGGACTTTCACCTGCGATAGTGGCCTGAGCGCCCGCCTCTTTTTTCGACGAGCTCGATGTGACCGATCACCATTGACTTGTCGACCGCCTTGACCATGTCATAGAGCGTCAGGGCGGCCACCGCGACCGCGGTCAGCGCCTCCATTTCGACGCCGGTCTGACCGGAAATGCGCACGCGCGACTCGATGTCGTAGCCCTGCTTGGTAGGCGTCAGGTCGACCGAGACATGCGACAGGGCGAGCGGGTGGCACAGCGGAATCAGCTCGCTGGTCTTCTTCGCGGCCATGATGCCTGCGAGTCGCGCCGCCTGAATGGGATCGCCCTTCCTGTTGTTGCCGGACTGAATCAGCGTCTGGGCGTCCTTCGACATCGCGATCGAGCCGCGCGCCACCGCTTCGCGATCGGTCACCGGCTTGTCACCGACGTCGACCATGCGGATGCGGCCCTTCCGGTCGACGTGCGTCAACGCCGGTTGCGCCTGGCGAGGCCGGCGCGCCGGCGCGGACCGCGACGGCGGATTAGTGGCCATCGTCGATCCCCTGCGCCAGGTAGAACGAGAGGCTTTCGAGAGAGACGGTCAGATCCACGCTCTTCATCTTCACACCCGCAGGCACTTTGATGGCTCCGGGCGAGAAATTCAAGACCGCCTTGATGCCGGCCGCCACCACCTGCTCGAGCACACGCTGCGCCGATTCAGCCGGGACCGCGATCACGGCGATATCGAAGCGATCCCTGCGGACCACTTTCTTCAGCTCCTTCAGGTCGTGGATCGGGACGCCGCTTTTCGAGCGGTCGCCGATCTTCGCGTCGGCGATGTCGAACATCGCCACGATCTCGAAGCCTTCGCGCCTGAAGCCGGGATAGTCCGCCAGCGCCAGGCCGAGGTTGCCGGCGCCCATCACCGCGACGCGCAGCTTGCGGTCGAGCCCGAGGATCTGCCGCAGGTGGCGCTTCAGGTCCTTGACGTAGTAACCCACGCCACGCACGCCAAACTCACCGAAATACGCGAGGTCCTTCCGGATCTGGGCGGCGTTGAGGTGGAACTGCTCGGCGAGCGCTTGCGACGAGATGGTCTCCACACTCGCGGCTTCGAGCTGGTTGAGGCAGCGCAGGTAGACCGACAGTCGATTCGTCGTGAGCTCGGAGACCGGCTCGGAGGCCGTCTTCCGCTTGTTCTGTGAGTTCACAAGACGTTTGCAGGATAACTCAATTCCGCGCTCCGGCCGGCGTCGAATTGCTCGGCGGAGGCGGTGCCCGGCCGTCACATCACAGGGAGCCTGCTAGAATCCCGCGCATGGCAGGCCCCACCAAGCCGTTCCAGCCCTACGTCCCCGCAGATCAGTCGATGGCGGAGTTCACCGCCAAGGCGGTGATTCTCGGCGTCCTGTTCGGACTGCTGTTCGGCGCGTCCACGGTGTACCTCGGACTGCGCGCGGGCCTCACGGTCAGCGCGTCGATTCCGATCGCAGTGCTCGCCATCTCGGTGCTCAAGAGGCTCGGCGGGTCCACCATCCTGGAGAACAACATCGTCCAGACGATCGGATCGGCCGGTGAAGCCATTGCCGGCGGCGTGGTGTTCACCATCCCGGCGTTGATCTTCCTCGTGCCCGAAGGGCCGAAGTATTTCAACTACACCCAGATCACCATGCTGGCGTTTGCCGGCGGCATTCTCGGCGTGCTGATGATGGTGCCGCTGCGCCGCGCCCTGATCGTCAAGGAGCACGGCGTGCTGCCGTATCCCGAGGGCACCGCCTGCGCGGAAGTGCTGGTCGCGGGCGAGCGTGGCGGCAAGCTGGCGGCGCTGGTGTTCAGCGGCCTTGGCATCGGCGCCCTGTTCAAGTCGTTCACCAACATCTTCAATCTGTTCCTCGCCGAAGTCGGCTATAGCGCGCCGCCCACCAGCCAGTTTCCCAACGCGACCGTCAACGTCGATCTCTCGCCGGAGTACATGGGCGTCGGCTACGTGATCGGCCCGCGCATTGCCGGGACGATGGTCGCCGGCGGTGTGCTGTCGTGGCTGGTCTTGCTGCCGCTGCTGTCATTGCTGGGCGCGGCGATTTTGAACGCGTTCCCTCCCATCCATCCGGGCATGGTCAACAACCCGGCCACTGGACAGCCGTTCCTGATTTCAGAAATGAGTCCGGGACAGATCTGGAGCGCCTACATCCGCTACATCGGCGCCGGCGCGGTGCTGGCCGCAGGCCTGATCACCCTGGGCCGCACGTTGCCGACCATCATTGCGTCGGCGCGCGACGGGTTCAAGGGATTCGGCTCGGGTGCCGGCGGCGGCACGATCCGCACCGAGCGCGACCTGTCGATGAAGATTGTGCTCGGCGGCTCGCTGGCGCTGGCCGTTTTCCTGGCGGTGATGCCGGGCCTCCCGACGCAGGGCAACGTGCTGGCCGCCGTCCTGATCGTCGTCTTCGGCTTCTTCTTCGCGACGGTGTCGTCACGCATCACCGGCCTGATCGGCTCATCGTCGAACCCGATCTCCGGCATGACCATCGCGACGCTGATCATCACCTGTGTAATCTTCGTGGCGCTCGGCTGGACCGGTGACGTCTATGCGCCGGTGGCCATCTCCGTGGGCGCCCTGGTCTGCATCTGCGCCGCGAACGCCGGCAACACCTCGCAGGACCTGAAGACCGGTTACCTGGTCGGCGCCACGCCGATCTACCAGCAGATGGGTCTCGCCATCGGCGCGGTCGCCTCCGCGTTCGTGATCGGCTTGACGGTGCTGTACATGCACCAGGTGTTCGGCATCGGCTCGGCCGAAGTCGCCGCCCCGCAAGCGACGCTGATGGCCACGCTGATCAAGGGGTTGCTGTCGCAGGATCTGCCCTGGGGTCTCGTGCTCGTGGGCGTGTTCATCGCGGTGACGCTCGAACTGTGCGGCGTGCACTCGCTGTCGTTCGCGGTGGGCGCCTACCTGCCAATCGCCACCACCGCACCAATCTTCCTCGGCGGCCTGGTGCGCTGGTTCGTCGAGCGCAAGACCGGCGAAAGCAGCGATTCCGACCTGAGCTCCGGCACGCTGTTCAGCTCAGGCTTGATCGCCGGCGGTTCGCTGGCGGGCATCCTGTTTGCCGTCTTGGTGGGGTTGGAGCAACGCGGCTATACCGTGCTCTCGACGCTCCAGGGGGTCGGCGGCGCCATGCCGTTGCTTCGTGACGGTGACTTCGGACAATGGGCGGGCGCGGGGATGTTCTTCGTGCTCGCCGCTATTCTCGTGAGATTCGCACAACGGAAGGTGTAAGAAACGTAGATGCGCTCCCGGACGTTCCTCGGGTTGGCTTGCGTGGCCTTGCTCGGCATGACGGCTGCGGCACAGCCCCAGCCCCGTCGCGCCACGACCATCACGGCGATTCGGGCCTATTCCGGCTTCTATCACCAGCAGACGGTGCTGGTCATCGGCGACGTGAAAGGCAGTCCCGAACGCGCCACAATCGGCACCGACGAAGGTGCCATCACCCTGATTGCGCGCGAAGTGCGCGAAGGACGTCTGGAGGCTCGCGGCCAGCTCCTCGACATCGGGCGGATGTCGCAAGACGACCCGCGGCTCATCCCTTTCAGTCTCCTCGAGCGGATCCGCTCGGCCTATCAGGAGCGATGGCCTAAACCAGGTGAAGAGCTGATTCTGCTGCTTGGCGGCACGGCCCCGCCGCCCACGGCGACCGACGCGACCACGCCTCCCCTGAGAGCAGTGGCGATGGAACCTGCCCGCTTCGACGCGCAGAACGTTACGATCACCGGTCAGTATCGCGGCCGCAACCTGTTCGGCGACCTGCCGGAGGCTCCCGCCCAGAACCGCCACCAGTTCGTGCTGCGCGCCGGAGACGCCGCCCTCTGGGTGATGGGCGTGCCGTCAAAGGGCCGCGACTTCACGTTCGATCCGAGCAAGCGCATCGACACCGGACGCTGGGTGAAGGTGCAAGGCACGGTTCGCTCGGCCAAGGGTCTGACGTGGCTCGACGGCACCCGCATCGAGCTGGCGCCCACGCCGGAAGAAACCGCCGAAGCGGCGATCGAGCTGCCGCCCCCTCCGCCGGTTGAGGTCCTGTTTACGGCCCCCGCAGAGGGCGAGGCCGATGTGCGGCTGGCGGAGCGCATTCGCATGCAGTTGTCGCGTGACCTGAACGTGGCGACGCTGAAGGACCGGGTGCGACTCACCTACCAGCCGGGTAGCGCGAGGCAGGACGCGCCGATCGCGTTCACGACCAACTACACCCGGGAGAATCGCGCGCTGGAGATTCGCCCCTCCGCTCCGTTCGAACCGTTCCGACTGGTGAAGATGGAGATCCTGGAAGGCGTGAGGGGCACCGATGATGGCGCGATGGCGCCCTTCACGTTGACGTTCAGGACCGGTGGGTCCTAGGGGACAAGGCGGAAGCCATAGGTAATGGCTTCCGTCCGTCCGTCTTTCGTCAGCGACAACTCCACCACGTAATCGCCGGTGGCCAGCGGCGCGAGCGTGACGTCGGCGACACCGAACTGTCGCTTCGTAGCCTCGTCCATCCGCGCTGAGAAGGTGACGATGAGCGGCAGCGCTTGTCCTTCGCGGGTCAGGATCCTGCCGGTGCCGGTGAATCCATCGGCCGCGAGCGGCACCTCGAGGCGCAGGCGCTCGGTACGTCGGAATCGCGGATCAGCCGTTGCGATGTACGCCAGCCCGGTGCTCGGTCCCCTTCGCGCGGCGAGTCCGCCGGTTCCGACTTCGGACGCATCAGCCGGCACCGAGGCAAGTGTCGTCACCTGGAGCGGCACACGACCGTTGCGCGGCGTGAGCTCCGCGCGGACGGCGTAGCGCCCCGCCGCCAGCGGCCGTTCGCCGTCAATCACGATGCTGCGCTGCCCCGCATCGAGCGACAGGGTCAGCGTCTGGGCAGGCGCGGCCTTCGAGATCGTCGTGCGCTCGGGTTCGATGGTCAGCTTCACGGTGCCGCCTGCTGTCCACTCGGGCTGCTTCGCGGTGGCCACGTCGAGCTCGACGATCGCGCGGATAGTGTTGCGGCCGCCGACGGCCTGCAGGCGCACCGGCAGATTTCCACGGGCCGGCGCAATGGCGTCCAGCGCGCGAGCGACGGTGGGTGGCGGGCCCGGCTTGGCGCCGGCCCTCTCGATTGCGGCACCCGCTGCCCTGGCTTCGGCTTCGGTCGGCGCAAGATAGCCCCTACGGGCCCGCACGTCGACGCCCGCGCGCGTGACCTCGACCCGAATACGGCGGAAGCGCCCGTCGAGTTTCGGATTGGTCGAGTAGTAACCAAGCAGATAGTACGAACCGACGTCGGCGAAGACCTTCGCCATCGCGCGCGAGACGTCCGACGTATTCAGCATGGCCTCACCATCGGTTTCCGACGCCATCGAGCGCAAATGGCCGAAGCGATGGTCCATCGACGCGAAATCCGCGGCCGGCGGCACGCCCCACTCAATCGGCGTGTCGAAGACGATCAACCCGCGCGCATCGATCGGGTAGAAGCTGACGTTGGCGCGGTTGGCGCGTTGCAACAGCTCGCGGAAATCGTGTTCGTGATCGGAGTACGCCAGCCGGGTGGTCTCGCGGCTGCACGCCTCGTTGGACTGGTCACCCGTTTGCGGATCGATGGCGCCCTGCTTTCGCAGGCCACCGGTGCGCGGGTCGGTGCCCAGGGGATCCGGTTGCGCGCCGCGCGGCAACAACTCCAACAGCCCGGGTTGGGGTCGATACAGCGCCCACCCCTCGGTGAACACCATCACGAACTTTCGCTCGGGCCGGTACGCCTCGAGGTAGCCGACCAGCGCCTCGAGGGACTGCAGCGTGTCTTCTTCGCGCATGCGCAGGATGAACGGCCACGCCGCCTGCTCGCCGTAACAGTTGACCAGCGCCATCTCCTGGTCGCTCTGCAAGCGGTCGACACTGTCGCGCTTGCCCCAGGCCCATGCGCCCGTCACCAGGCGCTCGATGCTCGAGGTGCCGCTGCTGTAGGTGACGGACGAGGGCGACATCTCCGGCGTCATGACGCCGACGAGATCGCCCGGACCGATCACACGGTTGAGCGACTCGACGATCGGCTGTTGCGCATGGTACGAACCCGGCAGCGAGACGCGCCACGTGTCGAAGAAGAACGTGAAGACGCGCACCGCATCCGTGAGCTGCTGCTGCATGTCGCGGACGTTCGTGGGATTGACACGCTCGGTTTGCGGGTTCGGTCGGCTCGCCTCGATCCGCTCGAAGCTCTCGATCTGCTGCGGCTTGTCGTCCTCGAATACGACGAAGTCTTCGGCCGTGAGATCGGTCACGGCGGCGCCGTCCTGCGAGACATACACGTCGGCGCGCACCAGGTTGGCACCGGCCCGAAACCGTGGCAGCGGCTGCTCCTGGCTGTAGAGAAGGCCAGGGACGAACGTGAGACCGAGCACCAGCACGCAATAGCGCATGGCGTTACGTTTAGTGGCAGGCGTTGGCACTGGGCATCATACCGCTGATCCCAGCGGGCGCCGGCGCTGGCGCAGCCAGCGCCACACAGCGCGAATCGTCAGGACGATCAGCACCAGGATCACGACGCTCATGCCGAGCGCAATGAGCGGGAACTTGAGCGTAATGACGCTCAGGCCGATGACGAACGCGTCTTCGGCCAGGCTGAGGAACCAGTTGCTGAACGGCTCGGGGCTGGTGTTGGCGGCGACGCGGGTGCCCGCCTTGGTCGCGTGACTGCTGGCGGCCACGGCGCCGCCCAGCAGCGCGATCAGGCCCGTGACCACGGGGTTGGCATCGCCGAGCGACGCCACCGCGATCAGTGCACCGCCAATCGGACGAATCAGCGTGTGGATCGAGTCCCAGATCGAATCCACCCACGGCACCTTGTCGGCGACGAATTCGACCACGTAGAGCACACCGGCCAGGCCGATGATCCACGGGTTATCGAAAACCCTGAACTGTTCGGGAAGCTGGACCCACTGATAGCGCGATGCGAGGCCGAGAATCGCCACCGTCGCATACAGGTTCACGCCTGCGGCCAGCGAGAAGCCCAGGGTCCGTCCCAGCGTGGCGAGTAGTTCAATCATCCTGGTGGCCCGGAGGCCTATTGTGGATTGTTACGCAATTCCTCGATGCGAGTTCGAACCACGTCGATCAGCTCGTCACGCTGGTCGATTGACATTCCGGCCGTTTCCACCGGCTTACCAACTCTGACATCCACCAGCACCGGCCGCACGAACCAGCTGCCCTTCTGCATGGCGGCGCGGCCGCCCGACACATACACCGGCACGATCGGCGCCTGTGCCTTGATGGCCATGATGAAGCCGCCCTTCTTGAACGGCAGCATCTCGGCGGTGCGGCTGCGGGTGCCTTCCGGAAAAATCAGGAATGAATTGCCGGCGCGAATCGACCCGGCCGCCCGATCGATCGACGCGATCGACGCCTCGCGCTTGTCGCGCTCAACCGGCACGAACCCACCCGCCACCATCACCCGGCCGAGGATCGGCAGCTTGGTCAGCTCCTGCTTGAACAGCACGTGGAGTCGGCTGTGCAGCGCGAGAAACAGCACCGGCGGATCAACGTTGCTCTCGTGGTTGGAGCAGAACACCACGGCCCGATTCGGGGGCACGTGCTCGAGTCCGCGCACGCGACGGCGGATGCCGGCGCACGTCAATGCCAGCCAGACGCCGATCCGTCCAGGCACATACAACGCGGTCTTGTTCTTGAAGGGCACCCCGATGGCCAGCGCAATCGGCCCGGCGACCAGGACGTAAAGGGAAATGAGGAGGTAGGTGAAGATGGAACGAAGTGAAAAGTACAATGTCAGAGGTGAGAAGCGTCGTCTCTTCTCACCTCTCTCTTCCAACTTCTGACTTCTTAGGACGCTCGCGCCTGGCGCTGCTTGGCAACCGGGGCCGCCGTGCGGGCCGCGGCCTTGGCCGGGGCCGCCTTGGTGGCGGCGCGGGCCACAGCGCGCTGGGCGTTGCGGGCCTTGGTCATGAAGCACTTCTCGAGCGACTCGCTGACGCGATGCTCGATGGCCTGCTGGGTGGTCTGCATCACTTCGGAGATCTCGGAGATGATCAGCGACTTGGCGCGATCCAGCATGCGCTTTTCACGGAACGACAGGCTCTTGGACTTGGCCAGGAAGGTCAGGCTCTTGAGCACATCGGCCATGTCGTAGATCGAGCCGGTGCGCATCTTGTCGGAATTGTCCTTGAAGCGCCCCTTCCAGTTCTGGTGGTTGTCAATCTTGCCGTCGCCGAGCAGCTGGAACAGCCGTTCGACTTCTTCGTCGGTGATGGCACGGCGGAGGCCGACGTTGTCGACGTTGGCGACCGGGACCAGCACGGTCGTCTCATTCGACAGGATCCTGAGGTGGAAAAAACCGCAAGTGGTACCGAGAATGGTCTTCTCTTCGACCTTCTCAACGACCCCGAGCCCATGGTTCGGGTATATGACCTTGTCACCGATCTTGAATCCCACGTGCCCCTCGTTTCGATCTCGCTCTGATCTGATGGTGATGGCGGGAGTGAACTGCACTATCAGCTTCCATCAGTATAGCCGACGAATGGCCGAAATTCAACGGAAATGGCCTGAAAACGCCACTTTTGGCGAGTTCAGGACGTAACAGGAATGCGCGTGGTAACCCCTGATTTCGCGCACGGTTACAGCGGATTCTGTATGCTGACCGACATGATTCGATTCGCCGCCGGTTTGTCACTTTTTGCATCTTTGACCATTTGTTCAGGCCTCCAGGCATCCAGGCTTCCGGACCTCCAGACAGCCCAGCCACTGAAACGCGCCGATGCGCCCCAGTTGGCTCCCTACGTCCCCACTCCACAGGATGTAGTCGAGCGAATGCTGGCACTGGCCGGGGTGACCAAGAACGACTACGTGATTGACCTGGGGTGCGGCGATGGCCGGATTCCCGTGACCGCCGCGAAAAAGTACGGCGCCCGCGCTTTCGGGGTGGACATTGACCCCGCCCGAATTGCCGAAGCCAATGCCAACGCCAAGGCCGCCGGCGTCACGCAGCTGGTCGAATTCAGGTTGCAGGACGCCATGAAGACCGACGTGTCGACGGCGACGGTGGTGACCACCTACCTGCTGTCGGCGTCGAATCTGCGGCTGCGGCCCATCCTGACCAAGCAGATGAAACCGGGCACGCGGCTGGTGGCGCATAACTTCTCGTTCGGTGACTGGGCGCCGGAGAAAACCGACTCCTTCACCGACGCCGAGGGACGCTCGCGTACGCTCTATCTGTATCGCGCGGATGGCAAAGTGCGCCAATGACCGACCGTAGGTCTGAGCTCCGGGCCCACTTCGAGAAGCTGGCGGTTCGATTGAAGCTAGCCGGACAGGCCGCCCTGCCCGGCGGCGCCTGAAGAACGCGCAGATTCATCGCGTCCCGGTGGACACCGAAATCCCCTCCAACGTCCTCGGCAACAAGCAGGACGAGCCCACCGACTGCGGTCCGAGCAACAGATTGAATTAAGCAGGGGCTGGCAATTTCACGGTGTGAAACGGTTCCAGCGTATCGATGGCCCCGAGTGGCTGGGTGTTCACATCCCATTTGAACAACCGCAACTCGGTGCGGTCCGCAAAAAAATCCACGATAGTGAATCCGTGTTCTTCTCGTGGAATTACCTGTTCATGCAGATCGAGGTGCTCCGACGGCAGTGGTCGGACTCCTCTCACCACCGATGGGAAGCCTTCAATTGACGTTCCGATCGGCCCACTCAATACCGTCGTCACCGGATTGGCGCTCAAATCCAGTCTGCCCGATCGACGGATGTCGCCGATGCCGATGGCATGGAGATCGCCGCTGATGACCAGCGGTGTTCGGTGTCGCATGTCTGTGAGTGATCGCAGGATACGATCGTGCTGCTCGAGCCAGCCCTGACGCCAGTGGGGCTTGGGGATGCGGGTGGTCAGTTTGCCATTGTCATCCAATACATCGGGATACCACTCGCCCCATTTCCCGGCGGTCCAGCCTGGAGGGTTCGATGGCGCGTGAACCAGATGGCGTGTGTCACGCGAGGCAGTACGCTGAGCCAGCCAACGCTCGACTTCCAGGTCGATGAACACGGCGTTGAGATCGCCGACGTTGAGGGTGCGTCTGACGTCGTACAGCAGCACCTCCAGGAGTTGGCCAAAGCGCAAGGTTCCGAAGCTCTCTGACAAGTCTCCTCTCTCGCTACGCCTCGACCACGGCAAGCCTGCGGGACGAGACAGCTCTGCGAGAAACTCCGGATAATAAAGCTGCTGGGTCGCTCTCGCGAGTTCCAGCTGGAACCATGGCACGGGGTAAGAGAGCGGCGAATCGTTTTCCCAGTGGTCGTGATCATCCTGCAGGAAAAACACGGGAGTCGATCGGAAGTCGGTACCGTACACTGGAATAATCTGTGGATCGACTGCCAGCCGTAGCGCGGCTTCATTGCTGCCGCCGAACACGCGTCCCTGATAATCGAAATTCGACTGCCGGCCGGCGCTACTGAGGTCACCGGCATTTTTGCCCTGCCAAGCATGCAGATCCCAGTAGATATGATCGCCGTTGGCGACGACCGCATCGGGCGCGAAGGCAAGGCCACGGCGCAGCAGGCGATTGCGGATCTCCGTGGGCAGATTCCCCGAGCGATTTCCAATGCCGGAGTAGCTGCCCTGGGGACCACCTGCGCAAGTGTAAAACAGCACGCGTGCCTGCTCGGGTCGCTGGTCGGGAGACGGGAAAGTAGAAAGTGGCCAGGGTTCACAGAGGGACGCCCCGCCTGAATCTCGCAGGGACAACCGATAGCGAATAGCAGGAATCAGGTCTTCCGCATAAAACTGCCAGAATGCTCCGGCCGTATCGTTCATCCGTCCTTCGATCCGCCTGTTAATGCCGCCACCCTCGATGCGCAACTGCGGTGGCCGTGCCAGCGGGCGTTGCAGGGACAGCTTCAACAGCATGCACGTCGCGTTTACCGTGGGTAATAGATGACGCACGATCCCGGCGTCCCAGTCGTCTTGCCGGACAGGCAATGACGGCTGCGCGCTCAATCGATGTAAGGGCCAACTACTGAGCAAGGCTGCCGCCATTCCGGTCGCGGTGGTGGCCAGCAATGTCCGGCGATCAATAACAGATTCTCGAGATGGCTTTCCTGTCATGCTGATCGACCCCAATAGTGCTTGGAAACTGTGAGTGCCAATGTATCGCCGAACCAGCATTCTGCAGCGGGCATGAACGCTGTTTTCGATCCGAACTATAGTCGTATCGGGAGCGCACGCGGTTGAAGCGCAACTCCACCGTGATGTCTCGATGTCGTTGACTTTGGCCGGCTTGACAGTCTATAAGGGTGCTCAATGAAGCTTCCGCGATGAAGACAGCGTTCGCTCGGTGCTTGGTCACAACGTTCGGTCTTCTCGTCGCGCTTGTCGTGAGTCGTGCCGCTTTCGCGCAGAGTGCGATCGCCGGTGTCGTGACGGACGAAACGGGTGGTGTCCTGCCCGGCGTCACCGTCGAGGCTTCGAGTCCAGCCCTGATCGAGCAAATGCGTTCGGTTGTTTCGGATGGTAACGGACGGTACCGTATCATCGACCTTCGACCAGGTAGCTACTCGCTCACCTTCACCCTTCCAGGTTTTACGACGTTCATTCGCGAACGAATCGTGCTCGAAACAGGTTTCACAGCGACCGTCAATGCTCAGCTGCGAACCGGCGGGATCGACGAAAGCATCACCGTATCGGGAGCCGCACCAGTCGTCGACGTGCATAGTACGACGAGTCGCAGTGTGCTGACGGCTGAACAGGTTGAGGTCCTGCCGACGGGTCGAAGCTTCCAGACTCTGGCCGCTACCATTCCAGGGCTGGCCGCTTCCGGCGCCGGACGCTTCGACGTTGGCGGGTCGAGCCAGATGTGGCAGGGGACCGTCGCGGCGTATGGCTCGCTTGGAGGTGACATGGCGCTCCAAGTGGATGGCATAAGCGTCGCGAGCCTGCAAACCACCGGTTCCGTGGCAGGCGCAGGTCACAATCAGGAAGCCTATCAAGAAATGTCGTATCAAGTCGTCGCCGGGTCCGCCGAGTCTCAAAGTGGTGGTGTCCTGATCAACATGATTCCCAAACAAGGCGGCAACCGCTTCTCCGGTACGGGTGTGGCGGTGTACACGAACGACGGCTTGGCGTCCCAGAACAATGACGACGATCTGCGCGCCAGGGGCCTCACTGTTGCGCCGAGCCTGAAGCGGCTCTATGACTACAGCGCCGGCTTCGGGGGGCCCCTGAGGCGCGACCGGCTGTGGTTCTTTTTTTCGCCGCGCAGATGGGGCGTGAGCAATTTCGTGACCAATCAGGTCCTTCCAGACGGCAGCCCCGCATTTGATCACACCGACCTGAAAGCTCACACGTCGCGACTGACGCTCCAGCTGAACAAAAGCAACAAGCTGACGGGAATGTTCGACCCGTTGCCCAGATATCGTCAGTATTTTTTGAGCGAGACCGGCACGAGGACGTTGTCAGGCAGCGGCATTCAGGATCAGTTTACCGGCATCATGCAGTTGAAGTGGACGTCGACGGTGACCAACAAGCTCTTGCTGGAGGCCGGTTTTTCCAGAGGCTTCATGGGGTTCAACATCAAGAGCCAGCCCGACCGCAAGAAACCGACGGCGACTGATCCCTTTGGCGACGTCTCAAAGAGCGACATCGCCGTGTCAGGATTGACGATCTACAACAATGTGGTCACCGAATTCGACCAACCGAAAGTCGCGAAGAATGTCGTGGCTTCAGCCCTGTACGTGACCGGAACGCACAGCTTCAAGGTAGGCCTGCAGTACAAGTTTGGCTGGATCAAGAATGAGCACACCCAAAACGGCAACATGGTGCAGGTCTACAACAATGGACAGCCGCTTCAGATTCGGGCCTACAACACGCCTATCAGTTCACGCTCCGATCTCGAAGCTGACCTTGGCATCTACCTGCAGGATTCCTGGAAACTCAATCGGCTGACGTTCAATCCTGGATTGCGTTTCGAGCAATTCAAGGCGCGATCTTCTGCAGCGTCGGCTGCGGCAGGACGTTTCGTCGCCGCGCGACATTTTGATGCCATTCCCAACCTTCCCAACTTCAGGAACTGGGTCACACGACTTGGAGCGGCGTACGACGTCTTCGGCGATGGCAGGACCGGACTCAAGGGCTCCGTTGGTCGCTACCTGCAGCAGGACGCGTCAACGTTCCCGGAACGCTACAACCCCATGGTGCTGACCTTCGCAACCCTGGCGTGGACCGATCTGAATCGCGACGATCTCGCACAGGGCGAGTTTGGCTGCACCTACCTGACGGCTGGCTGTGAAATCAACTTTGCTCAACTGCCGAGGACATTCGGCGCTCGCCGCAACAGGAATCCAGATCCCGAACTCAAGCGGCCGTATCAATTGTTGTACAACCTGGGCGTCACTCATGAACTTCGTCCCGGTCTCGGCGTTGCGGTGAACTACTACCGGCGTGACTTTCGCGATATCACGTTCACCACAGATCTCGCCAAGCCGCTCAGCGTGTATACGCCGTTCAGTATTCCAGACCCTCGCGGGAATGGAGCAATGATCACAACCTACAACATCCAGCCCAGCGCCTTGGCCACGCTCAACGAGCTGGACACGACCTCGGCGAACAATCGGGTCCAGTACGATGGATTCGACGTCACCATGAGCGCCCGTCTGGCAAACAGCGCGTTTGTGTCCGGCGGCATGTCCTCGGGCCGAACGATCTCGAGCACCTGCGACGTCACTGATCCGAACCAGGGTCGGTTTTGTGATGAGGCCGACTTCAGCATACCGTTCCTCGTCACGTTCAAGATGTCGGGGAGTTACCCATTACCGTACGGCCTCCGTCTGAGCGGCGTGTTTCAGAGCCTGCCTGGCGACGAGGTCATTCAGACATATCTTGTAACGGCCGCCAGTTTCCGGACGCTCACGGGGGCAACCCTGGGTCAGTCGTCGCTGAACTTGCGTCTCAATGAGCCCGGCAGCGACTATCTCGATCGCGTCAACCAGCTCGACGTGACCATTGGTAAGGTCCTCACGGTCGGCAAGGCACGAGTCACGCCAGAGATCAGCCTCTTCAACGCGTTTAATGCCAACCCAGTGCTGGCCGAGTCGACCGCATACCCACGAGTGGGTATGCCACTTCGTATTCTGTCCGGGCGTCTTGTTCGCTTCGGTGTGCAGATGCGTTTCTAACCCCTGACATGACTCGTCGGCGGCACTGGGCGTCCCTTTCGCATGCTCGACTCCACGTTCGGGAGTACGAGTGGGCCGCGAAATGCGCGCGATGAGGATCGCACGAACGAACCACCGGCGAATGTGGTGGGGGCTGGCGTGTCTCTGCGGACTCGGTGCGGTGCTGATCGCCGGTGTGCCGACACCTCTGGGTGCGCAGGTCCCAGCGAGCGCGGCGGACGCACCGCCACCGGAGGTTGTCGTTCCCGGGGAACTCGTCGTCGAGCCGCCGACGCTGATCAATCTGGGTTTCGAGTGGTTCATCCAGGGCGACACCAACCGCAACGCGTCAGTGGAGGTCGGGTATCGCCGCCAGGGCGTGGCCGACTGGTCGCCCGCACTGCCGCTGCTGCGGATCGGCGGCGAGCGGATCTACGCCGAGTCACGCGTGGATGTCGTATTACCCGCGATGTTCGCCGGCAGTGTGATCGATCTCGAGCCCGATACGGCGTACGAGATTCGCATGCGGATGACGGACCCGGACGGCGTCCGCGGTCAAGCGGAACGAGTCGTCTCCGTCCGCACGCGCGCCGAGCCCACACCGGTGGCTGGCGGTCGTATCTTCCATGTCTACCCGCACGGACACACCGGGCCGAAGCAGGAGCCGGCGTTTGAAGGGCTGATGTGCGCCTATAACTTCTGGTGCGCTGGCACCGACTGGGCGACGGCGGGCCGCCCGCGCGTGCGCCCGGGCGACACCGTCCTCGTGCACGCCGGCGTCTACAGGTACGACCGCTACGAATACACCAACAAACCACATGTGAACCGGACCGTGCCGCTCGAGGGGACCTACTACCTGACGGCCAGCGGCACGCCCGAGAGGCCGATTGCGATCACGGCGGCCGGCGACGGCGAGGTCGTCTTCGACGGAAACGGCAACTTTGCACTGTTCGACGTCCGCGCGGCCGACCACACCTACTTCGAAGGGATCACGTTCCGCAACAGCGAGATCGCCATCCTCGCGGGCACGCAGTTTCTGATGGGGGCCACGGGGCTCACGGTGAAGCACAGCCACTTCCAGAACGTCGGCGCTGGCGTCTTCACGAACTACGCTGGATCGAGCGGCTTTTACATCGCCGACAACACGTTCATCGGCCGCAACGACCCGGGTCACCTGATCGGCTGGGACGGCGCGATCTGGGAGCCGTTCCACGGCGTGAACGGGCAGGTCTTCCCGCCGCGGATGGCGTCGTACGTCGCCGTGAAGCTGTACGGCCCTGGGCACATCGTCGCGTATAACCACATCGCGCACTTCCACGACGGCATCAACATCGAGACGTACGGGAATCCCGACGGATCCATGCCGAGCGGGCCCGGCATCGGGGACGGCCCGCGCTATCCGACACCCGAGTACTGGGACCGCCGGCCGGTCGCGATCGACTTCTACAACAACTACATCACCAACTCGCACGACAACCCGATCGAGGCCGACGGCGGCATGCACAACATCCGCATCATGCGGAACCTGTTCCTGAACCACCCGTCGCACGCGTTCTGCAACCAGCCGGCGCTCGGCGGGCCCATCTACTGGATTCGCAACATCGCGTACAACCTGCCGGCTGGGTCGACGCGCTTGACGGCCGGGTCGGCAGGGGTCGTCTTCTACAACAACACCGTGCTGTCGGAGACGGCCGTTGCGGCCGGGTCAAACGTGCACTGGCGCAACAACCTGATGCTCGGGCAGCACGCCGCGCCGGCCATCTTCAGCGTCCGCACTTTCACGAACTACACCTCGTCCGACTACAACGGCTTCCGGCCGAATCCCAAAGCCGAAACGTCCTTCGAATGGACGTCGCCATCGACGGGCGTGGCCACCGACTTCGCCGGACTGTCCGGTCCGACGACGCTCGAGGCGCGCCGCTTCGCGACGCTCGAGGAGTACAGCCGGGCGACCGGGCAGGACCGCAACAGTGTGCTCATCGATTTCGACGTGTTCGTCCGCGTGCCGCCGCTCGACGCGCGCGACAAGACGACGCTGCAGCGACTCTACGGGCCTGGGGATCTCGACGTCCGCCTTCGACCAGCGTCGGCGGCCGTGGACCGCGGCGTCGTGCTGCCGACGGTGACCGATGGGTTTACGGGCCGGGCGCCGGACTTGGGGGCTTTGGAGTACGGCAGCGTGCTACCGCACTATGGTCCCAGAAAGCGTTGACGCTTCCTACCGTCAGACCTTATGGGTTCTTCGCAAGGCCTCTTTCCGATGGCGTCAGGCAGACGCCCCTGGGCGCATTCTGCCAATCGACCCCGGCCGAGGCTCGCTGGGCGATTGGGTCCGCCAGGGCGTAGAACGATTCGAGGGCTCGCTCGGTGGTGACGGAAACGTGGTTACCATGGGTCAGACTCCACCGAAGCACTCCAGTGAAGTCCTTCGGCAGGACCATCACACAGGCTGAGCGATGCTGTCCCTTCTTAAAGGTCAGCGGCTGTTGCCGGTTGGCGGGCGCCAGTGTGAAATGATTCTTCTCGCCAGCCGGAATGACCACATCGGTATCGTTCATGTTGATGTAACCGAACGACACGAGTAGTGCACCATCGCTGTGCCGCATGAACCCTTCGTAGTGCGCGTAGACCGGCTTATCGGTCTGCGCGAATACCACCGGTCCGCCCGGGCACACCGCCACCGATATTGTTACAAGGCACAGGAACCCGCCGACCCGACGCAGAAGAGCAGGCCCTACCAGTTCAACGACTCGCAATGCCACCCGACCTTACCCTCATTGACGGTCTCTGGACTTCGGTGTCTGCGGCGACGTCTCGTAGTAGTCGATATGAGCGATGGCCATCTCGTCCACGGATCGTTCGCCCCAGGTCACGACGGCGGTTGGGTCAGGATTGAGCTTGTTTGCCGCCGAGTTGTCGTGGTACGAGGTCACGCGCAAGACCGTTCCCGCGGGAAGCGTCGGCGGGTCTTTGTACACGTAGTTCACCTGCCAATGCTGGGTGAACCTGTCGATATCGCTTAGCGCCTGTATCTGACCCGAGGGCAGTATGGCGTCGAGCGTCATGCGTTTTCCGCGATAGTGCATGTGGGGTTGGAAATCCACCAGCGTCATTTCGCGCTCGACCTTCATCGAGAAGACACTCTTGTAGTCCGCGACGCCTGGAGGAATGACGAGTGCGGCGACTCCGCTCGAGATGGCTTTCGCCACGATCAGATTCTTCGGCACGTAGCCCTTCGGATAGAACCGGAACCCGACCTTGGTGTGCTCGACATGGCTCTTGCCATTGGAGTTCAGATGATATTGGAATCGGATGCTGGATCCCTTGAGCAACAACCGTGAAGTGCCTTCAGCGAAGGTGTCGGGAGAGCCCCCTTTGGCGAGGTTCGCCAGCTTCGAGCAGCCTGCCCCGCCCGCGCATCTCGGGTCGTCGCCCGCCTGAGCTGGCGCGGCGCCGACGCCGCCGACGCTGAATATGACCAAGTGATGCACGACGGGATCATGTTCCGGCAGGATTTCGATCGAGCGGAGATAGCGGTCCTCCGTCAGCCCTGTCGGCACCTCGACCTCTGGAAATGCATCGCCGGAGACAGCGGACACTTGCACCGGCGGAGACGTGAGCACCAGGTCAGGTTCGCCGAGTCGCCACCCACCCGATGGCCAAGCCACCGGTGGCGGTGCGTCAGCAAGGTTCCCCCGCGGCGCGCCATTGTCGACCCACTTCGCGATGGTCGCGATCTCGGCATCCGTCAGAGACGGGTCATCCTCATACTCGCCAACCGACCGGTTACTGAACCACGGCGGCATCTCTCGCGCCATGACCTTTTGCTTGATGGCGCGCCCCCATGGTCGTGCGTCTTCATACGTCACCAGAGACATCGGGGCGGACGTATTGCTCCGATGACAGCCCTGGCATGACGCCTGAAAGATCGGGAGAACGTCGCGGGTGAATGTCGGTTCCTTGGGTCCGGCGGGAGTCGCCGTTCGCTCCTGCGCGACCGCGCTCGGCAGACCAGCGAATACCAGCAGGGCGAGCATACCGAACGAATATCGTGCAATCATTGCCGTCCCATCAGTCTTGGAAACGTGAGGGTTACCAACCGCATAGTCGGTAGAGCCCTTAAAGGCTACCGCATCAGGGCGGAAGAGTACCTTTCGCCAGCGGCCGCTGTCAATGACATCAGAGGCATGGGACTTCGTCGTCGGCGAGTGGTCGGCGCTGTCTATGCCGACACGGTACGCCGACCGGTCCGTCGATTACTGGCGCCGGAGAACCATCGTGAGAGTATAGGATTGGCCCTCTCCGCTGGTGCCTTGTTCGTTCACGGTCAGGGTCTGGCCATCGGCGGATAGCGTTCGCAGCCTGGTGCGAGTCACCTTTCCGGCTGTCTTGGTAATCCGCTCCACGGTGTTCTTGTCGATGCGCCTTGAAGTGGTCGTGATAGCGTTTGCACTGCCGGCCTGCGGATACTCCCTGCCGTCAAAAACCTCGCTGTACGAACTGCTGGAACTTTGTCCATTGGCGGCCACCGTCACGTTCGACACCTCGACGGCCGTTGCGGAGCCTTTGATCGTGAGTGTGCGGCTTTTCGGACCGTTCCCTGCGGGGAACGTCGATCGCGCGACGTCCAGTATCCACGTACCAACCTCGGTGTGACCCTGAGCTGAAGCGCTCCCTTCACTCCACAGATTGACCGCGAGCACGACCACTATTGACAAACGAGCCAGTATGTTCATGCGTCGCTCCTCAGGTCGGGCTTTCCCGGCGCGAACCGTTACCGTGGGTCGCCTTTTGGGGCAAGCTTACACCTCACGGCACGACAGGGTCTAGACTCACCCGGTAGATGATCTGGACATGACTTCAACGGCCAAGACCCGTACGTTCACCATCGCCGCCTTCGCTGGCGCACTTGGGCTGACTCTCGGCCCGGCTGAAGCGCAGAGCGTCCGTTTCGCAGAGGACATCGCTCCGCTCCTGTTCCGCGCATGTGCCAGTTGTCACCAGCCCGGCGGCTCAGGCCCCTTCAGTCTTTTGACTTATGAAGATGCCCGAAGGCATGGGCGTACGATAGCCGCAGTCACCGCGTCGCGATTCATGCCTCCCTGGAAACCCGATCCGGCCCACGGTCATTTCAGAGGCCAGCGGCGTTTGTCCGATCACGAGGTCGGCTTGTTCAAAGCGTGGGCGGACCAGGGATTTCTGCGCGGGGACGCCCGGCGACTGCCGGAGGCGCCCATTCGGCAGAGCAGTTGGGAATTGGGCGAGCCGGATCTGATTCTGAGCATTCCGCCGTACAGGCTCCGCGCGGAACAGCCGGACATGTTTCGCAACTTCGTCATCCCAGTCGAAACAGGGGTCATGCGGTACGTGAGGGCGTGGGAGTTCCGGCCTGGGAACGCAACGGTCGTTCACCATGCCACAGTTCAGATCGATCCGACGCGCTCTTCACGGCGCTTCGACCAGCAGGATCCCACGCCAGGATACGAGGGGTTGATTGCCCCTTCGGCGCGAGCGCCAGACGGATTCTTCCTTGACTGGGCACCTGGACACGGCCCTGGCATGGCGATCCCTGGCACGGCGTGGCCCCTGCCAGACGCCAGCGACCTGCTCATGATGCTGCATCTGCGCCCGAGCGGCAAAGAAGAGACGGTGCAAGCGAGTATCGGTCTCTACTTTGCGGATGGGCCGCCGGACCAATCCCCAGTCATGGTGCGGCTGACAGCCCAAGACCTCGATATCCCGGCGGGAGCTTCAGCCCATGTGGTGACTCGTTCGTACACCGTGCCTGTTGATGTGTATGCCTACTCAGTTCTGCCGCACGCTCACTATTTGGCCCACGAAATCAGCGCGTCAGCATCACTGCCCGACGGAACACGGGCAACACTGATCTCGATCAAGGAGTGGGATTTTAACTGGCAGGAGGTCTACTACTTCGCCTCTCCTCTCCTCCTCCCAGCCGGCACGTTGATCGAGATGCGCTACACGTACAACAACTCGGCGTCCAACTTTCGCAATCCATCCAATCCACCCCGCCCTGTGACGTATGGACAACAGACCTCGGACGAAATGGCGGAGTTGTGGCTGCAGGTGCTGCCGAGAAATACTGCGGACCGCGGATCCTTACTCAAGAGCGTGTACGCGACGACACTTCCCGAAGAAATCAGCGGTCGCAGGATGATGCTTCGGCGCGACGGGACCAATGTGGCGCTGCTGGACGATCTGGCGGTGCTCCTCGCCGAGACCGGTGACTACGAAGGCGCAGCAACCGTGTTCCAGACCTCGCTCCGTCTGCAGCCCGACTCTGCGGCGGCGCGGTTCAACGTAGCTTCTGCGCTTCTCGAGACTGGCCGCACACCTGAGGCCCGTCTCTACCTGGAAGCGGCCTTGCGGGCCGATCCCAGTCATGCCCTGGCACTCTACCGCCTGGCTCTGGTCCTGAAGTCGCAGGGTGAGACGCGTGGCGCAATCGACCACCTGCGCCGTGCCGTATCGGTCACGCCCAGGTCACTTGAGGCCGCCGCTGCCCTTGCCTGGATGCTTGCTGTCGACAACCAGGCAAGTGGCGACGAGCACCTGGAGGCAGTACGCCTTGCAGAAAGGATCGTCCAGGCTACGGGCGGCAAGAACGCGGGATTCCTGGACATCCTGGCGACGGCCCTTGCGGCATCGGGCGAGTTCGAAGGTGCGGTTCTTACTGAGGACGCGGCTCTCGACCTGGCCGGTCGCGATGCGCAGACTCTCGAGGTCACGTCGATGCGCAAACGTCTTGAACTATTCAAGCAGCGGACCCGGTACACGGAACCATAACCTCCCGCGCGTTCGTATCGAGTCTGGCTGAATGTGTTACTGAATCGTACCGGGAATCTCGGAGGGCGGGTGAATTGAGTCAGGCCGCTGCGGCCCGCTCATAGTACTTGGCTTCATGCTCCGCCGGCGGCACGTACCCGAGCAGCCGGCGCGTGTTGAACCAATCGACCTGACGCCAGGGTCTGGAATGCCACGGTGTCGAGATTCCGCCACGGTCCCAGTCGCTGAATCACCGCCGTCTTGAAGAGTCCGATGACCGATTCGGTTCTTGCGTAGCGTCGACGTCCCCCCGGAAACAGAATCTGACCCTGAACATTATGGCGGGATTCGACGGGTATCCCGAGTTGATGGCGAAACTCGGTCCCCATTCGACCGGCAAGTCGTGCCTGTATGTGAAGCGCCTGTCCGATCTGCATCTGCCGACCCTGAAGAAGCTCATCAGTCAGTTCGTAAAGCACGTCAGGAAGCAGTATCCACGCTGATAGGCGAACCAAGAGCGAAACTCTTGGTGCATTATGGCCTTGACTCTTTGTGAAACATTTCACACAATGCGGATAGGCGCACCCGGCCAACGCTATTTGTCAGTGACCCGCACGGCTTCCTTTCCCCGGAAGCTGTTTGTCAACGGAAGAACGATGTCTCGCCTTTTATCTCTCTTCCTCATAACGCCCTTCCTTCATACCTGGGCCGGGAACGAGCGTTTTCTTGAGGCGACCACATTCCCCCAGTCACGTTCTGCAGAGGAACGCGGAACCCAAATCGCGCGCCAGGTGCAGGACCGCGACACCGGTCGCGACAGCCGTTCCACCATGCGCATGCGCCTGTTCGATCGGCAGGGCCGCGTGCGTGAGCGCGCGCTGTCGACGCTCGGGATGAAGGGTGGCGCGGGTCGCGCCGTGCCCGGCGATCGGTCGCTGACACGCTTCACCTACCCTAACGACATCAATGGCACCGGCTTTCTCGTCTGGGAAAATCCAGAGGGTGAGAATGAACGCTTCCTGTATCTGCCGTCGCTTGGCCGTGTACGCCGTATCGCCGGCAGCGAGACCCAGGACAGCTTCATGGGCAGCGACTTCACCTACGAGGACATCGGCGGCCGCGAGTTCGAAGACTATACCTACCGGCTGATCGATGACACCAGTCGCTGGACGGCTCCTGACGGCACGGTGCATCCGGTGTTCCGCCTTGAGTCGCGCACCCGTGATCCCAAAGCGAAGTTTCCGCGCGTCGTCTCGCTCGTCCGGCAGGACAACTTTGTGGTCGTACGCGGCGAGGTCCACAACCGGCGCGATGAACTGCAGAAAGTGTTCGACGTGAAAAGACTCGAGCGGGTCAACGGCATCTGGACTGTGCTCGAGATGGTGATGGTGGACACGCTCCAGAGAACCCGCACGGAACTCGTGGTGGAGAAAGTCGAGTACAACGTCGGCTTGACCGCCGCGGACTTCAGCCGTCGGGCGCTGGAGCAAGGCGCCCGGTGAGCCTCCGCGTCGCGCGCTTCATCTACCGCTGGCGGCGGTGGCTGTCGGGCTTTGTCGTCATCGGAGCAGTCCTGCTCGCGCCACGCGCGCAGATCCAGAACATCGACAACGACTTGACCGCGTGGTTCTCGCGCGAGGACTCGGTCTACCAGGACTACGAACGCTTCCAGACCGAGTTTGGCGGCACCCGCACCCTGATCCTCGCGATTGAGGCCCCGTCGCGCGACCGGTTGTTCAGCGCGGAGTCCTTCGACTTCCTGACACGACTCAGCGAAGACATCAAACGTGTCGAAGCCGTGCAGCGGGTCAGCAGCCTCGCCACTGCCACGATCGTGGACGCCCTGGCGTCGACACCGGATGGAGACGGCGGTCTCAGCGTGCGGCGCCTCCTTAACGACCTCGACACATCCACGCCGGAGGCCATCGGCGCCAGGGCGATCGAGGACGAACTCTTCCGCGGCGATCTCATTTCCAAAGACGGCACCGTCACGGCCGTCGTCGTATTTTTCGACGAGTCACGGATCGATGACGTGCGCGCCGACGTGCTGGCACGGATCCGCCAACTGGTGTCTGCCGGCCTGCCGGACGGATTCAAGGCCCATTACAACGGCAGCCTCGAAATCACCGAGTGGTACAACCGGGTCACCCTCGATAACCAGCTGAAATTCACGCCGCCGATCTTCGTGCTGACGCTCGGTGCGCTGTTCCTGATGTTCCGGTCCTGGCGCAAGACGTGGCTGACGTTCGGCGCCATCCTCGTCAGCCTGTTCTGGACGCTCGGCCTCTACGACCTCTTCGGGATGAGCTTCAACGTCCTGAGCAGCATGATCGTGCCGCTTGTGGTCGTGTTGGCGGTGGCCGACGACGTCCACATTCTCCAGCACTACGGCCACCACCGGCGGACGCAGTCACACGAGGACTCATTCATCGCGACGGTCAGTCATCTCCTTGCGCCGATCTTTAGCGCCAGCCTGACGACTGCCCTCGGCATGTTGTCACTCGCGACCAGCCAGGTCGTGGCTGTGCGCGAATTTGGCCTTGGCGCCGCCACGGGCGTCATGGTCGACTTCGCGATCTCGATCATCCTGGTGCCGACGATGCTGGCCTGGGTGAAGCCGGAGACGACGGAGATTCCCCAGGAGACCTGGTTCATCGGTCCGCTGCGCCGCGTGGCGATGTTCTCGACTCGTCACGCCACAGCGGTGCTGGCCATCGGCGCCGTCGTCGTGGCCGTGTCAGTGGCTGGCGCGACCCGGCTCAAGGTCGATACCAACCACATCAACTTCTTCAGCGAGCGGCACGAACTCTACACGTCGGCGCAGGTGATCGACACCAAACTGTCGGGGATCTATACGTTCCAGATTTTTCTGGAAGGGGGGCCCGACGTCATGCAACGCCCGGACGTGCTGGCCAGGATGGACCGACTCGCGACGGAGCTCTCGACTCTGCCCTATGTCAAGAAAGTCACGTCGCTGGCGGACTACGTCAAGCGTGTCCACCGTGAGCTGAATGACGACCGGCCGGAGACCTATGTCGTCCCCGCGTCCTCGCAGGAGATCGCCCAGGAACTGCTGGTGTTTGGTCTGGGTGATGAAGGCCGGGCGGAGCTCGATCGTATCGTGGCGTCCGACTACTCTCGTGCCCAGATCACGGTGAAGCTGGCGTCGATGAGTTCGGATCTGGTGTTTGTGCAGGTCAACGAGGCCGACCGGCTGGCGCAATCCATCTTCGCGGACTCCGGCGTGGTCGCCACGGTGACCGGGTCGGGGCGCCTCTTCAGCACGCTCGACCACTATCTGGTGCGATCGCAGATTTCGAGCTTCGCCATGGCGTTCCTGATGGTGTTCACCGTCATCTTCATCGTGTTTCGGTCGTGGCGATTCGGGCTGCTGTCGATTCCGCCCAACCTGTTCCCTGTCCTGATGGTGTTTGGTGTGATGGGGTGGCTCGACATCTCCCTGAATGTGGCCACAGTCATGGTGGCCAGTGTGGCCCTGGGCGTCGTGGATGACGATACGATCCACTTCCTCAACCGGTACCGGAGAGAAACCCATCTGGGCGCCACCACCGACGAAGCGATTGAGACGGCGACGATTCATGAAGGCCGCGCCGCGCTGACCACGGCCATCGTCAACTGCAGCGCGTTCGGCGTGTTGATGTTGTCCGAGTACCAGCCAAGCGCCTGGTTCGGCGGCTTGCTGGCGCTTACGATGGTAGTCGCATTTCTAGCGGAGGTCTTTGCGTTGCCCGCCACGATCAAGACCTTCCCGAAGCTGTTCGGAGCCGACGCGGTACGCCGCGCGGATCACACTGCGGAGGTGGCCTAATGAGGACCCTTGCGCTCCTTTTGGTCCTCATCCCCACTCTTGCCCACGCACAGAAAATCGATGTGGGCGGCGAAGTCAGTGTGCTCGGCATGACGATGCCGAATCAGCCCGAGGGGGGAGGCACACAGGAACTTCGCAGCCGGGCCAGGCTGGAAGTGACCGCAGATCCCACGTCGTGGCTCCGGCTCAAGTTTGATGGCTCGGTGGATGGGCTTGTGGCCGACCGCAGCGGACGCGTGAACGATGCGATCGCGCGCGCACGAGATGCGTGGGTGGAGGTCCGTGGCTCCCAGGTGGATGTGCGCGTGGGATACGGCCGTCTTGTCTGGGGGCGGCTCGACGAGATCATGCCGTCCGACGTTCTGAATCCCGTCGAGTCAGCGCGTTATTTCCTCGAGGGGCGGGCGGAGGCGCGCTTGCCCGTGGCCTTCGCACGCACCCGGCTGTTCTTCACCGACGATACTTCCCTCGAAGCCATCGTCAGTCTCCCTGGCAGGCGCGGACGGTTTGATGAACTCGACGAGGCTACGTCGCCCTTCAACCTGCTGCGGGACCTGGTGCTGCCGGCGGGGCTGGTTGACAACCTTGACCGGCGGGAGCCTAAGGCGACGTGGAGCAGCCTGCAGGGCGGCGGGCGTTTGTCCACAACGCTTGGACGTGTGGACGCGAGCGTGTCGGCCTATCGAGGCTGCGAGTCGTTTGGCACTGTATCGCTGGAACCATCGGTGTTCATCGACCCGACGATCCTGGCGCAGCCGATTCCCCTCGTGGTGGGCACACTCGTTGAGCGGTATGCGCGCTTCACCATGGTGGCGGCAGATGCCGAAGCGATTGTGGGGCCGTGGGCGATTCGCGCCGAGACGGCGTACTTTCCGGATCGTGCGGCAATCGATGCCGGGGTGGGCGTCGATCGATCAGCAGGTGACTATCGCGTGTTTACATCGGTGGTGTGGCATCGCGACTGGTCGATGGACGGGCCAACGGTCGTGAATCACGATCTCAGCCTAATTGGTTCGATTGAGCGCCGGTTTGCGCGAGATCGCTACATGGTGCGGGTGTTTGGCGTCAGCAACCCGGTGGACGCTTCCGGATTTGTCCGGGGCGTTGCCGCCTGGACCGTGCGCGACAACGTGGCGCTGGAGGTCTCCGGGGGCGCATTCTTCGGGGAGGCTGACGGCACAGACACCCTCTCGCGATTTCGTGATCGTGACTTTGCTTTTGCGCGCGTGCGATGGTTCTTCTGACGAGTATTCCAGCGCGCAATCCGGGCACCCTGACCGGCCCAGGGAACAACACCTGGTTGCTCGATGGCGCGAGGCCCGCGGGGGCGATCCGCCGGGACACGCGATTCCGTCGACACGTAACTGAACAGGGCCGCTGGCTGACGATCGTCTCCTCGCATGCCGCCATGGTAGTGCGATCGCCGCGTCGTGTCGATCCCCGTCATGGTAGGTTTGTCAGCAAACTCCTAAACGGTACTCTCACTGCAACGCCCTGATCCCATTCTCGATCCTTAGACACGGAACGCGCGCTCTTGACCCATTCGTGAGGGACTGGCTCTCCGCGCAGAACCATTGGTTCGTCGTGGAGGCGGGGGGCGGGACTTATCGGTATACCCGCCGGCGACCGGCATCCTGGCGGAGGCCGCTAATACGGCCTATCGTCCG
>VFZG01000024.1 GCA_016871275.1 Acidimicrobiia bacterium | reverse complement strand
TGGTCGCGCTTACCCGCGACTGGTGTCGCTGAAGATGCCCTTGAGCACGAAAATGACATTGGCGGGACGTTCGCAGAGACGCCGCATGAAATACGGATACCACTGCCTGCCGAACGGCACGTAGACCCGCACGCGGTAGCCGTCCTTGACCAGCGGCATCTGCAGGTCGCGGCGGATGCCGTAGAGCATCTGGAACTCGAAGCGATCGCTCACATAGCCCTGGCGCGTCGCGTAGGCCGTGGTGGCGTCGATCATCCTCGGATCGTGCGTCGCGAAGGCCGGATAGGTGCCTTCGTCCAGCAGCGTCTGCATCAGCTCGACGAACGCGCCATCGACCTCCGACTTCTGCGGGTAGGCCACCGCCTTCGGTTCCTGGCAGGCGCCCTTCACCAGCCGGACGCGCACGCCCATCGTGTTCAGCCGCTGAATGTCCTCGGCTGCCATGCCCTGCTTCGAGGCCAGAAGTTACAGTGTGGCGATTTGCGCGAGGGTATGAAAAAAGGCCTTGGACGTTGCGTCTGACATCAGTGCGTGTGACTCGGAGGCGAAAGCAAATGGTTGAGCGACCGGGCGTAATAGCGGAGCACGTTGCGCTCGCGCACGCGATAGCGGTCCTGCTCGACGACGATGATGTTGCGCGTCACCAGCGGTTCGGTGGCCTCGTTCAGCACCGCGTCCGCCGATGTCACCGCCAGGTTGGCGTTGACCGACCGTAGCGTCTCGAGCACGTCTTCGATGCGTGCCTTGAGGTCCGCGCGCGTGACGGACGGCTTCATGGCCGCGGCCAGGACCGCCGTCGGCAGCACTTTGTACTGCTTGCCGATCTCGTTACGGATGTGGCGGGTGAGGTCCATCACGCCTTTCTTGTTTTCAGGATCGATGCCATCCAGCGGGATCGGCTTGCCGAACGTCACGAATGCCCGGCTGCGATAGCCAATCGCATACCGCACCAGCTCCGCGATTTCGCGGCTGAACGCCTTCTGGCTGCGCTTGACCCGCTGTTTGGCGATCACGTGATCTTCGAGCACCAGGTCGTAGGCCACCGACACCGGGACCAGCGTGAGCCCAGGCAACTGGGCATCCAGCGCCGCGTTGAGCAACCCGGTCTTCGCCGGCTTCAGCTCGCCGCTGTAGCTGCGGCCGCCTTCCGGGTAGAAGAACAAGTCGTGCTTGTGCAGCAGCTCGCTGACGTAGGCCTTGAGCGTAATCAGGTAGGCCGGGTCCTTGGTGTTGCGGCGAATCGGCAAGGCGCCGGTGACGTGCTTGTGAATCAGGCCGAGCGGTCCGCCGAACAGGTTGATGCCGGCGGCAATGATCGGCGGCCGGATCCCCGCATCGTCCAGCACCAGCGGCTCGACGAGATAGTCGATGTGGCTGCGGTGGTTCGACGCGTAGACGACACGCCCCCGCTTGACGGCGTCGACTGCGAGCTGCTGGTTCTCGCCGTGGCGTTCAATCTTGCGAAGGATTGGCAGCAGCGGATACTCCAGCGCCCGATACAGCTCGTAGCGCTGCGTGGTCTGCAGCTCATCGAGATACTGCATCACGCGGGTGCGCGCGGCATCGCCCGTCAGGCCATGACTGCCTTCGAGAAACCGGGCGACATCTTCCCGGGCCAGGACCGCTTCAGCAATAGTGTCGGGGCGCATCTACACCTGATCACCGCGCGGCGCGCGGCACGGCAACACACCGCCATCGCGAGGCGCAGCCTCGTTATCTTACTCGCCCCAGATCGCATCCGCCAAGCACGCCGGGGTGAGGCCTGTGCCGACCTCGCTCACTCCCGGGCTTCCCAGAAACAGAGCGCCAGTCCGCCGATGACGGTGATGGCGAAGAAGATGTTCGACAGGCCGTGCAGGCGATCGAACGTGACGCGCAGTGGATTCGATGCCGCCAGCTCGGAGACCGGCCCGACGACTTGCGCCTGGATGGCGTTGACCTGCGGGATGACCCAGAAGCCGGTGGCCAGCATCATCAGCAGCATCACGCCGATGATGCCGACGCGCACGCTGTACCTGACCGGTCGCGCGCCGAGCAGCCGGTGGAGCGTCAGCGTGACGAACATCACGGCGGCCATGGCGTACGACAGCCACGTCAGGCGGAGCAGGACGTCGCCGAACACCTGTCCGGCAAGCACGCGGCCCTGCGTGTCGTGCCAGGCCTGCAGCACGCCGAACACCGATGGTGCCACCAGCGCGCCGGCGACCAGCAAACCGCCGACCCACAACACCAGCGCCACGACGTAGAGGTAGCGCAGCAGGAACATCTCGCCATTTTACTGATAAACTTTGCGGGCCATTCACTACCGCGGTCCGGTATTCAACAGTCATCGCTGTTCTCGCGCATGAGCCTTTGGGGGATGCACTTTGAGTGATCTACACGTTGCCGTTTCGGAGTCGTTGTCCGGCCTGTCGCGCGCGCAGGGCGCCCGCAACGCCGAGCTCCTGCGGCAGTCGCCGACGCTTGGCGCAGCCCTCACCTCCACGGTGCTGCCGTTCACGGTCGACCTGTCGAAGCCGGACCTGACCGCCGCCGCCGACGCCGCGCTGGCGGGCCTCGAAAAAACCGCAGCGCGCATCGCCATCGAGTCGCTGGTGTCGCTGGCGAAAGACGGCGACATCGATCATCTCGGCGGCGGCCTCGAACTGATCGGCCCGCTGCTGATGACGCTCGGCGTCACCGATTACCAGGGCCGGCAGTTCGCAATCGAGCACGGCCACACCAGCATCGGGTATTACAGCGCGCTGGCGGCGCTGGGCTTCCTGCCGCGCGAGCGCGTCATCGATCACTTCCGGCGAAGCCTCGACATGGCCGGCCACGTGCTGTGGGTGCCCGGCGGCACGCCGCTCGGGTCAGGCCGCCTCGGCGTGATGGTGCCGGTGGCGACCGGCTGGTCGATCGGCCTGCGATCGAAACACGGCCAGGACGCGTTGGTGGTGTGCCACACCGGCGATGCCGGCTGGGTGTCGGGCCAGGCGATGAACGGCTTCATTACTGCGAGCATCCAGAAAGCGCCGGTGGTGTTCGTGATGCATCGCAATCACATCCAGCTCTCGGGCACGACCGCCCGCATCATGGACCGCGATCCTCGGCCCATCATCGCCAGCCTCGGCGTCGAGATTCTCGAAATCGAGTCGCTGCACAACCGGCAGGATCTGTTCCGCGCCTACGCGCACGCCGCCGCGGCGGCGCGAGCCGGCACGCCGACGTTGATCTATCCCGTCGGCAACGCCGTGACGATCGCGGATTTCGCGGCGCAGCACGGCATTTCCGATAGCGCCACGCACTTCTGCGCCAGGCACAACGTGAGCCTGGACACCCGCGTCACGGTGCCGGGATCGCTCATGAGCTATCGCGACGACCACGCGATGCTCGAGTGCCTGTTCTACGTCAACGAACTGCCCGGCGGTGAAGCGCACCACGATGGCGGCATGAAGGGCCGCGATGGCGCCAGGACCCTCGCCAATCCCATGCTGGCGCTGTCGTCCGCCGAGCACGATGCGGTGGAGCAGCTGCGCCGATCCGCGCCGCGCGTGGTCGAGCAGAAGGCCAGGCCTGCTGCCGGAACGCCGAACCTGGTCGTGACGCCGAACGACATCCGTGACGTCGCGCTGCCAGGCACCGACAAGACGGCCAGCGTCCGCGCCGGCACCGAAGCCGCCTACGTTGCCATCGCGAGGAAGTTTCCAGAGCAGTGCTTCTTCGTGTCGTGCGACCTGAATCCGTCCACCAAGTTGGGCAAGGCCGCGGCCCTCGTGCCGAAGACGCACCGGATCGAGATGAGCATCCAGGAGCAGGCCGCGACGTTGGTGAACGACGGCCTCGCCTTCGTTGATGGTCGGCAGTTCAACGCGTTTGCCACCTTCTCGGCGTTCATGGAAGGCATTGCGCGCGAGGGCTTCGAATTCTGGCGCTACCAGCGCAACCTGAATGGCGTCAACGAAGGCCTGAACGTGCTGATGCATCTCGCGCACGTCGGCGCGTGCACCGGCCGCGATCACTTCTCGGGCTGGAGCCTGGACTGGGTCAACCTCGCGCTCGGCTACCTGCCGTACCTGCATCGCTTCTACGCGCCGGCCGACGCGCGCGCCGGCTTCATTGCGATTCTCGACGCCGCGGCGCACTACGGCGGACACATCGCCGCGATTCCGCGCGACAACCTGCCGGTGCTGACCAGACAGGGTTCGCACGAGCCGCTCTGGCAGGCATCGGATGGGTGGACACCGACCACCGTCGCGCGCAAGCATGCCGGCGCCCGAAACGTGATTCTCGCCTTGGGCGCGCCCGCCTTCGTCGCGGTAAACGCCGCCGACCGGGCCAGCCAGGCCGGCACGCCGACCGATGCGATTGTGGTCAACGGCCTGCCGCTGCCTGAAACGTGCTTCGCCGAGATCGCATCCTATCAACGGGTCCTCACGATCGAGGACGGCTTGATTGGCTCGCCCTCGTCGGGGTTGCGGGGATTCGCCGGCCTGGTGGCATCGAGCCTGCGGGGGCACGCCGACCTCCATCACTTCGGCATCGTCGATCCGTCCGTGGCGCCGTCGGAGCACTACGTCAAGGTCTGGGAACACTTCGGCATGACCGAGGCGGACCTGCTGCGCGTCCTCACAGCGAAGTGAACAGATGACACGACACCTCGCCAGCCTGCTGGCACTCGCAAGCGTGGTCGGACTGACCGTGACCCACGCCCAGCCGAACGCCGCCGGTGTGCAGGAGCCGGCGTGGTCGCCGGACGGCAAGCGCATCGCGGTGTCGTACCTCGATCGCATCTGGACGATGACGGCCGACGGCAAGCAGGCACGGCCCATCGAGCACGCGCTCACATCCGCCCACCTTCGCCAAGGCTCCGGTGGGCCAGCCAGCCTTCAGGACCGCGTCGACACCGTCATTGAACGGGAGCCGGCGTGGGCGCCGGACGGCACGCGGCTCGCGTACGCGCTCGACCGCGGGACCGGCTTTGACATTGTGGTCGTCGGCCTCAACAACGGCGTCGCCGCCGGCGAACCCGTGGCCGTGACGACCATGGTCGGCGATGAACGATGGCCGTCGTGGACCGCGGACGGCCGGCTGGTGTTTGCACATCGTGGTGCGCCGCCATCGGGCAGGAGTGGTGATCCCAGCCTGCAGTACGACCTGTACATGTCCCGGCCGGTGGCGGGCTCGACCGCGTGGCAGGCGCCGATACCGCTGACCGAGACGACGGACAGCGAGACGTTCCCGCGCGTGTCGCCCGATGGCACGAAGGTCGCCTTCATCTCGGAGCGTGACTCCGACGACGATCTGGATCTGTGGTGGATGCCGGTGCCGCCGGCGCTGATCGCCAAGCCGATCCCACTCGGCGCGCGTCCTCCCAAGCCGGTATCCGCGTCGGTGCAGTCGGCCAGCAACGAGGGCCGGCCGCTTCGCTCGAACCGTGTGACGCGCGTACGCGGCCACGAATCGTATCCGTCGTGGGCGCCGGATAACACCCGCATCGCCTTCTATGCGGTGCGCGAAGGCATGGGATCGGTGTGGGTGGCGACTGCCGAACCGCCACGGCCCGATGCGAACGAGGATCCGCTGCCGCGCTCCAAACCCGCCGCGCAACCGCAGTTGGTGTCGCGCAAGGGCGGCGCGCCGGTCTGGTCGCCCGACGGCAAGACGCTGCTCGTGTCCGGCCTGCCTGACCCGCAACCGGTCTATAACGGCAACCCGCTCCGAGACGACGGGGATGCGCCGCCACTGTTCGCGCTGAACAGCGCCTTCCAGTTGTGGAGGGTGGCCGCGCCGCTGCCGGTTCACGAAGAGGGTGGCGCCGTCACCGCCGAGATCGCACCGTCGCCGGCGCTCTACACCGCGATGTTCGATCGCGTGTGGAACACGCTGAAGTCGATGTACTACGGGTCGGGTTCCTCGTCCGAGCAGTGGGCCGGCGCGCGCCACCAGTACCGCAGCCGAGCCGCTGCCGCGAAAACCGACGGCGAGTTCGAAGGCATCGTCGATGAAATGGTGGCGGTGCAGCCGCTGATCAAGCCGGTGGTCACGACCAACGGCGCGGTGGTGGTCTCCGGCCATCCGCTGGCGTCCGAGGCCGGCCGCCTGGCGCTCGAGAAGGGCGGCAACGTGGTCGACGCGATGATCGCGGTGTCGTTCGCGCTGGGCGTGGTGGAGCCGGAAGCGTCCGGCATTGGCGGCGATGGCGCGGCGGTGCTGTATCTGAAAGGCATGAAGCGCCCGACTGTCGTCGAGTACAAGGACATGACGCCGATCAAGGCGACCGCCGACAACCCGCGGTTGATGCAGGACGGTCGGGTGGTGGCCGACGGTCCGGCCGCCGCCAACATTCCCGGCGTCGTTGCGGGCCTCGACCATCTCTATCGCCACTACGGCAGCGGCAAGGTGAAGTGGGAAGACCTCGTGGCACCTGCGATCTCGCTGGCGGACGAGGGCTTCATCCTCGACGAGAGCCTGCCGTCGAGCATTGCCGAGGGACGCCGCTTTTTGGAGAAGTGGCCCGAGGCCGCGAAAATCTACCTGCCGGACGGCAAGGTGCCGCGCCCGGGTGATCGGTTCTTCAACAAGGATTACGCCACCACGCTCCGCTCGATTCAGCAGGGTGGCGCCGACGCGTTCTACAGGGGCGACATCGCGAAGAAGATCGCCGCCGACATGGCCGACAACGGCGGCATCATCACCTATGCCGACATGGCGCAGTACCGCGCCATGGAGCGGACGCCGATTGCCGGGCAGTATCGCGGTCACACCTTGTATGCGGGCGGTCCGCCGCTCTCCACCGGGATCCAGTTGTTCGAGTCGCTGCACGTGCTCGACCACTACCAGCCCAGGGCGGGTGCGCGCGCGACCAACGATGCCGACTATTTCCACTACCTGATGGAAGCCTGGAAGGTGCGCGACCCGCTGCGCCGCGTGGCCGATCCCGAGCGGTGGCCGGTGGACTACGAGCAGCACCTGACCGTCGCGCACGCCAAGGCGCTGTTTGCGAAGATCGATCCGAAGAAGGCGATGCGCTACGAGCGCACGCCGCCGGATGAGACGCCGACCCCGACGGCGCCGACGCCTCGCATCAGCACCGGCACCACGTCGTTTGCGGTGGCGGACGCCGAGGGCAACATGATCGCCGTCACGCAGACACTCAGCACCTGGGGCGGCACCTTCTATGTGTCCAGGGGCCTGGGCTTCCTGTACAACAACCACCTGCGATCGAGCCGGCTGCAGGCGGGCGCCTATGGCAGCCTCGTGCCGCTGATGCGATCGACCACGGCCGCGGTGCCCACGCTGGTCTTCGAGAAGAAGGCCTCGGGTGAAGAGGTGCCGCGTCTGGCGGTGGGCTGCGCCGGCAACGCGTGGATCCCGGTGTCGGTCTACAACATCATCACCGGCGTCATCGACGGCAAGATGGAGGCGCAGGCCGCCATTGAAGCGGCGCGATTCCTGCCCGGCCGCGATCCCGCCGATCCGCTCGACAACGGCGAACGCATTGAGATCGAGGATCGCTTCCCGCGCTTGCTGTTGCAGCAGCTGATCGACCGCGGCCACAAGTTCCAGAAAATCGGCCGCAAGGGCGAAGTCCGCTACGGCTACGCCGCGGCAATCACGGTGGATGTGGCCAATCGCACGGTGCAGGGCGGCGCCGAGCCGAGGCGATCGCACGCCGCCGTGGCGTTCCACAAACCGTCAACCACCACCTCTCAACAGCCATGATTGATCCCGGAAAGAAAGCCCCATCGTTCTCGCTGCCCGATCAGGCAGGGAAGCTGCACTCGCTCGCGGACTACGCCGGCCGGCCGGTGGTCCTCTACTTCTATCCCAAGGACGACACGCCCGGCTGCACCAAGGAGTCGTGCGCATTCCAGGACAACCTGCCGAAGTTCAAGAAGAGCAAGGCCGCGGTCGTTGGCGTCAGCGTGCTCGACTCCGCCAGCAAGGCGAAGTTCGCCGCCAAGTACGGCCTCACGTTCGCGCTGCTCGCCGACGACGATCACTCGATGATGGAGCAGTACGGCGTGTGGCAGGAAAAGTCGATGTACGGCAAGAAGTACATGGGCGTGGCGCGCACGACGTATCTGATCGGCGGTGACGGCAAGGTCGTGAAGCGCTGGGACGGCGTGAAGGTGGATGGCCACGCCGAGGAAGTCCTTGCCGCAGTCCAGGAGCTCTGAGCTTCGGCTCCACGTCGCGGGCATGGATTGCGCCGACGAAGCGGCGCTGATCCGGCGCGCGCTGGCCAGGCCGGGCATTGAAGCGCTCAACTTCGATCTGGTTGGGCGCCGCGTCGACGTCACCTTCAATCCCGATCTGACCTCCGCGGCGGCGCTCACCGCTGCGGTTGCCGCCACCGGCCTTGCAGCGCATGCGCACGAAGCCGGCGACGTGGTCGGCGACGACCATCCCGCGCACCATCATCATCACGACACGGCGCAGTGGTGGGCGGCGGCCAGCGGCGCGGTGCTGATGGCCGGCTGGCTGGTCGACGGCTTCCACGCCGACAGCTGGGTTGAGGCGGTGTTCGGCTTCCACAACGAGCATGGCGGGCATTCGCATTATCCCTATGCGGCCGTGGCCTATGGTGTGTCGGCGGCAACCGGCCTGTGGCCGATGCTTCCGCGTGCCATCACGTCGCTGCGCTTCGGCCGCCTCGACATGCACGTGCTGGTGTGTCTGTCGGCAATCGGCGCCGCCGCGGTCGGACAGTGGGCGGAGGCGGCGGCCGTGGCGTTTCTGTTCGCGATCGCGCATTTGCTGGAAGCGTGGAGCATCGATCGCGCGCGGCATGCGGTGGCCGCGCTGGTGGGTCACGAACCCGGCTGGAGCGACGACCGTGGTCACGAGTCCGCACCGGTCGAGCGATGGGTCGAGCGGTTCGCCGCAATCTACACGCCGGTGGTGACCCTCGCGGCGTTCGCGGTGGTGCTGATCCCACCGGTCATCGATGGCCAGTGGGGCGTGTGGTTCTATCGCGGCCTGATCTTCCTGGTGCTCGCATGTCCCTGTGCCCTGGTGATTTCCACCCCGGTCACCGTCGTCGCCGCGCTCACGTCGGCGGCACGGCGCGGGGTTTTGTGCAAGGGCGGCGGCCCGCTCGAACGGATCGCGACGGCGAAGGCGCCGACCATGCAGGCGATGCGGGAGACAGGCGTGGCGGTGCAGTGCCGGACTTCGCCGGAGCCGCTGGACAGGGTTGAAGTGGTCCTCACCTGCGATCGCGAGGAGGACATCGAGTTCCTGGTCACGCACGCCAAGCGCGCGCTGCGGGTGATCCGCCAGAACGTGACGATCGCGCTGGCGACGAAGTTCGCCTTCCTGGTATTCGCGGTGTTCGGTGCGGCGCCGCTGTGGCTGGCGGTGCTTGCGGATACTGGCACGACGGTGGTGGTGACGCTGAACGGACTGCGGCTGCTCCGCGCGTAGGCTGGCGGGCTAGCAGGCTAGCAGGCTAGCAGGCTAGCGGGCTAGCGGGCTAGCAGGCTAGCGGGCTAGCCCGATAGAGGGGCGCTATTGCTGTTGCGGCCGGCGCTTGCCGCGCGGGCCGGCTTCCTGGCGCTCCTTCAGCTTCGCAAGCTGCTCCGACGTCAGGACCTGCATCGATTCGCTGCGGACCTTGGCATTGAGGATCATCACCTCGGCGTTGGCGGCTGCAATCGCCGCGCTCCTGGCGCGAATGGCCGCCTCGTCGATGGTGTCGCCTTGGCTCAGCGCCCGCATGCCTTTATGCGCGGCGCGCACCTTCGCGCCGGCGGCTTTGAATTCCGCCTGGTGCGACTCGGCGATCTTCTTCAGCTGTTCACACTGATCGTCCGTGAGATCGAGACCGCGGAAGCGGAAGCCTGGTCCGCCGGGACCGTGCATCCCCATGCCGGGTCCGCTGGAGCAGCAGCGAGAAGATGCCCTGAAGCAGGTCGGTGTGATCGGCCAGCACGCCGAACAGCCCGGCCCGATTGATCCGCAGCAGCCTGGCATCGGTGTGGGCCGTCACCGTCACATCGAGCGGCAGACCGGCCAGGGTTTCGTACATCCCGATCACGTCGCCGGTCGTCGCCGTGCCGGACTGCGTGGCGCCCTCCACCGAGAGCGAGCCCGAGAGCACGACCAGAATCGCGGCCTCCGCTCCCTTCACGATCGCGTGCTGATCCTTCGCGACGCGGGTGTCTCGTGCGATCGCCGACAGCTTCCACAACTGGGTGGCCGTGGCATGCGCGAGCAGCGGGCTCGATTGCAGCAGCAGCGCGCGGTCGATGGCGCGAAGCTCCGCGGAGGCGTTGATGTTGGGCGGGTGTGCCGCAGCGCCGTGCGCGAAGGTGGACGGCAGCGTGCCGTGGAGCAGCGTGTGGCCCTTGACCAGGTCGTGGGTGGCGATCAGCATCCGGAAAATGCCTTCCGCCAGCTCGACGTTCTCCGCCAGCAGCGCCAAAAACTCATCGGCCGTCAGCGACAGCGCGATCGCGCGCTCGGTGGCCGTGACCGTGTAGGGCATGGGCGACCCTTCCAGCAACTGTTCGAAACCAAGCGCGGCCGGAGCCGCGATGTCGCGCGTCGAGGCCGGCGTCGCGCGGCCGTGGCCGGCCGAAACGTCTGCGCGAAGGCGGCCATCGAGCAGGAACTGGATCGAGTGCACGACCTCGCCCCGTTCGTACACGGCGCGGCCCTTCTCGTAGCGCACCTGCCGGCCGAGCCGCGCCAAGCGGAACAACTCGTCGATCTGCGTGAAGTCGAACAATGGCACACGACGCAGACGATCCGCCAGCTCCACGGCCGGCAGCGCTTCCTGCCACAACGCCTTGCGCCGCTCGGCCTTGACGCGATTGGCCGCCAGCGCCCAGGACGCCGCTTCGAACACGTGCTGATCGCGGACGTCGCGATGAGCGAGCACGTGCTCGAGGTCGTCGGCCAGCGACCACACACCGCGGTCTTCCACCAGCAGCACCGCGGCCGAGGCAATCGATTCGTCCTCGTCGTGCAACAACTGCGCAATCGTGTCTTCCACATCGCGCGTGCGCGTCTTGTAGATGACGTTGCCCTTGCGGATGCGCTCGGCTGCGGGCAGGTCATCGACCAGCAGCATGACGCGCCTGCGCACCTCGCCTTCCAGCAGGTTGTCGAGATACTCGACGGCGCGTGACCGCACCTTGACGTCGGCATCGTCGATGGCGAACCGGACGGCGGCAATGTCCGACGGCGGATACATCAGCGCCAGCAGGGTGAACGTGCGATTGATGGCGCGGCCGCGCTTCTCGGAGAGCGCCCGCGCCAACAGGCAGTCGGCGTCGAGGCCGCCGGCGTCGAACAGGTTGTAGTGCAGCGTCAGCGCATTGAAGGCGCGCCCGGCTTCCACGAGCACGTGCTTCGAAATGGCCGCCGGATCGATGCCCAGGTCCGGCTGATCGACGTGCAGCTGGTCGAGCGCGGTGACCGCCTTGAAGCGCAGGAAACCGTCGGGGTCGTCCAGCGCCTTCAGCAATGCCTCCACCGACGCCGGGAACGGCAGCAGGGCGAGCGTGGCGGGGACGTGGCGCCGGACCCAGATGTCCTCGTCACGATCGTGCATGAAGTAGGTCAGCGGCGCGATCACCGGCTCGCCGTAGCTCACGAGGACGGCGCGCGCCGAGGATTTCAGCCGGCGGTTCCGGAGCAGCGACACCAGCGGCGCGACGAACAGGAAGTCGCCGCCGCCAAGCGTGCCTGCGCTCTCGATCGCCGCTCTCGCCACGTCGACATTGGCGTCGTACATCAGCGGCACCAGTTGCGGCCGGAATGCCGGATGTTTCACATCGCCGAGCGCGCGCGCCACCTGCAGCCGTGCCGGCGCGCCCTGGTCGCGCACGTCGCTGGCGTAGCGCCGCAGCGTCTGCTCCGCGATCTCGACGTCCTTGCGATTCCTGCTGGACGCGAGCGCAGCTGCGGCCACGATCGCCAGCGCCGGATCGGCACCGGCGATGAACGGCCGCATCACGTCGGCCGCCTCGCCGCCGCGCAGCGCCGCAAGCGCCGACACCGCGGCAGTGCGAACGGCGCTGTCGCGGTCCGTCAGCGCCCGCTCCACGCCGGGCACCCAGCGGTCGGCCATGGACGGCCCCACCGACTCGGCCACCCGCAACGCCCGCGCCCGTACGCCCGCATCGTCGTGCGCCAGCAGCAACGGCGTCACGAGGTGACGTTTGTCCATCGCGTCGAGCAGGTCGATCGCGTAGATCGCGCGCCGCGGCTCCGGATGCGCCAGCTCGCTGACCAGCGTTTCCACGGACGAGGGATCGGGATCCTTGCAGCGCAGCGTCGAGGGCTCCACGATCTGTTGCTCGATGCTCTTGCGGAACGAGCGCATGTACTCACGCCGCGCCGCGAAGGCGGTCACGACCCACAGGCCGACCAGAACCAGGCTGACGTAGCTGAGCTGCTGCCAGTCGAGGCCTAGACCCCAGTCCTTGATGCAGATCAGCAGCATCACCGCGGCCGCGCCCTTCGCGAACCGGTCCATCGTCACATCCACGAACGGCTTGGCGCGGTACTTCAGGTCGGCCGGCAGCGGCAGGAACAGCACTTCGCGGGACGTCTTGTCGATCGTGTAGCGGATCGAGGTGTCGACAATGCGGCCCACGCTGGGCGCCCACAGGGCGCGGTTGAACAGAATCAGGAACGCGGCGCCGCCCATGCTGACCGGCAGCATCAGCAGCGCGAAGCCGATGCCGAGCAGGCGGTGGATGCGGCTGGTGAGCGTAACCTGGATCACGAAGCCGATCAGCGACAGGTAGACGATCAGCTGACCGAGGAACGCGGCGATCGCGTCCTTGTTCTGCTCGCCCGCGGCCTCGGCGACTGCCATGTTGACCTGCTGATCGACGATGTTGGAGGCCATCGCGCCGAAGGCGATCACCAGCGAGATGATCTGCAGGTGGCGTGACGACCGCAGCAGGCGGATCGCTTCGCTGCCGCTGACGCCTTCCTCCTCGGTCCGGGTTGCGTCCGAGGTGCCGGCGGACTTCTCCCGCCGGACGATGGCGATGACGATCGCGAGGCAGCCGAGCATCACCATCGCCGAAATCAGGATCATCGTCCGCGACCCGACGGTGCGTACCAGGTAGGCGGTCAGCCCGGCCCCCATGGCGCCGCCGAGGCTCGCGCCGCCGCCGATGAAGCCGAAGATGCGCTTGGCCTGCCGCGGATCGTAGACGTCGTTGGCCAGCGTCCAGAACTGGCTGATCAGCAGGATCGACAGGATTTGCGACGCGATGTAGAACGCCACCGCCACCCAATCGGCGCCCACCATCGTGAACAGCAGCCAGAACAGAATGAGGATGCCGGCGAGACCGACCTGCGTGACCGGAATCAGCCAGCGGCGTGGCACCGGCGACAGCAGCCGGGTGTAGCCCTGCATGATCGCGCCGATCGCCACGCCGATCGTGAACGTCAGGTAGGGCAGGTCATCGGCCCCGAAGCTGGCGATGAACTCCGACCGCGTGATCGGCTTGATGATGTTGTAGCTCGTCATCGCCAGGAACGAGTACAGGAACATCAACAACGCCGTCGTGGACTCGCCGTCGCGCAGTTGCACGATTGGGCGCAGCAGGCTGGCGGTCAACGACCGGCGTTCGGACATGGGCTGAGTGTGAGAATCTTATCCCGTGTTGAGTGTGGCGGAACGGGCATTGGGGCTGAACGGCACCGAGCTCCGCCGCGCCTTCCCGATCTTTCTGTATCTGTTCCTGACGATGGCGTCGAGCGTGGCGAGCAAGGCGGCGCGCGACGCGCTGTTTCTCGATCGCTATCGCGCGATCGACCTGCCGTACGTGGACATCGCCATCGCCGCGCTGGTCGGCCTTGCTGCCGGCCTCTACATCTGGTTCGGCCACCGCACCAACCTCCGCAACCTGCAGGTCGGCAGCCTGATCGTCTTCGCGCTGAGCGCACTGCTGTTCTGGTGGTGGGCGGCGGTCGCCGAGCAGGAGTCCGGCCCGCGGTTCGATCGCACTGTGACCATCGAGGAGCGCATCGGCGCGGCGACCAGGCTGCTGGGCTCGTCACTGAACGACCGTGAAGAGGCCATCGAAGTGATGGCGATCAGCCTCGATCCCTGGCTGCGGGCGTGCGCGGCCTATGCCACGGGCGAGATGCGGCTGAAGCGGTTCGCGCCGATGCTCGATGCGTGGGCGGAGGATCCGGAAGCGTTGCTGCGCGCCACCGCCATCGACGCCCGCGAGAAGCTGAGACACGCCGTCGCGGCGGATGCCGGCGTGGAAGCGCTATGAAGTGAGAAGGGAGAAGTGAGAAGCTTCTGACTTCTCCCTTCTCACTTCACTTCAGCAGCGCTTCGGCGGCGGGGGAGTCCGGCCACCGGGGAGTCGGGCGCGCCACGTAGCCGGCGTGCGCCAGCCGGCCCTGGAACAGCGCAATCTGTGACGCGGCGAACTGCAGCCTGACGATCACCCGCAGCACGATGTAGAGCTGGCCCATCCCGAAGGCGATCGCGTTCGGCGACGCGGCGCCCGGTGCCAGCAGGTAGTAGCCGCCGAGCACGAGCAGGAACAGGAACACGTTCAGCTTGTAGAGCGCCCACACCGCGATCGGCTGGCGGCGCATGAAACGCCAGCCCGCCACGATCGCGCCGATCATGCTGCGCCGATCCTCCACGACGGCCCGCACCTTCGCGTAGTCGAACAGGACGTTGAAGAACAACACCGGCAGGGCGAACACGAAGTAGAGCCCGAGCCGGATAAAGAACGCGGTCCGCTCCACCGTCACCTCGGCGATCAGCGACGGGTAGAGATCGTCGAACAGCCACCCGTGGAACGTGCTGAACAGGACCCAGTAGACCGCGCCGGCGATGATGCCGAGGCGCACGAATCGCCCGAAGTACACGCCGCACGCCGAGCAGAACGCCGCCGCGCCGATCGCACGGTCGCGCGCGAGGCGATCCAGCAGGCCGCCGGCGAGGAACAGCGACATCAGCACCTGCATCGCGGCCGCGATCGCGATCACCGTCGGCAGGGACCGGACGTCGGCGAAGGTGCTGAGATTCTCGAGAACGGCGGCGAAACCGAGGATGGCGGGCACGAAGCTGGTGCCGACGCCGGACGTCTGCGCCAGGAACTCATTCCACCAGTCAAAGTTGACGCCCTCGGCCGCCGATTGGGCCGCCATGCTCGCGCCGAGATGCGTGCGGATTTGCTGCTGCAGCAGGACCGCCAGCGGCAACGCCAGCAGCACCGTGGACAACCACACGCCAATCACCAGCCACGGCGCGCGCGTGACGCGGTTCAGTCCGTCGATGAAGGCGCCGCCAACCGCCCCGCCGGAGGCGGGGCCAAGAGACGCTGTTCCTGACGAGGCGGCGCCTCCGGGCCTTTTCAGAGCAGGCAGAGCCTCGTCAGGCCTCATACGAAGAAGGCCGCGTTCATCAGCAGGTCCTGCAGCCACACCATCCACCGCAGCGACCACTTGGTGGCGGCGGCATCGCCCCTGGGCTCGAGCGTGCGGCTGTTGTTCGTATTGTTGGTGTCGAGCAGCAGGTGCCGCTCCGGATCGATCTGCGCCGACACGGCCTCGACCGGGCGGTCGAACTCCAGCACCGCCCAGCGGCCCCGGCCGTCCCATTGCTGCCGGGCCTGCTCGCCGTTCCTGAAGGTCACCAGCACGTCGACCGGGAACTGCCCGGCGGCCAGCCGCCGCACGGTGACCGACGTGCGGAACTGGCCTTCGACCTGCGGTTCCTGGAACGTGAGCCCGTTGGGCGATTCCATCAGGCCGCGCGCCTCGATCGGCTCGCTGACGACCCGCTCAATCGCGTAGTCGAAGGTATTCGAGCTGCGATACACCTGCTCGATGAAGAACGCGTGGTCCTGGCCGGTCACCTCGTTCAGCACCGCGAAGAAGTCGTCCGGTGTCGGGTGCTGGAACTTGAATCGCGTGAAGAACACCGACAGCACGCGCTGCATCACCTCCCAGGTGTGCATGCGCTCCAGCGTGTGCAGCATCAGCGCCGCCTTGTGGTACGAGATGTTCTGGTGCGTGGCGGGCCACAACCCCGCGGTCGGCACCGACAGGGAATCGCGATCCGGATTGCGGCGGAAGGTGTTCAGGTAGTTGGTGTCGGTGGCGCGCTGCAGCGGGATGTCGCGATACTGCCAGGGAATGAAGTCGCCGAAGAACCGCTGCACCAGGTAGTTGGGCTGGAACGCGACGAACTGCAGCCGCGAGTCGCTGTACTCGGTGAGGCCTTCGTCGAGCCAGGCGTGCTGGACTTCGTTGTTGGCCACCATCCCGTACCACCATTGGTGGCCGGCCTCGTGCAGCACCACGTATTCGGGATCGTTGCTGTGGCGCGGCGACAGCCAGCGCGTGCCGGCAGTGAACAGCGTCGGATACTCCATGCCTCCCGAGTCGCTCTGGAACACCGGATCCACAATCGTCAGCGCCGGATACGGATAGCGGCCATACCACTCGCCAAAGTACTTCAGAGCCGCCGCCGCCGCGGCAAAGTGCCGATCGGCCAGGTGCCGGTGTTCCGGCTGGATGAGCAGCCGGATGGTCACCGGTGCGCCGCCCGGCGCTTCGTAGTCCTGCCGCAGGTCGATGAAGTCGGGACTCGTGGTCCACGCGAAGTCGTGCACATCGCCCTGCGTGTAGCGATGGGTGGTGGTGCCGTTACCGTTGTCGGTGCGTGACTGCTCGACGCCCGTCGCGCCGACGATCCAGCCGCGTGGCACCGTCATGCGCACGTCGTAGAAGCCGAAGTCGGCGAAGAACTCCGAGTTGGCAAAGAACTGGTGCGCCATCCAGCCGCCGCTGCCGAACGCCCCGAGCTTGGGGAACCACTGCGAGACGAAGAAGTAGTTGCCGATCGCCCCGGTGCGATCGAAGTTCTTCGGGAAGCGCCCCGTCCACTCGACTCGCAGGCGCAGCACCTGGCCGGGCTGCACGGCGTCTTGCAGGAACGCCGCGGCCAGCGAACGATCGTCTGTGTTCTGATCGTCGGGCGAGGCAAACTGCAGGGCCTTCGTCAGGTCCGTCTCGCTGCCATCGTCATGCACCCGGGCGATGCGGGTGACGTTGGTGTAACCGAAGTCGTCGGCGGGCCGATTGGCGAAGGGCGTGTCGCCGATGAGGCGGCGCTGCTTCAGCCACGTGGAATTGGTGTTGCGGAATGCGTTCCAGAACAGGTGCAGGCGGAACGAGTAGGCGGCAATCTGCCCGGGGTTGCGCCAGGTAATCAGTTCCTTGCCGGTCAGGGTGCGGGTGGCCGGGTCCAGGGAGACGTCAATGTCGTAGGAGGCAACCCGCCGGTCCGGGCCGGCGTCCTGGGCAGAGGGTCTTGCCGTCGTGTGCAGCAGCACGGACAACATCGCCCCGATTGCCGCCGCGTCCCGCAGCCCGTGTTGGCGGAGTCGTTTACTGTCGGTCACGACGGTAAATCGTAACCTGATTCACGCACCCGTCTCGCAGCCCATCTATATATAATTATCAATTCGTATGGCGATTCGAGTCGTGATCTACGGGTTGGGTCCGATTGGTGCCGCGGTGGCGCGCCAGCTGGCCACGCGGCAGGGCTTCCAGATTGTCGGCGCGGTCGATATCGATCACGCCAAGATTGGCCTCGACCTTGGTGATGTCGTCGGTCTGAGCAAGAAGCTGAAGGTCCGCGTCACCAACGATGTGAACGGCGCGATCAAGAGCGGCAAACCCGACGTGGCGGTGCTCTGCACGAGCTCGTCGCTCAACAAGGTCATGCCGCAGATCGAAGGCCTCCTCAAGAAGAAGGTCGCGATCGTGTCCACGACCGAGGAGCTGTCGTACCCGGTTGGCAAGAACCGCGCGCTGGCGAAGAAGATCGATGCGCTGGCGAAGAAGGCCAAGGTCGCGGTGGTCGGTACGGGCGTCAACCCCGGCTTCGCCATGGATGCGCTGCCGATCACGCTGACCGGCATCTGCGAGCGCGTGGACAGCATCCGCGTCGATCGCGTTCAGGACGCGCGGTCACGCCGCCTGCCGTTCCAGCAGAAGATCGGCTCGGGCCTCACTACCGAGCAGTTCGCTCGGAAGGTCAAGGATGGCAGCGTGCGTCACGTCGGCCTGGCCGAGAGCGTGACGATGATTGCCGATGCGATGGGGTGGAAGCTGGACAAGGTCACCGACGAGATCCAGCCGAAGATTGCCGACGAGGCCGTCGAGAGCGAGCTGATTGCCGTCGATCCCGGCTACGTGTGCGGCATCATTCAGGACGGCATCGGCTACGTGAAGGGCAAGGCCGTCATCACCCTGCACATGGAGGCCTACCTCGGCGCGCCGGAGTCGTTCGACGCCGTCACCATCGAAGGCCACCCGCGCGTCGCCTCGAAGGTGAGTGGCGGACTGCACGGCGATGTGGCCACCGCGTCGATTACCGTCAACAGCGTACCGAAGGTGCTGCGCGTCGCGCCGGGCCTCCGGACCATGGCGGACATGCCGATCCCGAGCTGGTTCGGCGGTCGGTAGCGGCAGGCTGTAGGGCCGTCAGTAATAAGATAGGGACGTGCACGCACGTCTGCTCCTGGTCGCCGCGGCCCTGACGCTGTCGTGCACCGTCGCGGTGACCGTCGGCCAACAGCGCCGCACCGGCGCGTTCGATCAGTCCGTCAATCACCCGGCGATCAAATACCTCGTCGCCGACACCTCCACCGCCGTCGATCGCCTGAATGCGAAGCTGCGCGACGGCTCAGCCAGGCTCGCCTTCGACGAGAAGACCGGCTACCTCCGGAGCATCCTCGAGCTGCTGAACGTGCCGGTCGAGTCGCAGACGCTGGTCTACACGCAGACCAGCCTGCAGGCGCAGAACATCCGCATGGACAATCCGCGCGCGATCTATTTCAACGACGAGGTGTCGGTGGGATACGTCCGCGGCGCGGGGTTGATTGAAGTGACCGCGCAGGATCCGGCAATGGGCACGGTGTTCTACTCGATTCACCAGGCGCCGGTCGCCCCGACCTCCGCCGAGGCTTCGGCAGGTGGGCGGGCGGCGCTCGGCCGCGATTCGCAGTGCCTGCGCTGCCACCTGTCGTGGGACACGCTCGGGGTGCCGGGACTCACCGTGTTGACGACCTTCCCGCGCAAGAGCGTGGATGACTACGCCAACGGCGGCGTGGTCGATCACTACCGGCCGATCGAAGAGCGCTGGGGCGGCTGGTACGTGACCGGCAGGAAGGTGCCGGCGCGGCACATGGGCAACCTGCCGCTGATCATGCCGGCCGCGAGCAGCGCGAGCCCGAGAAAGATCGGTGTTTCCCTCGAGGGGCAGTTCAACCTCGACGGCTATCTCACGCCGTACAGCGACGTCGTCGCCCTGATGGTGCTCGAGCACCAGGCGCACGTCAGCAACCTGATCACGCGTGCCACCTGGGAGGCGCGGCTCGGCGAGCCGCTGCGCATTGCCGACTCCGCCGACACCCTTGCCGACTACCTGCTGTTTGTCGATGAGGCCGCACTACCGGGCCCGATCGAAGGATCGTCCGGATTTACCGAGCAGTTCGTCGCGGCCGGCCGGAAGGACGCGCGCGGCCGTTCACTGCGCGAGCTCGACGCGCAGACGCGGCTGCAGAAGTATCCGCTGAGCTACATGATCTACTCGGAGGCGTTTCGCGCCATGCCGGAGGCGGCGAAGCGGCTGGTGATGGGGAAGATCCAGCGCGTGCTGTCGGGCGAGATTGCCGATGCCAAATACGCGCACCTGACGCCGGCGGTGCGCGCCGCTATTCGGGAGATTTTGCAGCAGACCCTGTAGCGATCGGCAGCGCGATCGTCCAGACGTATTCGGATAGCCGTTGCGCTCGGACTCGTCGATCACCTGACCGCCCAGCTTGCGCATGGCCCCGACGCCGCGCACGTTGCGGATCTGCGTCTTGCCGATCAGCACCTTGATGCCCCGCTGCGTGAACAGGAAGTCGACGTAGAGGGCGATGGCGACCTGGAAGACGCCGGTGCCCCGCAGGTGCTTACGCCCTCCGAAGGCGAATGCGAGCAACATCAAGGCACTTGCAACGCCCCACATTCGAGCTGTCCACCGCAAGAAAGACTCAGGTCTCATCACGAGCTTGGGAATCTTGGACTCATCAGCAAAGACGCGCCGAAGCGCCTAACGCCGGGCCGCTCAGCCGCGAGCGGCGGTTTAGGGTTGCGCGACGGAGTCTGACCAACTCTACGCTCTGTCAGGTCGTGCGGAACGTTCTCGTCAAGCAGGACGCCCACTGGTATCGAGTCTATGCCCGAACGTGGCCTCGGAGGGTCGGAGCACCAGCACCACCCTGGTTGTTTCGGTGTCAATGCTGGTAGGCAACGCGGAACAGTCACACTCGTCGCGGAGCCACGTCGCCAGCGAGCGCGTCGCCGCGTGCCCCGGCGACACGATCGCTGTCAGTTGTCCAAAGGAAGCGTCACAGTGGTCAACCGATATTCAGCCGCTGCCGCTTGAGGTAGAGGCCCTTCCGGGAGAGGCCGAGCAGCTTCGCGGCCTCGTCCAGCCGGCCGTCGGTCATTGACAATGCGCGCTGAATGGCGGCACGCTCGATGTGCTCGACTGCGGCTGACAGCGGCTGGTCGATGCGCGTCACGACTTCGTTGAAGAGCCGCGGCGATCGATTGGCCGGCAATGTCCGCCGGCTCTCGCCAATATCGTCTGACAGGTGGGCCGGCATGATCACCGAGCCCGGCTCCGCCGTCGCCACCAAACGTCGGACCTCGTTGGCGAGCTGTCTGACGTTGCCCGGCCAGCCATAGAGCACCAGGTAGTCGAGCGTCTCATCGGCGATGCGGAGCATCGGCTTGTTCAGCTCGCCTCCGAATTTCTGCAGGAAGTGTTCGACCAGTGCTGGAATCTCTTCCCGCCGCTCACGAAGCGGCGGAACGTTGATGCGCACGACATCCAATCGGTAGAACAGGTCTTCACGGAAGCGGCCCGCGGCGACCAGTTGATCCAGGTTGACGTTGGTGGCGGCGACGATGCGTACGTCAACGTGTAGTGGTTTGTTTTCGCCAAGCGGGAAGACCTCGCCAGCCTCGAGGAATCGGAGCAGCTTGGGCTGGGTCTCGATGGCCATGTCGCCGATCTCGTCGAGGAACAGCGTCCCGCCCGCGGCGGCCCGAATCAGGCCTTGCGAGTCGCTTTGTGCCCCGGTGAAGGCGCCGCGTTTGTGGCCGAACAGCTGACTGTCGATCAGGTCTCGCGGAACGGTGCTGCAGTTGAAGGGCAGGAAGGTTCGGGAGCGACGAGCAGAGCAGTTGTGGACGGCCCGCGCGAACAACTCCTTGCCGACGCCGGTTTCGCCGGTAATCAGAACGTTGACCGTCGAATCTGCGATCTGGCGGATGCTGCCTATCAGTTCCCTCATTCGGTCTGACGAGAAGATGAGGCCGAGTTGCTGTTCCGATGATTCTGCTGGCCAGACGGTCATGAACTCCCGATCAATCTGTCTTGCCTTGGCGAGCGATGCTGTCATTTGGGCGAGACGCTGAATCGAAAGGAGTGCAAACGCCGAGGCAACCGTTCGTTCGGGCTGCAAGAGAAGCTCGTAAGACCTGTGTGAATCGCACCGGGAATCTCGGAGGAGGAGTTAATTGAGTCAGACCACTGCGACCTGCTCATAGTACTGCGCTTCGTATTCCGCGGGCGGCACCTACCCGATCGGCTCCAGGAGCGGCCGCGTGTTGAACCAGTCGACCCAGGTCAGCGTCGCTGGTCTACGCTCTGCGCGAAGCGCTGGTGGATGTCGAGGCAGAAGGCCTGTCGGTGCGTTGGGCTCGCCACGAGCGCCATCACCTCGCGTTCGTGAAGGCGCTCGATCGCATTGGATTGTCGATGTTCCCCGCGCCCGGTGAGCGTCTGTGGACGTTGAACGCCATCAAAGTGCCCTACGGCGCAGACGAGGCGGCGGTGCGGAGGGAACTGCTGCCGCAGTGCAACATCGAGATCGGCGCGGGCCTCGGACCGCTGGTCGGCAAGGTGTTCCGTGTCGGATTGATGGGGACGAGTTCGTCTCAAGAACTGGTCGATCTGCTGACGAATTCGCTCGAAAAGGCCCTGAATTCGGTGGCATGACCGTTGCTGTGAGCCGGGTATGCCGCATACCAGCCGCCACCCGGCCGAAGGCCGCATCCGAGCAGTCGTTCTGGCGCTCGCGCTTGCGGGCGCGACGGCGTGTGCCATCAACCCCGTGAGCGGCAAGCGGCAAGTGTCCTTGCTGAGCGAGGCCGAAGAGCTCGCCATCGGCCAGCAGCAGGATGCCGAGATCCGCCGCGAAATGGGCGTGTACGACGATCCCGACCTCCAGCGCTACGTGAACGAGATCGGCCATGAACTGGCGCGCCGGTCGCATCGTCCCAACCTGCCGTGGAGCTTCACGATCGTCGACAGCCCGGCCATCAACGCCTTCGCGCTGCCCGGCGGCTACATCTACCTGACACGCGGCTTGATGGCCTACCTCGACGACGAGTCGGAGCTGGCCGGCGTGATCGGCCACGAGATTGGTCACGTGACGGCGCGTCACGCGGCGCAGGCCTACACGCGGCAGGCGCAGGCCAACATCGGCCTCACCATCCTCAGCATCTTCGTGCCGAGCACGGCGCCGTTCACCGACCTGGGCGCGACCGGCCTGAGCGTGTTGTTTCTGAAACACGGGCGTGAGCAGGAGCTGGAGGCCGATCGGCTCGGCGTCGAGTACGGATCGGGCGCCGGCTACGATCCCGCCGGCGTGCCGCGCTTCCTCACCACGCTGGCGCGGGTGTCGGCCCTCAGCGAGCGCGGGGTGCCGAACTGGCTGTCCACCCATCCCGATCCGGGATCGCGCGTGGCGAAGGCGGAGCCGGTGGCGGGGAAGTTCGTCTCCGACGAAGCCAAGCGCGTCAATCGCGATCAATACCTGGATCGCATCCGCGGCCTGCTCTACGGCGACAGCCCCAAGGACGGCATCGTGCGCGGCAGCGAGTTCCTGCATCCGCTGCTGCGGATTGGCGTGACGTTCCCCGAAGGCTGGGAGCTGACCAACACGCCGCAGGCGGTGATGGCGCAGGAGCCCGGCACCGAGCACTTCATGGTGCTGCAGGAAGTTGAGCAGCCAGCGACGCTACGCGGTCAGCAGACGCGCTCGATCGGCGACGTGGCGGTGGCGGCGATGCGCCGCGCCGGCTACCGCGTCGTGGACGGCAGCATGCAACGTATCAACGGCAACGACGCGCACGTCGGCGTGTATCGCGGCGAGGCCAAGGGGACCGGCAAGGTGTTGATGCGCGCCGCCCACATTGCGATTGGCCGCCAGTTGTATGTGGTGGCGGGCTTCGCGCCGGAACCGGCATTCGCCGGCGTCGATCGCGAGATCAAGCCGGCGGTCGAGACCTTCCGGCACCTGACGGCGCAAGAGGCGTCGCGCATCCAGCCGAACCGCATCGACTTCTACACGGTCCGCCAGGGAGACTCGTGGCAGTCCATCGCCGCGCGGCAGGGTAAGGGCTACGTCAAGGCGACGACGCTGGCGATCATGAACGATCGGGATGTCAGCACGCAGCCGGCGCCGGGAGACCGGGTCAAGATTGTCGTGGCTGGCTGATTCGACGCGCGCCCGGCAAGACCTTGAGTGATCGCGTCACGCCGCGTCTGCACGCTGACGATACAATCGGTGGGTGGTCGCCAAACGGACGAAGCGCTCGATCTGGCAAGGGATCGCCAAAAGCGTCGCCGTGGCCGCGCTGCTCGGCTTCTCGTGGCTCGCCTATACCTACCTGACGCTGCCCGACGTCCGTCCGCTCGCCAAAGAGAACCCGAAAACCACCGCCTTCATGGAGATTCGCAAAGCGGAGGCGCGTGCCGCAGGACGAAACAAGTTCGCCATTCGGCAGACGTGGATTCCCTATCAACGCATCTCTCCGTTGTTGCGCCGGGCGGTGATTTCCACTGAGGACGCCGCCTTCTTCGACCACGACGGTATTGACCTCGCCGAGATCAAGGCGTCGCTCGAGAAGAACTGGGAGGAAGGGCAGTTCCTGCGCGGCGGCAGCACTATTACGCAGCAACTGGCGAAGAACCTGTACCTGTCGGAGACGCGCAACCCCTTGCGCAAGGTCACCGAGCTGATGATTGCCCGGCGGCTCGAGGCTGCGCTCACCAAGCAGCGCATCTTCGAGATCTACCTGAACATGATTGAGTGGGGCGACGGCATATTCGGCTGCGAAGCGGCGGCCCGCACCTACTACGGCAAGTCGTGCGCGGACCTGGAGATTACCGAGGCGGCGATGATGGCCGGAGCGATCATCAACCCTCGCCTACACAGCCCAGCCAAACCCACCCGGCGCCTGTTGCGTCGTCAACAGATCATCCTGCGGCGGATGCAGTACCAGCCGCCGCCTGCGGGGAATCAGTCGGCGCCCGCTAACCCATCGCCAGGCTCCGTCCAGACGGGCACATCTAGCTCACCCGCTTCGCGCCAATGAACCGGCTGGCCCAGTACTGCTGCGCGAGACTTTCCACGCGCACCACGCCACGCTCGCTCGGCGCGTGCACGAACTGATCGCCGCCAATCACAATGCCGACGTGTGACGCGCCCGGGGCGACAGTGCTGAAGAACACCAGGTCGCCGGGCTCGAGCCGACTGCGCGCGATGGTCTTTCCGACCTTGAACTGCTCGCGCACCTCCCGCGGCATGGGCACGCCGTGCTGCGCGTAGACATAGCGAACGAAGCCGCTGCAATCGAAGCCGTTCGGATCGATGCCGCCGTTCTTGTACGGCGCTCCACGCAATGACATCGCGGTGCCCGAGAGTGCATCGCCGTCGGCATTGCCGCTGCGCGGCCCGACTGCCGGCGTTCGCCCTGGGGGCGGCACGACCGGTGGAGCGGTAGGGTCGGTGGGCGCCGGAGTCGCGACCGGAACGGGCCTGCCTCCCGGCACCGGGAACGGGTGAGGGGTATAGACCATCCCCGAACGCGCACATGCCGCAAGGCTCGAGGCCGCGAGCACGATGACGACAAGCCTGCCGTGTCCGCCGCAGCGCAGCGCGCGAGGGTGAGTCATCGGCTCCTAGTATCGGACGGCGGTGCCGAATTGTGTAGTCCCGCGTGATCCATGGCACAATGTTGCGTAAATGGAGCAAACGCTCCTCCTCAACGCGACCTACGAGCCGCTGAAAGTCGTTAACTGGCAGAAGGCGGTGACGTTGTGGTGTCAGGGGAAGGTCGAGATCATCGCGCATCACGACCGCGAGGTGCGTGCTGTCTCGTTTTCCTTCAGGCTGCCGTCCGTCATCCGGCTGTTACGGTACGTCCGGATAAGAAAGCGCTTCGATTATGTGCCGTTCTCTCGCGCCAACATTTACGCGAGAGACGAATTCACCTGCCAGTACTGCGCCGACGTCTTCCCAACCCCAGAGCTCACCTTCGATCACGTGATACCGGTGTCGCAGGGCGGGCGCAAGGATTGGGAAAACATTGTCACGTGCTGCGTGTCGTGCAACCGGCGCAAGGGCGGACGTACGCCTGAAGAAGCCCGCATGAGGCTGGTCCGGCCACCGCGACGCCCGATGTCGGCGCCGGCCATCCGCATCACGATCGGGCTGCGCAGCGCACCGGAAAGCTGGCGCGACTACCTGTACTGGAACCTCGAACTCGACGAAGACGACGGATAGACAGGTCTCCGGACCTCCAGGCTTTCGGGCCTCCAGTCAGTCGCACACGCAGGATAGACAGCCATTGCCGGTACTCACCAGTCTTGAACCCGTTCGCATTGTCGAGGGTGGACGGCTATGGCTTCGCGGCGATGGCTTTCCACAACCGGAATCCACCAGCGATCTCGTGACCATTGGCGGCGTGTCCGCGCGCATGTCGTTTGTGGCGACGGATCGCATGGCGGTGGTGGTGCCCTCCGGCCTTGACGGCGGCGAAACTCCCGTCAAGGTGGCGTGGCTGCCCGGCGCGACCCTGTATGCGTGGGTCGGGACGCTGCTGGCGACCGGACTGCACCAGGTCGACAACCCGGTGTTCGGTCCCGACGGCTGCCTGTACGTGACCTACAGCGGCACGCGCGGGCAGGAAGCCGCCGTGTCGATTTTCCGGGTGACGAGCGACGGCGCCCGCGAACCGTTCGTGCATGGGCTGGTGAATCCCACCTCGATGGCGATTGGTCCCGACGGCCTGCTCTACGTCTCGAGCCGATTCGAAGGGCGGGTCTATCGCGTGTTCGACGACGGCCGCTACGAGGTGGCGGCCTCCGATCTCGGCATTGCGTGCGGGTTGGCGTTCGATGCCGCGGGATCGCTCTACGTTGGCGATCGCGCCGGCAGCATCTTCCGCATCCAGCGAGACGGGCGCACCGAAACGTTTGCGAGCATTCCATCCAGTGTCGCGGCGTTTCACCTGGCGATGTCGCCTACGGGCATGCTCTACGTCTCGGCGCCGACGCTGTCGTCGTACGACTCGGTGCGCCGCATCGATCCGGATGGCCGGGTCGAAACGCTCGCGCTGCCGTTCGGCCGGCCGCAGGGGCTCGCATTCGATCGGCACGGCGTCCTGCACGTCGTCGAGGCGCTGGCCGGGTCAAGCGGGGTGTACGCGATTCGAGCCGACCGGGAGCGCGAACTGGTGGCCGCCGGCGCCGGACTGGTGGGCGTGGCGTTCAGGGCCGATGGCGCCATGGCGATTGCGTCGAACGACTCGGTGTTTACGTTCCCGCCTCCGGCATGACCGCTTTCTTCACGAACACGCTGCTGGTATTGGCGGCGATCTCGCTTGGCTTGCGCACCACGTCACTGCTGACCCGCCGAGTGCACCCCGCCGGCCGCCTGATGCTGTCGCTGGTGATTGGCGCGATCTTCATCGTCACGACGCTGCAGTTGAGCGAGCGCTACCAGGTTTACGACATGGGGCTCGGACTGCTCGTGTCGCTGTCGCCGGTCGGCGTCTTCGACCTTGCGAAGTGGTGGTATCGCTGGGGGAACTGACTACCGTGCCCTCGTACCGCACCATCTCGCATGCCGACGCCCGGCAACTGATTGCGGATCGAGCCCCGACGGTCGTCGATGTGCGTACGCCAGGCGAGTACGCCACGCTCGGTCATATTCCGGGTGCGTGGTTACTGCCGGTGGATCTCATCGCGTCGGCGCCGGCGGTCGTCGAAGATCGGTCGGCGCCGGTGCTGGTGTACTGCGAGCACGGCGTGCGTAGCCGCCACGCGTCCGAGCTGCTCGTGGCGGCGGGATTCACCGAGGTGCTGAACCTGGCGGGCGGGCTGGCGTCGTGGACGGGTGCGCGCGACTTCGGTGAAGGCGCGGTGCGCGGACCGTCAGCGTGGTTGCTCGAGAACGCCGATCTGTTGCCGCGCGGCGGCCGCGTGCTGGACGTGGCGTGCGGACGCGGTCGGCACGCGCTGTTGCTGGCCGGTGCCGGCTTTGCGGTGCGCGCCATTGACCGCGATGCCGATACCATGGGCCGCCTCCGCGAAGTGGCGTCCCGTCTGCAACTGCACCTCGACACGGCGGTGGTCGATCTGGAGGTCGACCCGCCGCCCAGCCTGGGAGCGAGTGAGTACGACGTGGTGCTGGCCTTCAACTACCTGCATCGTCCGCTGATGCCGGCGATCCGCGAAGCGGTGAAACCTGGCGGCGTGATGTTCTACGAGACGTTCACGGCCCGGCAAGCCGAGCGCGGCCACCCCCGCAACCCCGCGTTCCTGCTGAACGACGGGGAGCTGCCCGGATTGCTGGCACCGCTCGTCCCGCTGCGTCAGCGGGAAGGCGAGTTCGGCGGCCGGTGGATCGCGTCGATCGTCGCCGAGCGCCCGAAGTAGAATTCCACCGCCAACCTTATGAGCCAACTCTTCCAGCGCAAGCCGATGGCCGATCTGGTCGTCGACGAGGCCGACACGTCGCGATCGCTCAAGCGCGTGTTGGGCGCCGGCGACCTCATCATGCTGGCGATCGGCGCGGTGATCGGCGCCGGCATCTTCGGTGCGATCGGCACCGCCGCTGCCGGACAAATCGGCCCCAACGGCGAAATCATCCGCCACGCCGCCGGACCGGCCCTGATCTTCTCTTTCATCCTGCTCGGCGGCGCCTGCGCGCTCGCCGGCCTCTGCTACGCGGAGCTGGCGTCGATGATTCCGCAGGCCGGTGGCGCCTATGCGTATTCGTACGCCGCGCTCGGCGAACTGGTGGCGTGGATCATCGGCTGGGACCTGATTCTCGAATACGCGATCGGCAACATCGCCGTGGCCATCTCATGGGCCGACTATTTCACGACGCTGATGCGCAGCTTCGGGGTCGAATTCCCGGTCTACCTGACCACGGCCTATCGCACGGCACTGCTCAGCTCGAACCCGGATGTCCATGGGCTGCTGCAGACCGCGCCGAGCATCATCGGGATTCCGATTCTCCTGAACATACCGGCCTTGCTGATTTGCCTGTTCGTCACCTGGCTGCTGCTGCGCGGCGCCCGCGAGAGCGCGAGAGCCAACGCGATTATGGTGGTCATCAAGCTGGCGGTGCTCGCGCTGTTCATCGGCGTCGGCGTCATGAACATCAATCCGGCCAACTACACGCCGTTTGCGCCGAATGGCTTCACCGGCATTCACCAGGGCGCGGCGATCGTGTTCTTCGCCTACATCGGCTTCGATGCGATTTCGACCGCGGCCGAAGAGACCTACGACCCGAAACGCAACCTGCCGATGGGGATCCTGGGCGGTCTGGCGATCTGCACGCTGATCTACGTCATTGTCGGCGCCGTGATTACCGGCATGGTGCCGTACACCGAGCTGGCGGTGGCGGACCCGCTGGCCCGCGCGCTGGAAATGGTCGGCTACACCCGCGTCGGCGCAATCGTCGCGTTTGGCGCCACGGTCTCGATGGCGGCCGTGCTGCTGGTCTTCACGTACGGCCAGCCGCGCATTTTCTTCGCGATGGCACGCGACGGCCTGCTCCCGAAGTGGGTGGCGCGCGTGGACCCCAAGACGCGCATTCCGTGGGAAGCGACGCTGGCCACGGGCGTGATCACCGGCCTGGCGGCGATGGTGGGTGATGCTGCGGAGACCTACGACCTGACGAACATCGGGACACTGTTCGCGTTCGCCCTGGTGTGCAGCGGCGTACTCGTGCTGCGCATCGTCGAACCCGACCGTGAACGGCCGTTCAAAGTGCCGTTTGTCTGGATCATCGCGCCGCTCGGCATCGCAGCCTGCCTGTTCATCATGGTCGGCCTGCCCGCGCAGGCATGGCGGGTGTTCGGATGGTGGCTGCTGATCGGCTTATCCATTTACGCGGTGTACGGCTACCGCCACAGCAAGCTGCGAATAGGCCAATAGGCCAAGGGGAGTGCCATTGGCCTATTGGCCCGTAGGCCCGTAGGCCCGTCGGCCCGTTCGCCTGTACAATTGGGGATTGCGGTGTCGACCAGAAACCGCGCAGTGCCCCAAGCATGCCGCACAACCTGATCTCCGTCCGTGGCGCGCGTGTCCACAACCTCAAGGACATCGACGTCGACATCCCGCGCGACAAGCTGGTGGTCATCACGGGCCTGTCCGGTTCGGGCAAGTCGTCGCTGGCGTTCGACACGCTGTACGCCGAGGGACAGCGCCGCTACGTTGAGTCGCTCTCCGCGTACGCCCGGCAGTTCCTCGAACAGATGGAGAAGCCGGATGTCGACTTGATCGAAGGGTTGTCGCCGGCGATCTCGATTGAACAGAAAACCACCGGGTCGAATCCGCGCTCCACGGTCGGCACCGTCACCGAAATCTACGACTACCTCCGCCTGCTGTTCGCCAACGTCGGCGTGCCGCATTGCCCGAACTGCGGGCGTGAAATCGCCTCCCAGTCGCTCGATCGCATCGTCGACCTGGTCATGACGTATCCGCAGGATACGCGCATCAACGTGATGGCGCCGATCGTGCGCGGCCGCAAGGGCGAGTTCAAGAAGGAGCTGCAGGCGCTGCGCACGCGCGGCTTCACCAAGGCCCGGATCGACGGCCAGATGCGCTCGCTCGAAGAAGACATCGCGCTCGATCGGCGGCGCAATCACAGCATCGAGATCCTGATCGACCGGCTGATCGTGCGCAGCGGCATTGAGCGGCGGCTGAGCGAATCCGTCGAAGTCGCGTTGCAGATGGCCGACGATGTGGTGGTCATCAATTCGCTGGATGCCGGCGACCGCCTGTTCTCGCGCAAGCTGGCGTGCGTGGTGTGCGGCATCAGCGTGCCGGAAATGTCGCCGCGCGCCTTCTCGTTCAACTCGCCGCACGGTGCGTGCCAGTCGTGCCAGGGCTTGGGCGCGACCTGGGACTTCGATCCGCGGCGCATTGTGCCGGACGAATCGCTGTCGCTGGCCGCCGGCGCGATCGCGCCGTGGGGCAAGGACGGAGCCGCGCAGGAAGCGGTCGCCAAGATCACTGCCTACTTCGGGATCGACGCGAAGACCCCGTTCGGGAAATTGCCGAAGAAGCATCGGGACGTGATTCTCAGCGGTCCGGGAGCCGGCAACCGGGAGCCGGGAGCGGAAGCCGGCCGCGCCGTGAAGAAGCCCGTGGCCAAGGCGAAGCCCTCTACCAAGGCCAAGCTGCGGCAGCCCGATCCGTTCGGCCACGACTTCGAAGGTGTGATCCCGAACCTGCGCCGCCGCTTCGAAGAGGGCTCGTGGGCCGTGCAGGAAGAGCTCGACCCCTATCGCGCGCTTCGTGAGTGCCCGGTCTGCAACGGCAATCGCCTGCGTCAGGAGAGTCTGGTCGTCACGCTGAAGGGCAAGACGATGGTGGATTACGTGAATCTGCCAATCTCTGAGGCGCTGGTGCTGTTCGACGGGCTGGAGCTGCACGATCGGGAAGCCATCATCGCGATGCGCATCCTCAAGGAGATCCGCGACCGCCTGCGCTTCCTCAACGACGTCGGCGTCGGCTACCTGACGCTGGCGCGGTCGGCGGCTACGCTGTCCGGCGGCGAAGGTCAGCGCATTCGACTCGCGACGCAGATCGGCTCGAACCTCACGGGAGTCCTGTACGTCCTCGACGAACCGTCAATCGGCCTGCATCAACGCGACAACCGCAAGCTATTGACGACGCTCGGCCGGCTGCGCGATCTCGGCAACACGGTGGTGGTGGTCGAGCACGATGAAGAAACCATCCGCACGGCCGATTACGTCGTCGACCTTGGCCCCGGTGCGGGCGATCTTGGCGGGGAAGTGATCTTCCAGGGACCACCGGCCGAATTGATCGGCAACACCGGGCCCCACGCCGGGCAGCCAGGCGTGGAAGGTAACGGCCATGGGTCGCTCACCGGCGCCTACCTTGGCAGACGGAACGCGATCGAAACCCCGAAGGCGCGCCGCAAGGACGCCAGGGGCGAGATCGTGATTCGCGGCGCGCGCGCGAACAACCTGAAGGGCGTGGATGTCAAGATTCCACTCGGCCGCCTGGTTGCGGTGACAGGCGTCAGTGGATCCGGCAAGAGTACGCTCGTCAATGACATCCTCTACAAGTCGCTGGCGCGTGAGTTCTACCGCGCCGCGGACGAACCGGGTGCCCACGACCGCATCGAAGGCATTGAACTGATAGACAAGGTGATTGAGATCGATCAGTCACCCATTGGCCGCACGCCGCGGTCGAATCCTGCCACCTATACCAGCCTGTTCACGTTCATCCGTGAGCTGTTCGCGATGGTGCCGGAGGCGCGCACGCGCGGCTTCAAGCCCGGCCGGTTCTCGTTCAACGTCAAGGGCGGGCGCTGCGAGGCGTGCCAGGGCGACGGCATGATTGCCATCGAAATGCACTTCCTGCCGAACGTCTACGTGACCTGCGAGCAGTGCAAGGGCCGCCGCTACAACCGCGAGACGCTGGAGATCAAGTATCGCGGCAAGTCGATCGCCGACGTGCTCGACCTGACGGTCGATCAGGCGCTGCCGCTGCTTGAGAACTTCCCGCCGATCGCAACGAAGCTGCGCACGCTGCAGAGCGTCGGCCTCGGCTACATAACGCTCGGGCAGTCGGCGACGACCCTGAGCGGTGGAGAAGCGCAGCGCGTCAAGCTGTCGCGCGAATTGTCGAAGCGCGGCACCGGACGGACGCTCTACATCCTTGATGAGCCGACCACCGGCCTGCACTTCGAGGATGTGCGGAAGCTGCTGGACGTGTTGATGCGGCTGGTGGACCAGGGCAACACCGTCGTGGTCATTGAGCACAACCTCGATGTGATCAAGTCGGCGGACTGGCTGATCGATCTCGGACCCGAAGGCGGCGAAGGCGGCGGCAAGGTCGTGGCTCAGGGAACGCCGGAGCAGGTAGCCAAGGCCAAGGCCTCGGCCACCGGCCAGTTTCTGGCTGAAATCCTCAAGTGACGACGTTCGGGCGACGTTCGGGGGCTGGCCCCAAATGTCGCCTGCGATACGACATTTGGGGCCAGCCCCCGGATGGCGCCCGGATGGCGCATGAGGTAAATCAGACACAGTTGGGGCCTTTGCCTCTGTGGTTAGTCAAACACAGCTGCGGGGTCTGACAGATTGTGAATTTTCGTGTAAGTGTTGCAATACCAAGACTTATCGCGATTGCTCAAAAAGAGGATACCGGGCATCGCGTTTGCTAGTAGGTTGGGCACGCATTAGTCGAATGGATTTACAGCGAACACTCAGACGGCAGATCTCATGCGCTGGCATCGGGCTGCACTCGGGCCAGAAGGTGACCCTCACCCTCAAGCCTGCGGCCGCCGATACCGGCATTCGCTTCCGCCGCACCGATCTGGGCGTTGAGATCCCGGCTCACGTGCAGCAGGTCTCGCGCGTGCAGCACGCCACCGTGCTGGGTCGCGCCGGCGCGACGGTCGACACCGTGGAGCACCTGCTGGCGGCGCTGGTGTCAGCCGGCATCGACAACGTCATCATCGAACTCAGTCACCGCGAAGTGCCGATCATGGACGGCAGCAGCGCGCCGTTCCTGTACCTGCTGCAGGAAGCCGGCATCAAGAAGCTGGCGACCCACCGCAACTACCTGAAGATTCTCAAGCCGGTGCAGATTGCGGCCGGCGACAAGCGGATCGGGATTTACCCCTCGGATCACTTCAAGGTCAGCTACACCATCAGCTTCGATCACCCGATGCTGCGGCACCAGTCGCGCACGGAGCGGATCACCGAATCGTCATTCGCCGACAACATCGCCGCGGCGCGCACCTTCGGCTTCCTGAAGGAAGTGGAGTGGCTGCGCCAGAACGGCCTGGCGCTCGGCGGCTCGCTCGAGAACGCCATCGTGATTGGCGACACCGGCGTGCTGAACGCGCTGCGGTTCGAAGACGAATTCGTCCGTCACAAGATTCTCGACGTCGTCGGCGATCTGGCGCTGGTGGGGCACCCGATCGTCGGTCACGTCGTTGCCCATCGGGCCGGCCACGCGCTGCACACGCAGCTGGCGTCGGCGATCCTCGAGGACCAGGAAGCCTGGTGCCTGGCCAAGGCGCCAACGGCGGTGCCCGAAAACGGATTCGAACCCGTCGGCGCCACCGGCGCGGTTCGCGCTCAGTAGCCGACTCAACCTCCAACGTGAACGCTTTGGCCTCGGGACACCACCGAGGCCAATTTTTTGCCTCCTCAGCGATGCTGCGAGTCGGTCGCCACCTTCGGCCGGGCGGCCTCGTCTTCCAGTGACTTGAGCACGTCCCGCCAGGCGAACTTCTTGCCCATCCCGCGCACGTAATAGTCCATCCACGCCATTTCGCTGACCGACTTCACGTACTGATTGCGCGGGTCGGGAATGCCGTGCGTATCGCCAGGATACATATAGAGCTCGGTGGGCACGCCGAGCTGCTTCAGCGCCATGTGCAGCTCGACCGACTGCGGGCTCGGCACGCGCGGATCGCCCTCGACGACGTGAATCATGGTGGGCGTCCTGGCGTTCTTGATGTACTTCAGCGGCGACTGGTTCCAGTAGGCGTCGAAGTCGTCGTAAGGCAGCTTGTTGCCGAGATAGAACTGCCGGTTGCGCTGGACATCGCTCTGCGCGTACATCGAGATCCAGTTCATCGTGCCTGCGCCCGTGCTGATGGCCTTGAAGCGATCGGTGTGCGTCAGAATCCAGTTCGACCAGTGCCCGCCCGCGCTCCAGCCGAGCGCGCCCATCCGCTCCGGATCGGCAATGCCCTGGGCGATCAGGTAATCCACGCCGGCGATGATGTCGTCGTAGCCCGGCGCCATGTAGTTGCCGACGATGTCGGTCTTGTGCTTGACGCCGTAGTTCGTGGAACCGCGGTAGTTGGGACGGAGCACCGCGTATCCGGCGCCGGCGTAGACCTGCGACCCATACCCGCCGTTGAATGACAGGATGTCCGCCGACGCCGGGCCTCCGTGAATCGCGACAATCAGCGGGTAACGCTGGCCGGCTTTGTAGCCGACCGGCTTCACGAGCACGCCGCCCACCATGGTGCCGTCCTTCGACTTCCAGGTGATCTCCTCCTGCAGCCCGAGCGCCAGGCCGCGCACCTGGGGATTCGGGTCGGTCAACTGCCGCCACGACTTGCGGGTGCTCACGTCGGCAATCGTGTCGACGGTGAAGACGGTGGCCGGCGTGGTGCCGTCGGAGTAGCTGATCAGGAGTAGGCCGGTCCTGGCGTCTTCGGCGACCGCGACGCTGGCCTTCTCTTCGGTGAGCGGCCGCACCGTGTTGTAGCGCACGTCAAGCGAGACGATCTGGCTGGTGGCCTTGATGCCCTCGTTGAAGTAGATCGTCGAGCCGTCCTTCGCCCAGAAGCCGATCGAGACGTCGCCGTCGAACGATTCGCCCAGCTTGCGGAACGGCCGGCCTCGGTCGGCAATCGCGCGGACATAGACGCGGTTGTTGCTCATGCCGTAGTTCACGAGATCGTCCGGGCCAGAGAACGCCACCTGCGTGCTGTCGGGGGAGAAGCTGAGGTTGCTCTCGCCGACTTCCTGGTTGTTGGTCAGCCGCTCGATCGATCCGGTCGCCGCTTCGAGCAGATAGAGATCGGAGTAGAGGTGCTCCTGGGTGATGCCGCGCTGGTAGCGATTCGGTGACAGTCCCCTGAAGCCGACCCACTTGCTGTCTTTCGAAATCGTGAAGTCATCGGCGGAATAAGCGCCGTTGGTGAGCCTGGTCGTGCTCCTGGACGCCGTATCGAGCGCCCACAGGCTCGACACCGGAGTCTCAGGATTGCGGATGTTGACCGTGAACTTCTTGTCGCGCCGGCTCTTCTCGTCGTCGTCGATGGAGTCTGGCGTGACGAAGTAGATTCGCTTGCCGTCGGCCGCCCACCGCCACGTGCGCACGCCGGTCGGATGCTTGGTGATCTGCTCGGCAGCCGCGGTGTCGGGGAGGTTCCCCGGCAGCGAGAACAACTGTTCCTCACCGCTCTTGCCGGAGCGGAACATCAACCTTCGGCCGTCCTCGCTGAATGCGAAGTCCGAGACGCCGTCCTTGGCGTCAGAGACGCGGCGGGCCTCGCCGCCGTCCGGGCGCATCACGTACAGCTGATTGCGCGATGCAGCGCTGTCCGGTGCTTCGCGATTCGAAAGAAAGACGAAGAAGCTGCCGTCGTTCGCCCACCGTGGCGAGATTTCGTTCTTTTCCTTGGTGAACGTCATCTGCCTGGTGGACGCCACGCCCTGCTGGAGCGACACCAGGTAGAGGTCGGTCTGCCGCTTCGCCTCCTTCCAATCGGGCGTGGACAGCGTATAGAGCAGCCACTTGCCGTCAGGACTCGGCGTCTCGTTGGCGACCTGGCGCATCTGCTGCATGTCCAGGAAGGTCATCGGGCGCGGCGCTTGGGCGGTCACCAGGGTCGATGCGCAAAGCGCGATCAATACGGCCAATCGTAAAACTCTCATGCAAGCCTCCGGAACTCAGACACATCCACGCGAGTCGAATGCGATGCGATTATACGGCTATACTCGCTCACCGAAACGCGGAGGGTGTCGTGCGAATAGTGACCGGATTGACTGCGATATCGCTGATGCTGGCCATCGCCACCTCTCAGCCGGCCGCCCAGACCGGCAAGGGATTGCGGGTGCTGATCTCGGTCGACATGGAAATGGTCGAGGCCGAAGCCATCGGCACGTTCATTACGACTTACCGGCCGGACATGACGCCGTAGCGTGCGCCACCTCGCATTCGTCACCACGCGGCTGGCGCTCGTGGTGACCGGCGCGCAGCGACCAGACCGCCATTCACATGACCAATCAGTCGTTGACGGCGTTTCTCGAACGGTTCCGCCACGAACTTGCGATGTTTCTGAACTGGACGGGCGAACAGGCTGTCACGGTTTCGCCAGTCGTCGGCGCCGTCAATTTCGGCGGCCTTGGCGTTGCGCTGGTGATGCTGCGGAAGCTCGCGCGCGCGCCGTAACAGCGCGCCGCCGCCGCGCCGGCCGCCGCGCTGATCTTCGCTTGTGTAGCGGCGATGATGATTCCCGCCGGTCGTCATCTTCCCATTGATGCCGCACCCGCATTCATCCAGAACCTGGTGCATTCGCGCTACTTGCTGGCTGCATCGGTTATGGCGGTAATCTCAGCTGTCGCCGTCGGGCGATCGACCGAATCAACGACGGTTGCTTCTGCTTGACTCGCGGCCCCGACGGGCGTAGTAATGCAATCCTGGAGGTGGACATGCTTAATCCACCGGACCATTGCCGCGCGTGACCGGGGAACCTAGGCCGCGGCCACGCGCCAGGAACTAGGGACTAGCACTACCAAAACCTTTGTCCCGGTGGCACCCGGGACGCGCGATGTTTGCGCAATTGAAACGCCCGACGCCCTGAGGAGGCTCGGGCGTTTCGCCTTTTAGTGGGTGACGCGGGCCTGACGCACCAAGTCGGGAGGTCTGAGGGTGTCAACCGAACGCGGTCGTCGAAGTCGGAGAGAAGAGCCCACCAGGCTCCCCCCTCCGCCCTGCGCATCCTCAGAATTCGTAACGCAACGCGAACTGCATGCAGCGGCCGGCCTGGGCGTCGCAGGTCGCCAGCGTGCCGTTGTAGCGGCCGAAGCCCGCCACATCCGGCGTCACCTGTAGCTGCCCGACATCGAACTTCGGCGTGTTGGTGAGGTTGAACACATCCCACCGGAAGCGCAGGCGGTGATCCGAGATACCTACCGACCACGCCTTGCTGATGCTGGTATCGATGGTGAAGAAGCCGTCGCCGCGCAGCAGGTTGCGGATGCCGGCCTCTCCGGGCAGTTGACGGCGGAAGAACGTCAGGGCCTCGGTGGCGTTGACGAACGGACTCGGCCGGCCGTCGACCGCGTTGCGCGTGGTCGTGGTCTCCGGCAGCCGGTTCGGATCGACCAGCATGGCGTTGCCGGTGAGGTTCCAGTTGGTGGCCCAGCACGATCGGCAGTTGGCGACGTTGAACGGGAAGCCGCTGCTCCAGCGCATCAGTCCGGCGATGGACCAATCGCCGATCACGCCGTTGACGAAGCCGTTGGCGTTGCCGCCCCAGCGTTTGCCGCGCCCGAACGGGAGTTCGGCCAGCCCGTTCATGTTGACCTGATGGCGCACGTCGAAGTCCGACGTGCCGAAGTTGAGCTCCGGGTCGAACGAGTTGATCAGGAACCCCGAGCTGCCGCCGTTCGAGAAGTTGCCGAACGCGCTGCCGCGCTCGACCTGCGAGCCCATGTCTACCGACTTCGACAGCGTGTAGTTGACGTCGAGCAGTGTCCCGCCGGCGTAACGCTTGCGCAGGCTCAGCAGCATGGCGTGGTAATTGGATCGGCCGATCGAGCTGATCGCGGCGAGGGAATCGTACTGCTCGGCGAAATAGGCGTACGGTCCAAAGACGCTGCACGCCGGATCGCAGGACGTATCCATGTCGTAAAGCGCCGTGATCCAATCGGGACCGTTCTGCATGAAGGCCCGCGTGATCGCCTGCGTGGCGGTCAGCCCCCCGCCGGCAGCCGCCGGGAACAGGTTTTCCCAGTAGGGAACGGCCGGCAGGCCGGTATAGGCGCTCGCGGGTGAATTGCCGCGGATGCCGGCCGCCTGCGCGGCGTTGATGATGCGCTGCGCCGCGGTGAAGTAGTCGGTCCCGCTTCTCGAGTCAGTCAGATTGAGTGGCATCGCCAGGTCGCGGCGAATCAGGAGATCGCGGCCAAAGCGACCCAGGTAGCCCACTTCCACCTGATAGTTGCGGCCCAGGTCCCTGCCGATGACCGCGCTCAACGTGTGCGCGGATGGCGTGACCATCTGATCGTCGATGCTCTGCGTGATGATTCCTCTTCGGATCGGCGGCGTCTGCGGGAAGCCGCCCGGCGGCGCCGCGGGAACGGTGGGCGGCAGTGTCTTGTTGTTGACAAACCGTACTGCGGGGTTCTCTTCGTACGGCGCGCCGAACGGGCTGCTGATCGTCGTGGACATTCCGAAGGCAAAGCCCTCGTCGAAGTTGGTGGCCAGCCCGAGGCCGACGCGGTCGAAGACCTTGGTGTAGCCGCCGCGAATCGTCAGCGCGCCATCTCCCGTCAGTGCTCTGAGGAAGCCACGCTCGGCCGTGGGATTCCAGGCCACCGCTACGCGAGGCGCGAAGTTGTTCTTGTCCCAGCTGTAGAACCCCGGTCGGTTGTTGGCGGGGCCGGCCAGATCGAAGGTGACGATCCGGCTGCGCGTCGAAGGGACGCCCTGCGCCATGTTGGTCACGCGATCGTCGAACCACTGCCCCATGCTGATCGAGGGCGCCACCTGTAACCCATCCACCTCGTACGGCGGCGAGTAGAGGCCGTAGCGAACACCACCAGTGATCGTCAGGTTCGGCCGAATCTGCCAGCTGTCCTGCAGATAGAACTCGTACTCGTCGGACGCGATGGTCCTGGCAACCGGGCTGCCTGGGGCTTGCGGCACGCCGTTGCGGTCGTAGTTTGCCCGCTGCGTGGCTTGCGAAACGACGCCAAGCAGGTTGAGCCAGGCGTCGGCGTAGCCGGCCTGTCCAGCCGACAACACCGCCGGCAACTCGCCGCACCGCGGCACGGTGCAGAACGAGCTGCCCGGCATGTTGCGCCGTCCGATACCGGCTACCCACGAGGGATTGATGGTGGCGCTCAAGAAGGCGCTTTGGAAACGCTCCTTCGGCACAGTACTGAAGCGGACGTTGGTCCCGACCTTGAATGTATGGTTCCCCTGGAACCACTGCAGGTCGTTCACAAAATTGTGCGTGTTCGGCTTGCGTGTATCGGTGAACGTCGAGCCGAGCGAGTCGAAGGGATCGATGAAGCGGAACGTCACGTAGTTGCTGGTCGTGCGTCCCTGGTTCGCCTCGTCGATGCGCGTCAACCCGTAGCGGAAACTGTTTGACAGACGCGATGTGAGCACCGAATCAAGACCCAGGGCCACGCCAAAATTCTTGAACTGCCGCTGTCGCCGCGAATCTCCTCCTGGGAACTGCGCCGGGTCGTTGATGGTGTCGTTCTGGCGGCCGAATCGCCCGAACAGCTTGTGATTTCCCGTCTCAGTCAGGGTGTAGTCGACGCGGCTGATTAGTGTGTAGAACTGGTTCTCGATCGGCGACGCGAAGCGGAACGAGTCGATGTTGTTCGGGCGTTGGCCCGGCTCGTTGGGCGACGGGTACTGACTGAAATACTGCGACGCCGCGCGGCTGGGGCCGATGCGCAGCGGGTCGAGCGCCGCCACGTCGGCCGGGGTCATGCCGTACCAGCCGGTGGGCACGGTGTGGGTATTGCTGAAGCCGCGAACCGATCCGCCGGGGCACAGCGCCGCCACCGCACACTGGTACATCAGCACGCCGTCGCGGAATGAGTTTGACGGCACACCACGCACGACCGGGCTCTCGCTCTGCTCCTGCAGGCGCTCGAGGTTGCCGAAGAAGAACAGGCGGTTGCGCTGAATCGGCCCGCCGACAGCGCCGCCGTAAATGTCCTTGTCGAGCTTGGGCGCCTCGCTGGCCTTGCCGGACCTGAGCTGCGCCAACTTGAGGAAATACTCGTTGCTCGAGGTCGCGGTCCGGCGGAACGTCCAGTAGCCGGACCCGGTGAACTGATTGGTGCCGCTTCGTGTGACGAGCGAAACCTGGGGCCCGCTCGAGCGGCCCGCGTCGGCGTTGAAATTCGAGGTGCTGACCCTGAATTCCTGCAGCGCCTCCTGCGTCATGCGAACCGCGGACGTAAAGGCCGTCTGGTTCTGCACATCGTTGACGTCCACGCCATCAAGGGTCACGTTCTGCTGGTCGGCACGCGCGCCGGCCGCCGCTCCGAACCGCGGGTCAACGGTAGCCGGGTTCTGCACCGGGACGAACACCACGCCCGGTTGCAGGCTGAGCAGCTGCACAACGTTCTGCGCCTCGATCGGCAGGCTGCGAATCTGCTCAGACGAAATCGCGTTACCGAGGCTGGCGTCCGTGGTGTTCAGGGTAATGGTGCTGGAGACCACCGACACGGTCTCGGTCACGCCGCCCAGCTCCAGGACCGCGTTCTGGCGGACCGTGGAGTCGACCAGCAGCGGGATGTTCTCGGTGATCGTCGTCTTGAAACCGCTGAGCTCGACCTTCAGGTCGTATCGACCGGGCTGCCTGTTGACAAACCGGAACGCGCCGCGCTCGTCCGACGTGATGGTCTGCGACACTCCCGTCTGCCGGTGGGTGAGCGTGACGGTCGCTCCCGGGACCACCTGTTTCTGCTGGTCGGTGATTTCGCCGACCAGCGTCGCCGTGCCCGCCTGCGCAAACGCGGCATCGGGCACGGCCCCCAGCAATCCAATGACAACGACAACAGCCAGTCTACTCAACGCTCCCATACCCCCCCCCTCCACGACTTACAACCTGTCCGCTATTGCTGGACGGCAATTGTCATGCGACTTTAGGCCTTCAGTCCTGGCTGGTGTGATTTCAGCCCGATGCTGACAGTAGTTAAAGCACTGCGGGGATATAGTCAAGCGGGAAACAGGGTGACGTCGAAAACCTCACGAAGACTCGCGGCGGCCACGGCGGTGCTGGGGCTGGCGTCGGAAATCGCCATCGGTGCCCAGCAGCCGGTCTTCCGCTCCCGCGTCGACCTCGTGACCGTCGACGCCACCGTCACCGGCCCCGACGGCCGGGCGGTGAACGGCCTCGACGCCAGCGACTTCAGGCTTCACGTGGATGGCCAGACGCGGCGCGTGGTTTCAGCGCAATACGTCGAGTTCGATCGCCCGGAATCGGGCTCCGCCCTGCGCGACGCTCAACACTTCACGTCAAACGAGATCGATGACGGCCGGCTCATCATCATAGCCGTCGATCAGGCCCATATCCGCCAGCTCGAGGGCCGGAGTGCCCTGCGCGCGGCCGCCGGCTTTCTCGATCTGCTCGACCCGCGCGACCGCGTGGCGGTCACCTCGCTCACTCGCACCACCGACCTGGTCTTTACTCGCGACCATGCCGCGCTCAAAGCACGGCTGGAACGGCTCACCGGGCAGGGTGACCCGGTGTTTCTGCAGTTCAATCTCGGCCTGCTCGAGGCCACCGAGATTGCCGACGGCAGCCGGACCCGGCTGGCCGACGCGGTGTTGCGTGAATGCGGCCGCTCGCTGACCGACTATGTCAGCGTGGCGCGGGCGTCCGACGACGCCGTGGGGCGCGATGCGTGTCCCGAACAGCTGGAGCAGGAGGCGCGCGCTCTCTCGCAGCACGCGCGGACCCAGGCCCGCATCTCGTTGGCCGCGCTGGAAGGACTGATCATCGGATTGCGCGATGTCGAAGGCCCGAAGGCCGTAATCCTGTTGTCGGAGGGCATGGTCATCGATCCCCGGCTGCTCGATCTGGCGGACCTCGCTGCCAAGGCGCACGAAGCCCGGGTCTCGATTCACGCGCTGCATCTCGACGTCCCGCTCTTCGAGGCTGCCCAGCAACGCGTGTCGCCCACGGCGCTGCGCGACGTCGACCTGCGCGGCGACGGGCTGTCACGCCTGGCCGGCGCCAGCCGTGGCGCCGTCTACCGCCTGGTCGGCGGCGACCCGGGACCGTTTCGCCGCATCGCCACCGAGCTGGCCGGCTATTACCTGCTGGCATTCGAGGCCGGCGACCGTGATCGCGATGGTGCGGCGCATCGCATTTCGGTCGATGTGGCTCGCCGCGGCCACCTCGTCCGGGCGCGCTCCGTGTTCCGGCTGCCGCGGGCGGCGGCGACGCTCGCCTCGCGTGAAGAGGCGTTGATCGCACTGTTGCGCCGTATCCGGCCTGCGGTTGAACTGCCGGTGCGCGTGGCCACCTCCACGCATCTCGATGCGGTGGCCGGCCGGCTGCGAGTGGTCGTCAGCATGGAAGCGGATTCGGCGCCGGGCGCGGCGGAGGTACTGATGGGCTACGTGCTCATCGACGCCAACGGGGTTATCGCCGCCAGCGGCGCGCACCAGGCCAGCGAAGGGCGCCATGCCTTCAGCGCGGTGGTCCCCGAGGGCCGGTATACCCTGCGTGTCGCCGGCATCGACGCCTTGCGGCGCACCGGTCTGGTGGAGCGCCCGTTTGTGGCCGCAACCACCAACACCGCCGGCCTGCGGATCAGCAGCCTGATCCTCGCGCCGGCCGGTGCCGCCAACGCTGCGCTGCGCCCCATCGTCTATCGCACGTCCGAGAGCCAACTGACGGCGTATGTCGAGATCGTCGGCGCGGAGGGCGCCGCGCCGCCGGCGGTGCAGGTCAGGTTCGAGGTCGTGGCCGAGAGCACCGAGACGCCGCTGGTCGCGAGAGTGGCCCACGCCGTGCGCGCCGACGGGCTGGGCACCGCCCGGGCCGAACTGAGTCTGGCGGGAGTGGCGCCCGGCTCCTATCAGGTCCGTGCCCTGCTCGTGAAGGACGGCCAGACCGTGGCTGAGGTCGTCCGCCCGTTCGCCTATTCGCCGAGGTAAGGCGTCCGCACCTTTCGCGATAGGATCGGCGCACCATGATCCATCGATACCTCTTCCTCCTCGTCATCCTTGCCGTTGCCGCCGCCCGGCCGCTGGCCCAGGGTGCTCCCGACGCCGCGCTGATTCAACGGGCCAGGGCGATTCACGATCGGGTGATCACGCTCGATACCCACGCCGACATCAATCCCGACAATTTCACGCGCCAGAGAAACTACACGCAGCGTCTCGAGACCCAGGTCAACCTGCCCAAGATGAAGGAAGGCGGCCTCGACGCCGCGTTCTTTATCGTCTACGTTGGCCAGGGACCACAAACCGACCAGGGATACGCCGCCGCCTACAAGCAGGCGGTCGCAAAGTTCGATGCGATTCATCACCTCACCAAGGAACTCGCGCCCAACGAGGTCGAGCTGGCGCTGGCGGCAGACGATGTGCGGCGGATCGCGAAGTCGGGCAAGAAGGTCGCGTTGATCGGCATCGAGAACGCGTATCCGCTCGGCACCGATATCACGCGCGTGAAGGAGTTCTACGACCGCGGCGGCCGCTACATGTCGCTGGCGCACAACGGCCACAGCCAGCTCGCCGACTCCAACACCGGTGAGCGCGACGGCCAGTGGCAGCACAACGGACTCAGCGAGCTGGGCCGGCAGGCGATTGCCGAGATGAACCGCTGGGGCATCATGGTCGATGTCTCTCATCCGTCGAAGGCCGCCAACATGCAGGCGATGGCGCTGTCGAAGGCGCCGGTGATTGCCTCGCACTCGGCGGCCCGCGCCCTGGCCAATCACAGCCGCAACATGGATGACGAACAGCTGCTGGCCCTGCAGAAGAACGGCGGTGTGATCCAGACCGTGGCGTTTGCCAGCTACGTGAAGGTGTCCAGGCCCGATTCGCCGGAGCGGACCGCGGCGATTGTCGCGCTGCGCAAGGAGTTCGGCCTGCCGGCGCCCGGCCAGGGCGGCGGACCCGGCACCGGCGGCGTGATGAGCCGGCTGACACCCCAGCAGCGCGAGCAGTACATCGCCCGCATGGCCGAGATCGACAAGCAGACACCGGGCGACCCGCGCGCCACCGTGGCGGATTTCGTCAATCACATCGATTACCTGGTGAAGAAGATCGGCCTCGATCACGTCGGCATCTCGTCGGACTTCGACGGCGGCGGTGGCGTGACGGGCTGGAACGGCGCCGAGGAGACCTTCAACGTGACGCTGGAACTCGTTCGCCGCGGCTACACCGAAGAGCAGATCGGCAAGATGTGGAGTGGCAACCTGCTGCGCGTGATGGAGAACGTCAGGAAGGTGGCGCAGCAGATCCAGCAGGGTCAGAAGTAACACGTGATTCAGACCGCGCTCAGCCGGGATCTCCAGGAGGCGATCGACTTCCATCGAGCCGTGCTGGCGGAAGGCTCGAAGGCGCTCGTGGGCTACGACACCGCCAAGGCCGTAGCCAACGTCGTCCTGCTCTCGGAAATCCCGACGACCTACGACAAGCGGACCGAGCGCCAGGTCAACGCCGGCAACCTGCTGCTGCGCGGAGTACCCGGCGTCGGCAAGACCTTCTTCGGCGTCATTCTGTCCGCGATCAGCGACGCGAAGTTCGCTCGCCTGCAGGGACGCGCCGATCTGCAGCCGACCGAGGTGGTCGGCTTCCAGATGATCAATCCGTCCACCGGCCAGCTGGTCACCGAGTTCGGGCCGATGGCGTCGGCGGAAGTGATCCTGCTCGATGAAATCAACCGCATTCCGTTGAAGTCGCAGAGCGCGTTCCTGGAGGCGCTCCAGGACCGCACCATCACGGTCGGCAAGAGCACCTACGACCTGCCGTCGTTCAGCTTCGCCATTGCGACGATGAACCCGGTGGAGCTCGGACAGGGCACGTTCCCGCTGTCGGAAGCCGCGACCGATCGCTTCGCGGTGATGGTGAACATTGGCTACCTCCCGCCCGAAGAAGAGGAGAAGCTGGTCAGCTTCGACTTCAAGCAGGTGCGCCTCAACCCGCTGCTGTCCAAGCAGCGCATCATCGAGCTGCGCGCGACGATCAACGAACAGGTGTTCCTCCACGATCGCCTGGGCCGCTACATCCAGCGGCTGGTCGCCGCGACGCGCCCCTACAATACCGACACCGACTGGCGTCAGCACTCGCCGTCGGACCTGGTTGAAAGCGGCGTGGATCTCGGTGCCTCGCCGCGCGCCATCATTTGCTGGAGCCGGCTGGCCAAGGTCTGGGCGTTGCTGCAGCGCGGCCGCGCCGACGTGTACCCGGAAGACATCCAGGATCTGGCGCCGTTTGTCCTCGGCCACCGCATCTGGCTCGGCCCCCATGCCGCGGCGCACGGCCTCACCGCCGAGCGCGTCATCGCCGACGTCATCGATCAGGTGCCGATTCCATGAGCGGGATTCTCGGCGGGCTCCGGGTTGCGAACTGCCGGCCGCGGGCTACCGGCACCGGACTTCAGGTCTTCTTGGTGTGTGTGCTGGTCGCAACCGGCGGCGGGGCCGCTCGGGCGCAGCATGAGGAGCATCGCTCACCGGCATCCGGAGCCCGTCGCCCGAAGCCCGAAGCCCGGATTCCCGACCTCGGCTGGGAACCGATTCGATGCTGGCGGCAGGCGTCGTCCGGGGCCGTCTCGATTGGCGAGACGTTCACCGTGGTGCTGACCTGCGCGGTCTACGAAGGTGACAACGCGCAGGTCGTGCCGGACGAGTCGAGGCTCGGCGTGGCCGCCATCCAGATGGCGCCGTTCGAGATTCTCGGCGGCACACATCCGCCCGATGTGCGTCGCGGCACGCGGCGCTTCTTTCAATACGACTATCAGCTGCGCATCATCAGCCCCGATGCGATTGGGCAGGACATCAATATCCCGCCCCTGACGATCTCGTACCGCGTGCACAGCCGCGTCGGCGCGGCCGCCACGCTTGAAGGGCGCGACCTCTCGTACCTGATGCCGATGATGCCGATCAAGGTGTTGTCGCTGGTGCCGGCGGAGGCGACAGACATTCGCGACGCCTCCGAGGCACGCCTCGCGGCCGTTGAGACGCTGCGTTTTCGATCCAACGTCTTCCAGGTCATGGCGCTGACATTTGGCGCCCTGGCTGCCGTCATGGTGGTGCTGGCGCTGATTCCGCTGGCGCGTTCGACGGCGACTGTGGCGGCCAGCGAGCGCGATCGCATTCCCGACCGCGCCATCCTGGCGGAGACGGTGCGCGCGCTCAGCCAACTTCAGTCTCAGGCCGTCCGCGATGGCTGGAGCTCCGACGCGGCGGGTCGCGCCCTGGCGCTGACACGTATTGTTGCTGCCGCCGCGATCGAGCAGCCGATCAGCGTAAAGCCGCTGGCGAACGGCGCCGCGACGCCGGATGGACGGTTGCGCGTCGCGCACGGCGCGATACGCAAGATCGTCGGCACTGCATCCAGTGCCGTCACGGCAGACGAGGTGAATCGCGTCCGCCGCGCGCGCGGCAGCACGTTTTCCACGACTCGTCAGCAGCAGCTGGAGACTCTCGAAGCCGGCCTGTCGTCAATGACCGCGGTGTTGTACGGACGGGACGCCTCACGAGCCCCCGGCACGTGTGATGACGTGGTGCGGCAGGCGATCGCGGCAGCGCAGGAGGTCGGTGCCGAGCGCAGCTGGTTCAATCGTCTGCGCCGAGGCTCCGGCGGTCGCTGAGGCATGGGCGAAGGGCTCACGGCGCTCGCGGCCAGTCTCGCCGGCGAATGGCAGGCCATCGATTTTGCGACTCTGCAGTACTGGCGCCGCGATGTCGCGCAGCTGGCATTGATGGGATTGGCTGCCGCCGCCCTGCTCGTGTTGCTGGCGCGATCCGCCATCCAGCGGCGCGCCGGCCGCCACTACGTGGTGCTTCCCGCCTTACTCCGCGGGATGGCCTCGTCGTCTCGTCTCTCCTGGGCGAGGCACATCCCGGTGCTGCTGTTTGCCGCGGGACTGCCGTTCGCGCTGCTGGCGGTGGCCGATCCGTACTCGTCGCTGGTGGCCGAGAACGTCACGTATCCAGGCCGCCGCATCAGCATCATGATCGATGCCTCGGACAGCATGCAGACGTCGTTCAAGGCCGCCACCTTGAACACCCGCAATGAAGTGCAGCCGGCGTTCTTCACGACCGTCGCGGCGGCGCAGCGGTTCGTCGAGCTTCGGCGCAAGGGCAAGTACCGCGACCTGATGGCGCTGGTGGAGTTTGGCAGCCGCGCCTACGTCATCACGCCGTTCACGAGCGACTACGACAACCTGCTGCTCAGCATGGCGTTGATCGGCGACCCGGTGGAGTTCTCCGCGTTCCCCGAGTCCGGCACCGTGATTGCCAGCGCGCTGCAAGAGAGCATCGAGATCTTCAAGGCGTTCGACTTCCTGCAGGCGTCGGGCAACCTGATGGTGATCTTCACCGACGGCGAAGACACCACGTCGATCGTGCACGGCCGCAGCCTCGACGACATCCTGAAGAGCGCCATCGACAACAAGATCCCGCTGTACTTCGTGCGCACCAACTACGACAAGGAGTTTGGCGACGGCATTCCCGACGCCAAGTGGCGCGAAGCCGTCGAGCGCACGGGCGGCCGCTACTACGTGGCCAAGAACGAAGCCACGCTGCTGGCCGCCGTCGAAGACATCGATCGCGTTGCGGTGGGCGCGATTTCGGCCCGGCAGTACACCAGCCAGCAGCCGCGCTTCACGCTGTTCGCGCTGGCTGCCTTTGCATTGTGGACGGGCGCGGCCGGCTTGAAGGTCGGCACGCCGTGGTTTGGACGAATCCCATGAAGACAACCTTCACACGCCTATTGATTGCCGGCGTCCTGGCGGTGGCCGGATGGCTCAGCTGGTCGGAGTCGCAACTTGCCGCCGAGGTCGCTGACGCGCGCCAAGCCGTGGCGACGTTCGACTACGACGACGCGGACAGCTGGTTACCGCGCGCCGCGCTGTCGGATTACCTGCCGGGAGAGCGGCGGCGATTGTCCGACGACATTCGCATTGTCAAGGCCGGCGTGGCGTACTGGTTGGGACGCTACGACGCCGTCACGGCCGACACCAACCAACAGGCGGCCGATGCGGACGTGCTGCTGGCAACCGCGAACGCCGCCTTCCGGCTGAACCAGCGCGATCCCGGAGCGGGGACCGCCGCGGCGCAGCGCCTCGATGGCGTGCTGCAGGCCTACGCGGCGGCCTTGAAAGCGGCGCCCCGCCATGTGGAGGCCGCCTACAACTACGAGTTCGTCGCTCGCCTGCGCGACGCCGTCGCGCGCTCGCAGGGCAAGGTGGCGCAGCCGCCGGTTGCCGGCGGGCCGGTGATGTCGGGCGATCTTCCCGGCGGCGCCACCATCCACGGCAGCCCGGGTGCGCCTCCGCCCGACGCCAAGACGGAGGAACTGAAGACGATCGCCCCGATGGAGTACGGCGATCGCGAAGCGCAGCCGCTGCCGACGCCAGGCGGCAGGCGCGAGCGAAAGGGATGAACAACCTTCTCCTCCGCGAGAGCTTCGGAGGACAAGTCGGGTTCGGGGCGCCCCACTACCTGTGGCTCCTCGCCCTGCCGGCCGCCTTCCTGGTGCTCTGGCTGTGGCGCTTCGGGCGCCGCATGGCCGACCTGCGCCGGCTGCGCGATCGGCGATCGGTCCCGGTCCGCGAGCGGTTCGCGCTCGGAGGCGATCTGTGGTGCTGGCTGTTCCTGATCGTGTCGGCGGCCTGCTTCGCAACCGCCATTGCCCGTCCGCGAGGTCTCACCACCGTCGTCAACCGCGCCGGCCTCGACATCGTCATTCTCCAGGACGGATCGGCATCGATGCATGTCGGCGACGTGACTGGGTCGGCCTCGGCTCGTCCCGATCCGGGCGAGCTGTGGCGAGAGACCGGCTCGCCTGGCGTGGCCGCGAGCCGGTGGCAGCGCTCAATGGACTTCTTGCGGCTGCTGGGCGATGCCCTCAGCTGGAACGACGACCGCATGGCGCTGACCGTATTCGCGCACATCGCCACGCCGCAGATCCGGTTGACCAGTGATCCGAACACGGTGTTTTTCTTTCTCGACCACCTGCACGCCACGTCGCCGTTCAGACTCGAAGACGACACCACCTGGGACACGAATCTCGAGCAGGGCATCGCCTGGGGATTGCGCCTGCTCGAGAAGGATCGCGAGCTGCACGGGCCGTCGATCAACGGGAAGCTGTTCGTGATGATCTCGGATGGCGAGTCGTGGAGCGGCGAAGTGGCGCGATCGATCGAGCGCGCCACGCGCGAACACGTGCCGCTGCACGTGATTGGTGTCGGCACCCTTGGCGGCGGCGAGTTACCCCAGACCACCGTCAACGGTGTCGTCGAACCGTCACCGGGCCGATCGCGGCTGGACCGGGCATCGTTGCAGCGCATCGCCGCCGCCGGCGGCGGACAGTATTTCGAGCTCGATCGCGATCAGGATCGCGACATCGCCAACGCGATCATCGACACCGGACGCCGCCAGGCGCCGACCACCACCGAGGAGGGCACGACGGAAGAGTTGTATTGGCGCTTCCTGGCGGCCGGACTGGCACTGGCCGCGGTCGGCTCTTTGTTCCTGCGCGAAGGAACCGAGCTGTGGATTCAGTTCGGCGCGACCGCGGTGACCGGGGCTGCTATCTGGACGTTGATTGCGATTTGATCAGGCCGTCGGGCGGTCGGGTCGTCGGGCCGTCAGTCGACTCGTTCCCAGATCAGTGTCGACGTCGAGGTCTGGCCGGCCATCGCGCGCTGTGGCGTACGCAGGGTGATGCGATTGCCGGTCATGGTGAAGGTGCGCATGACGTTGGTGCCGACATAGTCGGGGATCGACGAGATTTCGATGTGATGCGTCACCGAACCGTGCTTCGGGTCGAGGGTGTAGCGTCCGGCGTAGCCGAAGAAGCCCCTGAATGCCGCCCGTTCCTCTTCGAGCGTGCCTCGCCAGGCGTCGCCTGAGGCAAACTTCGCTGGATTCGGCCTCATGAACTGCACCGACATGCGTCCGCTGGGCAGGTAGATCAGCAAACCCACTGCATCCTCGCCGAGGGGATAGGTCGTCACGCCTTGCGGCGTCGTGGTGTCATACGACACCAGCTTCCAGCTGCCGACGACCGAAACCTGCTGCGCGTCGACGCCGCTCATTGACAGAGCCAGAACCAGGAAAGCTGCTGCGAGCATGCGACTCATGATGGGTGCGAATACTA
>VFZG01000023.1 GCA_016871275.1 Acidimicrobiia bacterium | reverse complement strand
ACATGATGATCGTGCACGTCGTGGTCATCAAGGTGGTCGAGGAGGCGCCGGCGGCGCCTGGCGCCGACGGCGCGGCGGCTCCCGCGGCCGCCGCAGCGGCCGGCACGGCGGCTCCCGCGGCCGCGGTTGGCCTGGCGGCCGAGCCCGAAGTCATCAGGAAGGGCAAGACCGACAAGGAAGGCGAGGCTCCGAAGAAGTAACGGAGTCCAGGCTCCGGGATCCGACATGAAACTGATCGTGGGTCTCGGAAACCCAGGGGCGGAATACCGAGATACGCGGCACAACGTCGGCTTCAAGGTCGTCGATGCGCTGGCGGAACGGTGGCGAGTGGACGGTCAGTGGCGCGAGAAATTCGACGCGCTGCAGGTCAGGATGACGCGCGGCGACGAGCCGGTCATCCTCTCCAAGCCGCTGACCTACATGAACCTCAGCGGGCAGCCGGTTCAGGCGCTGATGGGGTTCTACAAGATCGACCCGGCGGACATCCTCATCGTCACCGACGATGTGGCGCTGCCGCTGGGGCGGTTGCGCGCGCGGCGTGACGGCGGCGCCGGCGGGCACAACGGGCTGAAGTCGATCATTCAGTCGCTCGCGACGCAGGCGTTTCCGCGCATGCGCGTGGGGGTGGGGCGCGGCGACTATCACCGCGATCTCGCGGATCACGTGCTCGGCCGCTTCGAGGCGGACGAGCGCGACACGGTTTCGGCGGCGGTGCTGCGCGCCGCCGATGCCGCGGAGGTGTTTCTCTCCGACGGCATCGAGCGCGTGATGAACGCGTTCAACGCAGCGAACGAAACCTTGCCCCCCGAATGAATCGGCGGGCTGCCGTCCGAAGATCGACGGTATCCATAAGGGAGCAGTATGAGCAAGCGTAGCTACGAACTGATTTACGTCCTGAAGCCGGACGCCAGCGAAGACGAAGTCAACGACATGCACAAGCAGGTCGCGGACATCGTCGAGCGCCTGGGCGGCACCATCGACAAGACCGAACATGCGCTGCCCTGGGGCCGCCGCAAGCTGGCCTACGAAATCGGCAAGCACAAAGAGGGCTTCTACGTCCTCGAAGTGATCACCGGCAGCGGCGAGCTGATGAAGGAAATCGATCGCCGCCTGAAGGTGACCGAAGGCCTGCTGCGTCACCTGATCGTCCGGGTCGACGAGTCGACGATCAAGGCGGAGCGTGCCCGCAGCAAGCGCACCGAAGAGTCGCGGCGCCGCCGCTTGGCGCGCGGCCTGCCGCCCGACCGGCAGCCGGGTGAGGGCCCGCAGGGCGATAACGACGATGATTCAGGCGACATGATGTTCGATGGCGCCGACATGGAGGCGTGAGCATCATGGCATTTGGTGGTCCCAAAAAGAGTGGTCCCGGCGCCCGAGGCAAGGCCGGCGACAAACACGGCAAGGGCCCGCGCCAGCGGGGCGGCGGCTTTTTCCGTCGTCGTAAGGTCTGCAAGTTCTGCGCGGACAAGATCGACGACATCAACTACAAGGACGTCAAGCTGCTGAGCGGCTTCGTCCCCGAGCGCGGCAAGGTGTTGCCGCGGCGGATTTCCGGCACGTGCGCGAAGCATCAGCGTGGCTTGCGCGTCGCCATCGTCCGTGCGCGTCAGCTCGCGTTGCTGCCGTACGCGGCCGACTAAGGGAGCGCAGGAACATGGAAGTCATTCTCCGTGACCACGTCGACAACCTGGGCAAGCGCGGCGAAGTGGTGAAGGTCGCCGACGGCTACGCCCGCAACTACCTGCTGCCGCGCCAGCTGGCCTTGCCGGCCACCGACGCCAACAAGCAGTGGATCGTGCGCGAGCGCAAGATTGCCGAGGCGCGCGAAAGCGAAGAGCGCGTGGCGGCCGAAGCCCTCGCCGACCGCCTGGTCGCGCTGGACCTGCAGGTGGCGCGCAAGGTGGGCGACAACGACACGATGTACGGGTCGGTGACCAACAACGACATCGCAGACCTTCTGAAGGCGAAGGGCTTCGACATCGATCGCCGCAAGATCTTGTTGCCGGATGCGCTGCGAACACTAGGCGAAGCGCACGTGCCCGTCAAGCTGCATCGCGACGTGACGGCGCAGCTCAAGATCATCGTCGTCAAGGAAGAGTAGCAGGGCGATCGCCCCAAGAAGAATCTTGGAGGCCAGGCGCAGATCACTGGGCCTGGCCTTTTCTTTTTGCTTCATAATTCCAGTTCCCGCTCACCATGGCGCCCGAAACCGCAACCGCACCTGCACAGTCACGCACGCTCCCGCACAACCTCGAGGCCGAGCGATCGGTGCTGGGCGCCATCCTGATCGACAACGACACCTTCAATGTGGCGGCGGCGATCATCGACGCGCGTGTCTTCTTCCGCGACGCGCACCGCCGCATCTTCGAGCGGATGAGCGAGCTGTCGGAGCGCAGCCAGCCGATCGACCTGGTGACGCTGAAGGAGGAGCTGGAGCGCGCCGGCGACTTGGAAGAAGTGGGCGGCCCGGCCTACATCGCCTCGCTGGTCGACGGCGTGCCGCGGTCGACCAACGTCGAGTATTACGCGCAGATCGTCAAGGAAAAGGCGACGCTGCGCGCGTTGATCTTCTCGGCGAACAAGATCCTCGGCACCGCCTACGACGCCGACCAGGAAGCCGACCTGATTCTCGACGAAGCAGAGAGCGCCATCTTCTCGGTGGCCGAAGACCGCATCAAGGCCGGCTTCGTGCCGATGTCGACGCTGGTGCGCGAGAGCTTCCCCAAGATCGAGAAGCTGTTCGAGCACAAGACGTTCATCACCGGCACGCCGACCGGGTTCGACGACATCGACCGCAAGACGCGCGGCCTGCAGCCCGGTGACCTGGTCATCGTCGCGGCCCGCCCGTCGATGGGCAAGACCAGCCTGGTGATGAACATCTGCCAGCACGTCGCGACGCACGGCGGCGTGGCCGGCTTCTTCTCGCTCGAAATGTCGAAAGAGTCGCTGTTCATGCGCATCCTCGCAGCGGAAGCGAAGATCGACATGTATCGCCTGATGAGCGGCCAGATTGGCCAGAAGGAATACGGGCAGATCACGCACGCCATGGAGACGCTGAGCGAGGCGCGGCTGTTCGTGGACGATACCGCCGGCATCGGCGCGCTCGAGATGCGCGCCAAGGCGCGGCGCCTCAAGGCCGAGCACGGCTTGAGCGTGCTGGCGATCGACTATATCCAGCTGATGACCGGCCGCGGCCGGTTCGAGAACCGCACGCTCGAACTGGCGTCGATCTCGCGCTCGCTGAAGGGCCTGGCCAAGGAACTGAACGTGCCGATTATCGTGCTGTCGCAGTTGTCGCGCGCCCCCGAAGCGCGCTCCGACAAACGGCCGATGCTCTCCGACCTCCGCGAATCCGGCGCCCTCGAGCAGGATGCCGACGTGGTGATGCTGATCTTCCGCGAGGAGATGTACAAGCAGGACGACCAGCCGTCGGACTCCGACGGCATCGCCGAAATCATCGTCGCCAAGCAGCGTAACGGCCCCACCGGCACCGTGAAGCTCGCCTTCATCCGCGAGCAGACGCGGTTTGGCAACCTGGCCCTCGGCGGGCTTGAACAGGGTGAATAGGGGCTTAGGGGCCTAGGGGCTTAACGCACGACTTCTCTAAGCCCTAAGCCCCTAAGCCCCTAACCCCGCTGTGTTCTAATCACCCAGTGGTGCGTTGCACGACGGCGCGGGTCGACCTCGGCGCCCTCGAATCCAACTTCAAGGCGATCGACGCCTATCTCGCCAACGAATCAGGTCTGAATCGCAGCGCCGGCCGTGGCGGTCCCGCCATAGCGCCAGGAACCATCGCCGTCGTCAAGGCCAATGCCTATGGCCATGGCGCGCGTCGAGTCGCGGCCGCGCTGGAAACGGCGGGCGCGACGATGCTTGCCGTGGCCGACATCGAGGAAGGCGTCGATCTTCGAACATCGGGTATCCGGGTTCCGATTCTCGTGTTTGGCGCTTTGAGCGTCAGCGATCTCGATGGCGTATTCGATTTCGACCTGACACCCACGATCTCGAGCCCGGCCGCGGGGCACGCCTTGCAGTCCGGAGCCGCGAAGCGGGGCGCGACGCTGCGCTATCACCTCAAGATCGATACCGGCATGAACCGGCTCGGCTTCCGCCACGACAACCTGCACCGCACGCTGCCGGAGCTGCTCGACAGCGCGAACCTTGCGCTGGAGGCTGTGCATACGCATTTCGGAACAGCCGATGAGCCCGGGCACACGCTGTTCGAGATGCAGCGCACGCGATTCGAGACGGCGTGCCGGACACTCGACGAGCTCGGCGCCGGGCCCCGCGTGCGTCATGCGGCGAATTCGGCGGCGCTGCTTCGCGATTCCCGGGTGTGGTTCGATTTCGTCCGCCCCGGTCTGTTGCTCTACGGCCTGGTGCCGGCGCCGCTCGGCTCGACCATGCCCTTGAAGCCCGTCATGTCGCTCACCAGCCGCATCGTTGCCGTAAAGGGCGTGAGAGTTGGGGAGACCGTGGGGTACGGCGGGCGCTTCACCGCCGACCGTCCCGTGACCTTGGCTGTCATTCCTGCCGGCTACGCTGATGGTCTGGACCGACGGCTGGGGGATCACGGCTTCGTCCTGGTCCGCGGCCGGCGCGCGAAGATCGTCGGCGCAGTGAGCATGGACATGCTCACCGCCGACGTCACGGACATCGAGGGCGTCGGCACCGGCGATGAAGTGGTGCTTCTCGGCATGCAGGGCGACAAAGCGATCGATGCGCGGGAGATGGCCGACTGGATCGGCACGATTCCGTACGAAATCCTGTGCCGTCTCGGTTCGAGAGTCGAGCGTTGCTACGTCTAATACGACAGGCGCGCCGTGACACCATGTCTCCATGGCGGTATGTTGAGCAGCGATGAAAGCAGCTAAGCCGGTCTTCGTCTGTCAGGAATGCGGCGTGCAGCGGCCCAAATGGCAGGGCAAGTGCGACGACTGCGGCGCGTGGAGCTCGTTTGTCGAGGAGCGCCCGTTCGAAGGCGCGATGGGTGGCCCGACAACGCATCGCTACGCGATGCCTGGCAGCCAGGCTCCGGGCGCGAAGAAGTACGCGGAGATCGAGGCGTCGAAGGCCGATCGCATCACCACCGGCATTGGCGAATTCGATCGCGTGCTTGGCGGCGGCATCGTGCCCGGCTCGCTGGTGCTGCTGGGCGGCGAACCAGGCATTGGCAAGTCCACGTTGCTGCTGCAGGCCGCGGCGAACTTCGCGAACGCCGTTGGCCCGGTGCTGTACGCATCGGGCGAAGAGTCCGAACACCAGATCAAGGCGCGCGGCGATCGGCTTGGGGTCGGCGATGCGCCGCTCTACCTGCTGGCAGAAACCTGCATCGAGCGCATTCTCGAGGAAATCGGCCGTGTCAAGCCCGCGCTGATGATCGTGGACTCGGTGCAGACCGTGTTCTCGCTGAAGTTCCAGTCCGCGCCCGGCAGCATTGGGCAGGTGCGCGAGGCGGCCACGCAGTTGCTGTTCACCGCCAAGGGCCACAACATTCCGACCTTCCTCGTCGGCCACGTCACCAAAGACGGCAACATCGCCGGTCCGAAGGCCCTCGAGCACGTGGTCGACACGGTGCTCTACTTCGAGGGCGAACGTCATCACTCACATCGCGTCGTGCGCGCGGTGAAGAACCGGTTTGGCGCCGTCAGCGAGCTTGGCGTGTTCGAGATGACCGGCGCGGGACTCAGGCCGGTGCCGAATCCGTCGGCGCTGTTCCTGGCCGAGCGGCCGACGGCGTCTCCAGGATCGGCGGTGCTGTGTTGTCTCGAGGGCACACGACCGCTGCTCGTTGAAGTCCAGGCGCTGGTCAGCACCAGCAGTTACGGCCAGTCGCGGCGCATGGCCGTCGGCATCGATCAGAACCGTCTCTCCTTGTTGCTGGCCGTGCTTGAAAAGCGAGCCGGGTTGCACCTCGTGTCGGACGACGTCTTCGTCAATATCGCCGGCGGCATGAGCATTGAGGAGCCCGCGGTCGATCTGGGCATCGTGGCCGCCGTCGCCTCGAGCACGCGCAACCGGCCCATCCCCCAGGGCACCGCGGTGTTTGGCGAAGTCGGCCTCGGCGGGGAAGTCCGTGGCGTCGCCCAGGCCAACCTCCGCATCCGCGAGGCCGAACAAATGGGGTTCACCCGCATCGTCCTGCCGGCGTCGAACATGGAGGCGAGTGAAGAGATGGGCAAAGCTGAACTCGTCGGCGTACGCTCGGTCGGCGAGGCGCTGGACGTGCTTCTGAGTTGACGGACTTGCCCTGCCGGCTCTAAGGTGGGCCATATATATCCGCCGCGGGCGCCCCTTATGCAGCGCGCGCGGCTTAGTTCATATATGGCCTGGTTCATACTCGCGCGAATCATGTTGGTTGGGGCGGTCGCGTACTCCGCGTATCTGCTGCATCCCCTCGGCCTGGGTTCCAATCCCCTGCTCAATATCGCGTTCGGCGCCGGCCTTGGCGTGGTGTCGGTGGTCTTCGAGTGGCAGTTGCGCAACACCGCCGTCACCCACATGCTCGGCGCGCTGATCGGCGGCGCCGCCGGCCTGCTGCTGGCCAAGGGTATCTCCGAGGCGCTGTTCTGGATCGACCACGGCGATCAGCGTGTCGCATTCCTGCACAGCTTCATCCTGCTGGTGTTTCCCTACCTTGGCCTGGTGATTGGCGCGCTGAGAGGTGAGTGGCTCGAGCCGGCGCGATTGATTTCGCTGTTCCGCAACGATTCGGCCGAACGCCACTACAAGATTCTCGATACGTCGGTGATCATCGACGGCCGCGTCGCCGACCTGGTGGAGACCGGCTTCATCGACGGCGCGCTGGTCATTCCGCAGTTCGTGCTCAAGGAGCTGCAGCTGGTCGCCGATTCCTCGGACTCGATGAAACGCAACCGCGGCCGGCGCGGCCTGGACATCCTGCAGAAGGTCCAGAAAATGCAAGGCGTCGAGGTCGTGATTTCGGACGTGGACTTCGCCGACGTGCGCGAAGTCGACCTGAAGCTGATCGAGTTGGCGCGCAAGCTCAATGGCAAGATCGTCACCAACGACTTCAACCTCAACAAGGTCGCGCAGCTGCGCGGCGTGGACGTGCTCAACATCAACGAGCTCGCCAACGCGCTGAAGCCGGTGGTGCTGCCGGGCGAGCTGATGAAGGTGTTCATCCTCAAGGAAGGCAAGGAGTACAACCAGGGCGTCGCCTATCTCGACGACGGCACGATGGTGGTGGTGGATAACGCCCGCAAGCTGATTGGCAAGACCATTGACGTCGTCGTCACCAGCGTGTTGCAGACGACCGCCGGCAAGATGATCTTCGGCCGCTTCCTCGATCCAGGCGCGCAGGCGCCTGCGCCGTCGACGCGGCCATTGGCCGTGCCAATGCCCGTGGCGTCGCCGCAGCCGGTCGTTTCACCAACGCCGGTCGTGGCCAAGGATACGTAGTCTGTCATTCCACGGGTTTCGAACGGTCTGCTGGCTGATTCCGGCGATCGGCGTGTACACGATCGTGCTGGGCATTGCCTCGATCACGTCGAGCTTCTTCGGTCGCCGGGGCTACTTCGCGCACAACTGCGCGCGGGTGTGGTCGTGGCTGATTCTCGCGACGACCGGCGTGGAGGTCACCGTCCGGGGACTCGAGCGCCTCGTGCCGGGCAGGACCTACGTGTTCGTCGCGAATCACCAGAGCATCTACGATATCCCGTGTCTGTTCTGGCACATCCCGTTCCAGTTGCGCATCATCGCCAAGGAGTCGCTGGGCAGCTTTCCCATGCTGGGGCCGCACTTGAAGCGAACCGGCCACCTGTTGGTCGATCGCAGCAAGCCCGATCGCGCCGGCATCATCGGCTGGGCCAGCCGGCTGACCGCCAACGGACTGTCGCTGATCATCTTTCCCGAGGGCACGCGCAGCGCGGACGGCTACCTGGGCAGGTTCAAGGGTGGCAGCATCATGCTGGCCATGCAAGCCGGCCTGCCGCTCGTGCCGATTTCGGTGATTGGCAGCCGGCACGTGATGAAGAAGGGCGAGCTCACCACCAGGCCCGCGCATGTCGAGCTGATCGTGCACGAGCCGATCGAGACCGTTGCGACCGAGCAGCCGGACACGCAGGATGTGCGTGCCCTGGCCGATCGCGTGCGCGACGTCATTCGTCCCAGCGTCGAAGCCGAGGCCGCCCGCGCGCGCCCATGACCTTTACGCTCGCGCCACAGCTCGCCTCGATCGTCCGGCCCGCCGTGATGTGGTGGACCGGCGCCACCGTCGTGGCGCACGAGCACCGGCTTGATGCTCTGCTGGCCGAGGCCGAAGCGAGGGTACGGATGGCGCCGCCGGCCGAATCGGCGGCGGTGCGGACGATGTACAAGCGAGTCGGGATCGATCCCACCAGGACACGTCCGTCGAACGAAGCATTGCTGCGCCGCGTGCGCAAGGGCGACACCATTCCCCGCATCAACTCCGCGGTGGACGTCGTCAACTGGTGCTCGCTGGAGTATCAGCTGCCGTACGGCCTCTACGACGCGTCGAACATCAGCGGCCCGGTGACGATGCGGCTGGGGGCGGACGGTGAGTCGTATCCCGGCATTCGCAAGGACGAGGTCAACGTAGGCGGCAGGATCACCGTGGCCGACAGCATCGGCGCGTTTGGCAACCCCACCTCGGACTCAGCGCGCACGATGGTGACGACCGCGACGACGGCGTTGCTGGTGGTGATCTATGCGCCGATTGAGATTCCGCAGGCACAGCTCGATCGCCTGCTACAGGCGACCGGGCAGCGCCTGGCGCTCATTCTTGGCGGTTCTGGTTCCGTGTCGAGCGCGCCTGCGTCTTGAGGCGACGGTTGAAGAAATCCGCGGCCGCTTTGTAGCCTCGCACCCAGTTCTGGTGCCGCAGGAAGTCGTGCACCTCATCCGGGAACACCAGCTGTTCGACGTCGACGTTGCGCTTGCGCAGCGCGGTGATCAGGTTAATCGACTCGATGTACGACACGTTGCGGTCGTCGTCTCCGTGAATCAGCAATACCGGCGACTTCCACCCGTCGACCGTGGCCATGGGCGAGGAGGCGAAGGCCCGCCGTGAGAAGTCCGGATCGTCGAGCACGTTGTACTCGGGGATGAAGGTCCGAATGCCCTGGTTCCAGTCATGCACGCCGTGAAAGTCGACGCCGGCCGCGAACAGGTCCGACGCGCGCGACAGGCCCATCGCGGTGAGATAGCCGCCGTACGATCCACCCCAGAGTCCAATGCGCGCCGGATCGACGTCCGCGCGGCCCTTCAAGTACAACCCCGCGCCCATCACGTCGTTGAACTCCGCGCCCCCCGATGCGCCGTAGTTGAGCGCTTCGCGGAATTCGAGGCCGTAGCCGATGCCGCTCCGATAGTTCACCGACAGCACGATGTAGCCCTGGCTGGCGAGCCACTGATTCATCGCGTAGGCGTTGCGGTAGTAGTAGTTGTAGTGCCACGTGGTCAGCATCTGCCGGCGCGAGCCGCCGTGAAAGAAGATGATGGCCGGCCGCCGCTCACCGGCTGTGAGATTCTTCGGCAGGAACAATTGCGTCGGAATCGGCAGGCCGTCGGTCGCGGTGATCGTCACCGATTGCGGCGTCACCAGCGCCGCCGGATCGAAACCGGCCGGCAGCATGTTGTCGAGCAGGCTGTGCGCGTGCCCGTCCTGCGGCCAGATCAGCATGGCGTGCGGCGGCATCAGCGCGTCGGCATGGAGTGCGGCGATCAAGCCGTCGCTGGTGAAGACCGGCTGCCACTCGCTGCCGTTCGATCTCGTGGCGTTACCTACCGGCTTGCTCGAGCCGTCGACTGCGACCGTCCAGATGTGGCGGCGATCGATGTCGTCCTGGTTCGAGTTGTAGATCATGCGCGTCCGGTCGAGCGCGATGTTCACGTACTCGACCTCGAAGTTGCCGGGCGTGAGCAGCGCTGCTGTGCCGCCCGTCGCGGGCACCGAGTAGAGGTGCACCCAACCGTCCTTCTCCCACGGGAACACCAGCCGATCACCGGCCGCCCAGTACAGCTGGCTGTCGGATACAACGCCCTGGAATGCGCTGCCGTACCCTGGGTCGGCCTTCCACACCTGCTTCGCCTGGCCGGACGTCACGTCGGCGACCCGCAGCGACCACGGCTCGTCCGCTTCCCGCCGCGGCGAGAACATCCGCGGCCGTGGCGCGGCGAACTGGCGAATCCATGCGAGGCGCGAGCCATCGAGCGACCACACCGGGTTGGTGTCGCGATCGAGCGACGGATCGATGTACCGCAACTCGCGCGTTGCCAGCGTGAACACGCCGATGTAGCTGTGCGTGCCTCGATTGCTGCTGAAGGCGAGCATCGAGCCGTCCGGCGACCATGCCAGGCCGGCGGCGCCACCGCGTGCGTTCACCAGGCGAGCACCCGGTTCGGTGGTGGCCAGATCGACACTCCAGATTTGTCCGCGTGACACCCAAGCCACGCGTGACGAGCGCGGCGATGGCACCGGGCCGTTGCCGACGCCCAGCTTCTTCGGCGCACCGCCCGCGGCTGGCACCGCAAACACAGCCTGCTCGGTGCCGTCTTGCAGTTGCGCGGGATTGGGCGACTCGCCCTGGCGATTTGCCCCATCACCGCGCACGTACACGAGCGTCTGCGCATCGCTCGTGAAGTTGAGATCGGTGATCCACAACCCATCGTCGCCGGTGTAGGTCGTGACCGCGCGCCACCGGCGATCGCTGCGCCCGGCGAAGGGTCCGGTGCCTGGCACCGGATCGGCGATGAGGATGTTGTGCGCACCGCTGTGGCTCGACACCCAGGCGAACGCGCCGCCGGCCGGCGCCGCCACCAGATCGGTGGGGAACGGCGTCGCCAGCAGCGTGTCGATCGACAGCGACGGCGCGGCATTCTGGCCTGACAGCGTCGCCGAACAGGCGAGCGCGGCTACGGTTCCGGCGAATCTGGTGATGCGTGTCATGAGCCGAGATACTATCAGGCCCCATGAAGACCATCAGTCGGACGTCGATCGTGGCGCTGGCCCTGGCCGTGTTCGCAGCCTCGCCGGCGGCCCAGAAAACACTGGACCTGGATGCGGCGACCATCGCCGACGTCAATGCGGCGTTGGCGAAGGGCTCGCTGACGTCGGAGCGACTGACCCAGATGTTCCTGGCGCGCATCGACGCCTACGACCGCAAGGGGCCGGCCCTCCGCTCGGTGATTGCCGTCAATCCGAAAGCCCTCGAGCAGGCGCGGGCCATGGACGCCGAGCGCAAGAGCAAGGGACCACGCTCGCCGCTCCACGGTGTGCCCATTGTCCTCAAGGACAACATCGATACCGCGGACATGGCGACCACCGGTGGTTCCGTGCTGCTCGAAGGCTCAATCCCTCCGGACGATGCCTTCGTGGTGAAGAAGCTGCGCGCGGCGGGCGCGGTGATTGTGGCGAAGGTGAACCTGTCGGAGTTTGCGTCCGGTGTGGCGCACAGCTCGCTGGGTGGCCAGATTCTGAACCCGCACGACCTGACGCGTTCGCCGTCCGGATCGTCTGGCGGCACCGGCGCCTCGCTGGCCGCGGCCTTTGCGATGGCGGGACTTGGGACGGATACGGGCGGATCGGTGCGAGGGCCGTCGACCGCGAACGGCATTGCCGGGTTGAAGACCACCATGGGGCTGGTGAGCCGGGACGGCGTGATCCCGCTGGCGCTGGCCTTCGACACCGTGGGTCCCATGGCGCGTCACGTCTACGACGTCGCCGCGATGCTGAGCGTGATCGCCGGCGTCGATCCTGCCGACGCGGCCACAACGGCGGGCACTGGACGCGCCAGCGCCGATTACACGCAAGCGCTCAGGACGGATGCCCTGAAGGGCGCACGACTTGGCATCGCGCGGGACTTCATGGGCCAGGACGGCGACGTGGACTGGGTCATGGAGGCGTCGATCGATGCCATGCGCAAGCAGGGGGCGACGATCGTTGACGTCCGGCTGCCGCGCTGGCTGCTCGAAGCGAAAGGCGAGTACTACAACGCGATTCGCTACCCCGAGTTCGTCGTGCAGATCGCCGACTACCTGAAGACCCTCGATGCGAAATATCCCAAGACCATTGCGGATCTGATCGATCGCGCGCGGCGGGTGAACGCGCCGCGCCCCGACGGTGCCAGCCCGAATCCGGGCCGCTGGTCGCTGATGGTGCGTGAATCCAACAGCGGCACGATCAACGACTATCAGTACACCACGGTGCGCGATCACGCGCTGCCGCTGGTGCGAGCCATCCTCACCGGCGTGCTGACGGCGGAGAAGCTGGACGCCATCGTCTATCCGACCGCGTCACGGCGGCCGGCCATGATCGCTGCTCCGGCCGAAGTGCCTGGCGGCGCCGCCGGATCCGGGTCGAACCTCGCCAACCTGTCTGGATTCCCGGACCTGATTGTCCCGGCCGGATTCACGACCGACGACCTGCCGGTCGGCATTTCGTTCGTCGGCCCGGCGTTCAGTGAGGCGCGCCTGCTGGCCATTGGCTACAGCTTCGAGCAGGCAACCAAGGCCCGCCGCCTCCCGGTACACACGCCGCTGCGCCCTGGAGAGACCATCGCCGTCCCCTAAGCACCTGGCACTAGTATTTCCGGTACGTCCCCTTGATTGGCACCTGTGCCACTCCGGGCTTCGTGAAGTCGCACACGCCGGTGGAGAACACGCGCCTGGCGCGCGCCTGCTGCGCGTCGGTGAACGCGACGCGGTAGTCGCGGAAGTCGATCGGCTTCAGCTGGCACTTCATCACGTCGTTGGTCAGCGGCGCGCCCGCGACCAGCCGCGGCTCACTGTGCACCGGGTAGAGCGCGTTGCATTGGTTGGCCGCGGTGAAGCTGGCCGGCTCCACGATCTTGTTGCCGGACGCGTCCCAGCACGTATCGACGGCATCGGCCGGCTTGTGCCGAACGACCTTGTCGATCGACAGCGGCGCGGGATCCGCCGCCATGGCGTCGAGCCACGCGTTCATGGTGTCGAGCGTGTTGGTGGCCGCCGTCGTCGAGCCAATCCAGATCACCGAGTTGTCCGAGCGGCCGTTGGCGCGCTCCAGTCGTGCTCGAACCACGAAGTCTCGCTGGCGATCGTGAATATCGCCGCGGTTGTCGGTATAGATGCGCGACATCATGATTGGCACGTGGCCGAGCGCGGCGTTGTAGGATGCCTTCAAGCCGCTCTCGTACATGTTCTTCAGCGCGATCAGATCGCCCTCGGTCCGCTCGGCGACCACCCGGCCGTTGATGTCGGTGCCGCCGACCTGCTCGTTGACCTCGAGAAATTCGTCGACGGTAATCTGGCCGGCGTTCAGGGCGCCGAGGCCGTACTGGATGCCGACGTTGTCGGTCGGCCGCCGCGCCCAGCCGGTCTTGGGGTCGCGTCCGTAGATGTTGACGCGAATGTCCTGCGTCGTGCACCGCGCGCCCTTGGGATTCGTCACCGGATCGAACACCAATGTCTTGTCGGCGAGCGCGCAACCGGCGGCGTTGGTCGGCACGCCCAGCCGGCCGTAGGCGGTGTTCCACGCCCGTGCGGTGCCCGGTGTGAACCCTTCGACGGCGGTGATCTTCTCCTGTGTCCACACCGCCTTGTCCAGCTTCGGCCACAGGTTGGTCAGCAGGATGCTGTCTATAGTGTGGAGACTCGAATCCGGGAAAGTCAGGCCTGGCATCAGCCCGTCGAGCAGTCCCGGATACATCTGCGTGATCACCAGCTGCTGGATGGCGCCGCCGGAGCCGCCGCTGCCGATGACGAACTTCGGCACACCGTAGCGCTCGATCAGGTACTCCTTGATCATCATCAGCGTCTCGCCCTGCAGCACGCCGTTGCCGCGCCGGCCGTTCACGAGCTCCGACGAAATCAGGTAGCCGAAACCCTTCGACAGCGCCTGGTGGTTGAGCGCGCCCCCGCCCGGAGGCGGCGCCATCACGCCCTGGATGTACTGCGTGCCCGAGCTGCCGCCGAACGACACCACCACCTTGCGATTCCAGCTCGCCAGGTCGTCGAGGACCGCGAACTGGTAGATCGCGCGGTTGATCACACCAGATTCCACGCGGACGATGTACGGCACCGACCTGCCGTCGGTGGTGGTCGTGGTCGCCAGGTCCGCCGGAGGCGGACCCGACGGAGCGGTGAGCAGCTTGAAGGTGTTGTCCGTCGATCGGTAGAGCTGCCACGTCTTCCGGGGAGCGGAGCAGTTGGCATCGAGCGCCGGCCCGAGGCCGGAGGCTTCGGTGCCGCATTCATACGGCGTGATGTGTGCGCCTGACAGGATGGGTCCGGTGATCGCATGGTTGGTCACCGTGAGGCCGGCTTCGGCGCGCGGCTTTCGCGTCGTCGCCATCAGCCGATTCGGGCCGGGCCGCAGGCCCTCGACCAACCCGCGGAACTCGCCGCTGGCGGCATCGAACGTGAAGCGCGGCGTGACGTCCATGCCGTTCAGCGTGACGCTCAGTTGATCGGCAGGCGTGCCGGCCGGCGCCTTGATGGCGACCAAGGTGTCACCGCCGCTGACCAGGTCGGGCCGCGACGACAACGTGCGAATCTCGAGGGCGGCACGTGACTCGACCGCTGGCCAGCTGACCGCGACGACGAGCGCCGCTGCCCCTACCCATTCTGTCGTCTTCATGCGCGGGATAGTAACATTTCAGCCGCGATGAGCAGCGCGGAGGTCCTGAGACAGACCACCACCGTTCGAAAGGGTCACGAGATCGACGCGTCGTCGCTCGAGCGCTACCTGGCGGATCACCTCGCCGGTTTTCGAGGTCCAGTCGAGATTCGCCAATTCGAGGGCGGACAATCCAACCCTACCTATTTCCTGCATGCCGCCAGCGGCGACTACGTGTTGCGCAAGAAGCCCCCCGGCCAGTTGCTGCCGTCGGCGCACGCCGTTGAGCGCGAGTACCGGGTGATGACCGCGCTGGCCGGCCAGGTGCCCGTGCCGCCGACCCGGCTGATGTGCCATGACGATCGCGTGATCGGCACGCCGTTCTTCGTGATGGCGTGCGTTGCGGGACGGGTGTTCCGGCAGCCGCACTTGCCGGGTGTCACCGCCTCCGACCGTGCGGCGATGTACGACGACATGGCCGACGTGCTGGCGCGGCTGCACCGCGTTGACGTGGCCGCGGTCGGCCTCAGCGACTACGGCAAGCCCGGCAACTACTACGCGCGGCAGATTGGTCGATGGAGTCAGCAGTACGTGGCCGCGAAGACCGGTGAGATTCCCGCGATCGATCGCCTGATGGAGTGGCTGCCGGCGCACATCCCGCCCGGCGACGAAACGGCGATCGTGCACGGCGACTACCGCGTCGAGAATCTGCTGTTTCATCCCACCGAGCCGCGCATCGTCGCGATCGTCGACTGGGAGCTGTCAACGCTCGGGCATCCGCTTGCGGATCTGGCCTACAACTGTCTGACGTATCACCTGCCGGCGGAAGCGCTGGGCCGACAGGAAGATGTCGATCCCGAACGCGCCGGCATGCCCGATGAAGCGTTGTACGTCGCGGCCTATTGCCGGCGCACCGGTCGTGACGGCGTGCCGAACTGGAATTTCTACCTGGCGTTTTCAATGTTCAGGCTGGCCAGCATCCTCCAGGGCGTCTACGCCCGCGGGTTGCAAGGCAATGCCGCATCGAGTTATGCCCTGCAACGTGGCGCCGCGACGCGCCTGATCGCCGAACGGGCGTGGGACATCGCGGCGAACCCCCTGACCACCGCGTGACTGGAGACTCGAATGACGATCAAGACACTGACACTGCTGGTGGCGCTGGCGATGGTCGAGCAGGCCGGGCGGGCGCCGGCGGAACGATTCTTCGATGCGCTGTCGACGCTGTGCGGCAAGGCCTTCGCCGGCCGCATTGTTGCCAACACGCCGGCGCAGCCCAACGATGCCTTCGAAGGCCAGCGGCTGGTGATCCATGTCCGCACCTGCACGGCGGATCGCGCGCTGGTGCCGTTTCACGTCGGCGAGGATCGGTCGCGCACGTTCGTCATCACGCGGCTCGGCGACCGCCTGCGGTTCAAGCACGACCATCGCCACCAGGACGGCAGCCCGGACGTCTTCACGATGTACGGCGGCGAGTCGGTTGCCGCCGGGACCTCGACACGCCAGGAGTTTCCCGTCGACGACGAGTCGAAGGCGCTGTTCACGCGTGAAAAGCGCGAGGTCTCGAACACCAACACCTGGGCCATGGAGATTCACCCGGGCAGGATGCTGGCCTACGAGTTGTCGAGACCTGGACGGCTGTTTCGGGTCGAGTTCGACCTGACGAAGCCGGTCGATGCGCCGCCGCCACCCTGGGGCTCCTAGCTTTTCTTCAACTCAATCTTCGCGATCGCTTCCAGGTGTACTTCATCGGGTCCGTCGGCGAGGCGAAGCGTTCGTGAGCCGGCCCACGCGTGCGCCAGGAAGGTGTCCTGGCTGACGCCGGCCGCGCCATGCGCCTGAATGGCGCGATCGAGCACGGCGAGCGCGACGTTCGGCGCCACCACCTTGATCATCGCAATCTCCGCGCGCGCCGCCTTGTTGCCGACGGTATCCATCAAGTGCGCCGCGCGCAGCGTCAGCAGCCTGGCCTGATCGATCTCGATGCGCGACTGCGCGATGTCGCGGCGAATGGTGCCCTGTTCGGCCAGCGTCTTGCCAAACGCCACGCGCGACGTGACCCGTTGGCGCATGGTGTCGAGCGCCCGCTCGGCCACGCCAATCAGCCGCATGCAGTGATGGATGCGCCCCGGCCCGAGCCGTCCCTGCGCGATCTCGAAGCCGCGGCCTTCGCCCAGCAGCATGTGGCCCGCCGGCACGCGCACGTTCTCGTAGAGGATCTCCGCATGCCCATGCGGCGCATCGTCATAGCCGAAGACGTGCATCATCCGCTTGATGGTCACGCCCCTGGCATCCATCGGGACGAGGATCATCGACTGCCGCTGGTGGGTGGGCGCGTCGGGATTGCTCAGGCCCATGAAGATGGAGATCTTGCAGCGGGGATCGCCGGCGCCGGAGATCCACCACTTGTGTCCGTTGATCACGTAGTCGTCGCCGTCGCGGACGATCGTGGAGCGGATGTTGGTGGCATCGGAGGATGCCACCGCCGGCTCGGTCATCGAAAAGCACGAGCGGATACGGCCCTCGAGCAGCGGTGTCAGCCACTGATCCTGCTGCGTCTTGGTGCCATAGCGGGCGAGCACCTCCATGTTGCCGGTATCCGGCGCGGAGCAGTTGAAGACCTCGGGGCCAAAGCCCGGCGATCGTCCCATCACTTCGCACAGCGGCGCGTATTCCAGGTTGGTGAGTCCTGCGCCGTGCTCGCTGTCGGGAAGGAACAGGTTCCATAGCCCATCGGCGCGCGCCTTGACCTTCAATTCCTCGACGATTGGCGGCACCTGCCATCGCTGCTGGGCGATCTGTTCGTGAAACAACGCCTCGTTGGGAGCGATGTAGCGATCGAAGAACGCGATCAATCGCTCGCGCAGCTCGCGCGATTGTGGTGAGGGCTCAAACATGCTGGGCGGCCGCCTCTTCACGCAGCTTCGTGTACAACACCTTGCCGACCGCAGTCTTCGGCAGGCTGTCTCTGATCTCGATGGAGCGGGGTCTCTTGTACTCGGTCAGCCGGCTGGCGCAATGCGCCTCGAGCTCGGCGGGAGTGACCGTCTGGCCCGGCTTCAGCACCACCGCGGCGCGCACCACCTCGCCGTGGTAGGCATGCGGCACGCCGATCACTGCCACTTCCATGACCGCGGGGTGGGAGTGGATCGCGGCCTCGACGTCAGACGGATAGACGTTGTAGCCGTCCACGATGATCATGTCCTTCTTGCGCTGCACGATGTAGGTGAAGCCGTCTTCATCAAGGCGCGCGACGTCGCCGGTGTGCAGCCACACTACTCCGTCGGCATCGGTCCGCAGCGCGATTGCCGTTTCATCAGGACGATTCCAGTAGCCCTTCATGACCTGTGGTCCCGAGACGCACAGCTCGCCGGCTTCGCCGAGCGGCAATTCGCGGATGCCGGTCTCGAGATCGACGATCTTGACGTCGGTGTCGGGCATCGGCAGGCCAATGCTGGCCGGCTGGCGTTTTGCCAGGTGCGGCGTGGAATGCGTGACCGGCGATGCTTCCGACAGGCCGTATCCCTGGTTGAGCGGCACATTGATGGCGCGCTCGAACTGCTCGAGCACGTCCATCGCGATCGGCGCGGATCCGCTGTTGAACGTGCACACCCGATCGAGATGGAACTCGCGTAACTTCGGATGGTTGAGCAGGGACACGAAAATGGTCGGCACCGCGGGGAAGTAGGTCGGCTGGTAGTCGCGCAGCGCCGCCAGCACCATCTCGACGTCGTATTGCGGGATCAGGATCTGCTGCGCGCCTTGCCACACGCCACGCATCATGCCGACCGTCAGGCCGTAGATGTGGAAATACGGAATCACCATCAGGAACCGATCGCGGCCGCGCTCGACGCTGCGGTGATGCCACAGCTCGGTCTGGATGGTGTTGGCAAAGATGTTGCAGTGCGTGAGCATCGCCGCCTTCGGCACACCGGTCGTGCCGCCGGTGTACTGCAGGACCGCAAGGTCTTCTTCCGGATCGATCTCCACGCGTGGCAAGTCGATCGTCGATTCGGCGATCAGGTCCTGAAACCTGAGCGTTCCGGCCATTGCTGCCGGCGCGTTGGCTGCGGGTGAAAACTCGGTCAGCGACGTGATGACGATCGTCTGCAGCGCCGTCGTTCCGGCGAGCGGCGTGACCGCCGGCACCAGGCGGTCGAGCGTGATCAGCAGACGCAGACCGGAGTCGCGCGTGATGAAGGCGACCTCAGGCGGCGTGTAGGCCGGGTTCACGTTGACGACGATGGCGCCGAGCCGCAGGATCGCGAAGACCGCGATCGGATACTGCGGGCAATTCGGCAGCATCACGCCGATGCGATCGCCCTTGGTGATGCCGAGCCGGGCGAGCGACGTCGCGAGTCGATCGGCGTCGTCCTTCAGCTCGCCAAACGTCAGATCGGCGCCCAGGAACGACGTCGCCGTCAGCTCACGGCTTTCAGCGGCGGTCCGCCGGAGGATCTCGTACAACGGGCGTCGCGGATAGTTGGCGTGGCGCGGCACCCAGTAGTCGTAGTGCTCCAGCCACGGACGGGGACGCCCTGCCTTGAGCGGCGTCGGAGAGTCGGTCTTCATCCGGCGATCGTGCGTCCGCCGTCGACCACGATGGTCTGCCCGGTGATGTAGTTCGAGGCGTCAGACGCCAGGAAGACGGCGACGCCCTTCAACTCGCCGGCATCGCCGACGCGTGGAATGGGACTGGTGGCCTTGATGCCCGGTTCGGCGTGGACGATGGCCGGGTCGGCGAGCCGGGAATGGAAGAAACCCGGCGCGATCGCATTGACGCGAATCCCCTGGCGCCCCCACGTGCCCGCCAGTTCGCGTGTGAGTCCCATCAGCCCGGCCTTGCTCGCGGCGTAGCCCGCATAGTGCGCGCCCGTCGTCGAGGCGTGCAGGCCGGCAATCGAGGCGATGTTGATGATCCGGCCATAGCGGCGCTTCAGCATCTCCCGGCCGGCCGCCTGCGAAAACAGGAACGCCCCGGTCAGGTTGATGTCGATCACCTTCTGCCACTTGTCGAGCGGCATGGTCTCCGGTGCCTCGCCCCAGCTCACGCCCGCGTTGTTGACGAGGATGTCCACCTGCCGGTAGGTGGCGATCGTGCGATCGACCACCGCCTGCACCTGCTCGGGGTTCGAGACGTCGCAGACCATGCCATCCACCGTGAAGCCGCGCGTGCGGAACGACTCCAGGGTGGGCGTCAGCCACTGTTCGCGGCGGGCGCACAGCATCAACGACGCGCCGGCTTCGGCCAGGCCTTCGGCCATTTCCTCGCCGAGACCCCGCGAGCCGCCGGTGACAATGGCGACGCGGCCGGTGAGGGTGAAGAGTTCCGATACAGGGCGCATGCGGACGGATCCTCGGGACAGGCACAAGAGCTTACACCGATTGAGCGTTGTCGCATTGCGGACCTCGATGCTATCGTTGCCACCCCATGACCGTTGAATTCGAAGCCCGGGCCGGGAACGGCCGCTTTCTGGTCAGCGACACCGCCCCGGCGGGCGTCTTCACGCGCGAAGACCTGTCGGAAGAACAACTGCTGTTCGGCCGTGCCGCCGAAGAGTTCATGCGCACCGAAGTGGCGCCGCGAGCGGCGGAGATCTACGCCAAGGATTGGCCGCTGACCCGCGCGCTGATCAAGCAGGCGGCCGATCGCGACTTCACGCGCCTCGAGATTCCCGAAGCCTACGGCGGCCTGGGCCTCGACAAGGTCAGCACCGCGTGCGTCGGCGAACAGCTCGGACTGTTGCCGTCGTTCGCCGGCTCGCTCGGCGCCCACACCAGCATCGGCACGCTGCCGATCGTCTATTTCGGCAACGACGATCAGCGGCAGCGCTATTTGCCCCGCCTGGCGAATGGCGAGCTGATCGGCGCCTTCGCGTTGACCGAGCCCGAAGCGGGCTCCGATGCGCTGTCGGCGCGCACCACCGCGACGCTGACGGCCGACGGCCGGCACTACACCCTCCGCGGCCAGAAGCTGTGGATCACCAACGGCGGCTTCGCCGACATCTTCACCGTGTTCGCCAAGGTCGACGGCAAGGACTTCACCGCCTTCATCGTCGAGCGCGGCATGGGCGTGATCAGCGGCGCCGAGGAACACAAGCTCGGCCTGGACGGCAGCTCGACGACCGCGTTGATGTTTGACGATGTCAAGGTGCCGGTGGAGAACGTGCTGGGCACCATCGGCGAAGGGCACAAGGTCGCATTCAACATCCTGAACCTCGGCCGCGTAAAGCTCGGGACGCGGAACATCGGCGGCGCCAAGCAGGCGCTGACCGGCGCCGTGAAGTATGCCGTCGGCCGCAGGCAGTTCGGCAAGTCGATCGCCAGCTTCGGCATGATCAAGCACAAGATCGCCGAGATGTCGGTGCGCTGCTTCGTCGGCGACGCGATGGTGTTCCGTTCGCTGGGCGAGGTCGATGAGGCGTTGAGCTGCGTCGATGCCAACGACGGCGCCGCAGTGCTGAGGGAGATCGAAGAGTTCGCCATCGAGTGTTCGATCAACAAGGTGTGGAGCAGTGAAGCGCTCGCCTACGTCGTGGACGAATCGCTGCAGGTCTACGGGGGCAACGGCTATTCGCGCGAGTTCCCGGCGGAGCGCGCCTATCGTGACGCGCGCATCACGCGCATTTACGAAGGCACCAACGAGATCAACCGCCTGATTGTCGGTACGCGTCTCGCGAAAAGCGCCGCGGTGACCGCCGCGATGGCCTCGGGCATCGGGCCGGCGGATCACACCGGTTCCACGGTGCGGCAATTGGTCGCTGGCGCAAAACGGGTCACCCTGCACACGCTGGCCCAGGCGGCGGGGAAATACGGCAAGGCGCTGGGCGGCGAGCAGGAAGTGGTCAGCCGGATCGCCGATCTGGCGATCGAGGTCTACGCGCTCGAGAGCGCGATGCTGCGTGCGGAGAAGATGCAGGCGCGCGGTGGGGGATACGCCGCCGTCGCACTCGACATCGTGTCGGTATTCGCCGCCGATGCGTCCGATCGGCTGATCATCGCCGCCAAGAACGCGCTGGCGGCCATTACAGGCGCCGGTGCGGCGACCGCTGTCGAGCGCGCGATTGCCGAATTGCGGCACGGTCCCTTCGACACCATTGCCGCCCGCCGCCGCATTGCCGATGCGGTGATCGAGGCGGGACGATACCCGCTATGACCGTCGATCGGCTGAACGACGTCATCGGACGGGAGATGGTGTCGCCGTGGCGCGAGGTGACGCAGGAGCAGGTCACGGCGTTTGCCGACATCACCGGCGATCGCCAGTGGATTCACGTCGACTCCGACCGCGCCGCGCGCGACTCGCAGTACGGCGGCACGATTGCGCACGGGTTCTACACGCTCGCTCTCGCCAGCCGGCTGCTGCGTGACGCCGCCGGCGCCATCGACGGCGCGCGGATGGGCGTCAATTACGGTCTCAACAAGGTCAGGTTCCCTGCGCCGCTGCCGTGCGGATCGCGGGTCCGCGGCCGTTGCACGTTGCTGGCCGTGGACGACGTCGACGGTGGCGTGCAGGCGACATGGCGCATCGTCATCGAGCGTGACGGCTCGGAGAAGCCGTGCTGTGCGGCGGAGTGGCTCGTTCGCTACTACCACTAGCCGATGGAACTCTTCGCGCAGCAGATTCTCAACGGGCTCGTGACCGGCAGCGTCTACAGCCTGGTCGCGCTCGGCCTGACCTTGATCTACGGCACCATGAACGTGCCGAATTTCGCCCATGGCCAGTTGTTCATGTTCGGCGCCTACCTGTCGTACGCGCTGGTGATGCGAGCCGGCGTTCACTACTGGATCGCGATGGCCATCGCGGTGGTCACGCTCGCCATCGCCGGCGCGGTGCTCGAGCGGAGCGTGTTTCGACCGCTGCGCCACGCGCCCCCGCTGAACTCGATGATCGCGGCGCTCGGTGTGATGCTGCTGCTCGAGGCCGTGGCGCAGAACATCTGGGGTCCGGAATTCCGTCACACCGATACGCCCTACGGCGGAATCGTGTCGTTGTTCGGCCTGCCGGTCGCCGCGCATCGTCTGATTCTGCTGGGGGCCGCGGCGGCGTCGATGATGGCGCTGCTGGTATTCCTGACGCGCACCACGGCGGGCGCGGCGATTCGCGCGACGGCGCAGAATCCGGAAGCGGCGCTGCTGGTCGGCATCGACACCGGCCGCGTGGCGATGGCCACGTTTGCGATTTCGGCGGCGCTGGCCGCCGTTGCCGGCGCATTGATCGCGCCGATCAGCCTGGTCTATCCCGCGATGGGCACGGTCGTGACCTTGAAGGCGTTCGTCATCGTCGTGCTCGGCGGCATGGGCAGCGTCACCGGTGCGTTGATCGGCGGCTACCTGCTGGCGCTGGCGGAAAGCCTTGGCGGCACCTACGTGTCGGCCACCTACCAGGATTTGATTGCCTTTGTCGTGCTGGCGCTGGTCTTCACGTTCAGGCCGGCGGGCCTGTTCAAGGCAGCGGTGTGACGATGCACCTGTTGCCGTGGGCCGCGCTGCTCGCCGCCGTGATCGTGCCGTTGCTGTTGCCCAACGAGTACTACCTGCAGATCCTGACGCAGGGATACGTGTTCGCAATCTCGGCGTGCGGCCTCAACGTCATTCTCGGGCTCGCCGGCCAGCTGTCGCTGGCCCATTCCGGATTCTTCGGCATCGGTGCCTATGCGCTCGCGCTGCTCGCGACCAAGGCCGGTATCTCGTTCTGGATCGGCCTGCCCGCCGGTGTCGCGCTCTGCGCGGTGTCGGGCTATGCGATCGGTTCGATCTGCCTGCGCAGCAAGGGTCATTACTTCGCGATCTTCACCATGGCGGTCGGGATCATCATCCACCTGGTGATCCAGAAGTGGGAGTCGCTGACGCGCGGCCACATCGGGGTGATCGGCATTCCCGGGCCTGGGCCCATCGGGCCGATCAGCTTCGACTCGACCCTCGCCCGATCGTACCTGGCGCTGTTCTTCCTCGTGATCACCGTGCTCGCGATTTCACGGCTGGTGCGATCGCCGGTCGGCCGCACGCTGATGGCGGTGCGCGAAAGTGAACCGCTGGCGGCTGCGGTCGGGGTGGACGTGATGGCGGCCAAACGGCTGGCCTTCACGATCTCGGCCTCGCTCGCCGGATTGGCCGGCGGATTGTTTGCCGGCTTCATCGGCTTTCTAGGGCCGGAGTCGGCCAACGTCGAAATGACGTTCAACACGCTGCTCTACGTCATGGTCGGCGGCATCGGCTCGCTCGCCGGTCCGGTGGCCGGCACGTTCATTGTCTATGGGCTGTCGCAGGTGCTCGCCGTCCTGCAGCACTACCAGATGATCATCTTCGGCCTGGCGCTGGTGCTGCTGATCCTCTTCATGCCGGCCGGCCTGGCGGGCGCGGCGCGATCGCTGATGCGGCAGCGCGTGAGCGAGGTCAAGCCGTCATGATGCTGGTCGAGGCGCATCAGCTCAGCAAATCGTTCGGCGGCCTGCGCGCCGTGGACCGCGTGGACTTCTCGGTCGCATCGGGATCGATTACCGGCATCATCGGCCCGAACGGCGCCGGCAAGACCACGTTCTTCAATTTGATCAGCCGTGCGCTGCCGGCCTCGAGCGGCCGCATCCTGTTCGATGGACGCGACGTCACCGCTCTGGCTGCGCATCAGGTCGCGCGTCTTGGCGTAGCGCGCACGTTCCAGGCCACGACGTTGTTTGCGGATGCCACGGCTGTCGACAACGTCCTGGTGGGTTATCGCCAGCGCACCAAGTCGGGGGTGCTCGACGCGCTGTTGCGGACGGGCCGCTTGACGCGAGAAGAAGGTGAGGCCCGCGCCGCGTCTCGTGACGCGCTCGCGTTCGTCGGGCTGGACGCCTTCGCCGGGCGCCGTGCCCAGGATCTCACGCAGGAGCAGCAGAAGCGCCTGGCGATCGCGCTCGCGCTGGTCGCGAAGCCGCGCCTGCTGCTGCTGGATGAGCCGTCAGCAGGCATCAACGCCGAGCAGACGCGTGGTCTGATCAGCCTGATCGAAGAGATTGCCGCCGCCGGCGTCACCGTGCTGCTGATCGAGCACCAGATGCAGGTGGTGATGCAGTTGTGCCAGCGCATCATGGTGCTCGACTACGGCAGGAAGATCGCGCAGGGCACGCCGGATGAGATTCGCACCGATCCGGCTGTGCTGGATGCCTACCTGGGGCGCCACTGATGCTGAAGGTGTCGGCCCTCACCGTGTCGTACGGCAGCTTCCAGGCTGTTCGGGAGGTCTCCTTCGAAGTCCGTCCCGGCGAGCTGGTCGTGCTGCTTGGCGCCAATGGCGCCGGCAAGACGACGATCTTCCGCGCCGTCAGCGGCCTGACGCCGGCGGACCGCGGCTCGCGCATTGAGTGGGCGGGCCAGGAGCTGTCGTCGTTGAGCCCGCGCGCGATTGTCGATTCCGGTCTGTCGCATTGTCCGGAAGGACGCAAGCTGTTTCCTGAGCTGTCGGTCGGGACCAACCTCCGGCTCGGCGCCTATCGCTGCCACGACAAGGCCGAGATCCAACGGCGCCTGGCGAGGGTGCTGGAGTTGTTCCCGCCGCTGTCGGGCCGGATGAACGATCCCGCGGGCGCGTTGAGCGGTGGCCAGCAGCAGATGGTCTCGGTCGGCAGGGCGCTGATGGCCGAGCCAAAGATTCTGCTGCTCGATGAACCGTCGGTCAGCCTCGCGCCGAAGGTCGTGGCGCAGGTGCTCGAGGCGGTTGCGGCCATCAATCGCACCGGTACAATGGTGCTGCTGTCGGAACAGAATGCCTACGCCGCGCTCGAGATCGCGCACCGCGGCTACGTGCTCGAAGGCGGTCGCCTCGTGCTCCATGGTCCCGCGGCCGAACTGATGCAGCACGACGAGGTCCGTCGGGCGTACATGGGGGCGTAGGGGCGTAGGGCTTACGGGCGCAAGGCTTAGGGGCTTACATGCACATCAGAACTCTCGCCGCCATTGTCGTCGCGGCCCTCGTGTCCGGGTGCGCCGCGACGAATGACGGTGGCCCTGAGACGGTCACGATTGGGTTCACCGGTCCGTTGAGCGGCGGCGCCGCGCTCTACGGGCGCAACGTGCTCGACGGCATCGAGATGGCGATCGCCGACATCAACGACAGCGGCGGCATCACCGTCAACGGCAACAAGGTGACCTTCACCGTGCAGCCGCTCGACGATCGCTACTTTCCGAACGAGTCGGCCACCAACGCCAAACGCCTGGTCCATCAGTACGGTTCGCCGGTCGTCTTCTGCCCGCACAGCGGCGGCATTCTGGCGATTCAGGGCTTCAACGCCACGAACCCGCCCTTCATCGTCGGCGCCTACACGAGCGAACCCCAGGTGGTCGAGAACGGCAACCCGCTGACGCTGATGATTCCGCCGAAGTACGTCATCTACTTCGAGGCGTTCGCGGACACCATGATGGCCAATCACGGCAAGCGGCTCGGGCGCATCCCCGGTGCTCACGCCTACGCGAAACAGTGGACCAAGGGATTCTCGGCGGTGTGGGAAGGCAAGGGCGGCACGCTGCTGACCAACAACGAGATCGACTACAACACCACCACCGATTTCTCGAGCGTGGTCAGCAAGGCGCTGTCGGAGAAGCCGGATGTGCTGTTCGTCGGCGGGCCGTCGCAAGCCACCGCGCTGGTGATCAAGGCCGCCCGCGAGCAGGGTTTCAACGGTGGATTCGTGGTCATGGATCAGGCGAAATTCGAGGAGATGAATACCCTGGTGCCGATGGCGATGCTCGAGAACGCCGTCGGCGTCATGCCGATGGTGCATCATCCGGACTTCCGCGCGGCGCGGTTCGTTGAGAAGTACCGGCAGAAGAAGGGTGAAGATCGCGACCCGCCGCGCGAAGTCAGCCTGACCTACGGTGCGCTGCGTATCCTGGCGCGCGCGATGGAGCTGGCCGGCACCACCACCGACGCCAAGGCGATTCACGCCAAGGCCGACGAGGCCGCATCGACCTTGCCGGACGAGTTCAAGCCGTCCGAGTTGTACGGCGTCAGCCCACAGGGGCATTTGCGCCAGACCACGATTGCCGCACACATTGTCGGCGGCAAGTTCCTGCCGCTCAAGCTTCCCAACATCGACTGACATGCCTGAACTGATTCGTTACGAAGTCCGGGACCGCGTGGCGGTCCTCACGGTCGACAACCCTCCGGTCAATGCGCTCGGGCCCGGCGTGCCGGAAGCCATCGAGGCGGCGGTCGCGCGCGGATGCGCCGACGCCGGCATCGACGCGATCGTGCTGATCGGCTCGGGTTCCACCTTCATCGCCGGCGCCGACATCAGGATTTTCGCCACCATCAAGAACCGCGAGCAGTCGCTCGAGCGTTCGGAGAGCATCCACGCGCGCCTGATGCGCATCGAAGATGCCACCAAGCCGACGGTCGCGGCGATTCATGGCACCGCGCTCGGCGGCGGCCTCGAAGTGGCGATGTCATTCCACTACCGGGTGATGGCGCCGGACGCGAAGGTCGGGCAGCCGGAGGTACTGCTCGGCATCATTCCGGGCGCCGGCGGCACGCAGCGGCTGCCGCGCTTGTGCGGCGCCGCGATGGCGATCGACATGTGCACGGCGGGCAAGCCGGTGGCGGCCCAGCAGGCACTGGCCGCCGGCATTGTCGATCAGATCACCGGTCCCAGCCTGCGTGACGATGCGATCGCATTCGCACAGTCGAAGGTCGGAGCCATCAGGAAAACGCGCGAGCGCTCAGAGAGGATCGCCAGTCGTGACGCCGGAATCGCGGCCTGCGCGGCGGCCCGGGCGGCACTTGCGAAGACGGCTCGCGGAGTGAAGGCGCCGTTCACGGCGGTTGATGCCATTGAGGGCGCGTTCACGCTCGACTTCGAGGGCGGCTCCCTGCGCGAGCGCGAACTGTTCGCCGACTGCGTGATGTCTCACGAGTCCCGCGCGCTGCGGCACATGTTCTTTGCCGACCGCGAGGCCGCGAAGGTGCCGGACGTGCCGAAGGACACGCCGGTGACGAAGATCGAGCGGGCGGCGGTGATTGGCGCGGGAACGATGGGCGGCGGCATCGCCATGGCCTATGCCAATGCCGGCATCCCGGTGCTCCTCAAAGACGTGGACGATGCGGCGGTCTTGAAGGGCATGGCGACCATTCGGAAGAACTACGAGTCCACGGTCGCGAAAGGCAAGATGACCGCCGAGGCGATGGCCAGAACGCTGTCGCTGATCACGCCGACGACGGCCTACGACGGCTTCGAGCACGTCGACATCGTCGTCGAGGCGGCGTTCGAGGACATGAACCTCAAGAAGCAGATCTTCGCGGACCTCGGCCGCATCACCAGGCCGTCGTCCATCCTGGCGTCGAACACCTCGACGCTCGACATCGACGAGTTTGCGAAGGCCAGCGGGCGCCCGCGGCAGGTGATTGGGCATCACTTCTTCTCGCCGGCTAACGTGATGAAGCTGCTGGAGATCGTCCGCGGCAAGGAAACCAGCAAGGAGGCGATCGCCACGTCGCTCGCGCTTGCCAAGCGGCTCGGCAAGGTTGGCGTCGTGGTCGGCAACTGTTTCGCGTTCGTCGCCAACCGGATGCTCGCGTATTACATGCGTGAGGCGCTGCTGTTGCTCGAAGAAGGCGCCACCGTGCCGCAGATCGACAACGCCATGACCGAGTTCGGCATGCCGGTCGGTCCGTTCGGCATGCAGGACATCGCCGGTATCGACGTCGGCTGGCGCATTCGGCAGTTCCTGAAGTCGATCGGCAAAACGCGTGCGGAGGGCCCGCAATCAGCGGTGCCCGATCGCCTGTACGAGATGGGCCGTTACGGGCAGAAGACCGGCGCGGGTTGGTACAAGTACGAGGCGGGCAGCCGCAATCGCATCCACGATCCGCTGGTCGATCAAATCGCGGCCGAAGAGGCCGCCACGCGCGGCATCACACGCCGCGCCGTCAAGGACGAAGAGATCATCGCGCGCATCATGACCGCGCTTGCGAATGAGGGCGCGCGTGTCCTTGAAGAGGGCTATGCGACCCGCGCCAGCGACATCGATGCGGTCTACTGCTACGGCTTTGGGTATCCACGCCACGTCGGCGGGCCGATGTTCTATGCCGATGCGATTGGGTTGCCGACCGTGCTGGCGCGGGTGAAGCAGTATCGCGAGCAGTGTGGCGACTACTGGCAGCCCGCAGCGCTGCTGGAGAAGCTGGCCGCCGAAGGGAAGTCGTTCAACTAGCCGGCCAGCGGCGGCACCTGCCGCTCACGCGCGCTCGAAGAGCGCCGCAGCGCCCTGGCCACCGCCGACGCACATCGTGACGACGCCGTAGCGCGCGTTGGTGCGCTGCATCTGGTTGGCGATGGTGCCGACCAGTCGCGAACCGGTCATGCCGAACGGGTGACCGATCGCGATCGAGCCGCCGTTGGGGTTCAGGCGATCCATCGGGATGCCGATCTTGTCGCGGCAGTAGATCACCTGCGACGCGAACGCTTCGTTCAATTCCCACACATCGATATCGTCGGCCTTCAAACCGTGCTTCTTCAAAAGCTTCGGCACGGCGTAGACCGGGCCGATGCCCATTTCATCAGGCTCGCAGCCGGCGACCGCGTAGCCGCGGAATACCAGCAGCGGTGTGAGTCCGAGCGCCTTCGCGCGATCGCTCGACATTACCAGCGTCGCTGACGCGCCGTCCGACAGTTGTGACGAATTACCGGCGGTGACACTCCCGTGGCCGCTCGTGGTGTCGAATACCGGCGCCAGCTTCTGCAGTCCTTCGAGCGTGGTGTCAGCGCGGTTGCACTCGTCGCGCTCAACGCGCGCGTCCTGTTCGCTGACCTTCTCGCCGGTCTTCTTGTCGAGGATGGCGCGCCGCACCTGGATCGGCGCAATCTCGCCCGCGAAAAATCCGCTCTGCTGCGCCTGGGCAACACGTTGCTGGCTGATCAGCGAGTACTCGTCCTGCGCGAGCCGCGAGAGATTGTAGCGCTTGGCGACGACCTCCGCGGTATCACCCATCACCAGGTAGAGGCCGGGATGCTGTTCCTTGACGACCGGGTTCGGGGAGTTGTCGCGCTGCATCATCGTGATCGACTCGACGCCGCCGCCAATCACGACCTCGGCGCCCTCGAGCAGGATCATGTGGGCCGCCTGTGCAATCGCCTGCAGCCCCGAGTTGCAGAAGCGGTTGACCGTCAGCCCCGCGGTCGTGATCGGCAGCCCGGCGCGCAGTGCCGCCACCCGGGCGACATTATGTCCCTGCGGTCCGTGCGGCTGGCCGCAACCGAGAATGACTTCCTCGACATCCGCCGGCGCAACCCCAGGCGCTTTCCGCAGGACGTCGGTGATGCAGTGCGCGGCCAGATCGTCTGGCCGGGTGATGTTGAACGATCCGCGGTGGGACTTGGCGAGCGGCGTCCTGCTGCTCGCAACGATGACGGCGTCACGCATGTTGTAACGGGGACTGACCCCTCAACCCCGCATTTTGTCGCAATTTCTGCGTCGTGTGGCAAAAATTGCCGCGAATCGGGTGGTGGTGGGGTCAGTCCCCGTTACAAACGCGGGGTGATACTCTTCGGTGTCTGATATGCACGTCGCCGCGATCGTTGCCGCCGGCGGCCGGGGACTGCGCCTTGGCGCCGATCGGCCGAAGCAGTTTCTCGACATCGGCGGCCGATCGATTCTCGAACTGAGCGTGGCCGCGCTGGCCGACCACGCGCGCATCAACGAGATCGTGGTGGCGCTGCCCGAGGATCGCCTCGACGCTGAATCGACGCGGCTGCGCGCGGCAATCGCCAGGCCGATCGTCTTCACGACCGGTGGCGCGCGCCGGCAGGATTCGGTGGCCAACGCGTTTGCGAAGACCTCGACGCAGTCCGACGTGATCCTGATTCACGATGCCGCCCGGCCGTTCGTGACCGCAGCGGTGATTGGCCGCGTGATCGACGGCGCGAAGGCGTACGGCGCGGCCATCGCCGCCATTGCCACGCGCGACACCGTGAAGCACACCGGTGAGGCCAACGCCGACGGCTCGCGGCTGATTCGCGGCACCATCCCGCGGGACACAGTGTTCCTGGCCCAGACGCCGCAGGCGTTCCGGCGCGACGTGCTGGCGCGGGCCCTCAGCGAAGGCAGGGACGTAGACGCGACCGACGAGGCGATGCTGGTCGAGCGCCTGGGCATGCCGGTTCACGTCGTCGAGGGCGATCGGCGCAACATCAAGATCACCACCCCAGATGATTTGGCCGCCGCTCAGGCGGCCGGTCCGCGGACGCCACACGTGCGAATTGGCAACGGCTACGATCTCCACACGCTGGTCGCGGGCCGGCCGCTGATCCTGGCAGGCGTACGTATCGACTTCGCGCTCGGCTTGAGCGGCCATTCAGACGCCGACATCGTGTGCCACGCGGTCACCGATGCGATTCTCGGCGCCGCCGGCGCCGGCGACATCGGCCGCATGTTCCCAGACACGGATGCGACGTGGAAGGACGCCGACAGCATCGCGCTGCTGACCGCCGCGGTCGCGAAAGTCCACGGCGCGGGCTATCGCGTGTCGAACGTGGATGTGACGGTGATCGCGCAGCGGCCGAAGCTGCTGCCCTATCTCGACGCGATGCGCGCGAAGCTGGCTGCGGCGCTCGAGGTCGACTTGAGCGCCGTCAGCATCAAGGGCAAAACCAACGAAGGCGTCGACAGCATGGGACGCGGTGAATCAATGGCGTGCCACGCGGTGGCGCTGCTGCAGAAGTCCTAGGACCCCGGCGTCATGATGTGCGCGCCGGTCGTGCCCGCGCCCATGATCCACGCGCCGCCCATCTTGTTGTTGTCGGGTAAGCCAATCGTTGCGGTGGTCGCGTTCGGCACCGCGATGGTGACGTGGAGCCGCGCGGTCGCCGCGTCCTTGCCCTGCCTGGTGTAGAACACCGAGCCGAATTCCGGCTTCACGCGGGTGCCGGCCTTTTCCATTTCCGTAAACGCCGCTTCGCGCTCCTTCCGATCGGCAATCTTCGCTTCGTAGATCTTGTTCTGCTTGACGCGTTCGAGATTGCCGATGCTGGTGCACTGCGACGAGACCGGCTGCTCGCCGGCGTCGCCCGCCTGGTCGTAGCACATCAGCCGGTTGGTGCCGGGACGCAGCGTGTCGTACGTCCCGTCGGCCTTCCACTTGATCACCATCGCGCCGTCACGCATGTTGGCCGGTGCGGCCGCCAAAGACGCATCGAAGTTGCCCGCCGGGGTTTGTGCCAGCACACCTGCCGTCAGGGCCAGGGCGCCACCGCCTACAAGGATGATTCGTTTCATGTATTGACCCTCCAGGTCACGGGAAGCATACGACATAGCTGGTAAGATCCGATGCTGCTAATGAGAGTTCGTTTCGCGCCGTCACCAACCGGCCAATTGCACGTCGGCAACGCCAGAACGGCCTTGTTCAACTGGTTGCTGGCCCGCGGGCAGCAGGGCACCTTCATTCTGCGTATCGAAGACACCGACTTCGAACGCTCGACCAAGGCGTCCGAGCAGGCCATTCTCGAAGACCTGCGCTGGATGGGGCTGCAGTGGGATGAGGGCGTGGAGGTCGGCGGCCCGTTTCCGCCCTACCGCCAGACCGAGCGCATGCGGTCCTATGTCGATCACATGAATCGGCTGCTGACCGAGGGCAAGGGCTACTACTGCTTCTGTGCCGAAGCCACACTGGACGCGCATCGCCAGTCGCAGCTTGCCGCCGGCCTGCCGCCGAAGTATGCCGGGACGTGCCGGAACATCCCGCTCGAGGAGGCCCGCCGCCGGAAAGCCGGCGGCGAACGGGCGGTGGTCCGCCTCCGCGTGCCCGAAGGCCGCAACGTCACCTTCAACGACATCGTCCGCGGCGACGTCACGTTTCACACCGACGTCATCGGCGACCCGGTGCTGGTGCGCTCCGACGGCATTCCCGCCTACAACTACGCGGTGGTGATTGATGACGCGTTGATGAAGGTGACGCATGTCATCCGCGGCGAGGATCACATTTCGAATACCCCTCGGCAGATCCTGTTGTACGAAGCGTTCGACTACCAGCAGCCGCGCTTTGCGCACCTGTCGTTGGTGATGGGGCCCGATCACGCGCCGTTGTCGAAGCGGCATGGCGCCACGTCCGTCAAGGAGTTCCGCGACAAGGGCTACCTGCCGGAAGCGCTCGTCAACTACCTCGCGCTGATCGGGTGGTCGCCAGGACAGAACGAAGAGCTCCTGCCAGCGGACGAGCTCGCGCGCCGCTTCCGCCTCGAGAACGTATCGCACGCCTCCGGAGTGTTCGACGAGGACAAGCTGGCCTGGGTGAATCGCCATTACCTGAAGGCGTGTGAGCCGGCGCGCCTGGCCACGCTCGCCGAGCGATTCCTGCGCGACCGCGGACAGATCGTCGGCGACTTGTCGGCAGCGGCCCGACACTGGCTGGTCGCGGTGCTGCCCGCGATGGCGCAGTCGGTCGATCGTCTGCCGCAGCTGGCCGATCGACTGGAGTCGGTCTTCCGGCAGGACGTGACGACCGAGGCGATCGAACCGGCGCTCGTGACCGCGCTGGCCGAGGAGCTGGCCGCGGCGCCTCGCATGACGGCCACAGAACAATTCCGCGTGGTGGCGAATCGCGTGAAGGATCGCACCGGCCTGAAGGGCAAGAACCTGTTTCACCCGATCCGCGTGATCCTCACCGGGGCACACGTCGGGCCGGAGCTCGACTTGATCGTGCCGGCCATCGACACCGCCGCAGATCTCGGCGCCGCGTCCGGGCTTGCGCCCGTCATGGGTTGCCGGGAACGCGCTGCCGCGGTGGCAGGACGTCGGTAATCGACGAGGCGACAATATCGGCGGTCACGGCATAACCGCGGCCGTTGTAGTGCCCGTCGCAGTCTTCAAACAGCTGGCAGTGATCGCGCCCGTCCAGGAGGGTGGCCGGCGTGAATCACCCGGTAGCCTCCCTCGCGCAGGCGATCGACCAGCGGCTGATCGGGCCGTTGAACGACTGAATGCTGAAGGTGGTGTTCGAATCGGGGATGCTGTAGTACAGCCTGCTGCCGCCGCGCACGACCAGCGTGCCTTTCCCACCCGCGTTCCAGGTGAAGCCGCCACGCGGCGCCACGCGGCGCCAGGTCACGGAGGTCGCCGGGGTAGAGCAGATCGCCAGGTCCCAGATCGATATCAGGCTACGGCGCGCCGCCCGCCGGATTGAACGAGCCCTTGGTCGTGATGTGCGGCGGATCGAGCGCCCCTCCATCGGCATCCCAGCGAATGCCGCCGTTCACGGTCAATGTTTCAGGCAGCGCCGCCACTTGCATCATCAGCGGCAGCGAATGATTTTGACCGACCAGCAATTCGACCTCGGGCACGACGACGGTGGTGAACCCTGACAATTCGGCTTGGACGGATTAGCGGCCAGGCGCCAGGTGGCGAAGGCGGTATTCGCCCCGCTCGTCGGTGACGGCCACCGCCGCGCGTCCGGTATCGATCATGGTGGCGGTGGCGGTCATGGTGACGCCCGGCACGGCGGCTTTCGTGCCGTCAACCGCGGAGCCGAGGATGGCGGCCTCCTGGGCGAGCGCCGGCGCCGACGCGACCAGGACGAACGTCAAGCAACGAGCGGTGATGGCAACGACCCCCGTGCGGATTTTGCTCACTCTTTGCTCTGCCGTGCCGGCAGCGTCAGGCCTGGAGTATTGTCAGGGTGGTCCTCAGCCTGCTCCCTTGTACACCCGACGGACCGTCGCCGGCGCAGCTGGGCGGTTCGGGATAAGATTCGCGCCATGACGCGCCAGTTCATGTCGTTCACGCTCTCCGCCCTGGTTGCCGGCCTGGCTGGGCAGGCGCAGCAGCCGCCTGCTGTTCGCCGCGCGGCCGCGCCGCCGGTTGCGGCGCCAGTCGACGTGACGGTGAGTGAAGGCACGTCGATGTCGGCGGCGATTGCCCCCGACGGCCGCACCATCGCGACCGATATGCAGGGCAGCATCTGGCTGATGCCGGCCACGGGCGGCGCCATGAAACGCATTACCGATGTGTTCAACGACGCGCGCCAGCCGCGCTGGTCGCCGGACGGGCGGACGATCGTGTTCTTCGCGTATCGCGACGGCGGCTACGACATCTGGGCCATCAATCCCGACGGCTCGAATCAGCGCAAGCTGACATGGGGCACCTTTGACGACCGCGAGCCGATCTTCTCCCATGACGGCACCCGGATCGCCTTCTCGTCCGATCGCGGCAACGCGATGGGGAGCGACTACAACATCTGGACGCTCGACCTGCGCAGCAACGAACTGAAGCAGATTACCAAGCATGCCAGCGAAGAGTTCATGCCCAGCTGGTCGCCGGATGACAGTGAAATCGTGTTCGCCACGTCGCGCGACAACTACGAATCGCTCTGGGCCATGAATGTCCGAACGCTGGACGATCGCCGCCTGCGCAGCGTCACGGGTGCGCGTGTCGATGCGCCATCCTGGGGGCCGGCCGGGCAGCTGTTGTACCACGTCACGCAGGGACAGCAGACGCGGTACGAGATTGATGGTCAGGCCGTCACCGACAGCGAGAACGTGTTCGCCTTTCGGGCGTCCTGGGCGTCTTCGTCGGAATACCTGTATGTGTCGGACGGCAAGATCCGGCGCCGCTCGGTCTCCGGCCTGCCCCTGCAAACGGTGGAGTTCACCGCCACGATGCCGGTGATCCATCCCGAGTATGCGCGCAAGCGGCGCGACTTCACGTCTGCGACACCGCGCAAGACGCTCGGCATCGTCCGGCCGGTGATCTCACCCGATGGGACGCGGATCGCGTTCGCGGCGGTGGGCGACATTTACGTGATGCCGGCCGCCGGCGGTTCCCCGGTCAACCTGACCAAGGACGCGGCGCTCGACACCGATCCGTCGTGGTCGCCCGACGGCAGTTCGCTCGTCTATTCGTCGGATAAGGACAGCGCGCACCTGCAGCTCTGGATTCACAACTTCAAGACGGGTGTGAGTCAGAAGGTGACCAACATCGCCACGCAGCCGCAGGGCGCTTCGTTCTCGCCGGACGGCAGGCGGATCGTGTTCTTCAATGTCGACGGCATGTGGCGCGTCGCCGAGATGTCGATTCTGGATATCGAATCAGGGCGCATCCGGCGGATTCACGAGTCGCTGCCGCAGCCCGGCACGCCGACCTGGTCGGCCGACGGCACCCGCATCGCCCTCGCCGGCATCGCGCCGATGACGGTGCGGTTCCGCGAGGGCACCAACCAGGTGCAGACGATCGCCGCGACCGGCGGGGATGTGAAGTGGTACGCCCCGATTCCGATGCTGTCGATCGATTCACGCGGTGGCGCCGGACCCGTGTGGTCGCCCGACGGCAGCAAGATGGCGGCGATCTACGAAGGCGTGCTGGCGGTGTGGCCGGTCGCGGCGAACGGCGAACCGCTGGGACCGCCGCGGCGCATCACGTCCGACAGTGCGCACTCGCCAAGCTGGCAGGGTGACTCGCGGCACATCCTGTATCAGTCGCTCGATCAACTCCGCATTGTCGACATCGAGAGCGGCGAAACCAGGACCGTGCCGTTCAGCATGACGTGGACGCCGGCGATTCCGAAGACGCGCGTGGTGGTGCACGCCGGCCGGCTGCTCGACATGAAGTCGCCCACGCTGCGCTCGCACGTCGACATCATCGTCACCGGCAACCGCATTACGTCGGTGGTGCCGCACGCCGCGGCCAACCATGTGAAGGCCGAAGTGGTCGATGCGTCAGACCTGACCGTAATGCCGGGGCTGACCGAGTTCCACTCGCATTTGCAGAAGGACTTCGGCGCTTCGCAAGGACGTGCGTGGCTGTCGTTTGGCGTGACCACCGTGCGCAGTCCGGGAAACACGCCCTACGAAGCGGTCGAGGATCGCGAGGCCAACGAAGCGGGCGTGCGGCCCGGTCCGCGCGTCTACGGTACCGGCTACCTGATGGAGTGGAATCGCGTCTACTACAAGATGGGCATCGCGATCTCCAGCGTCAGCCAGTTCGAAATGGAGTTGCAACGCGCCAAAGTCCTCGAGCATGACTTGATCAAGAGCTACGTCCGGCTGCCGGACGTGCAGCAGAAGCGCATGGTTGAATTCGCGCACAGCATCGGCCTCCCGGTCGCCACGCATGAGATCTTTCCGGCCGCGATGGTTGGTGTCGACAACACCGAGCACACCGCGGCGACCAGCCGCCGTGGCTATTCGCCGAAGATGGCCACGCTGCAAACGGCCTATGAAGATGTCGTCCAGCTGTTTGGCAAGAGCCGCCGCATCTTCTGCCCGATGATTTCCGGCGGCGGCACGCGCGAGTTGTTCGAGGCCGATCTGGCGCTGAAGAACGATCCGCGCTTCCGGCTCTATCCACAGTGGATTCAACGGCAGGTTGCCGCCCAGCCCGTGACCGCCGCCGCCGGCGGCGGTGGTGATCCCCGGGGCGGCAGCGGGAAGATGGTGCTCGATGTCATGAAGGCGGGCGGCCTTGTGGTCGCCGGTACCGACACGCCGAACGGGATCAACCTCCACGGCGAACTGAAGTCCTACGTGATGGCCGGCATGTCGACGTTCGATGCGCTGAAGACCGCCACGGTCAACCCGGCGATCGCGCTTGGGTATGACGGCGGCACCATCGAGCCCGGGAAGCTGGCGGATCTGATTGCCATCGACGGCGATCCGCTCGCGAATATTTCCAGCACCTACAAGGTCAGGAAAGTGGTGGCCAACGGCCGCGCCTACGACGTGGCGGAACTGGTGAAGCGCGGACAGTAGCGGCAGGCTCCCGCACGACAAGATGATCAAGAGCATCGAACCGATCGGAAAAGTAGTGGCTCCTGACGGCCTGGTGGCCCGTTGATCATCTACGGGATCAATCCGGTCCTCGACGCCATCCAGGCCAAGCGCGCCAGGGAGATCTGGGTCGCGCAGCGCGCCGACGATCGCCTGCAGAAGCTGTTGCAAGAAGCGGCCAGCCACTCGGTGCGGGTCCGGTTCGTGACCCGCGACGAGCTCGATCGCGCCTCGAAGCGCGGGGTGCATCAAGGCGTGGTGGCCGAGGTCGAACGGCGGACCGAGGCGACGCTCGAAGACCTCGCGGCCGCCGCGAACGGCCCACCGCTCATCGTGGTCCTGGACGAGGTGGAAGATCCGCAGAACGTCGGCGCCATTCTAAGGACCGTTGACGCGTGCGGCGGGTCGGGGGTGGTCCGCCAGACGCGCCGGGCGGCGGCGTTGGATGGCGCCGCGGCCAAGGCCTCGGCAGGAGCGGTGAATCACGTGCCGGTCGCCGACGTGGTGAACATCGCCCGGTCGCTGGAGGACCTCAAGAAGGCCGGCGTATGGACGGTAGGACTCGACGCCGGGGCGGAAATGGCTTACTATGAATGGGATCTCACCCTTCCAACAGCCGTCGTCGTGGGGGCTGAAGGTCACGGGCTGCGACGGCTCGTGAGGGAACGGTGTGACCAGGTGGTCGGCATTCCAATGCTTGGCCACGTGGGAAGTCTCAATGTTTCGGTCGCGACTGCCGTCGTCTTGTATGAGGCGATACGGCAACGCCGGGTCCGAAGCCGTGGGAGAAAGCCGGAATAGCCCGGATTTCGATGGCGAAGCCGCCCGTGCCCAGCACGGGCCGGACAACGCTGACACCACGGAACAGGTTAGGAGTTGTGTCCCTTCCGTTTGTAAATCTGGCACGCTTAGTGCTAGAATTGCCCTTTTGCTTAGGCTGGCGTAGCTCAGCCCGGTAGAGCAGCTGATTTGTAATCAGCCGGTCGGGGGTTCAAATCCCTTCGCCAGCTCCAAGTTTGAGCGCGCAGCACGGATAAGCGGGATACAGGCGGCGAATCCAAAAAGACAATTGGGGAGTTGGCGGAGCGGTCAATCGCAACAGACTGTAAATCTGTCGCCCCAGTGGCTACCAAGGTTCGAATCCTTGACTCCCCAATTGTCCGTTTGGAATGAGGTTCGGCAGGGCGAGTAGCGAGGAAACGGGACAGCGGGCATGCCCGCCGAAGTCCCGAAGTCCCGAAGGGACGAAGGCGGGAGTAACTCAGTGGTAGAGTCACAGCCTTCCAAGCTGTTGGTCGCGGGTTCGATCCCCGTCTCCCGCTCCAACCTTCGCTGGCTGCGCGAGCGAAGGTTGGCAAGCCAGCCTCTCGCCGGTAGAGGAGTTGCAAAGGTCGTGTCGCTGAGCAGGCGGGCTGACGTGTCAGCCGCAGCCGAGCCAGGCGTCCAAGCGAGGCGAAGGCTGATGTAGCTCAGTTGGTAGAGCGCGTCCTTGGTAAGGACGAGGTCTCCGGTTCAATCCCGGACATCAGCTCCAACTTTCGCTCTGACGTCAGGCGCAGGTGGACTGCATGATTTCGGTGCGAGCAACGGTTGGCAAGCCAACTGCGGCTCGATGGGCAAGGGTTCTCAACATCCGACGACAGCAAGGGGCTGCCGTCGATTTAACGAAGCGAGCGAAGGCGAGTCATGTCGAAAGAGAAATTCGATCGTTCCAAACCCCATGTCAACGTTGGCACCATTGGTCACATTGACCACGGCAAAACCACGCTCACCGCGGCGCTGACCAAGGTCTCGTCGGACAAGGGCTGGGCGAAGTTCGTCCCCTATGACCAAGTCGCCAAGGCGTCCGAGTCGCAGGGCCGCCGCGACGAAACGAAGATCTTGACGATCGCCACGTCGCACGTCGAGTACAGCACCGCGAACCGGCACTACGCGCACGTCGACTGCCCGGGCCACGCCGACTACATCAAGAACATGATCACCGGCGCCGCGCAGATGGACGGCGCGATCCTGGTGGTCAGCTGCATCGACGGTCCGATGCCGCAGACGCGCGAGCACGTGCTGCTCGCCCGCCAGGTGAACGTGCCGTACCTGGTCGTCGCCCTCAACAAGGTCGACGCGGTGGATGACAAGGAGCTGGTGGACCTGGTTGAACTCGAAGTCCGCGAGCTGCTCAAGGGCTACGGCTTCCCCGGCGACGACGTGCCGGTGGTTCGCGTGTCGGCGCTCAAGGCGCTGAACGGCGATCCCGAGGGCGTCGAGTCGGTCGCCAAGCTGATGGAAGCGCTGGACACCTACATCCCGCTGCCGGAGCGCGACGTCGACAAGCCGTTCCTGATGCCGATCGAAGACGTGTTCTCGATCTCGGGCCGCGGCACCGTGGTGACCGGCCGCATCGAGCGCGGCCGCGTGAAGGTTGGCGAGGAAATCGAGATCATCGGCTTCAAGCCCACTGAGAAGAAGGTCGTCACCGGCGTGGAGATGTTCCGCAAGCTGCTCGATGAGGGCGTCGCGGGCGACAACGTCGGCGTGCTGCTGCGCGGTGTGGAAAAAGACGACGTCGAGCGCGGCCAGGTGCTGGCCAAGCCCGGCTCGATCAAGCCGCACACCAAGTTCAAGGCCGAGGTCTACGTGCTGTCGAAGGATGAAGGCGGCCGTCACACCCCGTTCTTCAACGGCTATCGTCCACAGTTCTACATCCGCACGACCGATGTGACCGGCACGCTCAATCTCAACGAAGGCGTCGAGATGATCATGCCGGGCGACAACACCAGCGTCAGCGTGGAGCTGATTGCCCCGGTCGCACTCGAAAAGGGCGCCCGCTTCGCGATTCGCGAAGGCGGCCGCACGGTCGGCGCGGGTTCGGTGACGGAAATCATCGCCTAACAGGCTGTCGGGCCTCCGGGCCTGCGGGCGGACAGGAATCCCTGTTCGCCCGTTCGCCTGTTCGCCCGATGACCTTGAGGTTTTGCAATGCGCGACATCATTCAGCTGGCGTGCGGGGAGTGCAAGCGCCGCAACTACAGCACGACGAAGAACAAGAAGAAGACCACCGAGCGAATCGAGATGAAGAAGTTCTGTCGATTCTGCCGGAAGCATCAACCGCACAAGGAGCAGAAGTAAGTCTGCGACCGGTGTGCAGACGAGCGGCGCAGGCGTAGGCCAGTAGCTCAATTGGCAGAGCACCGGTCTCCAAAACCGGGGGTTGGGGGTTCGATTCCCTCCTGGCCTGCCATCCTTCGCTCCGCTGGACACGCAAGCGAGCTACGGATGGCAGGCCAACCGGACTGCCCAGGTGGTTGGTTGTTGAATTGAACGGACGAACGAGATGAGCACCGAAGCGATCGAACAATCCGGAGAGCGCACCACCGGGCCGCTGGGCTGGTATGGTCGCACCGGCGAGTTCCTGCGGGACGTTCGCAACGAGATGAAGCGGGTCACGTGGCCCTCGCAGCGTGAGGTCTACGCCACCACCGTCGTCGTGATTCTCACGTCGGTGTTCTTCGGCCTCTACCTGTTCGGCGTCGATCTGTTGATCAACAACGCGGTGCAGTGGCTGTTCAACCGCTTCGGAGCGGCGTGATGACCGACGTGGCCACCAAGAACTGGTACATCGTCCACACCTACTCGGGCTTCGAGAAGAAGGTGGCCGAGTCGCTCGCGGAGCGCAAGACGGCGTACGCGCTGGCCGACGAGATTGGCGAGATTCTGATCCCGACCGAGGACGTGGTCGAGATGCGCGGCGGCCGGAAGGTGGTGTCGTCGAAGCGCTTCTTCCCGGGCTACATCCTGGTCGAGATGCACATGACCGACAACGCGTGGCACGTCGTCAAGAACACGCCGAAGGTCACGGGCTTTGTGGGCGCCGGCGCCAAGCCGACGCCGCTCAGCAAGGAAGAAGTCGAGCAGATCCTCGAGCAGGTCAAGACCGCCGCAGAAAAGCCGAAGCCGAAGTACTCGTTCGACAAGGGTGACACGGTCCGCATCAACGAGGGGCCGTTCACCGGCTTCAACGGCATGGTGGACGACGTGAACCCCGAGAAGAACACGTTGAAGGTGATGGTGACGATCTTCGGTCGCGCCACGCCCGTGGAACTGGATTTCCTGCAGGTTGAGAAACAGTAATGGCAAAAAAGGTTCAGGCAATGGTGAAGCTCCAGATTCCCGGCGGCAAGGCCACGCCGGCGCCCCCGGTCGGCACCGCGCTCGGTCCGCACGGCGTGAACATCATGGACTTCGTCAAGGCCTTCAATGCGAAGACCGCGAAGGACGACGGCCTGATCATCCCGGCGGTGGTGACGATCTACTCGGACCGCTCCTACACCTTCATCACCAAGACGCCGCCGGCGTCGGTGCTGCTGAAGAAGGCCGCCAACATCGCGGTCGGCTCCGCGGTGCCGAACAAGAACAAGGTCGGCTCGGTGACGATGAAGCAGGTCGAGGAGATCGCCAAGCAGAAGATGCCCGACTTGAACTGCGATTCGATGGAGTCGGCGGTGCGCACCGTGGCGGGCACGGCGCGCTCGATGGGTTTGGATGTGGTGTCATGAGCACTCACGGCAAGAAGTACACGACGGCGAAAGGGCAGGTGGAGAACCGCCCGTACCTGATTTCCGAAGCGCTGCCGCTGGTGCAGAAGATCAAGTTCGCGAAGTTCGACGAGACCGTCGCCGTGTCGATTCGGCTCGGCGTCGACCCCAAGCATGCCGACCAGATGGTCCGCGGCACGGTGGTCCTGCCGCACGGCCTTGGCAAGTCGAAGAAGGTGCTGGTCATTGCCGGCCCCGACAAGCAGAAGGAAGCCGAGGCGGCCGGCGCCGATCACGTCGGCGGCGAAGAGCTGGTCGACAAGATCAACGGCGGCTGGCAGGACTTCGATGCGGTGGTGGCGACCCCCGACATGATGCGCGCGGTCGGCAAGCTCGGCAAGGTGCTCGGCCCGCGCGGCCTGATGCCCAACCCGAAGACCGGCACTGTGACCCCGAACGTCACGCAGGCGGTCAACGAGATCAAGGCCGGCAAGGTGGAATTCCGCGTCGACAAGACCGGCATCGTGCACGCGCCGGTCGGCAAGATTTCGTTCCCGCCGCAGAACCTGGTGGACAACGCTTCGGCGCTGATCGACAGCATCGTCAAGGCCAAGCCGGCGGCGGCCAAGGGCAAGTATCTCAAGAGCATCACCGTGTCCTCGACAATGGGACCGGGCGTGAAGATCGACGAGACGCACCTGGAAGCGTCCGCTGCCAAGAAGTAGGGGACGACTGACCCATGGCTGTCACAAAAGCAGACAAGACCGCGGAACTGCAATCGCTCGAAGGGGCCTTCGGCGGCCACGACGTGGCGATCCTGATCGATTACAAGGGCATCAACGTGCCCCAGGTGACCCAGCTGCGCAGCGAGTTGCGCAAGGCGAAGGCCACCTACAAGGTCGTCAAGAACTCGCTGGCCAGGCGCGCGCTGAAGGGCACCTCGTTCGAATCGCTGTCATCGCACTTCGAAGGCATGACGGCAGTGGCCTACACCAGGGAAGACCCGGTTCAGCTCGCGAAGACGCTGACCGCGTTCATGAAGAACGCGCCGACGCTGCAGATCAAGGCGGCGGTGGTGCAGGGGCAGGCGATCAAGGGCAGCGAGGTGGCGGCCCTGGCGACCATGCCGGGCAAGCCGGAACTGTATGCGAAGCTCCTCTTCCTCCTCCAGGCGCCGATGGTGAACCTGGTGCGCGTGCTGAACGCGGTGCCGAGAGACCTGATGAGCGTGCTCGTGCAGGCGGAGAAGAAGCGGGCGTAGCGAAGAATTGTTTGGGCTTACGGGCGACCGGCTACGGGCTACGGCTCTGGCCCGCAGCCCGCAGCCCGTAGACCTGACAGCGATAGAGAGCTTTTTAAAGGGAGCACAGCAATGGCCGAAGTGAACCAGCAGCAGGTGATCGATTACATCAAGGGCATCAGCGTGATGGAGCTGTCGCAGCTCGTCAAGGCCCTGGAGTCCGAGCTCGGCGTGTCGGCCGCAGCGGCAATGCCGATGGCAATGCCGATGGGCGGCGCGGCGGCCGGCGGCGGCGCCGCCGCTCCGGCGGAAGAGCAGACCGAGTTCACCGTCACCTTGACCGACGTCGGTGCAGCCAAGATCAACGTCATCAAGGTGGTCCGCGAAGTCACCAGCCTCGGCCTCAAGGAAGCGAAGGACCTCGTTGAGGGCGCGCCCAAGCCAATCAAGGAAGGCGTCTCCAAGGATGAAGCGGCTTCGATCAAGAAGAAGTTCGAGGAAGCCGGCGCCAAGGTCGAAGTCAAGTAGCTCGACCCGCTCGGACAGCAAGTTGTTGGTGACGGACACCGGGGGCGATCCCTCGGCGTCCGCCGGACGTTTTTTCACCTACGGGGAACCTCGAGCTACGCATGTACAGCCTTCCTAAGAACGTTTACCGCGAGCGTAAGGACTTCTCGAAGATCAAGACGACGGTCCCGATCCCGAACCTGATCGAGATCCAGCGGAAGAGCTACGAACGCTTTCTGCAGATGAACCGCCTGCCCTCGGAGCGCGAGGACCAGGGCCTGCAGTCGGTGTTCAAGTCGGTGTTCCCGATCAGCGACTTCCGCGAGAACTCGTCGCTCGAGTTCATCGAGTACTCGATCGGCAACTGGGAGTGTAAGTGCGGCAAGCTGCAGGGCCTGCACCACCTCCGCAAGCCGTGCAAGAGCTGCGGTCACACGCTGATCTGCGACCCCTATGGCGACCGGGACGTCCTGTGCCCGAAGTGCGGCACCGGCAACCAGGCGCGCGGCGACGTCTGCGACATCTGCGGCCACAGCGTCGCGCTGAAGCTGAAGTACGACGTCGACGAGTGCCAGGAGCGCGGCATGACCTACGCCGTGCCGCTGAAGGTGACGATCCGGCTGGTGGTCTGGAACAAGGATCCGGAGACTGGCGTCAAGACCATCCGCGACATCAAGGAGCAGGAGGTCTACTTCGGCGACATCCCGCTGATGACGGACAACGGCACGTTCATCGTCAACGGCACCGAGCGCGTCATCGTCTCGCAGCTGCACCGCTCGCCGGGCGCGTTCTTCCACTCGGAAGACAAGAACCTCTACGTCGCGCAGATCATCCCGTATCGCGGCTCGTGGGTGGAGTTCGAGTACGACACCAAGAACCTGCTCTACGTGCGCATCGATCGCAAGCGGAAGTTCCTGGCATCGGTCTTCCTGCGCGCCCTCGGCCTGCGCGGCGGCGACGAGATCATCCGGACCTTCTACCAGGTCGATCGCATCAACCTGCGCGACAACTCGCTCTACTGGTCGGTCGGCGAAGGCCTGATCGGCCAGCGGTCGCGCAAGCACGTCAAGGCCGGCGACGTCTCGATCAGCGAGGGGAAGAAGATCACCCGCACGCACATCGAGGGCCTGCGCAAGGCCGGCGTCAAGGACATCGCCATCACCGATGAGGCCACCGAGGGCGCGTTCGCGGCGGCCGACATCGTCGACCCGGCGACCGGCGAGGTGCTGCTCGAAGCCAACGAGGAGCTGACCCAGCGGGTGGTCGCGATGGCGCACGAGAAGGGCGTCGATCAGATTGACGTGTTCTTCCCGGAGAAGGACGACGTCGGCCCGATCATGTCGGCGACGCTCAAGAAGGACCCGATCCGCACCCACGAAGAGTCGCTGATCGAGATTTACCGCCGCCTGCGGCCGGGCGATCCCCCGACGCTGGACAGCTCGCGCTCGCTGTTCGAGAACATGTTCTTCAACCCACAGAAGTACGATTTCTCGCGCGTTGGACGACTGAAGCTCAACACCAAGCTCAAGCTGACGACGCCGCTCGACGAGCGCATTCTGCACCCGCAGGATTTCTACGAGGTGATCAGCTACCTGCTGAAGCTTCGCAAGAACACCGCCAACGTCGACGACATCGATCACCTGGGCAACCGCCGCGTCCGCTCGGTCGGCGAGCTGCTCGAGAACCAGTTCCGTATCGGCCTGGTCCGCATGGAGCGCGCGATCAAGGAAAAGATGTCGGTCTACCAGGAAATGGCGACCGCCATGCCGCACGACCTGATCAACGCCAAGCCGGTGATGGCCGCGATCCGCGAGTTCTTCGGGTCGTCGCAGCTGTCGCAGTTCATGGACCAGACCAACCCGCTGTCGGAAGTGACGCACAAGCGTCGCCTGTCGGCGCTGGGACCTGGCGGTCTGTCGCGTGAGCGCGCCGGCTTCGAGGTGCGCGACGTGCACCCGACGCACTACGGCCGCATCTGCCCGATTGAGACGCCGGAAGGCCCGAACATCGGCCTGATCTCGTCGCTGTCGTCGTACGCGCGCATCAACGAGTTCGGCTTCATCGAGTCGCCGTACCGCAAGGTGAAGAACGGCCAGGTGATCGACTACGTGCTGGTCACCAACGCCGGCGGACACCCGAAGTACAAGAACGGCGACATCGTCGAAGCGGACGAACTGGTCAACGACGAAGGCCGGCCGAAGAAGAAGGGCGTCGAGTTCGAGCCCTACTGCTACTACCTGTCGGCGTGGGAAGAAGACCAGTACATCATCGCCCAGGCCAACGTCGAGCTCGATGCCAACGGCAAGCTGGTGCAGGAGCGGGTCAACGCCCGCCAGGCCGGCAACTTCATCCTGGCGCCGCGCGAGCAGATCCAGTTCATCGACGTCTCGCCGAAGCAGCTCGTCTCGGTGGCCGCGTCGCTGGTGCCGTTCCTCGAGAACGACGACGCCAACCGCGCGCTGATGGGGTCGAACATGCAGCGCCAGGCCGTGCCGCTGCTGCGTGCGCAGGCGCCGTACGTCGGCACCGGCATGGAGTACATCACCGCGCGCGACTCCGGCGCGGTGGCGGTGGCGCGGCGAACCGGGCTGGTGGACTTCGTCGATTCGACCCGCATCGTGGTGCGCGTGGAATCGGAGACCGGTGAGATCAACGAGGACATGGGCGCGGATATCTATCCGATGACCAAGTTCAAGCGGTCGAACCAGAACACCTGCATCAACCAGAAGCCGATCGTCCGGGTTGGGCAGCGCGTCCAGAAGGGCCAGGTCCTGGCGGACGGTCCGTGCACGGAGCTCGGCGAGCTGGCGCTCGGCCGCAACGTGCTGGTGTCGTTCATGCCGTGGCGCGGCTACAACTTCGAAGACGCCATCCTGGTCAGCGAGAAGCTGGTTCGCGAGGACTACTACACCTCGATTCACATCGAGGAGTTCGAGATCGAGGCGCGGGACACCAAGCTGGGTCCGGAGGAAATCACCCGCGACATCCCGAACGTGTCGGAAGGCTACCTGCGCGATCTCGACGACAGCGGCATCATCCGTATCGGCGCGTCGGTCAAGCCGGGCGACATCCTGGTCGGCAAGGTCACGCCGAAGGGCGAGACCCAGCTGACGCCGGAAGAGAAGCTGCTCCGCGCGATCTTCGGCGAGAAGGCCGGCGACGTGCGCGATGCGTCGCTGATCTGCCCGCCGGGCATCGAGGGCATCATCGTCGGCGTCAAGATCTTCTCGCGCAAGGGCATCGAGAAGGACGACCGCGCCAAGGCGATCGAGCAGGACGAGCTCGACATGATGGAGAAGAACCTGCAGGACGAGGTTCGCATCCTGCATGACGAGACCAAGAAACGCCTTTACAACATGTTGCAGGGGCAGATTCTGCGCGCTGATCTGTTTGACGAGTTCGGCCGCGAGCGCCTGATGAAGAAGGGCGATCAGCTGACGATGGAAGCGATGACCCGCATTCCGTTCCTAACGCTGGTCCGCTCGAAGATCCAGACCGACGATGCGTCGATGGAACCGGATCTGCGCATGGTGGAAGAACGCACCGAGCGCCAGGTCGAGGTCGTCAAGCAGCTGTTCGAGGAGAAGAAGGAAAAGATTCGCCGCGGCGACGAACTGCCGCCGGGCGTGATCAAGCTGGTCAAGGTCTACGTGGCGATGAAGCGCAAGCTGTCGGTCGGCGACAAGATGGCCGGCCGCCACGGCAACAAGGGCGTCATCGCGCGCATCCTGCCCGAAGAGGACATGCCGTACCTGCCGGATGGCACGCCGGTGGAGATTGTGCTGAATCCGCTGGGCGTGCCGTCGCGTATGAACGTCGGCCAGATCCTCGAAACGCACCTCGGCTGGGCCGCGCACGCGCTCGGCCTGTACTTCGCGACGCCGGTCTTCGACGGCGCGACCGAGAAGGAAATCGTCGGCTGGCTGGACAAGGCGGGCCTGGAGCAGGACGGCGGCAAGACCAAGCTGTGTGACGGCATGACCGGTGTGCCGTTCGAGCAGCAGGTCACCGTCGGCTATATCTACATGCTCAAGCTGTCGCACCTGGTCGACGACAAGATCCACGCGCGGTCGATCGGACCGTACTCGCTGATCACGCAGCAGCCGCTGGGCGGCAAGGCCCAGTTCGGCGGCCAGCGCTTCGGCGAAATGGAAGTGTGGGCGCTCGAAGCGTATGGCGCCGCGCACATCCTGCAGGAGCTGTTGACCGCGAAGTCGGACGACGTGACCGGCCGCGCGAAGATCTACGAATCCATCGTGAAGGGCGACGCGTCCTTCACGGCCGGTCTCCCGGAGTCGTTCAACGTTCTCATCCGCGAGCTGCAGTCGCTGTGCCTCGACGTCGAGCTGATCTCGACCAAGCGGAAGCCGGCGGCGGAGCTGCCGCCAGCGGAAGACGCGGCGCCGGCCGAGCCCGTGTTGGAGGGTCAATAATGAATCTGCGACCGAGCTTCACCGACACCAAGACGACCCTCCGAGCCGACTTCGACGCGATTCGCATCAGCCTCGCGTCGCCGGACAAGATCGAGCAGTGGTCGTTTGGCGAAGTCACCAAGCCTGAGACCATCAACTACCGCACCTTCAAGCCGGAACGCGACGGCTTGTTCTGCGCGAAGATCTTCGGCCCGATCACCGACTGGGAGTGCCTGTGCGGCAAGTACAAGCGCATGAAGCACCGCGGTGTGATCTGCGACAAGTGCGGCGTGGAAGTGACCCAGGCGAAGGTGCGCCGCGAGCGTCTCGGCCACATCAAGCTGGCGACCCCGGTGAGCCACGTGTGGTTCTTCAAGGGCCTGCCGAGCCGCATCGGTCACCTGCTCGACATCTCGCTGCGCGACCTCGAGCGCGTGCTCTACTTCGAAGCCTACGTGGTGGTGGATCCGGGCGAGACCAAGCTGGTGCAGAACCAGCTGCTCACCGAGGACCAGTTCCGCAAGGCGCGCGAGGAGCACGGCTACTCGAAGTTCAAGGCGCAGATGGGCGCGGAAGCGATCAAGGAACTGCTCCGACGCGTGCAGGTCGACAAGCTGGCCAACGAGCTGCGCGAGAAGATGCGCACCGAGACGTCGGCGCAGAAGAAGCTGAAGTTCGCCAAGCGCCTGAAGGTGGTTGACGCGTTCCGCAAGTCGAGCAACAAGCCGGAGTGGATGATCCTGGACGTGGTGCCGGTGATTCCGCCCGAGCTGCGTCCGCTGGTGCCGCTCGATGGCGGCCGGTTCGCCACCTCGGACCTGAACGATCTCTATCGCCGCGTCATCAACCGCAACAACCGGTTGAAGAAGCTGATGGAGCTGAAGGCGCCGGATGTCATCATCCGCAACGAGAAGCGCATGCTCCAGGAAGCGGTGGATGCGCTGTTCGACAACGGCCGCCGCGGCCGTGTGCTGCGCGGCGCCAACAACCGTCCGCTCAAGTCACTGAGCGACACGCTCAAGGGCAAGCAGGGCCGGTTCCGCCAGAACCTGCTCGGCAAGCGCGTCGACTACTCCGGCCGTTCGGTGATCGTCGTCGGTCCCGAGCTCAAGCTGCACCAGTGCGGCTTGCCGAAGAAGATGGCGCTGGAGCTGTTCAAGCCGTTCATCTACAACAAGCTCGAAGAGCGCGGCCTGGTCGCCACCATCAAGCAGGCCAAGGAGATGGTGGAGAAGCAGGTGCCGGAAGTGTGGGACGTGCTCGAAGAGGTGATTCGCGAGCATCCGGTGCTGCTGAACCGCGCGCCGACCCTGCATCGCCTCGGCATCCAGGCGTTCGAGCCGGTGCTGGTGGAAGGCAAGGCCATTCGCATTCACCCGCTCGTCTGCACGGCCTTCAACGCCGACTTCGACGGCGACCAGATGGCCGTGCACATCCCGCTCTCCCCGGAAGCGCAGATCGAAGCGGTCGAGCTGATGATGTCGTCGAAGAACATCCTCTCGCCGTCGAACGGCACGCCGGTGGCGGTGCCGTCGCAGGACGTCGTGCTGGGCTGCTACTACCTGACCAAGGCGAAGCCGGGTGCCAAGGGCGAAGGCCGTGCGTTTGCCGGCATTGACGACGTCATCCTGGCGCTCGAGGCCGGCGAAGTGGAGACGCTGACGCCGATCCGCCTGCGCTACACGGGCGCGCTGCAGGACATGGCGGCGTCGCGTGACGACCAGGACGTGCTGCACGCCGAAGTCCAGGACGTGCAGAACAAGATCATCAACACCACCGTCGGCCGCGTCATCCTGAACAACGCGTTGCCGAGCAACATCCCGTTCGTGAACGGCATGTTGAAGAAGAAGGGCCTGCAGCAGCTGGTGCAGCGCTGCTACCTGACCACCGGCCTGCAGAACACCGTGCAGATGCTCGACGATCTCAAGCAGGTCGGCTTCACCTACGCGACCCGGTCGGGCATGTCGATCGGCATCCAGGACCTGATCATCCCGGCCGACAAGGCGATCCTGTCCGAGAACGCCCGCGCCGAAGTGATCAAGGTCGAGCAGCAGTATCTCGAAGGCGCGATCACCAACGGCGAGCGTTACAACAAGATCATCGCCGTGTGGTCGGACGTCACCGAGAAGATTGCCGACGCGATGTTCGGCGAGATGGAGAAGCGGGACAAGGAAGGCAAGTTCAACCCCGTCTACATCATGGCCGACTCGGGCGCCCGCGGTTCGAAGCAGCAGATCCGCCAGCTGGCGGGCATGCGCGGCTTGATGGCCAAGCCGTCGGGCGAAATCATCGAGCAGCCGATCAAGGCGAACTTCCGTGAAGGCCTGTCCGTGCTCGAGTACTTCATCTCGACGCACGGCGCCCGCAAGGGTCTGGCCGACACGGCGCTCAAGACCGCCGACTCGGGCTACCTCACTCGCCGTCTGGTCGACGTGGCGCAGGACGTGATTGTGTCGGATCACGATTGCGGCACGCTCGACGGCATCGAGGCGCGGGCGATCGTCGAATCCGGCGAAGTCATCGAGCCGCTGCGCGACCGCATCATCGGCCGCGTGTCGCTCGAGAAGATCATGGACCCGATCAAGCCGGGCAACGTGATCCTCGACTTCAACCAGGAGATCGACGAAGAACTGGCGGCTGACGTGCAGGACGCCGGCATCGAGAAGGTGAAGATCCGCTCGGTGCTGACCTGCGCTTCGCGCCGCGGCGTGTGCGCGCGCTGCTACGGCCGCGACCTGTCCACCGGCAAGCTGGTCGAGCTCGGCCTGGCCGTCGGCGTGGTCGCCGCGCAGTCGATCGGCGAGCCCGGCACGCAGCTGACCATGCGCACGTTCCACATCGGCGGCACGGCGTCGCGTATTTCGGACCAGAGCACGCTCGATTCGAAGCACAAGGGCGTGGCGCGCTACGACAACGTCCAGTTCGTCGAGCGCCCGAACCCGCAGGGCGGCAGCGACCTGATCGTCATGAACCGCACCGGCTTCATCGTGGTGCAGGACGACAAGGGCCGAGACCGCGAGCGCTACCAGGTGGTCTACGGCGCGCGCCTCAAGGTCAAGGACGGGCAGCCGGTGGAGAACGGCCAGATCCTGGTCGAGTGGGATCCGTACACCTTCTCGATCCTCACGGAGGAGCCGGGCCAGATCAAGTTCAAGGACATCATCGACGGCGTCACGGTCCAGGAGGACCTCGACGAAGTCACCGGTCTGTCGCGCTTGATCGTCGTCGACTCGCCGGACGAGAAGAAGCAGCCGACGGTGGAAGTCAAGGCGGCCAACGGCAACACCATCCGCCGCTACATCATGCCGGTCAGCGCTCACCTGATGATCGCCGACGGCGACATGGTCAACGCCGGCGACGTGCTGGCGAAGATTCCGCGCGAGACCACCAAGACCAAGGACATCACCGGCGGTCTGCCGCGCGTGGTCGAACTGTTCGAGGCCCGGAAGCCCAAGGACCCGGCCGTGATCAGCGAGATTGACGGCAACGTCAAGTACGGCGGCGTGGTGAAGGGTCAGCGCAAGATCCTGATTACGCCCGACGACCCGAACGGCGAGTCGCGCGAGTACAGCATCCCGCGTGGTGTGCACGTCAACGTCCAGGAGGGCGACCGCGTCCGCGCCGGCGACCCGCTGATGGACGGCCCCTCGAACCCGCACGACATTCTCCACGTGCTGGGCGAGAAGGAGCTGCAGAAGTACCTGGTCAACGAAATCCAGGAGGTCTACCGTCTGCAGGGCGTGAACATCAACGACAAGCACATCGAGGTAATCACCCGCCAGATGATGCGTTGGGTGCGCGTCGAGGACGTCGGCGACACCGAATTCCTGGTCGACGAGCAGGTCGACAAGTTCCGCTTCATGGAAGAGAACGAGCGGGTCATCAGCAACGGCGGCCGCCCGGCCACCGCGCAGCCGCTGCTGCTCGGCATCACCAAGGCGTCGCTGTCGACCGAGTCGTTCATCTCGGCGGCGAGCTTCCAGGAGACCACCCGGGTCCTCACCGAGGCGGCGATCAGCGGCAAGATCGACTACCTGCGCGGCCTGAAGGAGAACGTGACGATGGGACGCCTGATCCCCGCCGGCACGGGCTTCTGGTGGTATCGCCACGTGCAGATTCCTGCGGACGAGCCGCCACCGCCGCCGCCGGTGCAGCAGCCGAGCGACGAGGACCTGGAGATGGACCGAGAGATGGAGTACTTGGTCGAGCCTGAAGAGGCAGAGGCCAGGGGCATCACCGAGGTCGAGTAACTCCGGTACGCTTCGACAACAGGGGGATGCGGGTAATGCCCGCATCCCCCTGTTTTTCTCAAGTCCCGGAATCTGCCTGACCTAGCGCTGTGCGGTTGCGATCTTTCCAGTGGCGGCA
>VFZG01000022.1 GCA_016871275.1 Acidimicrobiia bacterium | reverse complement strand
GGGGCGCGCAGAACGGGCAGTCGGGCCAGGCAGGCCAGCAGGCTAGCGGGCAGGCGGGCCAGCGGGGGCAGGCAGGCCAGCAGGCTAGCGGGCGAGCGGGCCAGCAGGGACAGTCGGGCCAGCAGGGACAGTCGGGCCAGCAGGGACAGTCGGGCCAGCAGGCTAGCGGGCAGGCGGGCCAGCAGGGGCAGGCAGGCCAGCAGGCTAGCGGGCAAGCGGGCCAACAGGGGGGCGCCGGCGATTCGCGCGGTGACTTCCGTGATGGCGGCTGGGGTGGTGGCGGCGATCGCCGCGCCGGGCCGTACGGCTACTACTTTGGTCCGGATGACATCCGCCAGTTCCGCGGCGAAGCGCGCCGCTACCTGCAGGAAGGCCAGCAACTGCGCAACCTGCTGCGCGAGCAGAACGTCGATCCGAAGGAGTTCGACGAGATCATGCGTCGTCTGCGTGAGCTCGACTCCGAGCGCGTCTACCAGGATGTCGAAGAGCTGGCACGGCTGCAGACGTTCGTCTCTGAAGGCTTGAAGCGCTTCGAGTACGCGTTGCGCCGCAAAGTCGGCGAAGAAACCGATCGCGCGCTGGTGAACGGCTCCGAAGACGTGCCGGCCGAGTTCAAGTCGCTGGTCGAGGAGTACTACCGCTCGCTGTCCAAAGGACAACGAAAGTGAGAAGTGAGAAGTCAGAAGTGAGAAGTCAGAAGCGAGAAGTCGGAGGCCTCTCACTTCTCACCCCTCGCTTCTCACCTCTCACTTGAGATCATGCGCCGAATCGCTGCCGCCGTCACCGTCGTGATTGTGCTGGCTGCCTCGGCCCTCGGCTCCGCTCGGGTCGACCCTGAGCCTGTCGAAGCGTCGCTGGCCGAACCGCAGCGCCGCGGCGGGTGGGGCGGTGGCTGGGGTGGTGAAGTCGGCGCGCCGCCGAAGTTTCCGACCGTCGCCGACTTCGACGGCTCCTGGCACTTCTGCCGCCTGATGTATCGCCAGGTGCGATCGCAGCAGCGCGGCCTCGGCTGGGGCACCGACTATCCCAACGCCGACATCAACTTCTCGATCCGCTTTTCGGAGTTGACCAAGACGCAGGTCGGCCTGTCCAAGGGCGAGCCCAATCACCTCGTGGTGCGCCCGACCGATCCCGAGCTGTTCCAGTGCCCGTTCGTGATGGCCTCCGATCCGGGCAGCGCCGGCTTCTCGCCCGAGGACGCCGCCGCGCTGCGCGCCTACCTGCTGAAGGGCGGCTTCCTGTGGGTGGATGATTTCTGGGGGCCGTGGGCGTGGGACGCGTTCATCAGCGAAATCTCGAAGGCGCTGCCGCCCGGCGAGTTCCCGGTCAAGCAGATCACCGCCGAGCACCCCATCTACCGGATGCTGTTCCCGATTACGAAGATTCCGCAGGTGCCGTCGATGCAGTACTGGCGCGGCAGCGGCGGCGACACCTCGGAGATGGGCGAGTACAGCCCCACCGCCCACATGTCGGCCATCACCGACCAGCAGGGCCGCATCATGGTGTTGATGACGCACAACACCGACATCGCCGACTCATGGGAGCGCGAGGCGGACGACCCGGAGTTCTTCTTTAACTTTTCGCCCAACGGCTACGCGGTCGGGCTCAATGCGATGCTGTATGCCATGAGTCACTAGGGCCAGGGGCCAGGGGGCAGGGATCAGAGTTCAGGGATCAGGGGCAGGGATCAATGGATCTTCCCGGAGCCCGGATCCCCGAGGCCCGATCCCATCCGCCGCATTTCCAGCAAGTCAATCATCGACCGGCAGCGCGCCAGCGCGCCCTGGCACTCCAGCAGCGCCAGCCGCTCCATCGGGTCGAACTCCAGATACTGCGCCAGCGCGTTGATTAACTCTTCATCCGGCATGGCGGCCGGCATGGCAGCCTCGAGCCGGTCCTGCAGGACTGGCACCAGCAGGTCCTGCAGCCGCCGGCGATCCTTGCGCAGCGCGTCGCGCTCGCCGTCGCGCAGGCTGTCCTCGAGCGGCGCGATCGTCGCCGAGCGGTACAGCCGTCCCGGCGGCGGGGTGTGTTCGTTCGACACCGTGAACTTTGCCAGCCCGCGCAGCACCAGGTTGTAGCGGCCGTCCTCGAGTTGTTCGTGATGGGTGATCAGCCCGGAGCAGCCGGTGGCGTAAATCGGCGGCGCGCCCTCATAGTCGGCCTGGTAGCCGGCGCGGAGCATCACCATGCCGATGATGCGATCGCCGGCCAGCGCATCGGCGGTCATCTGCCGGTAGCGCGGCTCGAAGATGTGCAGCGGCAGAAAGACGTTCGGGAACAGGACGACGTTGGGCAGCGGGAAGAGGGGAATCGTCAATGAACCGTCTTGCTCTTCTTGTCCATGTAATCCATCAACACGTATTGCCCGAGCGTGTACGGCGTTGTGAAGTAGGCCTTGCCGCGGCACATGGCCGCCACGCGCCGGACGAACGCCACCAGGTCGTAATCGCGCGCCAGCATGAAGGTGTTGATCATGATGCCGGCCTTGGCGCAGGCCGACACCTCCGCCAGGGTTTCGCCGATCACGATCGGGTCGAGGCCGAACGGATTCTTGTAGATCCGGCCGTCGGGCTGGGTCAGCGCCGACGGCTTGCCGTCGGTGATCATCACGATCTGCCGCATGTCCTTGCGCTGCCGCTCCAGAATGCGGCGCGCCACGCGCAGGCCTTCGCGGGTGTTGGTGTAATACGGGCCGACACGCACCCGGCCCAGTTCCCGCAGCGGCACTTCTTCGGCGCTGTCGTGGAACAACACCGCATGAATCGTGTCACCCGGATACTGCGTGCGGATCAGGTGTGACAGCGCCATCGCCACGCGCTTGGCCGGCGTAAACCGATCCTCGCCGTAGAGAATCATGCTGTGGCTGCAGTCGAGCATCAGCACCGTGGCGCACGAGCTCTGGTACTCGCCCTGCGCGACCATCACATCCGAGTAATCGATGTCGATTCCCGGAGGCCCGGAGGCCTTGCTGCCTGACTGCCTGGACACCGCATTGAGAATAGTGGCGGTCGCATCGATGTTCATCACGTCGCCGAATTCATACGGCTTCGGCGCGCCGCTGGTCTCGATGCCGGTCGACAAATCGCGCGTGTCGTGACGGCCCGCGCTGCTGTGGCCGGCCGAGCCGAGCAGATCGCGCAACGCCCGGTAGCCCAGGAAGTCGAGCGCCTTGTCGGTGACCGCGAACTTCACCTCGCCCGGCTCGCCGTTCTCCTCGGCCGTCCCGCCGCCCATGGCCCGCCGCGCCTTTTCCGGTTCGAGATCCGGCGGCGTGGTGATGAAGCCGGACTCCTTCATCCGCTCGATGATCTGCTGGATGAGTGCGTCGAGCTGGTTGCGGGCCTCTTGCTCGTTGCCCTCGGCCGCATCGCCGAACAGTGTCTCGAGCAGATCGTCAGGCAGCACGCCGCCGTTGAACAACGCCTCCAGAATCGCGTCGTGCAGCGCCTGCATGGTCCGATCGCTGTCATCGTCCGTATCACGCGGGTTGCCGAACCCGCTCGACATCAGCAGATCGGACAACTTCGACATCAGCTCGTCCATGTCGAGCTCGTCGAGGAGGTTGGGGACGTATTTGGAATACTTGTACTTCATTGACGATTGGGCGATTGCTTGATTGCTTGATTGTTGGGCGACTGGGTGATGGATGATTGCCGATTTGTTGTGCGATGTGTAGCCGGTCAGAAGGGCAGGTGTCGATCGCCAAATCATTCGCCGAGTCGGCAATCGTCAATCGCCCCACAGTCAAGGAATCAAGGAATCGCCCAATCACCCAATCCGTCAGTTGTAGTAGCTTTTCTTCTTTCTGCCTTGGTCGCTGACGAGAGCCTCCTCGTCTTCGGCCAGCATGGCGCTGCGCGGCTGTTGCGGCGGCCGGCGCGGCGCCTCGGTGCCGTGGTAGCCGCGCACCTCATTCCGGCTGATCTTCTTCTGTGCGTACAGGCCCTCGAGCAGGAAGTCGATGGCCGCGGCCACGGCGGGCACCGGCGACTTCTTGTCGACGCCGGCGCGTTGTGCGGCCTCGACCAGCCCCTGCACCGCGGACGCTTCGCGGACCAGCGTGGCGGCGTCGGTGGTGTCGGACAGGCTGAGCGATCCGCCCATGTCGAACCAGTCGATGACCTGCTTGAGGTCGGTGTCGGCGAAGTATCCATCGAAGACGTTCGAGACGGCCGCCCGCACCAGATCGCGGGCGACCTGGTCGGCGCCCTTCAGCTCGCCTTCGTATTCGAGCTCGAACTTGCCGGTCATCGAGGGCAGCGCCGCGTAGACGTCCGTGACGCGCGGCACCACCGGCGACTCGCCGTTGGCGAACGCGCGGCGCTCGGCGTTCGAGACCGCCGTCTCCAGTACGCTGATGGGCATGCGCTGGCTCACGCCGGAGCGCTTGTCGATCTTTCGCTCGGTGCGTGCCTGGAAGGCGACCTCTTCGACCACCTCGCGCACGTATTGCGGCACGCTGATGCCGCCGCCGCGCGAGACCCACGCTTCCTGTTCGGTAATCGTCAACGCGTCGGCGCGGCTCTGCATGTAGTGCGTGCGAATCTCGGCGCCGATGCGATCCTTCAACGGCGTGATGATCTTGCCGCGCGCGGTGTAGTCCTCGGGATTGGCGGTGAATGCAATCAGCACGTCCAGTGGCAGGCGGACGGGGTAGCCCTTGATCTGGACGTCGCCTTCCTGGAGGATGTTGAACAGGCCGACCTGGATCTTGCCGGCGAGATCGGGCAGCTCGTTGATGGCGAAGATGCCGCGATTGGCGCGCGGCAGCAGGCCGAAGTGCATCGACAGCTCGCTGCCGAGCTGCAACCCGCCCCTGGCGGCCTTGATCGGGTCGATGTCGCCGATCATGTCGGCGATGGTGACGTCGGGAGTCGCGAGCTTTTCCACATAGCGGGCTTCGCGCGGGATCCAGCGGATCGGCATGGCATCGCCTTCCGCCCTCAACCGGTTGAGGCCGAACGCCGACAGCGGCGCAATCGGGTCGTCGTTGATGTCGCTGTCGGGAATCGCCGGGATCCACTCATCGAGCAGCGACGTCAGCGCGCGCAGGATGCGCGTCTTCGCCTGACCGCGCAGGCCGAGCAGGATGAAGTGATGGCGGGCGAGGATCGCGTTGACGAGCTGCGGCACCACCGTCTCGTCGTAGCCGATGATGCCGGGGAACAGCGTGTCCTTGCGGCGCAGGCGCTCCGCCAGGTTGTCGCGGACTTCCTCGCGCACCGGCCGGCGGCGAATCTCGCCATTTGCGATCGCGGCCTTCAGTTGTCCGAGGGTGTCAATGCGGGGCGAAGACGACATAGTCCTCAGATTATCACCAGCCTGCCCTGCGCGAGCCCTCGCCGACAGGACTTTGCGCGCGAGGCGAGTCGAATGGGGCCACAGAAGGCTCAGAAAGCTCGGAGTTCAACTCGGGGCCACGGCAGGCAGCTCGGGCGACGTTGATGCTGTACTGCCTGTGCCTTCTGCGGCGCTGGCTTTTGAAGTCATCACGGCAATCGGTGTCTAATCGATCTCGAATCCGTGGCCCCGGCACCCGTCTTTGATTCACCGCACCCCCTTGTCTTCGCTCACCGGGGCGGGGCGCTGCTCGCGCCGGAGAACACCATGCCGGCCATCGACAACGGCATGGCGCTCGGCGCCGATGGTCTCGAAATCGACGTGCAGCTCTCGTCCGATGGCGTGCCGGTCGTCATTCACGATCAAGCGCTCGATCGCACGACCGATCGCACAGGACCGGTGAAGCACCTGGCGGTGGCCGAGCTCGAACGCGTCGATGCCGGCTATCGATTCGAGCGCGACGGGCAGTTTCCGTTTCGCGGCCAGGGCATCGGCATCCCGCGCCTGGATGACGTGCTGAAGAAGCACCTGAATGCCCGCATCATCATCGAGATGAAGGGTGGTCAGCCGGAGCTGGCCCGCGCCGTGGCGGCCTCCATCAGACAGGCGAATGCCGTCGAACGCTGCTGTGTGGGATCGTTCTACGCCTCGTCGGTCAAGGTAATGCGACGCGAGCATCCCGAGATCGTCACCAGCGCGTCGCAGCCGGAATCGCGGTGGACCGTGCATCGTTCGTGGGTGCGCTGGCCATGGATTGGGGCGCGACCGTATGTCGCCTATCAGCTTCCCGAGGTGGCGGGCCGGCTGCGCGTGGTGTCGCCGGCGCTGGTTCGCCAGGTGCACAAAGAAGGGCAGGTCGTGCAGGTGTGGGTCGTCAACCACCCCGACGACATCCGCCGCTTGTTGGATTGGGGCGTTGACGGGATAATTTCCGACCGGCCCGACACCGCGATTGCGACGCGCGATCAGTGGGTACGCTGATGACAACGACCTCCGCAACTCCGCCTGTGGCTCCAACCCTGAACGACATCTACGTGGCGCGCGAGCGGGTGGCGCCCTACGTCCCCCGCACGCCGTTGATGCGCCATCCGTTGCTCGATCAGGCAACCGGGCTGTCGATCTGGGTCAAGCACGAGAACCACAACCCGACCGGGGCGTTCAAGGTGCGCGGCGGCCTGAACCTGGTCGGCGCCATGCCGCCGGAGGAGCGCGCGCGCGGCATTGTGACCGCCAGCACCGGCAATCACGGCCAGTCGATCGCGCTGGCCTCGCGCCAACACGGCGTCGCGTGCACGGTGTTCGTGCCCGACGGCAACAACCCCGAGAAGAACGCCGCGATCCGCGCCTTCGGCGCGGTGCTCGAAGAGGGCGGCCGCGATTTTGACGAGGCGCGCGAGCGGTGCGAGCAGCGCGCCGCCAGCACCGGTGCCCGCTACGTGCACTCGGCCGACGAGCCGCTGCTGATCGCCGGCGTGGGCACCTACGCGCTCGAGCTGTTCGAGGATCTGCCGGATGTCGACGTGATCTTCGTGTCGCTGGGCGGCGGCTCCGGCGCCTGCGGACTGATCACCGTGCGCAACGCGCTTGGCTCGAACGCCAGGATTGTCGCCGTCGGCGCGTCGAAAGCCGATGCGGTCTATCGGTCATGGAAGGGGCCCGACCGCGTCGTCGGAACCTCCGCCGAGACGTTTGCAGAAGGCGTGGCGACGCGCGTCAGCTTCGACCTGCCATTCAGCATCTACAAGGACCACCTCGACGACTTCATCCTGCTCAGCGAGGAGGAACTCGCGGCTGGTGTGCGGATGGCGCTGAAGACGACGCACAACCTGGCGGAGGGCGCGGGCGCCGCGGCGCTGGCGGCAGCCTACCAACAGCGCGAGGTCCTCGCCGGGCAACGAGTGGCCTGCATCATGTCGGGCGGCAACATCGACCAGGCGAAGCTGAAATGGATTCTGGGATAGTCGAGCGGCTCCAGGGGTGGAAGGAGCGCGGCCGCATCAGCGACGCGCAGCACGCGTCGCTGGCTGCGCTGGTCAGCCGCGATCGTTTCTCGGTCTATGTCGAGCTCCACGGCTATGCGGCCCTCACCGCTTGCGTGCTGGTGGCGATTGGCGACGACACCGGCGCGCTGTTCTATTTGCTGTTCAGCGGCACCCTGGTGCGGATTGCGCTGGCCGGCTCGGCGACCGTCCTCGCCCCTGGTGCGCCGCCCCCGGCTGGCGCGCAAGACCCGCCGCGCTTCGGCGGCGGCCGCTCTGGCGGGGCGGGTGCATCCGGTGAATGCTGAGAAGCAGAGAGCACATGAAGAATGCTCTGAAACAACTCATTCAGCGGACACCAATAATCCCAGCTCTGAGAATCATCAGACAGAGACGCAGATGGAGACGAGAACTCAAAGAGTGGGAGAAACAAGGCAGGCTCGTTCCGCCACCGCATCTCGTCAAACAGCGCGCAATCATCGAATTCGCGGAGAAGCGCAGGCTACGAGTACTGATTGAACGTGGCCCGATCGATCCGGGTGTGAAGGGTCCACTCAACCCGAGATTCCTGGTGCGCCGCCTCAACAGCGTGCGCCGGTGAGTGTCGAGGCGATTAACGGCTACCTTGCGTTCGCCAAGAAGGAGGCCGGGCTCTCGTCGGCGGAGGCCCGACGTGGTGTCTTGCGCGCGGTGTCAGATCGCGTGGATCCTTTCGTTCTCGGCGATGTCGACAGGAGCCGAACCCAGATTCGAATGCTCGGCCGACGCCTGATAAAGGGCCATTTGACCGATGAGGACCGAATTACCAGGGTTCTCGATTTCCTGTGTTCCGAGTCGGGGAGCCATGACTATGCGATTTATCGTCAGGAGGCATGCGACGAACTCGGCCTCCGAGTGGAGCGACCGACGGATCAGACTTACGCGATCATCCGTGATCTTCACCGGAGTCATGCTGACGAGATGAAGTTCTGAACGCCGCTCAACCCAGAGGCCATTCTCGCCGGTCAGCCGCAAGCGAGCTACTCCCACGTTCGCGCGCTGATCGAGAGCGTTGGCGCAAGCAGCCATCGGTTCGCGTCGGAGGGGACACTGACTCGTCAGCAAGTGCGGGTGGCGCCTGGCGTCATGCAGGCGGCGGTGGCAAATGCCAGGTCTTTCGAAGGTTGGCGACACGAGGGCTGAGATGCCAAACTCATCGAACCACATCGCATTCAAGGACGGAACGTCCTCGGCGGCAGCGCAGCCAGTGGTCGAGACAAGTGCGCCGTCCAATAGCTTAGCCAGCATGATGGCAGACTGGTTGGTGGTGGCCGCACCGGCTCAGGTCGAAGCGACCCCAGCGGCGAAGCCTCCTTCACCCCCAGAGCCAAAGGCGGTCTAACAACTATCAGGCCTCCCCCGGTCAAGCGGATAAATCCTTGCCTCGGAGCGCGCGCGACTGGCGCTGGCCGGTCAGGCGATGGTCCTTGCGCCCGGCGCTTCGCCGGCGAGCACCCAGCCGCCGCCGTCATTCGGATCCGTGCCTCAGGTGGAGCAGGCGCGACGAGGTGGTTCTGAACTGCGAGATCTGACCTTCATTCGCATCTCACATCGAGCACCGGCGTATGACATTTGCCGAACATCAGATGTATAGTGCCGCAACGGAGGGAACCGATGCAGGCACGTTTTCTTTGCGGTGTAACCGCGCTCTTGCTACCAGGTGTCGCCGCCGCCCAGAACTCCAGGCCCGCCACCTACATCACGGCTGAACAGGTGAAGCAAGTGAATGCGCTTCCCGGGGTCGACCGCCAGATCGTGAACGTGGATGTCGGCAACACCAATCTCGCGGTCGGTGTCGTGCACCGCGGCCGCACCGGCGCGCCGCCGGCCGCTGCTGCCGGCGGTGGTGCCGCGCCGGCGGCCCCTGCGCCGCCGCCAGAGCCTTGCGGTGAGAAGGGAGCCGTGCCGGCGGGATCGGCGACGGGTCTGTGGCACCAGGGCCAGACCGAAACCTATGTGATCATCTCGGGTTCGGGGACGTTGGTGACTGGCGGGAAGGTCATGAACGGCCGCAAGTCCGCTCCTGACAGCCAGGTGACGAAAGTGCTGAACGGGCCGTCGTGCAGCGGATCGATCGTCGGTGATGACGTGGTGAAGCGCGTCGTCAATGTCGGCGACATCATCATCATCCCCGCCGGCACGCCGCATGGCTGGGCGGATATTCCGGATCACGTCGACTACCTCACCGTCCGCCCGGATCCACAGCGCACGATTCCGGATCTCTACACAAACCCGGCGCTGCTCAAGAAGTGAGAAGTAGGAAGTGAGAAGTGAGAAGACACTGACTTCTCACTCCTCACCTCTCACCTCTGGCTTCCCATGTCGGCGCCGGATGGCGAGAACATCCGCGAACATCCGCACGCCGTCGCTGAGGCGATTCACCGAGCTGCCCCCGTGGTAGCGGCACACCACCGGCAGCTCATCGATCCGCAGGCCGTGCTTCCTCGCAAGATAGAGCGCCTCAACGTCGAAGCCGAAACGATCGCTCTGCGCGACGCTGAAGATCGCCACCGCCGCCCGCGCGGTGAAGCCCTTGAAGCCGCACTGGGTGTCGCGCAAGCCCGGCACGGCCATCGCCTGCACGGCGAGGTTGAACACCTTGCTCATGATGTCGCGCCCGGCCGGCGGCGCGCCCTCGACGCGCGACCCCGGCGCGGTCCGCGAGGCAATGACGACGTCCGCGCCGGCGTCGAAGCGGGCCATCATGCCCTCCAGGCCTTCGACCGGCAGCGACAGGTCGGCATCGATGAACACCAGGCGATCGCCGCGTGCTTCGCCGAAGCCGCGGCGCACCGAGTAGCCCTTGCCGCGATTCACCTCGTTCTCAATGACGCGCACGTTATCGCGCGCGCCGGCCGCGGCGCGCGCTTCGCCGGCCGCGGCCTGCGGTCCGCCGTCGATCACGACAATCACTTCCCAGTCGTAGGGCTGGCGATCCAGGTACGCGCACGCGTGCGTCAGCGTGCCGCCAATGCGGCCGGCTTCGTTGTAAGCGGGGATCACCAGCGACAGTGTCACTGCAGGGTCACGCGCCCATCGCCATCGATGACGGCCGTGTAGCGCGCACCGGAGTCGATGCGACCGCCGAGGATGGTGTAGACGATCGTGCGATCCATCGTGGGATGCGCTTCGAAGTTCAGCCTGATGTCGCGCACCGCCGGTGCGCGACGCACAATCTCTCTCGAGGCGCGGACCATCGTCTCATAGTGCGGATATTCGAAGAACCGCAGCGACTCGGTGATGCGCGCCGGCTGCCAGATCGCAAACACCGCCAGCAACACGGCGCCGATCGCCATCACGGCCGGCCTCCACGGGATGGCGGCGATGGTCATCGCAAACGTCAGCGCCAGCCCCGTCGTCATGGTCAGGAACCAGTAGCCGTCGTAGCCGCGCGTCCAGGTGGCAAACACCAGCGACGCGACCAGGATGCCGCCAATCGACGCGCCAATCACAATCGGATCGCGGCGATACACCGCCATCACGATCGCACCGGCAACGAGCGTCGGAACTGAGAACCTGAACGACTCGGGCATTGGCAGGAACAGGTTGCCGGTGACGCCGGTCACCGTGTCGAAACCAAACATCGGCCGGAAGGATTGGCCGCTGGTAATGCTGGCAATCGCCGTCGTCGGACCCACCGGCGCCGAGGGCTCGAGCAGCATTGAGAGCAGCAAGGGCAGCTGCAGGACTACGATTGCGCCGGCCATGATGGCGAGTCGCGGATAGCGGCGCACGCCGACCGCGATTCCCGCCAGCAACGCGGCGACAGGGAAGGCGGCAGACAAGTGCGTCTGGACGGCCATGGTGGCCAGGGCCGCCGGCACCGCCACGTGCCAACCTGGCGACGTGGGCCCAAGCATCAGCGCGCTTGCGGTCGCCATCTTGATGAGCGCCGCCGCCACCGGTGGATTCCAGATCACCGACGAAATCGCGATGTCGAACGGACCAGAGGCGATCAGCAAAACGGCGGCGAGGGCCAGCGGCCACGGGATGCGCCGAGCCAGCGCGATGAACAGCCACGTATCGCCAATCGATTGCAGCAGCGCCACCGTGACGCCGCCGGCATGCGGCAGGTTATCCATGAAGGGACCGATCGTCACGCGGCCCAGCCACAGCAGCCAGTAATACGCCGGGCCCAGTCCGCGGCCGCCGGCGGTGCTCGGCGCACCCACCAGCGGCAGATCCGTCAGCCCGCCGAGCGCGATCGCCCAGTCGCGCGTCTGCTCGCCGAGCATCAGGAATGTCGATGCGACATCGAAGGTACGCATCCAGAGGACGTAGATGAACAACGCGACGGCAAACGCGATGTCGCGGCGTTGGTGCAATGGGTTCGGTACGGTCAAACCTCTCAAGGTTAGCGCAGCGCCCGGCGAACGGCCCGAAAAACCTGGTCGTACATCTTTGGTGTGAGCACGCCAGTGTTCGTGTTCTGGCGTGAAGGGTGATACACGCCGACGAGAATGCCTGGGTGCAGGCGCACAAATGCTCCATGTGCGAAGGCGGGCCGTGGACGCGGCAACGCGACACCACCGAGCGCGCTGGCCTTCAGCCACGCGTCCCACGCGATCTTGCCGAGCGCGACAACGACCTGCAGATTCTCGAGGTGCGCCACCTCGTCGATCAGGTGGGGGAGGCAGCGATCGACTTCTTCCGGCAGCGGCTTGTTCGCGGGCGGCGCGCATCGCACGGCGGCGGCAATATACGCATCCCGCAGCGCCAACCCATCGTCTGTGCGCTGCGAGGTGGAGATGTTCGAGAAGCCGGCGCGCTTCAGGGCCGCCATGAGGAAGTCGCCGGAGGACCCAACCCCGTCCCCGGTAAAGACCCTGCCGGTCCGGTTGGCGCCGTGGGCAGCGGGTGCGAGGCCGAGGATCAGCACCCGCGCGGCGGGATCGCCGAATCCCGGCACCGGCCGGGCCCAGTAGACCTGGTCCCGGAACGCCGCCCTGCGGGTGCGCCCGACTTGCTGGCAGTAGCTGCGCAGGCGCGGGCAGCGCTGGCAGCTAATGATGGCGCGCTGAACGGCCGACAGAGAAGAGGGACGGGTTCCCCCGGAAACGCTCATGTGTCGTGGTTACAACATGTTACAGGCGGCCGGCCGCGGTCCGATGCTTTCAATTGGCCCCCTAACCCCGCTAGAATGAGATGTTGCGCGAGGCTTCGCTCATCGGGATGTATGACGCTCAACCTCGCGCGAACGGTATTTCTTGTCCCGCATCCGGCGGGTCGATAAGGAAGGTTTAGGTCGGCCATGAGAAACACCGCTCCAACCGATGCCGCCCAGCTCGAAGCCCTCGAAACCCGGGAATGGCTCGATTCGCTGGACGATGTGCTGAAGCATGGAGGGCCGGTCCGCGTCGGCAGCCTGCTCCGCGAACTTGGAATTCACGCCGAGAAGCAGGGCGTTCGCCTCCCATTCACGGCCAACACGCCCTACATCAACACCATCAACGCCGACGAGCAGGTGCCCTATCCCGGCAGCCGCGAGATTGAGCGCCGCATCAAGAGCATCGTGCGCTGGAATGCCATGGCCATGGTGGTTCGCGCCAACAAGCTCGAAGACGGCATCGGCGGTCACATTTCGACGTTTGCCTCGTCCGCCACGCTCTACGACGTGGGCTACAACCACTTCTTCCGCGGCCGCGACAACGGCAACGAAGGCGACATCCTCTTCATCCAGGGCCACGGTTCGCCGGGCATTTACGCGCGCGCCTTCCTCGAAGGGCGCCTGAGCCACGAACAGCTCGTGAACTTCCGCCGCGAGCTGTTGCCGGGCGGCGGCCTGTCGTCGTACCCGCACCCGTGGTTGATGCCGGATTTCTGGGAGTTCCCCACGGTGTCGATGGGCCTCGGCCCGCTTCAGGCCATCTACCAGGCACGCTTCAATCGCTACCTGGAAGACCGCGGACTCAAGCCGAAGACGGATGCCAAGGTGTGGGCGTTCCTCGGCGACGGCGAGACGGACGAACCTGAGTCGCTCGGGGCCATCACGCTGGCGTCGCGCGAGAAGCTCGACAACCTGATCTTCGTGATCAACTGCAACCTGCAGCGTCTTGACGGCCCAGTGCGCGGCAACGGCCAGATCATCCAGGAGCTCGAGGCCATCTTCCGCGGCGCCGGCTGGAACGTGATCAAGTGCATTTGGGGCTCGGAGTGGGATGAGCTGCTCGAGAAGGACCACGAGGGGCTGCTCGTCAAGCGCATGGGCGAAGTCGTCGACGGCGAGTATCAGAAGTACGCGGTCGAAAGCGGCGCCTACGTCCGCAAGCACTTCTGGGGCGCGCATCCGCGGCTGCTGGACATGGTCAAGCACCTCTCCGACGAGCAGCTGAAGAAGCTGACGCTCGGCGGTCACGACCCGATCAAGGTGTTCAACGCCTACCAGCGCGCCACCGAGACCAAGGGCATGCCGTCGCTGATCCTGGCCCGCACCATCAAGGGCTACGGCGTGGGCGAATCGGGCGAAGGCAAGAACATCACCCACCAGCAGAAGAAGCTGAACGACGACGAGATCAGGGCGTTCCGCACCCGCTTCGGCATTCCGATTTCGGACGACGAAGTGGCGAAGGCGCCGTTCTACCGGCCGGCCGACGACAGCGCCGAGATGAAGTACGTGACGGAGCGCCGCGCCGCGCTGCACGGCCCCGTGCCGCGCCGCCGGGTGAAGGTCGCGCCGATTGCCGCTGAATTCGGCGACACCTTCGAGGAATTCCACAAGGGCACGGCCGATCGCAAGGCGTCCACGACCATGGTGTTCGTGCGCATGCTGTCGAAGCTGCTGCGCGACGAGCAGATCGGCAAGCTGGTGGTGCCAATCGTGCCGGACGAGGCGCGCACCTTCGGCATGGAGGCGCTGTTCCGCCAGGTCGGCATCTACGCGCACAGCGGCCAGCTGTACGAGCCGGTCGATCGCGACACGCTGCTGTATTACAAGGAGGCGCAGGACGGACAGATTCTCGAGGAAGGCATCAACGAAGCCGGCTCGATGTCGTCATTCATCGCCGCCGGCACCGCCTACGCGACGCACGGCATCAACATGATCCCGTTCTACATCTTCTATTCGATGTTCGGGTTCCAGCGCGTCGGCGACCTGATCTGGGCCGGCTCGGATCAGCGCATGAAGGGCTTCGTGGTCGGCGGCACGTCGGGCCGCACCACGCTGAACGGCGAAGGCCTGCAGCACGAAGACGGCAACAGCCACGTCTACTCAATGCCCTACCCGACCTGCCAGTCGTACGACCCGACGTTTGCCTACGAGCTGGCGGTGATCGTCGAAGACGGCATCAAGCGCATGTATCGCGATCAGGAAGACATCTTCTATTACCTGACCGTGATGAACGAGCAGTACGAGCACCCGGAGATGCCGGCCAATTCCAAGGACGGCATCCTGAAGGGCATGTACGTCTGCAAGCCGACGGGCCAGCCGAAGGCCAGGCTGCGCGCGCAGTTGTTCGGCAGCGGCACCATCCTGACCGAAGTGCTGAAGGCCCAGCAGATCCTCGAGGAGAAGTACGACGTCGGCGCCGACGTGTGGAGCGTGACGAGCTACGGCAACCTCTATCGCGACGGCCACGCGTGCGATCGCTGGAACCGCCTGCACCCGATGGAGAAGCCCAAGGTGCCGTACGTGACGCAGGTCACCAAGGACGCGCCCGGCGTGTTCGTGTCGGCCTCCGACTACCTGAAGGTGCTGCCGGATTCAATCGACAAGTGGCTGCCGCGGCCGATGCAGGCGCTCGGCACCGACGGCTTCGGACGCAGCGACTCGCGCGCCGCGCTCCGCAACTTCTTCGAAGTCGACGCGAAGTTCGTCGTGCTGGCCACGCTGTATGCGCTGATGAAGGACAAGCAGGTCAGTCCCGACGACGTCGCCAGGGCGATCACGGACCTCGGCATCGATCCCGAAAAACTCAACCCAGCGATCTCGTGAGCGCTGAAAGCCGAGAGCCGATAGCCGAACATGAGTGAATTCATCATCCCCAACCTGGGCGACGGCGTCGCGCAGGGCGACGTCCTGAAAGTCCTGGTCAAGCCCGGCGATGCGCTGAAGGTGGACCAGCCGGTGCTCGAGCTCGAGACCGACAAGGCCACCATCGAGGTGCCGTCGAATGTGGCGGGCACGGTGGCCGAAGTGAAGGTGAAGGCCGGCGACACGGTCAAGCCAGGACAGGCCGTGCTGACGCTGTCGGGCGCCAATGGCGCCAGCGGTTCCACGGTTGCAAAGGAAGAGCCCAAGGCCGAAGCTCCGAAGCAGCAAGCCACGCCGGCGCCCGAAGCTCAGCAGGCACCGGAGGCGCCGCAGGCTGCCGATCGGCCGAAGGCCTCGGTGCACAACATCGCCAGCGGCCGGCCCCAGGCGGTGCCCGTTGCCGCCGCCCCCTCGTCAAACGTCACCGCCGCGCCCGCGGCGCCCTCGGTGCGTCGCCTGGCGCGCGAAATTGGTGTCGACATCACGCAGGTTTCCGGCACCGGCCCTGGCGGACGCATTACCCAGGACGATGTGAAGGAGTTCGCAAAGCGGGTGATGAACAGCATTGGCGGCGGCGGCCAGGCCGCGGCGGCCAGTGGCATGGCGCGGGCCGGCCTGGTCACACCGGCGCTGCCCGACTTCGGCAAGTGGGGCGACGTCGAGCGCAAGGCGATGACCGGCATTCGCCGGAAGACGTCGGAGCACCTGACCCACGCCTGGCACGCCATTCCGCACGTCACGCAGTTCGACAAGGCCGACATCACCGCGCTCGAACAGGTGCGCAAGAAGTACCGCGACGAAGTGGCGAAGGCCGGCGGCAACCTGACGGTGACCGCGGTCGCCGCCAAGGTGATTGGCAGCGCCCTGAAGGTGTTCCCGCAGTTCAACGCGTCGGTAGACGCGGCGGGTGAGGCCATCGTCTACAAGAAGTACATCAACGTCGGCATTGCCGTCGACACGCCGAACGGACTGCTGGTGCCGGTGCTGCGCAACGTCGACCAGAAGAACCTTGTTCAACTGTCGGTGGAGATTCAGCAGCTCGCCGACAAGGCCAAGGACCGGAAGCTGTCGCTCGAGGAGATGTCCGGCGGCTCGATGTCGATTTCAAACCTGGGCGGCATTGGCGGCACGGCGTTCACGCCGATCGTCAACTGGCCCGAGGTGGCGATTCTCGGCATCTCGCGCGGCGTCTTCGAGCCGGTGTGGAACGGCACGGAGTTCGAGCCGCGGCAAATGCTGCCGCTGTCGCTCAGCTACGACCACCGGCTGATCGACGGCGCCGACGCGATTCGTTTCCTGCGCTGGGTTGCTGAGGCGCTCGAGAACCCGTTCGCGTTGACGCTTCGCGGATGAAGGGCCTGGGGGCCTAGGGGCGTAAGGACTCAAGGGCTTAAGGGCTTGAGCAAACAAAGTCCTTCCTCTCAGCTCCATTCCCCTAAGCCCCTAAACCCCTAGGAACTTCCCATATGTCTCATCACATTGCAGTTATCGGGGCAGGACCCGGCGGGTATGCCGCTGCTTTCTATGCAGCGGACCTGGGCATGCAGGTCACCCTCATCGACAACGAGAGGAATCCCGGCGGCGTATGCCTGTACCGCGGATGCATTCCGTCGAAGGCGTTGTTGCACGTCGCCAAGCTGCTTGAGGAATCGAAGCACGCCAAAGAGTGGGGCATCGAGTTCGGCGACGCCAGGATCGATGTCAACAAGCTGCGCGACTACAAGAACCGAGTCGTCGAGAAGCTCACCAGCGGCACCGGCCAGGTGTCGAAGTTCCGCAAGGTCAACTACATCCAGGGCTGGGCGTCGATCGTCGATCCGAAGACCATCTCTGTGAAGACGGCCGGCGGTGAGCAAGCCGTCAGCGTCGACTACATGATCCTCGCGCTCGGATCGCTGCCGACGAAGATCCCGTCGCTGTCAGTCGATTCGCCGCGCGTCATGGACTCGACCGGCGCCCTCGACCTGCCGGAGATTCCGAGGTCGCTGCTGGTGATCGGCGGCGGCTACATTGGCCTGGAGCTCGGCTCGGTCTACGCCGCGCTGGGCACGCGAGTGTCGGTCGTCGAGATGACGACGGGGCTGCTGCCTGGTGCCGATCGTGACTTGGTGAAATTCCTTGCGCAACGGGTGGACAAGACGTTCGAGAAGGTCATGGTGTCGACCAAGGTGACCGGCATGAAGGCCACCGACAAGAACGTCACCGTGAGCTTCGAGGGCGAAGGTGCGCCGAAGGAAGCGACCTACGACTACGTGCTGGTGTCGACCGGGCGCCGTCCGAACGCGAAGATCGGCGGCCTCGACAGGACCAGGGTCAAGGTCGACCCGAAGGGCTTCATTGAAACCGATCGCCAGCGCCGCACCGCTGAGCCCACCATCTTCGCGATTGGCGACGTGGCGGGCGAGCCGATGCTCGCGCACAAGGCCTCGCACGAAGCGCGCGTCGCCGTGGAGGCGATCGAAGGCCAGAAAGCGGAGTTCGAGCCGGCGGCGATTCCCGCGGTGGTGTTCACCGATCCGGAAGTGGCGTGGGCGGGTATCACCGAGGCCGATGCAGAGAAGCAGGGCCTCAAGGTCGAGGTCGCGAAGTTCCCGTGGCCGGCATCAGGACGCGCGATTGCGATCGATCGTGTCGACGGCATGACCAAGCTGATCATCGATCCGGAGACCGAGCGCATTCTCGGCGTCGGCCTGGCCGGCTCGGGTGCCGGCGAACTGATCGCCGAAGGCGTGGTGGCGATCGAGATGGGCATGACGGCGTCGGACCTGAAGCTCTCGATCCACCCGCACCCGACCCTCAGCGAAACGCTGATGGAGTCGGCCGAGGTGTTCTTCGGCCAGGCAACTCACGTTTTCAAGCCGAAGAAAAAATCCTCATAGCGCGCAACGCGTGACGCGTTGATTGGCGGCGACGCCGCCAATCGACACAAATGCGCCCGTGTGCCAGGGAAGCGCGTCGGTAACCGTATGCCGCGCGGCGCACAGGCTGCCCTATACTCTGCAGCAGTGTCTCGGATCGCCCTTGTCATCGCCCCCGCGTGCGTGCTGAGCGTCACCCTTGCCGCGCAGCAGTCTCCGAAACCCACGACGCCGGTTGCGCCGGCGGTGTCCCATTCGCCCGCCGTGATGACAGGTGCGGCGCAGGCCGAAGTGGTCAAGCAGTACTGCGCGGGTTGCCATAACGATCGCACCAAGGCGGGCGAGCTCTCGCTGGCGGGATGGGACGTGACCCGCGCGTCGGCGCAGCGTGACCTCACCGAAAAGATGATTCACAAGCTCCGCGCCGGCATGATGCCGCCGAGCGGCGCGAGGCGTCCCGCCGAGGCACAGATCAGGCAGCTGGTCACCGCGCTCGAATCGAGGATGGATGCGTTGTCGGCGTCCGATCCCGATCCGGGCTGGCGGCCGTTTCAGCGGTTGAACCGCGCGGAGTACGCGCGCGAGATCCGCGCGCTGCTCGATCTCGACGTGGACGTCACCGCGTTCCTGCCGGCCGACACGATCAGCGACGGCTTCGATAACGTCGCCGACGTGCAGACGTTCTCACCGACGCTGATGGAAGGCTACCTGCGCGCCGCCAGCCGCATCGCGGCGCTGGCGATTGGCGATCCGGAGGGGTCGGCGGCGCAGGCCACGTTCAAGCTGCCCAAGACCGCGTCGCAGATGGCGCACGTCGAGGGCGCGCCGCCCGGCACGCGCGGCGGCATCTCCGTCGACCATACGTTCGTGGCCGACGGGGAGTACGTCTTCAGCATGGACTTCTTCGCCGAGCCGCTCGGCTTCCTGTTCGGCAACACCCGGCCGGGCGAGGAGATTGAGGTCTCGCTCGACGGCGCCCGTCTGGCGATCTTCCAGATCGACCCGCGGATGAGCGAGGAGAAGACCGGGCTGACGCTCAAGACCGCGCCGATTCACGTCAAGGCCGGCACGCATCGGGTCACCGCGGCGTTCATCCAGCGCTTCGAGGGACTGGTCAACGACCTGATCGCGCCGATCGACCACACCATGGCGGATACCGAGATCGGCATCGCGCCCGGCATCACCACGCTGCCGCATTTGCGGAGCCTGAGCGTGATCGGTCCGCATCGCGTGACGGGCATCAGCGATACGCCCAGCCGGCGCCGCGTATTCCAGTGCCGCCCGATCAGCCGGGCTGACGAAACCGCGTGCGCCGCCGACATCATCCGGCGCCTCTCCACGCAGGCCTTCCGGCGTCCGATTGCGGAAAAGGACCACACGCGGCTGATGCACTTCTATGCGCGCGGCCGCAAGGACAGGAACTTCGAGTTCGGCGTGACCAAGGCGCTCGAGGCGATTCTCGCGAGTCCGCAGTTCCTGTTCCGTGTGGAAGAGTCGCCCGTGCGACTCGTGAACGCGGCGTATCGGCTTGGCGATTACGAGCTCGCCTCACGGGTGTCGTTCTTCCTCTGGGGACAGGGTCCAGACGCTGCGCTGATGAAGGCGGCTGGGCAGGGCAGGCTGGCGGTGGCCGGCGGGCTGCGGCGCCAGACCGGGCGCATGCTTTCCGCTCCGCAGGGCAACGCGCTCGCCACGCGGTTCGCGTCGCAGTGGCTGCGGTTGCAGGATCTCGAGAAGGTCATTCCCGATCCGATTCTCTATCCGTATTCCGATCAGACCCTGTCGCTCGCGCTCAAGAAGGAAACCGAGCTGTTCGTGGAGAGCCTGGTGCGCGAGGACCGCAGCGTGCTCGACCTGCTGACCGCCGACTACACCTACGCCAACGAGCGCGTCGCCAGGCATTACGGCATTCCGAACGTGACCGGTTCCGACTTCCGGCGTGTCGCCCTGCCGGCGGATCGTCGAGGCATTCTTGGTCACGGCAGCGTCCTGACGCTGACGTCCATCGCCGAGCGCACCTCGCCGGTGCAGCGCGGCAAGTGGGTGATGGAAGTGCTGCTGGGATCGCCCCCGCCGCCTCCGCCCCCGAATGTGCCGGCGCTCGAAGAGACGAACAGCACGGCCGAGACCGGCCGCGCGCTGTCGGTGCGCGAGCGCATGGAGCAGCACCGCGGCAATCCGCAGTGCACGTCCTGCCATCGTGTGATCGATCCTCTGGGCCTGGCGCTCGAGAACTTCGATGCGACCGGCAAGTGGCGCATCCGCGACGGCGGCATCGCGGTGGATACCAAGGGACAACTGTTCGACGGCACGTCGATCGAGGGCCCCGCCGGCCTGCGAGATGCGCTGCTGCGGCACAAGGATGTGGTGCTGCTGAGCTTCACGCGCAGCCTGATGACCTACGCCCTCGGCCGCCGCATTGAGGCCGCCGACATGCCGCTGGTGCGCCGCATCATCCGCGACGCCGAAGGGCAGAACTATCGCGTCAGCGCCTTGGTGAACGCGATTGTCGAATCGGATGCGTTCCGGATGGCGAAGCTGCCGGCGGCGCAACGCGCCACCGATGACGCCGAGAAGGCAGCCCCAGACGGCGCAGATGGTTCAGAAAAGAGAAGACGCTGATGTTCATGACCGGTAAGAACCTTTCTCGTCGCACCGCTCTGAAGGGCATGGGCGCGACTGTCGCATTGCCATTCCTCGAGGCCATGGCCCCGGCGCGGGTGAGCGCGCAGGGACCGAGGCCGGTGCGCCTGATTGCCATGGAGATGGTGCACGGCGCGGCGGGCAGCACTGCCTACGGCATCAAGCAGAACATGTGGTCGCCGGCGGCCACTGGCTCGGCGTTCGATCTCAGCCCGACCAGCCTGCGGTCGCTCGAGCCGTACCGCGACTACCTGACGATTGTCAGCAACACCGACGTGCGCAACGCCGAGGCGTTTGCGGCATCCGAGATCGGCGCCGACCACTTCCGATCCGCCGCCGTGTTCCTGACGCAGGCCAAACCGAAGCAGACGCAGGGCTCCGACGTCTCCGCGGGCACGTCGTTCGATCAGATCTACGCGCAGAAGTTCGGCGACGCGACGCCGATTCCGTCGATGCAGTTGTGCATCGAAAACGTCGATCAGGCCGGCGGCTGCTCCTACAACTATTCCTGCGTCTACACCGACACTATCAGCTGGGCGTCGCCGGAAGATCCGCTGCCGATGATCCGCGACCCGCGCGTGGTGTTCGACCAGTTGTTCGGTGTCGGCGCGACCCCCGAGGCCCGGCGCGCCCGCCGCAAGGACGATCAGAGCATCCTCGACTTCGTCGCCGAATCGGTGGGCGATCTGCGGCGCCGGCTCGGGCCCGCGGACCGGGCGCGGCTGGCCGACTATCTCGATGAGGTTCGCGAGATCGAGCGCCGCATCCAGAAGGTGGAGCAGTCGAACAAGAGCGGCGAGGCGCGCGAGTTGCCGGGCGCGCCGATCGGCGTCCCCGATGCCTTCGAAGAGCACGTCAAGCTGATGTTCGACCTGCAGGCGGTGGCCTTCGCCGCCGACACGACGCGCATCTTCTCGTTCAAGTTCAGCCGCGACGTGTCGAACCGCGTATTCGCCGCGAGCGGATCGAACGCGGCGTTCCACACCGGCTCGCATCACCTCGATCGCGATGAGCGCATCGCCGACTTCCAGAAGATCAACACCTGGCACGTCGGCCTGGTGCCGTACCTGCTCGACAAGCTGAAGGCGATTCCCGACGGCGACGGCAACGTGCTCGACAACTCGCTGCTGATCTACGGATCGGCGATGGGCAATTCGAACCTGCACAACCATAAGCGCTGCCCGCTGTTCTTCATGGGCAAGGCCGGCGGCGCGCTGAAGGGCAACCGCCACATCAAGGCCGACGACGGCGCGCCAATGGCAAACGCGATGCTCGCGGCCTTGAACGCCATCGGCGTCGACTTCAATCAGTTTGGTGATTCGACCAAACCCATGGACCTCAACGCGGTGCAGTCGTGAGGGCCGGGGGTCGGGACCATTTGTCGTCCCCATGGTCCCAACTATTGTGGGTGGCAACCCTCGTTGTCGCGATTGCTGGCCTCCAAGGGCCAACTTTGGCGACAAATGGTCCCGACCCCCTCTGGGCCGCAGCCAAGGCCAAGGATGCCGCCGCGGTCAAGGCGCTGCTGAAGAATGGCGCCGACGTGAACGCGGCGCAGGGCGACGGCATGACGGCGCTGCACTGGGCTGCCACCAACGGCGATGCGGCGCTGACCCAGATGCTGCTCTCGGCGGGCGCGAACATTCGCGCCACAACCCGCCTTGGCGGGATCACCTCACTGCACATGGCGAGCCAGGGCGGACACGCCGCCGTCGTCGCGGCACTGATCGCTGCCGGCGCCGACACCAACGGTGTCACGTCGACCGGGGCGACGTCGCTCATGCTGGCCGCGCGATCGGGAAGCACGGACACGGTGACGCGCCTCATTGAAACAGGCGCGGATCTCAACGCGAAGGAGAAGGGCTTCGGCCAGACCGCACTGATGGTCGCCGCGGGTCTCGATCGAGCCGACGTGGTGCGCCTGCTGATGCAGCGCGGCGCCGACTGGAAGGTGGCCTCATCCGTGGCCGATCTCAAGTCGTTGACGGTGACCATCGATGATGGGACGGGGCGGCCGCAGCAGCAACAGCCCGGCGGCGGCGTTGCCGGTGTCACGCGCGGCTACCGCTACAACGAACTGATTGGCACGCAAGGTGGCCTGACCGCGCTGCACTTCGCGTCCAGGCAGGGCAGCGTGACTGCCGGCCGCGCGCTGGTGGAGGGCGGAGCGGATGTGAACCTGGTCAGTCCCGGCGATCAGGCGTCGCCGCTGCTCACCGCGCTGGTGAACGGCCACTTCGATCTGGCGGCGTATTACATCGAGCAGGGCGCCGATCCGAATCTGATCAACGACGCCGGCGTGTCGCCGCTCTATGCGGTGCTCAACGTCCACTGGGCGCCGATTGCCGCGTATCCGCAACCACGCTCGCACCTGCAGCAATCGCACGGCTATCTCGACCTGCTGAAGCTCCTGCTCGACAAGGGCGCCGATCCCAACGCCCGCGTCCGCCGCAAGGTGTGGTTCTCGGGCTACAACTTCGATCAGTCCGGCGTCGACGAAGCCGGCGCCACACCGTTCTGGCGCGCCGCCTACGCGGCGGATGTGGCGGCGATGAAGCTGTTGATCTCGTATGGCGCCGATCCGGCCGTCCCGACGATGAGGCTCTTCTCGCGGCGCGGGCCGGAGGATCCGGCGGCCGGCGCAGACAAGACCGGCCGGTCGCCGATTCCGGTCGGCGGTCCGAACGCCTCGGCGCTGCACGCGGCAGCAGGTCCCGGCTACGCGCAGGGCTTCGCCGGCAATTCACACCACGTCGCGCCGTCGGGCATGCTGCCGGCCGTGAAGTACCTCGTCGAAGAGCTTGGCGCCGACGTCAACGCCGTCGACGCCGACGGCAACACCATCGTCCATCACGCCGCCGCGCGTGGCGACACGGAAATGGTCAGGTTCCTGGTCTCGAAGGGCGCGGATGTGAAAAAGGTGAATCGCGCCGGCCAGACGACGATCGATGTCGCGAACGGCCCGGTGCAGCGCACGCAGCCGTATCCGGAGACCATTGCGCTGCTCGCCAGTCTCGGAGCGGTCAACAACAACAAGTGTGTGAGCTGCTGAGGCAGTCAGCAGTCAGCAGTCGGCAGTGAAGAGTTGTCAGTCAACGGTTTTCAGTTCATTCAGCAGTCTCCAGTCAGTCCGCAGGTTTCAGTTCCGGACTGAGCGACTTGGCACTGGATTGCGGACTGCAGATTGAAAACGCTTAACTGCCGACTGTCGACTGAAGACTGTTGCGAGCTGCCTCGGCCTGTTCATGAGCGTGGTAGGAACTGCGCACCAGCGGTCCGGCTTCGACGTGGACGAATCCCATCCCCATCGCAATGCGCTTGAGCTCCTTGAACTCGTCGGGGTGGTAGTAGCGTGTCATCACGGCGTGGTTCTCTGAAGGACGCAGGTACTGCCCGAGCGTCAGGATCGAGACGCCGGCCTTGCGCAGGTCCTTGAACACTTCCATCACTTCATCGTGCTCCTCGCCAAGACCCATCATCATGCCGGTCTTGGTCGGGATGTCCGGGGCGTAGGTGCGCGAGCGGTCGAGCAGTTCCAGCAGCCGGGAATACTTGCCGCCCGAGCGGACGGCGCGATACAGACGCGGCACGGTCTCGGTGTTGTGATTGAGCACGTCCGGCCGAGCGTCGAGCACGGTGCGCAGCGATGACTCGTCGCCTTTGAAATCGGGAATCAGCACTTCGACCCGGCAATCCGGCAGCCGCCGCTTGATGTCGCGAATCGTGTCGGCGTAGATCCCGGCGCCGCCGTCCGCCAGGTCGTCGCGATCGACCGAGGTGATCACCGCGTAGTTCAGGCCCATCTTTTCGACGGCTTCGCCGACGCGGCGCGGCTCGTCGATGTCCAGTGTCGCCGGGCGGCCATGGGCAACCGCGCAGTAGGTGCAGGCGCGCGTGCAGATGTCGCCCAGGATCATGAAGGTCGCCGTGCCGTGATGCCAGCACTCGCCGATGTTGGGGCAGTGGGCATCCTCGCAGACCGTGTTGAGCTTGAGGTCGCGCATGATGCTGCGCAGCCGCAGGTAGTGTTCCGACCCCGGCGCGCGCACCTTCAGCCACTCGGGCTTCGGTGCCCTCGGCTTGATGAACTGCAGCGGCGCTTCAACCATCGAACCTCGACTAGTATCTCTCGAACTGTTGACCCGTTGATCTGTTGATCTAGCGGGCTGTTTCGCCGGGTGAGAGTGTCAGCACTTCGATTCCACTGCCGGCGAGGTGTGTCTTGAGCTGTTCAGGTGTTCCGGTCAGCAGTGGGAAGGTGCCCCAGTGCATCGGCACCACTTGCTTCACGCCCAACCATCGCGCCGCCATGGCCGCGGTGTCAGGACCCATCGTGAATCGATCGCCGATTGGCAGGAAGGCGATGTCTGGTTCGTAGAGCTCGGCGATCAGTGTCATGTCACCGAACAGGCTGGTGTCGCCGGCGTAGTAGATCGTCTGGCCGTTCTCGAGCCGCACCACGAAGCCGGCGGCTTCTCCCAGATACACGATGCCGTTGTCGTCAATGCTGCTGCTGTGGCGCGCGTCCGTCATCGTGATGCGCAGGCCCTTGGTGGTGATGGTGCCGCCCTTGTTCATCGGCTCGAGGTTCTGCACGCCCTTTGACCCCAGCCACGACGTCACTTCCCAGATGCCGACCACGGTCGCCGACGTGTGTTTGGCCAAGGCCGCGGCGTCGGTGATGTGATCGCTGTGCCCGTGCGAAACCAGGATCAGGTCGGCCTTGGTTGGTCGCGCCGACTCGGGAAATGACGGGTTGCCGGTGAACCACGGGTCGAGCAGCAGCTCCTGGCCGCCGGGCGTTCGGAGGCGGAATGTGCTGTGACCCAAAAAGGTAATGTGGAGCGTTTCCATTTACTGCTGCAACCCTCCCACCAGGTAGTCGGCGAATGCATCGCCGATCTGGTCGGAGGTCATCGCGCCGTTCGGATCGAACCACTTCGAGATCCAGTTGATCGCGCCCATCATCGCGAACTCGATCATCTTCGGATCGCCCGGCTTGAACACGCCCTGGTCAATGCCCTGCTGGATGATGGTGCGGATGCCGTGATCGAAGCGATCGCGCTTGGCGATGATGCGCTTCAAGAGCGGTGGTGACAGCGCCTCGGGATCGAGCGTCAGCGCGGTGCCGTGCAGGTCGTCGAGGATGAGATGCACGAATGCCAGCACCAGCCGGCGCAGCCTGGCGTCGGGCGACAGCGATTCGGCCTCGACCTCGTCCATCAGCACCAGCAGCTTGCCGAGCGAGTACTCGTGGCAGGCGAAGAGGATCTCTTCCTTGTTCTTGAAGTAGTAGTACAGGTTGCCCTTGGTCATTTCGAGCGCCGACGCAATTTCGTCCACGCTGGCGCCGTGGTAGCCGCGCCGGCGGAACGCGGCCGCCGCGCTCTTCAGGATCTCGATGCGACGGTCCGTGGTGGCCGGCTGTCGTGACATGCGGGTGGCGCCACTATATCACGAGTTTGAACGAACGTTTAAAATCGTAGTAAACTGCGCTCGTGGAACAGACCGCCGCAACGCCGTCCGTCAATTTCGAAGTCAACCCCTCGCACTACAAGCACTGGAAGCTGACCATCGATGGGCACGTCGCCACGCTCGCGATGGACGTCCGCGAGGACGCCGGCCTGCGCCCGAACGATTACCAGCTGAAGCTCAACTCGTACGACCTCGGCGTCGACATCGAGCTCGCCGACATCCTGCAGCGCCTGCGCTTCGAGCACCCCGAAGTGCACGCCGTGGTGTTGACCAGCCTCAAGCCGCGCATCTTCTGCGCCGGCGCCAACATCTTCATGCTCGGCAGCTCGAGCCACGGCTTCAAGGTCAACTTCTGCAAGTTCACCAACGAGACGCGCCTCGGCATGGAAGACATGAGCGCGAACAGCGGCGTGAAGTTCCTGGCCGCGGTCAACGGCATTTGCGCCGGCGGCGGCTACGAGCTCGCCCTGGCGTGCGACGAAATCGTGATCGTGGATGATGGCGCGGCGTCGGTGGCACTGCCGGAGACTCCGCTGCTGGGCGTGCTGCCCGGCACCGGCGGACTCACGCGCGTCGTCGACAAGCGCAAGGTCCGGCGCGATCTCGCCGACGACTTCAGCACGCTGACCGAAGGCGTGCGCGGCAAGCGCGCCGTTGAAGGCCGCTTCGTGGATGCGACCTACCCAACCAGCAAGTTCCGGGAGTCCGTCGCCAGGCATGCGCAGGCGCTGGCGGCCAAGTCCGATCGCCCGGCGGCGGGCCCCGGCATCGCCCTGGGCCCGCTGAATCCGTCGATCACCGCGGACGTCATTGAATACCGGTGCGTGAAGGGCAGCATCGATCGCGCCAAGCGCACGTGCGACCTCACCATCGCCGCGCCTGATTCACCGCAGCCGCAGTCGGGTGAGGAGTACCAGCAGGCCGGCGATCAGTCGTGGGCGCTGCGGGCCTTCCGCGAGTTGGATGACTGCCTGCTGCGGCTGCGCCTGAATGAGCCGGAAGTCGGCACCGTGATCGTGCGCGCCGTCGGCAATCCCGAAGCCGTCGTCGCCGTCGACGAGGTGCTGCACGCCAACCAGTCGCACTGGCTGGTGCGGGAAATCACCGGTCACATTCGCCGCACGCTGAAGCGCGTGGATCTCACCGCGCGCAGCTTCTTCGCTTTGATCGAGCCGGGCAACGCCTTCGCCGGCACGCTGTTCGAGCTGGCCCTCGCCGCCGATCGCGCCTACATGATCGACCACCCGGACGACGACAACACCGTTCGTCTGTCGGTGATGAACGGCGGCGCCTATCCCATGAGCAACGGCCTGTCGCGGTTGCAGGTCCGCTTCCTCGGTGAGCCCGAGTCGGTGGACCAGGCGCTGACGCACGACGGCCCGTTCGACGCGCCGGCGGCGCTCGCGGCCGGCCTGATCTTCTCGGCGCCCGACGACATCGACTGGGACGACGAAGTGCGGATGGCGATTGAGGCGCGCGCGGCGTTTTCGCCGGATGCGTTGACCGGCATGGAAGCCAACCTGCGCTTCGCGGGACCGGAAACGATGGAGACGAAGATTTTCGGCCGACTCACCGCGTGGCAGAACTGGATCTTCCAGCGCCCGAATGCCGTCGGCGAAAAGGGCGCGTTGATGACCTACGGGCGTGCCGGCCGGCCGCACTATGACTTCAAGCGGACGTAGGCCACAGAACGCTCACACGGCACAGACCAGGACACGGTGCGGCGATGATTTCTGACGAAAAGATCCCCAACAACGTCGACCTCTCGGGCAACAAGCGCCTGCAGCGGGCGCTCGAGCACTGGCAGCCCGCCTACCTCGATTGGTGGCGCGAGATGGGCCCTCCGGGATTCCAGGACAGCCACCAGGTCTACCTGCGGACCGCGATCAGCGTCGACGCCGCCGGCTGGGCGCACTTCGATTACGTGCGGCTGCCGGAGTATCGCTGGGGCATTTTCCTCGCCGAGCCGGTTCCCGATCGCCGCATCGGCTTCGGCGACTTCAAGGGCCAGCCAGTATGGCAGGAAGTGCCGGGCGAGTTCCGCAACCAGTTACGGCGTCTGATCGTCATCCAGGGCGACACCGAGCCCGCCAGCGTCGAGCAGCAACGCTCCCTCGGCGCGCATTGCCCCAGCCTCTACGACCTCCGCAATCTCTTCCAGGTCAATGTCGAGGAAGGCCGTCACCTCTGGGCAATGGTCTACCTGCTGCACTCCTACTTCGGCCGCGATGGCCGCGAAGAGGCCGAAGCGCTGCTCGAGCGGCGCAGCGGCAACGACGACACGCCGCGCATGCTCGAGGCCTTCAACGAGCCGATCGACACGTGGCTCGACTTCTTCGCGTTTACCATGTTCACCGACCGGGACGGCAAGTCGCAGCTGCTGTCGCTGTCGGAAAGCTCGCTCGATCCGCTGGCGCGGACCACGCGCTTCATGCTCACCGAAGAGGCGCACCACATGTTCGTCGGCGAGAGCGGCATCGCCCGCATCCTGGAACGCACCTGCCAGTTGCTGCGTGACGGCGGCTTCTCCGGCGACGTGCGCAAGGCCGGCGGCATCGATCTGCCGCTGATCCAGAAGTTTGTCAACTTCTGGTTCAGCCAGAGCCTCGACCTGCACGGCAGCGAAGTGTCGAGCAACGCCGCCGCCTACTTCTCGAACGGCCTCAAGGGCCGCGCCGAGGAAGACAAGTGCGACGATGACCACATCCTGGCGGGCAACATGTACGTGCTCGACCTGATGGACGACAGCGGCCTGATCATCCGCGAAGAAGTGCCGATGCGCAACGCGCTCAACGAGGTGCTGCGCGACTGGTACGTCGGCGATTGCCAGGCGGGCGTCGACCGGTGGAACAAGCGCGTGCTCGAGGCGCACGGCATGTCCGAGCGCATCACGCTGCCGTCGCGCAAGTTCAACCGCAAGGTCGGCGTGTATGCAGGCAAGCACTTCGATCCGCTTGGCCAGCCATTGACGCAGGAGGAGTGGGAGCGCAAGAAGTACGAGTGGCTGCCGTCTCCGGAGGACAAACAGTACCTGCACAGCATCCAGGTGACGCCGATCTACCAGCCGGGGCAGTTCGCCAACTACATCGCCCCGCCGTCGCGCGGCATCAACCGCCAGCCGATCGACTTCGAGTATGTCCGCGCCGAAGGTTAGGACCGCTGCCGGGGGCGGCGTGTTCACCATCACGCTCGACGATCCGCCGGCCAACACCGACTCCTACGAGATGATGCCGCAGCTGGATGCCGCCGTCCTGCAGGCCGGCATGGACGCGTCGGTTCACGTCATCGTCATCATCGGCGCGGGCGAGAAGTTCTTCTGCGCCGGCGCCAACATCGGCATGCTCACGGACGCCGATCCCAACTTCAAGTACTACTTCTGCCTGCACGCCATTGAGACGCTGAATCGACGCGAGCAGACGCCGAAGCTGGTGATCGCCGCGCTGAACGGCCATACCGCTGGCGGCGGTCTCGAAGTCGCCATGGCGGTTGACATGCGAATCGGCAGACAGGGCGCCGGCATGATCGGCATGCCGGAGGTGGCGCTGGGCGTGCTGCCCGGCACCGGCGGCACCTAGCGCTTCGCGCGGCTGGCGGGCAAGGCCAGGGCGATCGAGATGATGGCCACCGGTGCGCTGTCGTCGTTCGAAGACGCCCACGCCATTGGCCTGGTCAATCACGTGTGGGGCGAGGGCGACCTCAACGGCCGCACGTTCGCGCAGGCCGCCCGAGATGACGCGCAGCAGTTCACCCCGCCCAACCAGGCCGCCAGGGCCGTGGGGCACACCAAGCGCGCCGTGCAGTCAGGCCTGGAGGCGGGTTTCGGAGAGGGTCTCGCCCTCGAACGAAAGCTCCAGCAGCGGCTCTTTGAGAGCGATGACGCCCACGAGGGCCTGCGTGCCAATCTCGAGAAACGCCAGCCGTGTTTTAAAGGACGGTGAATTGACGATTGGGTGATGCCTTGAGTCCTTGACGGTTGGGCGATTGGGCCATCTGAAATCGCCGAATTATTTGGCAAGTGATCAGTCGTCAATCACCCAGCACTTACTAAATCAAGGAACCACCCAATCACTCACTGAATAATGACGCTGCCTTTCAGGTTGGCGTTGTTGGGTTCCCCGTGATCGTGAAACCCGCAGGTGCGCGCGGTGTTCAGGTTGCTCGAGGTGCGCGACTGACCGGGCTGCAGGAATCCCCACTGATTCAACTCAGGGCAGGCGGTGTGTTCCGGGTGCGGGTCCGACGCCATGTCGTGCGGGCGGTTGTGGTTGTTGACCATCGTGACGCGGCCGCCGCGCGTAATGGTCACCGTTGACGGTGTCGCCCGTCCATCCGTGCCAATCGTGATCGTCGCCGAGTCGGTCGGCGGGGTGGTCGGCGTCGTGGGCGGCGTCGTCGCGGTGGGGCTGGTCGGCGCGGCGCTGCCGCCACCACCGCCGCACGCGGCCACCGTTACGGCGACGGCTACCGCCGCCGCGAATCCCGCAGGCATCGTCTTGGTCATCAGTAGAATTTCCTCGTCAGGTTGAAGCCGAGATACCAATTATCTGCCGGCACGCCGCCTCTGGCAACCTGGGCGAGGGTAGTGCCGAAGCCGTTCGACATGTTCAACTGGAAGACGTGCCCGCCATATCGCTGTTCGAATCCGAAGCTGGCCATCGTGACGCCCTGCTTGTAGCCGGCAAGACGCGGCGAGCCTTCCGCGAACAGGTATGAGTTGCGACCAAGGCGGAGGCGTGCGCCGACGCCGGCCATGACGGTGTAATCGTCACCAGGCGTCGGGGCGAACCGTGTGTTGTTGACGTACGACGGCTGCACGTAAATCGCGCCGCGCCCGCCGAGCTCACGCGACAGCACCAGGGCCACGCCGGGTGAGTACTGCTCGCTGAAGTTGTCGGTGCCGTCGATGCTGGCCACCACGCTGGCGCCAATCGGGCCGTTGCCGTCGCGCAGCGCGAGGTACTGGGCCGAGAACTGGATGGTGCGATCCGAGGTGCGATAAATGCCGACGTTGAAGCTCCGCGCCAGGCCGTACTTCAGGTCGAGGCCGATCTGCGCGCCGCCGTCCAGGCCGAACAGGCGGCCGGCGAGATCGCCGAAGTCGCCTTCACCAAGCGGTCGCAGGAAGCGGTGCGTCAGCCGGAAATTCCACTTGCCCTCCGGCAGCGGCAGGTTGGTGTTCAGCGTGGCGACGTAGAAGTCAGGCTGGTTGTCGTTCGGATCGAGGTCCGGATCGTCGTCGGCCTGCACGGCGGGGGTGGGCGCGCTGGTGTTGGCGGTCGGTTGTGCGACTGCGAGTGTCGAAACGCCGAGGAGGAGCACGAAGGTGCAAAGCAACGGGCGCACACTGATCATGACGGCGGTCTCCCTACCGCGGGCTCTTCGCGACGACGACCAGCATACCTCTCATGTCTTCGTGGCCGTTGCCGCAATATTCGGAACACAGAACGGGGTACTCACCGGCGGCCGACGCGACGAACTCGATCGTCACCGGCTCGCCACCGCGGGGAATTCGCTTGTTGACCTTGAATGTCTTGATCTCGATGCCGTGCACGCCATCGGCGGACGTCAGCACCAGGCGGATCCGCTCGCCTTCAGTGACTTCGATGCGGGCCGGCTCGAAACTGAATCGCCTCGCCACCACGTCAATCGTTCGTGGCTCGCCCTGAGCAAGCGTGCGGACGGCGGAGCCGTTCGCATGCGAGTCGATGGGCGCAGCTGCCGCGGCGGGATCCTGCTGGTGCGACATCGCTGCCGCCCCCAAGACGGCGGACACGGCGCCGGTGAAGAACAGCGACGCGCTGAACACCGAGCACCCGGGCATCCGAACAGCGAAGCACCCTGGCACCCGGAAAGTATAATGCGCCGGTGCGGATGCTCCTGGCCGCGGCACTGTTGCTCGCTGCTGCACCGCCTTTGCCCGTGGCGAGGGCGGCCGCACGCGACGTCTCGGATCGCCAGACGCAGGTCGTCACGTTGTCGGCCGCCAAGGCCCTCGCCATTGATATCACCATCGGTGCGGTCCGCATTGAGGGCGCGGATCGCCCGGATGCTGAAATCGTCGTCGAGCGCCGGGCGCCGGCGCGGGAGGGTCTTGCTCGCGTGCCACTGGCGATCGAAGACACGCCGTCGCGGGTCAGCGTGCGGGCGCTCCAGACCAACCACACGACCGATCCGGCCTACCGGGCGGATGTCACCGTGCGCGTGCCGCGAGCCGCGGTCATCGAGCGAGTCCGCGTCATGGAAGGACGGATCGACGTGGCCGGGTTGTCCGGGAAACTCACGGCCGACATCCGCCGCGGACCCATCAACGGCACGGACCTTTCGGGCACGCTGCGGCTCGAAGCCGGCATCGGATCCGTGACCCTGAACAACACGCGCCTGTCGGAGGACGGCCTGTTGCGGCTGCGCGCATTCAACGGCGACGTCAAGCTGACGCTCGCCGAGCGGCCCACCGACGCGCGCATCATGGCGCTGGCGGTGAACGGTCAGGTGCGTTCGGACATTCCGCTGACCCGGCGCAATACCTGGGGACCACGATGGGGCGAGACAACGCTCGGCAAGGGCGCGCCTGTGATCTCGCTCGACGTGGTGACTGGAGTGGTGGAGCTGAAGTCGCCCAATCGGACGCCGTAACTTACCAGCGCTTCAGCTTGCGCTGCGCGTCGTTGTAGCGCGGCGAGCTCGACGGCACCTTCGCATACGCCTCGTTGGCCTTCGCAGGATCTTTCAAGCGGCGCTGGTAAAGCTCGCCAAGCCTGAACCACACGTCCATCGGGTTGTCGCCGCGCATCGCCAGATCCTCGAGCACCGCGGCGGCCTCCGCAGGGCGATTCATTTCCGAGAACGCGATGGCGAGACGATTGCGCGCCGCCAGCGCCTGCGGTGCGTCCGGGAACTGCTGGATCACCTGGCGTAGCGTGACCACGAAGGCCGGCACGTCGAGCTTCGTGACAGGATCCACGCCGCGCAGGTCACGCCGGTCACCTTCGATCTTCAGTGTGTTCTGCAGCGCGATCTGCGCCTGCGGCGTGCCTGGGAAATCGCGCGCGACCTCGACGAGCAGTTGCAGCGTCATCGCCTGCGCCTTGGCCTGGCGCTGACGGCCAAGGATCGTCGAGCGGCGCAGCTTGGCGTCGGCAATGCGTCGATCCCCGCTGAAGCGGCTCTCGAATTCCATGTACGCCGCCATGGCGTCTTCCGGCCGCCCGCTCTTTTCGTGGATCTCCGCCGCCATGAATGCCGCCTCGGCCGCGGGACCCGGGCCGGGGAAGTCGATGATGATCTGCCGCAGGTCGTTCAGCGGCTGCTCGTTGAGATTGTTGGCGAGCTTCGCCTTGGCGACTTCCAGCAGCCGGGCCGCCTGCGTGTCGCGATTCACCGCCGGTGTTGTGGCTGCCGCCGCGGTGATGGGCGTCGGCTTCGGCTTGCTGGTGGACGGTGCCCCCGTGCCGCCCGACGTTCCCTTCGGCGTGGGTGGAGCTACCGGTGCTGAGGCCGCAGGCGGCAGCCGGCGGGTTGGTTCCCGATGCCGGGGGCGCCCCCGGCTGTGTTGCCGGATCCGGACTGGCGGGCTGTGGCGGGACGACCGCCTCCTGCTCGTTACCGGTGTTGGCCGGCTGGTTGCCGCCGCTGGCGAAGTAGGCGCCCATGCCCGCGGCGATGGCCGCAATCGCGACCACACCCGCGGCTGCTCCCCACATCCACGGCGTCTTGGCCGTGCTGCCCGTCGGCAGTACCTTCAAGGGGACCTGCCGGCCCAGTTTCAAGTCCTGGGCGCGATAGACCACGCCCATGCCCCCGCACCAACCTGGTCCAGGATCTTGTAATGACCTAAGGTCTTTCCCACCAAAGAATTCGCCACAGTGTTTCGAGCGTGCGGACGCTCATCGTACTACCAACAGTCGGGGGCGAAGAGTCGACAGTCCACAGTCTAGAATGGTAAAATCAATTTAGTGAAAAGGTATTCCGCATAATGGAATTCGCTCGTTCCGCTGACGTGCAGGTCCGGAAAGAGGAGAAGGCCGTCACATCTATCGACAAGGCGCTTGAGGTCTGCGAGGTCCTGAGCGGCATGCCGCGTGGGACGAGCCTGTCCGAGCTGGCGCGCTCTCTGCGGCAGCCTGCGTCGACCGTGCACCGGCTCCTGGCCGTGCTGAAGAAGCGCGGCTACGTTCGACAAGACGACGAGTCCCAACGGTATGGGTTGACGCTGAAGATGCTCGACCTCAGCTTCCGATCGCTGGGGCAATCGGAACTCCGCCTGCACGCGTATCCCATCATGCGCGAGTACGTGCTGCGTACGCCGTATCGCGGGTTCATCGCGATTCCGTCGAGCGGCGAAGTGACCTACGTATGGAGCACCGGTCCTGACGAGGTTGCGATGCGCACCGTCTACGGCAAGGAGATGCCGGGCCATTGCGCGATCTACTTTTCGCCCGCCTTCGCCGAAGCTACGGTGGGTAAACCCGCGTCCGGCGCAGGGAAACCGCACCAGGCGACGCGCCGCCTCAGCTGTCTGCGGCTGGCCTCGCCCACCGAACTGATCAGGCCGGAGGCGACGGTGGTCCGCCTCGGGCCGCCGCCCGTCGAGCCGGACGCCCTCCAGCGCCTGTTCTGCGTGTGTGCGCCGGTGCGTGACTACACGGGCCAGGAAGTCGCGCGTGTCGGCGTGTTCGGCCACGGCGCCGACGACAGCCCCATCCTGAACGAACATCACCGTGGCGCCTGGGATTTGGCTCGCCGCGTCTCGATGCGCCTTGGCCATGTGCCCGCGACGGCATTGGAAAGTACGGCGTGAAGGGGCGTAGGGGCCTGGGGGTTAGGGGCCTAGGGGCTTGAAGGACTGACAACCAACAGACGAGGACGAGGACAGCATTGGCTTACATCATTACGGAACCGTGTATCGGCACTAAAGATTCGGCATGCGTTGACGTGTGCCCGGTCGACTGCATTCATCCCCGCAAGGATGAAGCGGGCTTCGAGGGGACCACGCAGCTCTTCATCCACCCCGATGAATGCATCGATTGCGGCGCCTGTGTGCCCGCCTGCCCTGTTGAGGCGATTTTCGCGCTCGACGAAGTCCCGGAAAAGTGGAAGAACTACATCGAGATCAACGCTAATCACTTCCAGAAGTAGTGTTGCCGGGGGGTCGCAAAACCCTTTCCGGTAGCCCGCTCTCGGGGATAAAATCCCGACGATAGGCTCGTCTTCCGTGGCCCCGGTGCGCGCCCGGTGACCTTTGTCTGGAAGGGGATCATGAAACGACCTCGCATGGCGTTGGTGGCCGCGGCCGTGATTACGGCTCTGGCATCTGGCGTGCACGGGCGCGACCAGCAGGATGCCGACCTGCAATTCCAGCTGGGCACTTTGCTCTTCGAAGAAACCCGCTATCGCGAGGCGCTCGACGCGTTCCGGAAGGCTGTGAACGCCGGGTCGAAGTCGATCGCGGTGCAGGCCCGGATGGGCGTGATCAAGTCGGCGCTGCGCATTGGCGAGTTCATGGAGGCGCAGAAAGAAGCCGCCACCCTCAAGCAGCAGGAGCCGAAGAACGCCGACGTGATGGCGATTCACGCGGATGCGCTGTGGTCGGCCGGCCTGTTTGACGAAGCCCACCAGGAATTCGCCGACGCCGTGACGCTGGTCCCGGACCTGTCGCGCGGCCGCCACGGCCTGGCGCGCGCCCTGGCTTCGCAGAACAAGCTGGACGAAGCCCTGAACGAAGCGCAGGCCGCGCTCAAGCTCTCCCCGCGCGACGAGGAAATCCACCACACCGTCGGCACCATTTTCGAGCGCATGCGCCGCTACGAGCAGGCGGCTGCCGCCTATGGCAACTACGTCAACTTGCTGCCGAACAAGGATCGCGGCGACAAGGCGGCTTGGTCGCGCTCGCAGATTCGCTTCCTCCGCTCGTTCGGTGAGCGCGAGCCGATCGCCATGGAGGACGGTATTGAAAACAGCCTGCACACCGTGGACTTCCGCGTCGTCGATGACAAGGTGATCGTCAAGGCGCGCGTCAACGGCGGCCGCGCGCAGGACTTCGTGCTCGACACCGGCTCCGAGTTGACGACGATTTCGCGCCAGACCGCGTCGAACGCGGTGGTGCGCCCGATCACCTACACGTTGAGCGCCGGCGTCGGCGAAGTGGGCCTGCGCGGCTTGCAGCTGGGCCGTCTCGACACGCTCGAGATCGGCGCCCTGAAGCTGAGCAACGTCCCGACGCTGATCAAGGCGCCGGCGCTGCGCGGCATCCCGAAGCGAGAGACCGAGAGCTTCTCGCCGCTCGGCCTCGGCCTGGCGATGACCATCGACTACTCGACGCGCAAGCTGACGATTGGACGGAAGCTGCCGGATGAGCCGGCCGAATTCAAACTGCCGATGCGGCATCACCGCCTGTCGATGGTGCGGGGCCTGCTGAACCAGCGCCCGACCTACTTCGTGGTGGACACCGGCGGCGAGGTGATTTCGATCAGCACGACGACTGCCGAAGAGCTGAATCACGACATCCCGCGCAAGATCGCGCTGCGCGTCTATGGCACGTCGGGCTGGGACCGCGACGCCTTCCTGATGCCGGGCGTCGACCTGCGGTTCAACGAGATCAGCTACAAGAACTTCGCCGTGGTGGTGCTGAACCTGCGGGCGCCGAGCGTGCTGCTCGGCTTCCAGGTCGGCGGCATTGTCGGCCACAAGTTCCTGAGTCCGTACCGCGTCTCGCTCGATCTCGATCGCAGCGAGCTGCGGATGTCGAAGTCCGCCAACTAGCTGTCGGGCCGCCAGGCGTCCTGGCTTCCAGGGTGGGTCTACAATTGATGCTGTGGTCCCACCCCTCACACCGAAGCGCTGGCAGGACTCCACTGCAGAAACAGTTCAGGTCGTCCTTCCGAACGACACCAACCCTTTAGGGTTCATTCTCGGCGGCACGGTGATGCACTTGATCGACATCACCGGCGCCATCGCCTGTCATCGACACACCAACAGCCTGGCGGTGACGGCCAGTGTCGACTCACTCGATTTCATTCATCCCATCAAGATGGGCGACTTGATCATCCTCAAGTCGCGTGTGACGTGCGTCTTCAACACGTCACTGGAGGTTGAAGTCGAAGTGTTTTCCGAAGCGATCAGGTCGGCCGAGCGCAAGCTGACCAGCCGCGCGTTCTTGACCTTCGTGTCGCTGGATGACGCCGGCCAGCCCACCAGAGTGCCGCCACTGGCCATTGAAACTGTCGAAGACGAGCAGCGCTGCCAGGACGCGCAGGCGCGGCGAGCCGAACGTCTCAGAAGAAGAACAGGGGCGTAATCAGGCCTCCAGGCTTCCGGGCCTCCAGGGGATCAGAACCCATCCGGGAAGCTAGAAGCCTGGAAGCCCGGAGGCCAGACGGCCTGCTTACCAGTCGTACCCAATCCACATCGAGAACTTCGGCTTGCGCAGCCACTCGCTGCCGCTCGACATGCGATCGGCGATGGCGTTCTGATAGAACAGCACGTCTTCCCACTGGCGGTTCATCAGCGTGCGCCACGACCAGTCGAAGTGTACCGGGAAGCCCAGTGCAAAGGTCGCGAGGCTGAGGCCGTAGGACGCGCGGCCGTCCTGGAGGCGGAAGCCGCTGACCGGCACCGCGGCGCCGCGGACGGCCTGCTGCGTCAGGTTGTCGTACCTGACGATTGGCTGCTCGAGCATCGTATCCTTGCGATAGAACTTGAACGGCGAGCCGTCGAAGTAGGCGCCGCCAATGCCGGCGAACAACGTGGCGCGCACGCCGCCGAGCACGCCGATGGGCGTGGCCATCGCTTCGATCAGCGGGAAGCGCAGCTCGGCGTTGGCGAAGAACGCGTTCTGGCCGATGAACGACAGGTACTCATAGCCGCGCAGCTCGCTGTTGCCGCCGAAGTAGGTGAAGTCCGGGTTGTCGCCCATGCTCTTGAAGCCGCGGGCGCGGAGCGCCAGCAGGCCGGTGGCGCCGATGCGGAAGTACTTGCGGGCATCGCCGTCGAACGTCTGGCGCGACAGCAGGCCGCCGACCTTGGGCGAAAACTCGTACGACAGCCGCATGGTGCTGCCGGACAGCGGGCCGAACTCGCGGAAGATCGTCGTCTCCTGCACGAACGCCGCGCCGATCGGCATCATGTTGCCGTTGTTGAACAGCTGCCGGCCGAACTGCTGCTGCTGATAGGCCTGTGATTCGGCTTCGACCAGCGGATCGTTGAACTTCTCCTGGTAACGGCTGAATCCACCGAACAGCTCGATGCGGCGATAGCGGTTGAACGGATAAATCGCAAACGCGGTGCCGCCCTGGATGGTGCGACTGGCGGTGGCGAAGTCCCGATCGATGAACTGGCTCAGGTACGGGTCGTAGAAGACGTTCTCCAGCTGCCCGTAGTAGAACTGCGTCATGTTGTAGCCCTGGAGGGCCCACTGCAGACGCCGTTCCATGTTCTGCCAGGTGAACGACATCGTGCGATACTGCGCCACCGAAGCCACCAGCATGCTGAACTGCTGATCCCCGAGCACGTCGGTGAAGGTCACCTGCGTGCCGCCGAACACGTCGCCGCCGCTGGTGACGCCGAGGTTCACCGGCGGCCGGCCCTCGAGAAACAGCTTCTCGAAGCGGCCCTTCTTCTTCTTGTTGTCCGGCACCAGCGTGTGCATCAGCGGCGCCTGGAAGTCGACGATCGGGCCCGGCGATCCGAAGTCCGCCGAGGCGACCTTGGTGATTTCATCCTTGCGCTCGAGCACGTGCAGGCCGTACTCGCCCTTGAAATACGTCACGAACGCAATGCGATTGGCCGGGGCGTCGCGCAGCACCACCGGCGAGACGTTGCCCGACAGCGCGTCGGTGAACTGGCGCAGCTCGTTGGTCGTCAGGTCGAGCGTCCAGATGTTGTAGATCTGCCCGTTCTTGGCGACCTCGGGATCAATCGGCTCGGCCGGGTTCACCGCCGTCGAGGCGAACACCAGCGTGTTGGCGTCGAGGAACTGCGCGCCGCCCTCGTCGTGCGTGCCGAACGTCAGCTGCGTCGGATTCGATCCATCCGCGTTCATGCGGAACAGCTTCTCGTTGCCGCTGACCCGAACCAGGTACACCAGCGACCTGCCATCCAACGCCCAGGTGGGCGCGTAGCTGGCGAACGTGTCCTTCGTGAGGTTGACGATCTCCCTGGTCTCGAGATTGACCGTGAAGATGTCGGCGTCGCTGCCGCGCAGGCCTGAGAAGGCGATCAGCTTGCCGTCGGGTGAGAAGTCCGGCGACTCCGGCGAGTCGATGGTCGTCAGCGGGATGCGCAGCTCGATCTTCCTGGAGACCACGTTCTGCACGATCAGCGAGCGATCCTTTTCCGTCCGTGCGAAGTAGGCCAGACGGTCGCCCTGCGGCGACCACGTCATCCACGGCACCGAGTTCCAGCGTCCGCCGGGCGTCGCCAGGTATTCGAAGCCCATGCTCTGGTCGAAGCCGCTGGTCAGGTTACGGATGATGGCGCCGTCCTTGGCCGAGAGGAGGACGATGTCGTATTCGCGGTCGCGGCCGTTGCCGGTCATGCCGGCGATCAGGTCGCCGGACGGCGACGGCTCGACCGACAGCAGGTTCGAGAAGCGTCCCTTGCGCGGATCCGGCGCCAGGTTACGCCCGTAGTCGGCCGGGCGCTCCTTGTCGCGGAACGGCTTGAAGCGCTCCTTGAGGTAGCGATCGAACTGCTGGTCCCATTCCTCGGGTGTAAGCTGGAACGCTTCCTGGTAGGCGTCGTCGCTGCCGCCGATGACGGAGCGGCGCAGGGCGAACACGTAGGCGCGCACGCCTTCCTTGCCCCACCTCGATTCCATGAACTCGAACGCCGCGTGACCGAGGTTGTAGATGAGACGCGGGTTGCTGAAGCCGCCGTATTCCTGCATCTCGGTCATCTTCGGCACGATGTCGGAGACCGCGGCATCGCGCACGGTCATCATGTCGTTCGGACGCCAGTAGCCGGTCATGTAGTCCGCCATGCCCTCGAACACCCACAGCGGCATGTTGCGGCGGATGAGGCCGGTCGGAATGATGTCGAACTGGAACTGGTGGGTCAGCTCGTGGACGATCAGCCGGTAGAGCAAATCGGGCGGCTCGTCGATCGGCATGACAATGCGGTAGCGTCCTGGCTCGGCGAATGCGCCGACGCCTTCCTGCGCCGCGCCCGGCGCGACGTTCTGCTGCCAGAACTCGCTCGCCGTCGAGAACAGGATCAGCGGCAGCTTCATCGACAGGTCGTGCTTCAGTTCGGAGCTGACGTGCTGATAGGCGCTCTCTGCGTATCCCGCGATGCGTTCGAGGTGCGGCTCGATCTCGGGGTAGTAGTAGATCTCGAAGTGGTCGGTGGTGTAGGTGTGCCAGTCGAACTTGTCGTACCGGATCTGATTCTTGCCGAAGTACGGGATGTAGGCGGTTTGCGCCAAGGCGAGGCTTGGCGCGCCGGCCAACGTCAACATCAAGAGAACAGCCGTACGCATGGTGACTCCTAGAAACATCTTACCGAAGAACGAATTGTCTGAGCCATCGGTGGCCGAATCTGACCCCCTGAGAGCAAGATTCGAGCCGGGGGGCTTCGTCCTATGCTTAGGACGCGCCTTGGCCGAAGCTCGAGGCGCCAGCGCCTATGCCTGCGACGGGAATAAACCAGCGGATCTTGGGGTTCGCCCTCGACACCGCCTGATTTCGGATGTCTTCAGGGCGAAGACCACCGCCGGCTCGAGCACCGGATGAGGAGGGGATGTCGGCGGCTGGCCTCGAGTTTCTGGATTTGCTCTACGGCGCGGCGCTGCGACTGACTCGTAACGCGGACAGGACCGAGAGCGAGCGGACCTACACTGCGGATGGCGAGCAACGGTACTCGCGAGCGGCGGGCCCGCGTAGCGCCCTACCTGCAGAATGAGGCAGAATAGGGCAATGGAAGAAAACCCGTCACACATCCGTTCAGACGACAGTTCGAACGCACCGTCCGACGATCGTGCGGCCGGCGTTCAGAACGATCGCGCGAACGGTCGGTGGCAAACGATCGCTGTGTCGGCGACGGCCATCGCGTTGCTGGCGATCGCCATTCCGTTCGTGTGGTCGCCTGGCGAAGAGGCCGCGACCGCCGAGTCGTCTTCCGCCGCGATCACACCCGCGTCGTCACACGCACCGGCGACGGATGGGTGCATGGCCAACGCCAAGCCCGCGCAGTGGGACTTCACGCTGAAGGATCTCGAAGGCCGGCCAGTGTCGCTGGCGTCGTTCAGGGATCCGAACAAGGTCGTGCTGTTGAACTTCTGGGCGACGTGGTGCGGCCCATGCAAGGCCGAGATTCCTGGATTCATCGAGCTGCAGGAGCAATACAAGGACCAGCTGACGATCATCGGCTACTCCGTGGACGACACCGCCGAGCTCGCGAAGAAGTACGCCGAGCAGTACCAGATGAACTACCCGATCGTCCTCGGAGAAGGCAAAGAGGAAGTGCAGGACGCCTACGGCCCGATCTGGGGCATTCCCGCATCGTTCATCATCAGCAAGGACGGTCTGGTATGCCGCAAGCATATGGGCATTGCACCGAAGGCGGTGTTTGAAAAAGAAATCGTCGCGCTGCTGAACTGAACCTGGGGTGATATGATCACCCCAGCCATGTTGAAGGGATTCGGGCACGCGCGTCTTGCCTGCGGCTGCCGTCTCACGTTCCGTGAGGCGGTGAAAGACTCCGCCGCGGGGAGCCCGGTGACCGTCGTGCTCGAGGCGAAATCCACCGGCTGCACCAATCCACGCCACGTCTCAGGCCTTCCGCTCTACGACTATCGCGAAGCGCTGCGTCCGTCGACGCGCTTCAATCCCGCCGAAGAAGAGTTCGAAGAGGAGAGCTAGCGGCCTCGCAGCTATAGCTCGCGGAGTGCCGAAGGTATGGGCAACCGTGCCGCACGCAGGGCCGGGAACAACCCACCGATGAGCCCCATCAGCAGCGCGTAGGCAATGCCCATCACCAGCAACTGTGGCGTGACCTGGAACGCGAATGCCACCTGCGAGAACGTCGAGAAGTTCATGGTCGACGTCTGATAGCCGTTGAACGACACGTAGGCGAGCACGCCGCCGATGGCGCCGCCGATGGCCGCCAGTGCCAGCGACTCTGCCAGCACCGACACCACGACCGACGTGGCGTTGAAGCCGAGCGCGCGCAGCGTGGCGATTTCGCGCGAGCGTGTCGACACCGCGGTGTACATCGTCAGGATCGCGCCGAACACGGCGCCGATGCCCATCAGAAACGCAATACCGAACCCGACGCCCTGAATCAGGCCGGTGAGCGCGCGCGACTGCTGCGCGTAGTAGTCCTGTTCGCGTCGCACCTGCACGTTGACCTGCGGGTTGGCGATCAGCCAGTCACGGAACGTGTCGAAGGTGGTGCTGGCATCGAGTCGCGCGAGCAGGCTCTGGAACGAGTTGCCGCGCCGGTAGGCACCCTGCAAGACTCGCGCGTCGATCCAAACCTCGGTTTCAGCGACGCTGCCGTCGGTCTCGAAGATCCCGACCACCTGCCACCGGTTTTCACCAGACACGATCGTGTTGCCGACCGTGAGCCCCTGGAAGTTGACGCTCGCGCCTCGACCGACGACCACCTCCGTCGTGCCGAACTCGAACATCCGGCCCTCGAGGATTGAGAACTCTTCGCGGACGGCGGTGGCGGTCCGCTCGACGCCTCGCACCGGCACGTTGGCCGGGCTGTTGGTGCCGATCTTCGGGATGTCGATGATCACGTACAGCTCCGCCGACGCCGTCGCGGTCTGCCCGTCGCGACGCAGGCCGGGGGCCTGCTTGATGACGTCGACTTCCGTCGGGCCGAGCCCGCTGGTCATTTCGCTGTCGGCGCCGCTGCGCATCACCAGCGCGCGCACCGGCGAGCCGGATTCTTCCATCGCGGCCGCGAAGCCGCGCGCGATCGACAGCACCGATACCAGCACGATGACGACGCCGGCGATGCCGACGATGGCCACGCCCGACGAGCCGAGGCGCTGCGGGATGGTCCGCAGGTTGAGCAGGGTGACGGCGAGGGTTTGTCTGATGAAGCTCATGTGTGCCTTCCGAGCCGATGGCTCAGCCTCTCCTCAGCGCGTCGGTGATTTTCAGGTTCATCGCGGTGAAGGCCGGCAGCGCGCCCGCGACCAGTCCCAGCACCACCACCATCACGCCGCCGATCATCACGTCGCGTGTCGGCAGCACGAAGATCGGCAGCAGGCCGCCGGTGGGATCGCCCTGCTGCACCAACAGCCACGACAGGCCCAGGCCGAGCGATCCGCCGATCACGGCGATCAGCACCGACTCGCTCAGGATCAGCGTCAGCACGGCGGCGTTCGAGAAGCCGAGCGTCTTCAACACGCCCATCTCGCTGGTGCGCTCGCGGACCGATTGGGCCATGGTGTTGGCGGCCACCAGCAGCATGGTGAACAGCACCGCGACCAGGATCGCCACCATGATGGCGCCAATGTCGCCGACCTGCTTGGCGAAGCCTTCGACGAACCCCTTCTCGGTGGTGGTCTTGGTCTCCGCCGACGAGTTCGCGAACATCGAGTCGAACCGCGCGCCCATTCGCTGGGCCTGCGACGGATCAGCAATCTTGACGATGTACCAGCCAACCGCCCCCTCGCCCTGCAGGCGGTTCTCATCGAGATAGTCGTAGCGGAAGAAAAACTGCGTTTTGTCGACGCCGGGTTCACCGTCGTAGATGCCGGCGATGTTGAACTCCCACACCTGCCCCTGCTTGGGTTGCCAGATGGTGCCGATGATCGGAATGCGATCCCCGACCTTCCAGCCGAAGCGATTGGCAAGGTCGACGCCGACCATCACACCCTGGCGATCGGCAAGCCACGCTGTCATGTCGTCGGGCGGCACGACGTATTCAGGGTAGATCTTCATGAACGTCTCGGGCTCCACCGCGATCTGCGCGAAGAAGTTGGCGGGATCCTGGTAGACGCCGCCGAACCACGTGTTGTGCGTGGCCAGCGTCACGCCCTCGGTCGCCTTCAGACGCTCGAGGTAGGAGACCGGCAGCGGCATGATCAGGCTGACCTTGTGGATCAGCACCAGGCGATCGATGCCGGCAATGTCCACGCCAAAGCTGAACGCGCCGCGGATGGTCATCAACAACCCGAACAGCAGGAACGCGATGAACACCGACAGCAGCGTGAAGATGGTGCGGATTTTCTTGCGCCACAGGCTGCTCCACAGCAGCGGGAAGAACTTCATGCGTGCACCGCCCCAGCTTCGAGCAGCTGGCCTTTCTCGAGATGCAGCGTCCGCTTGGCGCGCTCGGCGGCGCGCGGATCGTGCGTCACCATCACGATGGTCTTGCCGTGATCCCGGTTGAGCGCCTGCAACAGGTCGAGAATCTCGTCGCCCGACTTGCGATCGAGGTCGCCGGTGGGTTCGTCGGCCAGCAGCAGGGCCGGGTCGGTGACAATCGCGCGCGCAATGCCGACGCGCTGTTCCTGGCCGCCCGACAATTGGCGTGGGTAGTGCTTGGCGCGCTCCGTCAGGCCGACGACCTTGAGCGCAATGCCGACCCGCTTCATCCGCTCGGCCTTGCCGAGCTTGGTGAGCAGCAGCGGCAGTTCGACGTTGCGTTCCGCGGTCAGCACCGGCAGCAGGTTGTAGAGCTGGAAGACGAAGCCGATGTGGTGCGAGCGCCACGTCGACAACTGGCCGCCGGTGAGCGCGCCGATGTTGGTGCCGCCCACGTCGATCGAACCCGCCGACGGCTGATCGAGTCCGCCGAGCAGGTTCAGCAGCGTGGTCTTGCCGGAGCCCGACGGTCCCATCAGCGCGAGAAAATCGCCCTGCGGAATGTCGAGCGTCACGCCCTCGAGGACGTCGATGCGCTCGCTGCCGCGCGTGAAGTACTTGTGGACGCCGTTGATCGTGACCAGGGCGCTCATTTGACGACGATCTCCTTGCCAGCGACGAGTTCAGGCGGCGCCGCAATCACCACCCGATCGCCACCCTTCAATCCTGCGACTACTTCGACCCGATTGCCATCCGTGCCGCCGGTCTTGATGGCGCGCCGTTCGACGGTCTGGCCGCTGATCAGGAACACGAACGTTGAGCCGTTGTCAGTCTTCACCGCGCCCTGCGGCACCAGCGTCACCGCCTGCGCCACCGGCGTGGCCGCCTGGTCCGCCTCGCGCAGGAACGTCACCTTGACGCCCATGTCGGGCAGGATGCGCGGGTCGAGATCCTTGAAGCCGATGCGCACCAGCACCGTCGCCTTCTGGCGATCGGCCGTCGGCACGACGGCGATCACGGCGGCGGGAATCTGCCAGTCGGGATAGGCGTCGAGCACCGCCGTCACCGGCTGTCCGCCGCGCACGCGATTGATGTAGCTCTCGTTGACGTCGACCTCGATCTCGAGCGAGCGCATGTCGACGATGGTGCAGATGCCGGTGCGGGTGAAGCCGCCGCCCGCCGAGACGGGGGAGATCATCTCGCCGACTTGCGCGTCTTTCGAAATCGCCACGCCGGTGAACGGCGCGCGAATGATGGTGTCGTCGATCGCCGTCTGCTGCATGGAGATCTGGCTCTCGGCCACCTTGACGGCCTCCTGCGCCGAGGCAATGCGCGCCACCAGCGAGTCAACCTCTGCGCGCGCGTTGTCGATGTCGTTCGGCGTGTTGAGGCCTTCCTTGCGCAACCGCTCCTGGCGCTGCAACTGGGTGCGGGCCTGTTCGAGCCGGACTTCCGATTCGGGAATCTGCCGCCGGGCCGCCTCGAGCTGGGCGCGATACAGCCGCAGCGCCGCCTGCAGGGTCGAGTCGTCCAGGCGGGCGAGAACCTGGCCCGCGCGGACGTCCATGCCTTCCTCGACGTTGACCTCGATGACCTTGCCGGTGACCTTCGACGACACGGTGGCGCGACGCCGCGCCGTGACGTATCCGGAGGCGTTGAGCACCGAGGCAGAGGTGCCGGCCGCGCGTTCGGTGACGCTGGCGGCTTCAACCTCGATGGGCCGCTCGAGCGTGAGGTAGTACCGGGCCCCGCCGCCGGCGGCACCCAGGAGCAGAAGGAGTACGACCCATTTCACCCATCGACCGCCGCCAGTACTGAGAGGCTCACGTTCGATGCGAAGGGCAGACAGGTCGTCGCTAGCAGCCACGGATCAGTCACCTCGGGACGGAACGAAAGAAACAATGTGCGAAACAAAAGCGAAACGCCAGCACACTGCTTTCTGTTACCCACCATTTTAGATGACGCTGGGTCAATCTGGATTGTTCGCTGGAAACGGACGAGCGGCAGGAATTGCGGACTGGACGGTCGAGGGTGGCGGGTGGGCCCACCGTCTATTTCTTCGGCTTCTCCTCGTTCAGGCGGCCGGCCTCCTGGAGGGCGCGGCGCAGGAGGAACTCGATCTGCGCATTGAGGCTGCGCAGATCGTCGTTCGCCCGGCGCTGGACGCGCTCCAGCAGTGCCGGATCCGCCCGGAGCAGGAAGGGCTTTCTCTCAGCCATTGCTCTTCTGGTAACTGGTAACTGGCAACTGGCTATTGGTAGATCGTGCCGGCGTTGATCACGGGCTGCGTGTTGCGGTCACCGCACAGCACGACCAGCAGGTTGCTGACCATGGCTGCCTTCCGCTCCTCATTGAGCTGGATGATCGATTTCTTGGACAGCATGTCGAGCGCCATTTCGACCATGCCGACCGCGCCTTCGACAATGCGTTGGCGGGCGGCGATGATCGCGCCGGCTTGCTGGCGCTGCAGCATGGCGGCCGCGATCTCGGGCGCGTAGGCGAGGTGGCTGATGCGCGCTTCGAGCACCTCGACGCCGGCCTTGAGATATTAACGTGATGTCACTTTAGTGTCGCAGACGTCAGCAGGAGGTATCGACACGAGCTCAGAAGGTTAGGAGCAATCATGGTAAACCACAGGTACAGAGGGAGTTCTTGCGAGATCGCATTTGAAAAAAATGCTCCTGACCTCCTGACCTCCGGTCCTGCCTCCTAACCCCCTGTCAAGTCGAAGCCGATCCGCAGGTCGGCCACGAGGGGCAGGTGGTCCGAGGCCATCAGGGCCATCCGATCGCGAGGCAGGCTGACCCTTACGACCTCCACCTCACCCTCGTAGTAGATGTGATCGAGGTGCAGGATGGGGAAGAACCCCGGGTAGGTGCGGCGCCGGCTGAGATGCTTGGTGAGATCGATGCTGTGCAGCCGCTCGGCGAGCACGTCCTTGGCGATGCCGCGCGCCCATTCGTTGAAGTCGCCCAGCACGATCTTGGGACCGCTCACGCGCCGGTCGTGGACCAGCGATGCGAGCTTCTGCGCCTGGAAGCGCCGCTCCAGCAACGACGTGCCGAGGTGCACGTTGTAGAAATGCAACGTGTCTTTGTCGGTGATGCTGATGTCGGCGCGCTGGACGCCGCGATGCTCGCACGTCTTCCAGGTCAGGTCGTATTGCACGTGGTGCTTGATGGGAAAGCGGCTGAGGACGACATTCCCGAACAGGGCCGTGCGCAGGTGGCGCGTCGGCGCCATCACCCAGCCCATGCCCAGTGCGGCGCCGAGCTCCGCCGCCTGACCGGGCTTGATCGGCGATGCGCCCACGACTTCCTGCAGAGCGACGATGTCGGCGTCGATCGTCGCGAGCACGCCCGCGATGCGTTCGAGCCGCGTGCGGCCGTCGAGGCCGCGGCCGCGATGGATGTTGTAGGTCGCGACGCGCACCTGGCGCGTGCGTGTGGCCTCGTCAGCCATGCGGGTCAGTCTGCGCCATCGGTGCCTGCCGGTGCCGTGGCCTCAGTCGAGATCGAATCCACGCAGCGGCTTGGAGACGGGCTCCTTCTTCGCCTCGCGGAGCGCCTCCTCGAAACGCTTCGACAGCGCGTCGCCCTTGTTCTTCTCGTTTTGAAACGACTGCTCGAACAGCGCGTCGCGCCGGGCGGCCTGCTCCGCGAGAATATTCTGCGCGTTGTCGAGCTCCGGACGATCGGGGTTCGGTGGCGCCTCGTGGCTGACGACACGGCCGAGGTTGAGGTCGATTGTCAACACGGCGCCGCAACAGGGGCAGGGAATCTCGCGTTCGCTGGTGAGCTTCGCCATGTGCACAGCTTATACACAGGAGGACAGGAGGGGAAGACAGGAGGGGAAGACAGGAGGGCAGGAGATCAGGAGGGTTGCTTCCAGTGAACAGGAGAGTAGGGGGTCAGGAGGGGCCCTCAGTATCGTTCCGGTGGAGCCCGTCATTGGCGAGTTCGAGGAGCAGGCACTCGCGGTAGATGGATTCAAGCAGCCCCGGCCCCATTTCCCGGTGCACTTCAATGGCGCATGCGATCACGCGCCAGGTCAGACGATCGATCACTGTATCTCGAGGAATCATGCATCCTCTGGATGCACGAACCCCGCCGCGCGATTTCCGGCCGGATCAGGCGATCGGGCCATCAAGATGTGGCAGATTCTGCCGACCGTCGCCCCCAATGGCGGCGCAGAATCTGCTGACCTCCTGACCTCCTGATCTCCTGATCTCCTGTTTCGCAATCAAGACGTAACCGCCCTCCTGACCTCCTATCCTCCTGTTCGCTTCCTCCTGAACTCCTGTGGCAACGGCTCCCACCTGTCGCGCCCACGGTAGTAGATTGGCTTACGGTCGTGATGCGCGGCGCGGTAGCTCTTGTAGCGGCGCAGCAGCTGCCAGTAGCGCCGGTTCGACGTGGTGATCTTCCGGTGTGGCAGATCGATCAGCATCTGCTCCACCTTCCACGCGCTTCGGGTCGTCAGCCGCCAGTCATAGCTCCCCATCGCCTCGGCGAGGTTGACGACACCAAATCCCTTCACCCGACCGGTGTAGTCGACATACGCATCGCAATAGCTGCGCGCCAGGGCGCGAGGCGAACGGAACCGCGGCTTGCGGCCGTGCAGGCCCGGGTCGCGCGACCGCGCCACCGAGCCCCAGCCGGTGCGCGTCCTGTAGATGAAGATGACGTGATCGAGCCAGTCCTGCGATTCGAGGCTCATCACCAGCGGTGGATAACCGTGCTGTTCGAGCACCACCGCCGCAAACATCGCCGCTTCCATGCAGTGCGCCGTGCGGAGGCGCGCCACCGGCCGGAAGCTGCGCTGTGACTCGCCGCCCTTCTCAGTGTTGTAGGGCAGCGCATTCAACCAGCGCTGCACCTTCGACGGTGTGTTGAGTCTCGCGATGAGCGCCTGCTCCGCACGGGTGAACGGCCGGCGCGGGGGCTCGATGCGCTGGGGATTAACGCGTGGAAAAGAGCGCATCCCGTAACTCGCGCGCCAGCTCCTCGGCCGTCCAGGCGTTGTTGTCGAGGATCGTGTAGACGCGGCCGGATGAATCGACGATCGCGGTCCGCAGATTGTGCGTGATCGTGCCGTCCTGCTCGCGAATCACGTTGATGCCGAACTGCGCCGCCAGCCGATCGACGGCAGGCTCCGCAACGGCGGCGAAGCGCCACACGCTCGGATCGGCGCCAAGCTTCTCGGCGTGGCGGCGGAGCTGCTCGTCGGTATCGAACGCGGCATCGAAGCTGATCGACAGCAGGCGCACCTTGCCGGCCAGCGCCGGCGTGGAGGCGACGATCTGCTGCGTCTCGGCGAACCGCCGATCCATCAGCGGACAGAACTGCGGCAGCGGGCAACGGGTATAGATGAAGGTGATCGCCGCCGCGCCGCCCTTGAGGTCCGTGAACAGCGGAATGTCTGGAAGCGAATCGCCCTGCCGAAGCAGCTGAACGTTCGTCGCAGGCGGAATGTCGGTGCGCGCATCTTCGGGCAGCGGCGCGGAGCCGGTCCTGGCAATGGCCGACAGGAACGCCTCGTTCGGCGCGACGCGCAGCTCCGCCCGGATCAGATCCCCCGGCGTCAGGGCCGCGAGCAGCGCGGCATTCTTCACCGCATAGGGCATGGTCATGGCCGGCATGAAGCCGGGAATGTCGTCGTGCTTCACGAGGACTTCGCTGGTCTCCCGCTTGACGACCAGCACCTGGCCGGTGAGCTGGTAGGTGCGCGTGTCGCTCGCGCCGCAGCCGAGCGCCGCGGCGGTCAACGCTATAATCGTGGCCGTTCTCATCCAGTCATGATCTTAGTCGGGACCAGCGGCTACAACTACCCGGAATGGAAAGGCAGCTTCTACCCGTCAGATTTGCCGGCGTCGAAGATGCTGCCGTATTACGCGGGCAAGTTCCCGACGGTCGAGATCAATTACACGTTCTACCGGATGCCCACGCCGAAGCTGATTGCCGGCTGGCGCGCGCAGGTGCCCGTCACGTTCCGCTTCACGCTCAAGGCGCCGAAACGCATTACCCACGACAAGCGATTGCGCGCGGCGGAAGTGGAAAGCGCCGTGCACGGGTTTCTCACGGCCACATCGGAACTGGGGCCGCAGCTCGCGGCGCTGCTGTTCCAATTGCCGCCGAACTTCAAGAAGGACTTGCCGCTGCTGAACGAATTCCTCTCGCTGCTGCCGCCAAAGACGACGGCCGCATTCGAGTTTCGCAACGCCTCGTGGCTGGACGACGAAGTGTTCGACGCCTTGCGCGCGCGCAACCTCGCGCTGTGCATTGCCGACAGCGAGACGGGCGAGACGCCGATGGTGATGACGGCGGACTACGCCTACTTCCGGCTTCGCGACGAAGGCTACGGTGACGCCGAGATTGCCAAATGGACCGAGGCCGCGGCAGCGCTGAGCGCCACCGCCAGAGACGTCTTCGTGTATTTCAAGCACGAAGACGAGGGCAAGGGCGCTGCCTTCGGACAGCAGATGATGCAACGATTGGGCAAAACGACATGACGAAGAAGTTGGCAGTTTTCCTGTTGGCAGTTGCCAGTTGGGCGTGCTCGCCTTCACCGGCTCCACCCGCCCAGCCTGCCCTCGACGTCGTCGAGCTGAGCGCGGCCGACGCGCGCGACCGCATGGCCAACGGCAGCCTGGCGTCCGAGGTGCTGACCCGGGCGTATCTCGATCGCATCGCCCAGATAGACGATGCGGGGCCGAAGCTGGATGCGGTGATCGAGCTCAATCCGAACGCGGCCGCCGATGCGGCGGCGCTGGATGCCGAGCGGAAGGCCGGCAAGGTGCGCGGGCCGATGCACGGCATTCCCGTCTTGATCAAGGACAACGTCGATGTGGCGGGCATGGTGAACTCCGCCGGCTCGCTCGCGCTGGCCGACCATCGCCCGGCCGCCGACGCGTTCATCGTGACGCGGCTGCGCGATGCCGGCGCGGTGATTCTGGGCAAGGCGAACCTGAGCGAGTGGGCGAACTTTCGATCGACGCGCTCATCATCAGGCTGGAGCTCGCGCGGCGGCCAGACCAAGAACCCGTACGTGCTGGATCGCAATCCATGCGGCTCAAGCTCGGGCACGGGCGCGGCAATCGCGGCCAGCCTGGCGGCGATTGGCGTCGGCACCGAGACGGACGGCAGTATTGTCTGCCCGGCATCCGTGAACGGCCTGGTGGGGCTGAAGCCTACCGTCGGCCTGGTCAGCCGCACCGGCATCATCCCGATTGCTATCTCGCAGGACACCGCCGGTCCCATGTCGCGGACCGTGGCGGATACCGCGCTGTTGCTGACGGCGATGGCCGGCGTCGATGCCGCCGATCCATCGGGACCCGCCGCCGAGGGCAAGGTCGCCGCGGACTACTCGACGTTCCTCAAGGCGGATGCGCTGAAAGGCAAGCGCTTTGGGTTGTTGCGGCAGGCGATGGGCTATCACCCGGACGTCGATGCGGCGGCGATGAAGGCGGTGGCGGCGATCAAGGCGAGTGGTGGCGAAGTGGTCGACGTGAAGGTGCCCACCTACAACCAGTGGAACGGGCCCGAGTTCGAGGTGCTGCTTTACGAATTCAAGGACGGGCTGAACGCCTACCTGAAGAACGCCCAGGCGGCGCACGCGTCGCTCGAGGCGCTGATCGTTTGGAACAAGGCGAACGCGCAGCAGGTGATGCCGTTCTTCGGGCAGGAGATCTTCGAGCAGGCGCAAGCCAAGGGTCCGCTCACCGAGGTGGCCTATACGAAGGCCCGGAACGCCGCGCGCCGGCTGGCGGGGCAGGACGGACTGCTGGCGACACTCGAGGGCGCGAAGGCCCACGGCACGCTCGATGCCGTGATCGCGCCGAGCATGTCGCCGACCTGGCCGACCGATCATGTGCTGGGCGACCACTTCGTCGGCGCCGGCTACGGCATGGCGGCCGTGGCCGGCACTCCAAGCATCACCGTGCCGATTGGCGACAGCCACGGCCTGCCGCTGGGGCTGACGTTCATGGGCCGTGCCTACGCCGAAGGCGAGCTGATCGGGTTCGCCTACGCCCTCGAGCAGGCCACGAAAGCGCGCAAAGCGCCGGCCTACACGCCGACGCTGGCGAGGTCACGAGGCCCTACGCCCCTAACCCCCTAAGCCCCTGTCTTACTTCGACGCCACCGCCGACCAGGTGCCGGTGGCCATGCCGCCGAAGTCGGCTTCGCCGGACATCTTCGCGCCGTCGATCTTGCCGGTGTAGGTAATCACCATCGGCGATCCCTCGTAGGCGATCGTGACGACCAGCGTCACGGTGCTGCCCTCAATCA